>CAWAVC010000025.1:0-275697 GCA_963785325.1 uncultured Bacteroidales bacterium | reverse complement strand
ATAATCTTTTTTGAACTATCGGACATGGATAATAAAATCTTTCATACTTTAGTCGTTGAATTTCGGCTTTGCTGAGATTTAATTGAAGCATATCAATAGGTTTGGGAAAATCCTAAATTGGTATGCTTCTTTTTTACATCCAATACTCTTGCATAGAAATTCTTAACAATACATTGTTTGTTAATTGACAGAAGGTTTTTATCGTAATCATAAAATGTGCAATTTTATCCCGTTTTTAGTATAATTGGGAGATAACCTCGTAAAAGCCTGTGTGTGAGGCGTTATCCTCAATTAATATCGAAATTATTGTCACTTTGTTGTTGACTTATATGAAAAAACTCATTAAAGACATTGATAATAAACTAAATAACCATAGACTTGAACTCCTCTTTTGATGATCAGTATAGTTAAACCTGTTTATGTTACCCACTCAATATTACAAAGTGCCAAAATTTATTCTTTCCTTTTCAATTACCAATGGTCTGTCCTTATGCTGAATCTGAGTTAAAATTGATCCGACATATTCACCAATAATACCAATGAAAATTAGTTGGACGGAAGAAAAAAAGAATAAACCTATAACAAGAGGAGCAAGACCAACATCAAATTGATACCAGAAAACTAGTTTGTAGATAAAATAGACCAAAGCAACAATAAGGCTTGCTATTGCAATTGAAAAGCCGACAAAACTTGCCATGCGTAATGGAATTCTCGAATAATTAACAAATCCCAGCATGGCCATATCGTAAAGTGTAATGAAACTTTGTGCCGATTTTCCCTTTTCCCTTTTGGGTTGTACATATTCAATCTCATATCGCTCTAATCCGAACTCAGGAATCAATCCCCGAAAGTAAGGATATGGGTCATTGATTTTTTTTATAATATCAACGAAACTTTTGTCATATAATCCAAAGCCGGTAAAATTTTTAATAAGTTCAATATCGGAAAATTTATTCAAGATGCTATAGAATTTTTTTCGTATAAAAAACATAAAAAAGTTTTCATTACTTTTTTTCTTAATCCCAATGACAATTTTATATCCTTCTTCCCATTTTTTTAAAAAATCCACGATCATTTCTGGAGGGTCCTGAAAGTCTGCTACAATACTAATGATGGCATCGCCGTTTGCTTGGTAGATGGCATGTAACGGAGAACGAATATGACCGAAGTTACGTGTATTAAAAATAACTTTAACATTATTGTCCTTTGAAGCGATCTCCCTCAAAATATTTCTTGATTGATCATGAGAGTTGTTATCAATAAAAATATGCTCATAATCATATGTTGTTAAATTCCTGAAAATATTTTTGATACGTATATAGAGTTGCTCAATATTTCCTTCTTCGTTATAACAAGCTGTTACGATACTGATAAGTTTCTTTCGTTCTTCCATAATGCATTGGTTGATTTATTTCGATTCTTTGAACTTGAATACAAATGACTTCATAAGGAAATATGAAATAATTGCGCCTGGTAATAGCCAGGCCGCACCTGCAATATAATTGCTGATTTTGAAATGATTAGTTACAAAGAGGAACAATAATCCAATCAAATAAGTTATCCCATATGCCAGAAAATATCTGAATATCAACAGATTATTATTATTCTTGAAGACTATGACACCAGTCGTCTTGAAATTAAATAAAATACCCATGAATGTAGAAATCAAGGATGCCAGTGAATAATGTAATTTTAAATAAATCAACAAAGCAAATAAGCCATATCCAAAACATGTATTTATCACTCCAACGATAAGGAAAAGAATAAATCTCTTTGGCAAACGCTCTTTGATTGATTTCAAATACGTAATATTACCATTCATCAATAAAAATTCTCGTTTGAAGAATATTATGATTTATTAAATTCTTCTTTACAAAGTCTATCATCAAGGGAGGACCGGAAATATAAAAATTCGAGTCATATGGATTCTCCTTAATTATCTGTAATATATCGATAATCCCTTTTTTACAATTATTTTTATTGTTATAAGGCCCTTCACAAAATATTAAATAATTAAATTTGGGATGCCTTTTTCGGAATTCTTCAAACATCTTTTTAAAAATAATGAACCTTTCTTCCCTTACACCATAATATAAAGAAATATTGTAGCCAAAGTCTTTTTCGCAGTGATCCTCAAAGAAACTTATGTAAGGTGTAATTCCTGTACCACCCGCAATCAGGACAATACCTGCTCCTGGTGTTTCAAAAGTGAAGTTACCATAAGGAAACTTGAGCCATACTGAAGAGCCTTCGACCAGTTCATTTGCCATTCTGGAAGTAAATCTCCCTTTTACAGATACCAAGATTTTGATTGTTTCTGATCCAGGTGCGTTGGCTATAGAGAATACCCTGGAATCTGGCCAGTTTTGGCTTGGATCATACGGGTCAATTGCGAGATGCAGAAACTGACCGGGTTTAAAGGAAGGGAGTCGCCCTTTAGGAAGAAATGTGTATTCAATAATGGTTTCGGAATGGCGAATTACCTTTGTGACTGTCGCCGGAATTTTTTTAGGTGATGCCATTCAAGACTATTTTTTCAACTTGCTAAAAAACTCATGAAACATTTCAATCATATAATTTATCTTTTCATCGTTTAATCCTGGATAGATACCCACAAAAAAGGTACTATTCATGATATAGTCGGTTTTAATCAATGATCCCACCACCCTATGGTTGATGTCCATGTATGCCGGATGTCTTAAAAGATTACCGGCAAATAAATTCCGTGTTTCGATATTATTTTGATTCAGAAACTCAACGATTTCATTTCTTGAATATCCCATATTCTCTTTTACCGTTAGAATAAAACAAAACCACGATGGTTCTGAGTTTTCAGTGGCTTCGGGAAGTATCAGATATGATTCCAGATTTTTCAGCCCATCATAGATTTTATTAAAATTCTTTTTTCTGGTTTCAATAAAACCTGGAAGTTTATCAATCTGTGCAGATCCTATTGCTGCCTGCATATCGGTCATCTTCAGGTTATAACCTATTTCCGAATAAACATATTTATGGTCATATCCTGATGGTAATGTGCCAAATTGCTGGGTGAATCTTTTTCCACAAGTATTGTTTTCTCCTCCTTCACAATAGCAATCACGACCCCAATCACGGAACGAACGGATAATCTGACCCAACAGGTCGTCATTGGTAGCAACGCAACCTCCCTCTCCGGTAGTTATTTGATGAGCAGGATAAAAAGACACTGTTGATATATGTCCGAAAGAACCTGTTAGTTTCCCGTCATATTTTGCTCCCAGTGCATCACAATTGTCTTCTATAAACCAAAGATCATGATCCTGGACAATCTCCATGATGGCTTTCAAATTAAACGGATTACCTAGAGTATGAGCAAGCATCACCGCTTTTGTTCTGGGAGAAAGTGCATCTCTCAGATGAGATATATTAATATTGTAGGTTCCTAAATCTATATCGAGAAATACCGGGATCATCTGATGCTGAACAATGGGTGAAATGGTTGAAGGGAAACCACCTGCCACTGTTATGACTTCATCACCTGGTAATAGTCTTTTACTTCCTAGTTTTTTAGAAGTTAACGCGCTAAATGCAAGAAGGTTGGAAGATGATCCGGAGTTTGTAAGAATGATGTTTGATATATCAAGAAAATCTTCCAGTTTTTCTGTAAAATCCTGGGAAAATCGACCGGCTGTAAGCCAGAAATCCAAAGATGAATCAACAAGGTTGACCAATTCCTTTTCGTCAAAAACACGGCCTGCATAATGAAGAATTTCTTTTCCGGCAGTAAATGGCTTATCTATGAATTTTGCTGAATAATATTCCCTGACTAAACGTAGAATATTAGATTTTAATTCATCTGAAGTCGGCATACTATCAAATCAAATCTTTAACAATTCTAATTTTCCTTAAGCAAAGTCATTAAGTCACGATGATCTTTGATAAAAATAGTCGGTGAACATCCATAGCTGAGACATGGCGATGATTCTTCAAATTCATTTCTTGGAATGAAAAGTGCAGAGGGTGATCCAAATTTGTTCGCCATAAAAATATCGCTTTCGGGTGTATCCCCGACCACAAGTATTTCCGCTGGCTTTAGATTATGTTCTCTGGCAATTAATTCAAGCATAAATGTGTTTGGTTTACCAATAATATAATCCGGCTTTTTCCCAGACGCTGCCTCAATTGCCGCAACCATGCATGCACATCCGGGCATCCATTTATGCTCTTCACTTGGAAAGCGTGTTTCAAGATTACAAGCTATAAATATTGAATCCTTTAAAAGGACTTTAAATCCATTCACAATAGTCTGATAATTGAATTCCACGTCATAACCAACCAATAGCATATTACTTATTCTTTCCTGGGAAGATACTCTAATTCCTTTTTCCAATAATTCATTTCTCAAACCATCCGAACCAATTACATAAACAGTCGGTGGGTTCATCTGATACATTTCGCTAATATATCTGCCAGCAAGATAAGCAGAACTGTAAATTTTTTTATAAGAAACTTTAATACCCAATCGGTTCAATTTATTTTCAATCTCTTTTCGTGTTTTAGAAGAGTTATTTGTGATAAAAAAATAATCAATCTTTTGTTCATCCAGCATTTTTAGCGTCATATTAGCAAACGGTAGAAGGTTTTTTCCTAAATAAATTACCCCATCTAAATCGAATGCAATGGCTTTGATTTCTGACAGTTTGATATTATTAATCATACGGGAAATTCAGAACTCAAGTTCTGAGCAATACGGACCTGTTTTTGGTTCATTTATATGTGCCTCCAGCTTGTTCGATAAGCTTATCATATCTTTTTTGCAACATATCTATTCTCATTAAATCTTCTTCGAAGATCATTTTATAGAAGTCCCGTTTATTTTTCAACCACATTAATTCAAATCCGACCCCTTTGAGAATACCCTTATCTGCATTATTAGATAAGGCCTCAGGGCACTTGAAGATAACTTTACGCGTTTCATAAAAATCAAGAGTCGCATGTTCAGGAAGATTGCGGAAGAATGGTAATGAAAAAGCAGATACTCCTCCACCGATTACACATTCCATCTTTGCTTGCCTGGCTTTGGAAAAAACCTCACTTGCAATATTGAAAACCGCATCATCATTGATATTTTCACGCGATAATCCCATGGACCCGGTCATATCAACCCTTCCTAAAACAATACCTTTTAGTTTTCCAATTTCGGGCAGTTGAAGCATCTCGTCAAAAACTTTAACTGCAGAGATGGTCTCTACATTAACTAAAAAATTCATATTATTCCATTCATCAATAGGAAAAACTAGTTGCGTCGCCTGAAGATACTTTTTTAATGCATACTGGGATTCAATCATAGGAGCAACTATCCTTGTCACCCCAATTGACCGGGCATCAAACATATCTTTTATAGCTTCACAACCTCCAATTTTAATGGTCATATCAAGACCGGCTTTTGTAATTACTTCTTTAAGCCGTAGAGCCTCCTCCATGCGTGTCCCCTCTGCTTCAAACTCTGCTTTTATCCCAACAACATGATGATTTTCCTTAAGATCTTTTAAAGCATCGACCATTCTAATTTCTCTTGGATTCATAATTATTGAATTTTATTTAATTAAATTAGAATTATAATCATTCCTGTCAAGAAATGGGTACATGTCTTCCAGCGGTTTAGATATCATCCTGCCATCCGGCAATTTTTCAGAAGAGACTTTGGGGCTGAAAATATAATCCGTTTTAAGAACTACTTTACAAACAACTGCTCCATTCTTGGTTAATATCTTCTTTAGCTTGTTATCAATATCATCCGTGGTTAATAAAGTGGCACCTGATATGTTGTATGCTTCTGCAAGTTTGATAATATCCGGAAAGCTTACGCCGCTGGTGTTATCACAACCCACTTTCCTGCCTTCGAAAAAATTATCTTGGGTTTGCTTGATGGAAATATAGCCGGCATTATTCAGGTAAAATATTTTAATCGGCAGATTATAGTGTTTTACTGTTTGCAACTCCTGGATATTCATCTGAATACTTCCGTCGCCAGCCAGGCAAATAACATCCCTTACACCAGACCCAATACAAGCGCCGATAGAAGCAGGCAAATCATATCCCATTGCTGCACAACCTGAATTCCAGAACATCCGTTGCCCTTCTTTAACTTCACCAGCCTGAAATGCAGCAACACAAGCAGTCCCGTTGCCAGCTATCAAGATCCCATCAGAAGACATTAATTCTGTCAGTTTTTTTATAAAATAATAAGGATGAATTTGTTTGGAGTTTTTATATTCAGAAAGGACAGTAGGGTACTTAACCAACCGCTCTTTAACCCATTTCATCCAATTCGAAAAATCAGGGACAGTAAGTCTGTTCATTTTATTTATCAATTGTTCACAAAAGAAATTCACATCGGATAGAACAGGTATATCCGGTTTTATTGTTGGTTTGAGCAATTCGGTCTTATCGATGTCAACTATAACTTTTATTGCTTTTTGGGCAAAGTCTTGCCAATTGTAACTTACCTGTCTGATGTTGTTTCTTGAGCCCAAACATAAAACCAGATCGGCATTCTGTAATGTGAAATTTCCAGAACGGTTCCCAATTGTTCCGATCCTTCCTGCATAATTCGGGTGATCTGTTGAGATAACATCACACCCATTGAATGTTGTTACTACAGGAATATTTAATATTTTAAGAAGCTTCCTGAAACTATATTGCCCACTTGATAAACGTATTCCATGACCGGCAATTATTATGGGTCTTTTAGATTTCAAAAGGAGTTGAACAACCTCATCTGCTTTTTTATTTATCTCATCAGAATTATCTGCCATGGCATCTTCATCTTGATTATATTCTTCAAGTACATTTTCATCAACCATAGCCCCCTGAACATCTAATGGAATATCAATCCAAACAGGACCTTTTCGAGCTGAGTTCGCAATAAAGATCGCTTTGTCGATAACCTTCTTAACATCATACGGGTCATCTAGTACTACTGCATATTTGGTCAAAGGTTTGACAACACTGATAATATCCACTTCCTGATCGCCTAGTTGTCTTAATCCGACCTCTCTGCAGGAATATATGGTGGTTTCATATTTTACCTGCCCGGAAATATATAGTACAGGGATTGAATCTGTCCATTGTCCCATAACCCCAGTAAGGCAATTAAGCCCCCCAGGGCCGGAAGTGACATTAACCACTGCCATTTTACCACTGGCCCGATAATAACCCTCTGCAGCAATCGCGCAGGCTTGCTCGTGATGATTGGTCCAATATTTTAATACCGGATGATTGCCTAACGAATCATTTAAGTGCATGGCGCCACCCCCGGAAATCATAAATATGTCCTTAATCCCTTTCTCAGACAAGCGTTTCGCAATATAATCGGAAACCTTTATCATTCTATTTTTTTGGTTTGATAATATGCCATGGTTTTTTTAATAGCATTCTCTAAATCAATGGTTTGATTCACATTAAACTCCTTTTTGAATTTTGACACATCCGGAATATAATTTTGGTTTCGATCTGTTGGATTTGTCTGGTTTAGTATTTCGACCTTTAGACCCGGGTAATAAGCAGCAACCCTAAATGCTAATTCTTTAATCGATACAACTTCATCAGAACCTACATTATAGGCCTCGGAGGATTTTCCAAGCGCCAGTATGTTTAGTAGCCAAATTACCAGATCGGCAGCATACATGTATGATCGTAAAGGTTTTCCATCTCCTTTGATAATAATGTTTTCGCCATTCAAACCATTACGGATAAAATTACCTATAGCAAAATGGGAATCAAGATTCAGGTAATGGCCAACAAACGCAAAACACCTGGCAACCGTTATCTGAATCAGATATTGCTTGCTATAACACACACACAATAATTCGGCAGTTCTTTTTGCCTCTGCGTAAGCAGATAAAGGATTCAATGGATCAGGGCTTCCTGCATAATCTTCCGGAAAACTTTTTAATCCATCCGGCTGAACTCCATAAACAGCGCCACTACTGATATAAAGCATTCTTTTGACACCTTTCTTTCTACCAAACTCCAGCACATTGCGGGTGCCATTTATGATATTGTCGATCATCATTAGAGGTTGCTCATGATTAAGCTTAGCACTTGCTTCAGTTGCTGCATGAATAATATAATCAACATTCATATCTGGGAATGTGAAATTTGTAACATCGCATTTCAAGAATGTAAAACAAGGTTCTTTACCCAAATGGGGGTAGCGGATGATGAATGCTTCAGGGTCTCTTGATAAAATATAAACATGAACATTAATAGATATTTTCTTAATTGCATAGGAAAAAGTTTCCAGAAGCCATTTTCCAAAAAATCCAGTCCCACCAGTCAGGAGAATTTTCTTCCCGTTTAATCCCTGAAGAATTTTACTTGTACGATCAAGAATATATTTTAAATCTACATTTAAGGGATTATTCACTATGAATTGTTGTTTAATAAAAAATTAAAATATCCAGGTTATATTTTTTTCATTGGCTTTAAAAATATATTCCTCAATTTGATCTACCCTTCGTTTGTAAATCTTACTTGATGTCTGAGCGGAATAGATATAACCTTTGACCGTAAGCTCTACTGTCTCCTCAAGATTTAATACCGGCAACCATTTTAATAAAACATTAGCCTTTGAAATATCGAGTTTAAGCAGTTTTGCTTCATGTAGGGTTTTTTCAGAATTTGGAGCTTCATATTTCCCTTTCCCTGAAATGTTAATTATTGATTTGACAAGTTCCCGCACAGTTGTATTATTAGTTTCCACCGGGCCGAAATTCCATCCCCCGGAAAAGACAGCACCATCAGTCCAAAGCTTTGAAGCTAATAAAAGATAACCACCAAGTGGCTCAAGAACATGTTGCCATGGTCTTACCGCTTCAGGATTCCGGATAATAAGCTTTTGATTTTCCTTCCGGGCCCTGAAAAAATCTGGGACTATCCTATAAGGTGCCCAGTCCCCGCCACCAATTACATTTCCGGCTCTTGCTGAGGCTATAGCACAGCTTTCCCCAGATGAGAAAAAGGAATGGGAATAAGACTGCGTGATCAATTCTGAACATCCTTTAGATGCGCTGTAGGGATCATGACCCCCCATCGGATCATTTTCTCGGTAACCCCATATCCATTCATTATTCTGATAGCATTTATCACTTGTTATATTTAGAGCTACTTTTACTGATGGTGTTTTTCTCACAGCTTCAAAAAAATTGACCACGCCCATCATGTTGGTTTCAAAAGTGTAATGCGGATTTTCGTATGATTCCAATACAATAGGCTGGGCCGCGAGATGAAATGCTATATCGGGTTGAACCTTTTTAAAAAAGGAGAGTAATGCTTCTGCATCACGAATATCGCCATCTTGATGATGGATACAATTACTTAAACCACATACTGAATAATTCTCAAATTCAGAACGTGGAGGCAATGCATAACCATAGACTTTGGCGCCCAACTCTGTAAGCCATATCGCGAGCCAGGAACCTTTAAAACCGGTATCTCCGGTGATTAATACTTTTTTACCATCAAAGACCTCGTTAAAAAGATTCTTCATTTCTAATCCCATATTTTCCATGGTGCTTTTTCTGTGTTCCATAAATTCTCAAGTTCTGTTTTTTCACGGAGTGTATCCATTGGCTTCCAGAACCCGTAATGTTTAAATGCCACTAATTCTTTTTCTTTCGCTAAATGTTCAAGCGGCTCTTTTTCCCAAATTGTTTGGTCATCTCTTATGTAATTCAAGACATCAGGTTCACAAACAAAAAAACCGCCATTTATCCAAGAACCGTCTCCAGCAGGTTTTTCTTGGAATGAAAAGACCGTAACCTCCTCTTTATCATCAAAGTTTATAGTTCCAAATCTTCCTGATGGCTGAACAATCGTGACAGTCGCTTTTTTATTATGTTGTTTATGAAACGCAATTAGTTCCCCGATGTTGACATTCCCAACGCCGTCTCCATAGGTCAGGAGAAAAGTCTCCTTCCCAATGTAATCTGATACCCGTTTAATTCTTCCTCCGGTCATTGTATCCAATCCAGTATCTACCATTGTTATTTGCCAGGGCTCAGCATTCGAATGATGAACATTAATAGCATTATTTTTTAGGTCAACAGTCAGATCCGCCTCATGAAAATAATAGTTTGCAAAATATTCTTTAATTAAATAGCTTTTATAGCCGCACAATATTATAAAATCATCGTGGCCATAAAAAGAATATAGTTTCATTATATGCCAAAGAATAGGTTTGCCTCCTATTTCAATCATTGGTTTAGGTTTAACCAGTGTTTCTTCAGATAATCTGGAACCAACACCACCTGCAAGGATTAGGACTTTCATAAGATGTTAATTAAATTAGTTTAAATTCATGGAAGCAACTGCTCCGCCAAGCGTCGAATTTGTATCGCCATACACCAGTGTCCAGTCTGGTTTTTTATCCAGGAGGATAGTCTCTATGCCCTTTAGCATTTTACCGGTCTGAATAGCATGAGAACCTGAACCACCCCCAGATTAAAATCAGGATGTGGGATATTCAATTCCTCGAAAAAGATATCCAGCATATTCGGATCATACTGCTGCCCGGTATGGGCCAATATTTCTTCAACATCAGAATCATGAATTCGTAACCGTGATATAGTTGCCGCCTTAATAAACTGCCCCCTTGCCCCGATAACCGTTACAATCTTCAAGTGTTAAGTACTGTTTACTGTTTTTTTCCCTTTTTTACTTTGTGACTTTGTCACTCTATCACTCTGTCACTTTGTGACCTTTTTCGTCCGCTTGTCCGCTTGTTCACCTGTCCGCCTTTTACTCTGTGACTTTGTGATTTTTTTCGTCCGCTTATCCGCTTGTCCGCTTGTCCGCTTTTTTACTTTGTCACTCTGTCACTCTGTCACTTTGTGACCTTTTTCGTCCGCTTGTCCGCTTGTTCACCTGTCCGCCTTTTACTCTGCGACTTTGTGACTTTGTGACTTTGTGACTTTTTCAAGATGTCTATATCCGAAATCCAAACTTCAAACCCTTCAACTCTTTCTGATATCATTAATGAATTCCCTGAATAGGAAAAGTTTATTTTTCAGGATACCATAAATAATTTCAAGGTCAATTTTTTCGTACCGGTGTACAATAAAGTTTCTGAATTTTACCATTTCACTATATTCAGGCCTTGTGGATATAATTCCTGACTCCTGTAATCTGATGATATTATCCTGCGCTGTGGGGAGCGGCCGTTCCTTGTTTAATGCAAGGATACGTTCGCTGATATCGATCATTACTTCGATATTCACCTGGAGGGCTCTTTCCAGGGCATTTTGCAATAACGAACTTTCTTTAAGCTGTTCAAATGATTGAATATTCCAGCTTTCAATCTCTCCCAATTTCTGCTCGATAATTCTTAGTTTCGATTCAATGATCCCATTGTACTTCATATCCACGGTATTGAAGTTGTTTTTTCATCCAGCCTATAGCATCTTCATACCCCCTGCAAGTCTGTGCATAAAACCCTGAATAGAGGTCCATCGCTTCATCCCTTACAAAAAGGAGCTGCCCCTGAAGCGCTTCAAAGGCCAATTGGCTGCCGGCTTCATTAAGCAGTAGAAGATCACACGGTGTGCCTTGAGTTATTGACTCCACTATTCCTGTTAACCGCGGTATCAAATCCATCTTTTTTTTGGGGTCGTCTATCCACACGGCAATATCGACATCTCCCTCTGTTCTGATTAATCCATCTTTCGCAGAACCGAAAATAAAAGCAAATAAAATCTCTTGAAACTGTTGTTCCAGGATTTTAGTCAGATTAGGAATGTCAATTGTTTGAAGTGCCAATTTTGTTTAGTATTATCTCATCCTGAAGATCTATCAAATATCCGATAGCTATAATTTTATACTTTAGTACAAATATACAACAATACACCTAAAACTTGAACTTGCTCCGAAAAGCCTTTTTCACATCTCACCACTCACTTCTCACCACTCACTTCTCACCTCTCACCTCTCACTTCTCACTTTTTCACCTCTCACCTCTCACCTCTCACTTCCCACGATTTCCGCGTCACGATTTTCTCCTGTCCGCTTGTCCGTTTATCACTTTGTCACTTTGTTACTTTGTGACTTCTTGACTTTATGACTTTCACTTCAATTTTTTAATCATCTCCATTGCATCAAACTTGATTTTGGAAAAGGCAAACCATTTCTTTCCAAGATCCTTTAATGAAGCCCCAATGTGATAAATTGCAGAATTGTCAATGATCAGGAAACGGTCGTGCGATCTGGTAAAAGTTTTCACATTAATTACCGGGTATTGGGCATTAAAGCGTTTCAGATCCAGTGCCAGTTGTTTTGAAACTGAGGCTGTGTATATCATAGCTGTCACTCCAGTGGCTCTTTTCGAAAGTAATGTCAATACGCTTTCATCCACGTAGTTGTCAATCAGCACAATGGATTTGCTAGCAGATTTGATTAAATCCGATGCAAACTGGTACGCATCAAAAATCTGCCCGTCATAAAAAATCCCTTCGTTTGGCAGCAGGTTGGTCTTTATCATTAAGTCAAATTTTTGATCATGATCCAACAGCTTTTTTTCAATCCTGTCGACACGCTGATTCAGAACATATCCCTTCAGTAAATAATTTTTCAGTACCTGGTTAGCCCAAATCCGAAACTGCGTACCACGCCGAGATTTAACCCGATATCCTACAGATATGATGACGTCAAGATTATAAACGGTCATCTTTCGCTTTACCCTTCTTGTTCCTTCCAATTGAACTGTCAAGTATTCCTTGACAGTTGAAGTTGGGTCTAATTCATTTTCCTTAAAAATATTGCTAATATGCAAACTTACATTTTGCTTTGTAGAACTGAAAAGCTCAACCATTTGGCTTTGCGATAACCATACAGTTTCTTCATCTATGCGGACTTCAAGTTGTGTGGATTTATCGTCCGGCTGATATAAGATTATTTCACCTATGTCTACATGGGTATTCATCTTCTATAATTCAAGGTTTCAAGCTCAAGGTTCTCACTTCCTTACTTTGTCACTTTTTTACTTTGTGACTCTGACTTTGTGAATTCTGTGACTTTTTATTAATTTTTCATTCACTTCTCACCTCTCACTTCTCACCACCTCGCCCGTCCGCTTGTCCGCTTGTCCGCTTGTCCGCTTGTCCGCTTGTCCGCTTTTTTACTTTGTGAATTCTGTGACTTTTTATTAATTTTTCATTCACTTCTCACCTCTCACTTCTCACCACCTCGTCCGTCCGCTTGTCCGCTTGTCCGCTTGTCCGCTTGTCCGCTTGTCCGCTTGTCCGCTTGTCCGCTTGTTCACCTGTCCGCTTTTTTACTTTGTGAATTCTGTGACTTTTTATTAATTTTTCATTCACTTCTCACCTCTCACTTCTCACCACCTCGCCCGTCCGCTTGTCCGCTTGTCCGCTTGTCCGCTTGTTCACCTGTCCGCTTTTTTACTTTGTGAATTCTGTGACTTTTTATTAATTTTTCATTCACTTCTCACCTCTCACTTCTCACCACCTCGTCCGTCCGCTTGTCCGCTTGTCCGCTTGTCCGCTTTTTTACTTTGTGAATTCTGTGACTTTTTATTAATTTTTCATTCACTTCTCACCTCTCACTTCTCACCACCTCGCCCGTCCGCTTGTCCGCTTGTCCGCTTGTCCGCTTGTCCGCTTGTCCGCTTGTTCACCTGTCCGCTTTTTTACTTTGTGAATTCTGTGACTTTTTATTAATTTTTCATTCACTTCTCACCTCTCACTTCTCACCACCTCGCCCGTCCGCTTGTCCGCTTGTCCGCTTGTCCGCTTGTTCACCTGTCCGCTTTTTTACTTTGTGAATTCTGTGACTTTTTATTAATTTTTCATTCACTTCTCACCTCTCACTTCTCACCACCTCGCCCGTCCGCTTGTCCGCTTGTCCGCTTGTCCGCTTGTCCGCTTGTTCACCTGTCCGCTTTTTTACTTTGTGAATTCTGTGACTTTTTATTAATTTTTCATTCACTTCTCACCTCTCACTTCTCACCACCTCGTCCGTCCGCTTGTCCGCTTGTCCGCTTGTCCGCTTGTCCGCTTGTTCACCTGTCCGCTTTTTTACTTTGTGAATTCTGTGACTTTTTATTAATTTTTCATTCACTTCTCACCTCTCACTTCTCACCACCTCGTCCGTCCGCTTGTCCGCTTGTCCGCTTGTCCGCTTTTTTACTTTGTGAATTCTGTGACTTTTTATTAATTTTTCATTCACTTCTCACCTCTCACTTCTCACCACCTCGTCCGTCCGCTTGTCCGCTTGTCCGCTTTTTTACTTTGTCACTCTATCACTCTATCACTTTGTGACTTTTTTTCGTCCGCCTGTTTTTACGCTTTTTGGCGTAACGCCATCAGGCGTAACGTGAAAGAAATCGTTTGAAAAATGGATCACTAATAAAATATGTACCTCCCAATTTCTCAATGATACCTGTTTCTATCAACCCCAGTAACGCTTTTTGAGTTGTCGATGTGGCGGATAAACGAAATCGTTTTGTATAATCTGCTGAAAATACATTTTCACCGCTGATCAGAAGAGATTTTAATAATTTTTTCTGATAGGATGATTGCCTGTCATAAAGCTCAAAGTAAAAATCGCTTTTCAAATCAACAATACCCTCAGCACAATCTGCAATAATAGTTGTGTTTAAATTCTTAGATGATGATACCAGATTTTGCCATACTTCGGCAGCTAATAGTTGTATATAGTAAGGAATATTTCCTGCTTGCTTAATAAGGAATATAGCCGTAGCTTCATCAATGGTAATATTTGACAAGGCAAATCTGTTTTTCAAAAAACTGATGGTTTCATTTTCAGGCAAAGTGTCCAACTGCATCAACATTGCAGCATTGTAAAACGAACGTGCCTTATTATTGAACATATCACTGAGTAAATGGGTACGGCTTCCCAGAAACATGTAAGTTATATATTGCTGCTGCTGTATCTTACTGCGCAATAATTTTTCGAAATTCTCACCATTCAACTTATTTATTTCCTGAAACTCATCAAAAATTATGACAAATCGTTTCCTTTCCGAAGCAAGTTTTTCGGGTAAATCAACAATATCTTCCAATGTTTTTTCAGTCAGGATATCGTCTGTAAAATCTATTGAGAATTCAGGGGTTCCGGATTGGTTAAATGCTATTTTAGTGCGGATGCCTTTTACCCAGATGGCCATGGATTTAACAGCACGCTGAAGATTGCTTTGCTTTGCGAGAATGGCTTTTGAGTAAGCTTCGATAAATGACTCTCTTGAATAAACAGGCATAAAATCGAAATAGATGCAGGTGTAATCCATCTTTTCCAATTCCTCAATAACTCGAAAAACAAGAGAGGTCTTTCCATAACGGCGGGGTGCAAATAACACTAAATTGTTTCCCCCTGATAAAGTTGAAACAATACGCTTACATTCCGGAACTCTGTCGTAAAAATATGGCCCCCTGACTATAGATCCGTAACTGAATGGGTTCATTTTTTCAGTGATTATTTGTTACTCTGTTACTTTGTTACTTTGTTACTTTGTCACTTTATTACTTTTTCCCATTCACCATTCACTATTCACCACTCACTATTCACCACTCACTATTCACCTCTCACCATTCACTTCTCACCAGTTCACCACATCACTCTGTCACCAGTTCACCACGTCGCTTTGTCTGCAGTACCTAGTACCCAGTACCCAGTACCCAGTACCCAGTACCTAGTACCCAGTACCCAGTACCCAGTACCTAGTACCCAGTACCCAGTACCCATTTTATCTTCTCAACGATCGCCTCCGCCGCATGTCCATCTCCAAACGATGAATGTTGAGGCTTATCAGGAACTTCCGACCGTATAGCCCCCAGAATCTTATCCGGGTCTGTTCCTGTAACGATATTCCAATTATCGTGAACTGTCTCCAGCCATTCCGTTTCCGTACGCAGGGTAATACATTGTTTACCAAGAAAATAAGCCTCTTTCTGCAAGCCTCCTGAATCAGTAAGGACTTTGACTGAATGTATCGTCAGATAAAGCATCTGAAGGTATCCGACGGGATCGATGAGGTGAACATTTTCAGGAATCTGAATGATATTGGCGATGCTTTTCCGGGTTCGTGGATGGATGGGCAACACAATGGTCTCCCGGGATTCAGAGAATGCCTTGAAAATGTTTCTCAGGTTATTGATGTTATCGGTATTTTCGGCACGATGCACCGTAGCCAGCAGGTATTTATCCGGAAGTCCATTAGTCTTATACGTGTCAGGATTCCTGAGTATTTTCTCTTTGTAAAATAGCGTACTATCGAACATCACATCTCCGGTTTGGAAGCTTGATCCGAGCAGCCCTTCCTTTTCAAGGTTGACCATAGCCGTGGGGGTAGGGGCGAAGAGGAGGTCGGAAATATGGTCTGTCACGATCCGGTTGATCTCTTCAGGCATCTTCCGGTTAAAGGATCGAAGCCCTGCCTCAACATGAGCCACGGGGATATTGAGTTTCGTGGAAGCAAGCGCACCGGCAAGGGTCGAATTTGTATCACCGTACACCAGTGTCCAATCTGGTTTTTTATCCATAAGGATAGTCTCTATACCCCTGAGCATTTTACCGGTCTGAACAGCGTGAGAACCTGAGCCGACCTCCAGGTTAAAATCAGGATGCGGAATATCCAGCTCCTCGAAAAAGATATCCGACATATTCGGATCATAATGCTGCCCTGTATGCACGAGGATCTCTTCAACATCAGGATACATGCAAAGTAACCGTGACATAAGTCGCCGCCTTAATAAACTGCGGCCTTGCCCCGATAACCGTTACGATCTTCAAGTTTTAAATTGTGAGAAGTGAGAAGTGAGAGGTGAGATGTAAGTGCAACTATGATGTTATTTTTTCATTTTGTTTTTAAGATATTTTATCAAGCCGATAAGTTTCATTTTTACCGATTCGATTTTTGGTAAAAAATCCAGATTTTCAATAAATTTCAAATCCCGGGATAATAATAATTGGGTTTCAAGTTCAGAAAGGGAACCAAGAGAGATATATAGAAATTGAATAAACTCTTTATCACTGCTTCGTGCAGCGCCTTCTGCAATATTTGATGGTACAGAAACCGATGCTCTTCTTATCTGTGAAGTAATTCCATACAATTCTTCCTTAGGAAAACCTTTTGTCACAAGATATACTTCCTTTGCAAGAAGCATCGATTCCTTCCAAACTTCCAAATCTTTATGATTCATACTTTTTTATTTTTTTTCTTCTCACCTCTCACCTCTCACCTTTCCCACATCCTCATTCGCCTTCTCATAATCATCCGGCCTCCCGATATCGAGCCAATAACCATTGAAGCGGTAGATTGAGATAGGTTGTTTCTTCTGAATCAGTGTGATCATCAGGTCGTCAAACCCAAAAGGCTGGTCATCGGGAACAAAGTCAAGGATCTTCCTGTTCATCACATAAACCCCCATGCTGACTTCGAAGTTATATTCAGGTTTTTCTTTAAAACCGGTAACTTTCTCAGATTGTCCTTCAGTTTCGATAACGCCAAAATCAATTTTTGTCGTCCGCTGATACGTTGAAACGGTCAGCAATGAATCATTATTAAGATGGGTAGCATACAAATTCATAAAGTCAAGATTTGTCAGCAGATCGCCATTCATGACCAGGAAATTCTCAGGCAGGTCGCTGAGCAGTTTAATGAGGAGCAACTGTCCCCATAAGCTTTGTTTCAACGGAATACCTGATCTTTATTCCCCATTTGCTGCCATCTCCGAGGAAGGCCATGATGATTTCGGCAAAGTGGCCCAGGCACACATCCACCTCTTCAATTCCCGACTTTTTAAGTTGCCTGATCAGGATCTCGATAATCGAAGTCTCCCCAACCGGCACCAATGGCTTCGGAATAACGGTAGTATAAGGTTTCAACCTCGTTCCCTTACCCCCCGCCAGAATTACTGCTTTCAAAAGTATTAGTTTTAAGTGTTATTAGTTTTAAGTTTTAAGTTTTAAGTGTTAAGCTGTGAGAGGTGAGAGGTGAGAGGTGAGATGTAAATACAGGTATGATGTTATTTTTTCTTTTTGTTTTTCAGGTATTTTATCAAGCCGAGAAGTTTCATTTTTATCGATTCGATTTTATGTAAAACCTCAAGGTTTTCAATAAATTTCAAATCTTTTGATAATAAGAATTGGGTTTCAAGTTCAGAGAGTGACCCCAGAGATATATATAGAAATTGAATGAATTCTTTATCACTGCTTCGTGCAGCACCTTCTGCAATATTTGATGGTATAGAAACCGATGCTCTTCTTATCTGTGAAGTAATTCCATACAATTCTTCCTTAGGAAAACCTTTAGTCAAAAGGTAAGCTTCCCTTGCAAGAATCATTGACTCTTTCCAAACCTCCAACTCTTTATGATTCATAAAATTCTTTTTTTTTTACTTCTCACTTCTCACATCTCACGTCTTCTCACCTCTCACCTCTCACTTTTTTTCCTCTCACCTCTCACCTCTCACTTTTTCTCCTCTCACCTCTCACCATTCACTATTCACCATTCCCCTTCCAAATAACAAATGCATCTGGATTCTCTTTGAGAAATTCCGCTTCTTCCCCTTCGTCCAGCAGTTTATACTTGATACCGCGGTGTATCAGCGTTTGAGTCTTCTTTATGAGATGTTTGAGGTAGTCGAGATCGAGTTCAGTGCCGATGAGGTAGAGGTTGATGCTGTCGGCGTCCTTTCCTCTCGCAAGATCACCCGTGATATATGCCTTATTTACAGATCCCAGGTGTCCGAGCACCTTATCGATGATCTGATCGACCCCGATGTACTTCCTCAGGATATTGTTGATATCGGGAAATAGGGGATGGTTGGTATTGGCCTTATAAACCTTCCGGTTCTGTTCTTTCCCGGAAACCAGCAAACCGGCTTTCTCAAACCTGTTCAGCTCGATCCTGATGGAGTTGGTAGATTCGTCGAAATCCGTCTCCAGGTTTCGCAGATAAGAAGTAGTGTTGCTGTTCAGGAAAAACCTCAGCAGCAGCTTAATCCGCGTCTTGCTTGTGATAAGGGTATCTAACAAGTGGTGAATAGTGAATGGTGAGAGGTGAATAGTTAGTAGTGTGTGTGGGTGCGGGAATTCGACTACATTATTTCTAAATTTTGTTTTTCAGATATTTGATCAGACCTAAAATTTTCTTTTTGTCGATTCGATTTTTGGTAAGATATCTGGATTCCTCATGAATTCCAAATCCCGGGATAACAATAATTGAGTTTCCAATTCAGAGAGAGAACCAAGGGAAATATAAAGAAATTGAATGAATTCTTTATCGCTACTTCTTGCAGCGCCTTCAGCGATATTTGATGGAACTGATACCGATGCTCTTCTGATTTGGGAGGTAATCCCATATATTTCTTCTTTGGGAAACCCTTTTGTCAAAAAATATACCTCCTTTGCAAGAAGCATTGATTCTTTCCAAACCTCCAGATCTTTATGATCCATGAAAATTCATTTTTTTACCATTCACTATTCACCACTCACTACTCACTATTTTCTTCCAGAATGGAGATGACGATTTTTAGCAAGTTCAGGTCAAAGCCTCTTTTCTGAAGAAGTTTTATGTCTTTTTTGAATCTATTGGTGTAGACCAGTTGAAACATCAGATTCCAAGCTCTTTAAAGAGTTCTTTGGAATCCTTGACCTTGGTGCCCCTTTTATGATAAACCTCTTCCATTGCTTTTCGGGTTTTATAATTAGGTTCAGGTTCTTCAATCAGGTCAACTTCAATATTCATTTTTTTTAACAGACGGGTAATAAAATCCCTTTCTGTTTTTGTTTTTGGCTTAATAACAATGGTTGTCATACCAGGTGATTTATTGTAACATGTTTTCAAAAATACAAAATAATCTTGATTTTTTATTGAAATTTCATTCTCCACTCTCCATGACCACATTCACTACTAACCATTTTCCACTCACCCACACCCTCACTCACCTCTCACCTCTCACTTTTCACCATTTACAGCTTCGCCCTGTCCAGTCCCATCTCTGAAAATACCAAAACTTAGCACACAAAAATGAGTAATTACCTTCTCACCTCTCACCTCTCACCTCTCACCTCTCACCTCTCACCTCTCACCTCTCACTATTCACTACTCACATTCACTTCCTCCAACAGCCGTGGTGAAATCGTCAGCAGTAGCGCCTTATCCAGATTATCGAGCCTGATCATGACTCTATGTTTCCCGGCATGGTTCAGCAGTTCGCCGTAAGTCCCTTCAAATGACCGAGACCACCTGCACACGGGTACCTTGTGGGAAAAGATGACGAAACACGTTGGATATCAAGGTCCTGGTTTTATGATAAGCTTCAATGACTGGATCTCGGTTTGAAGGAATAACAGCAGGCTTGCCGCAGAACCACATATACCTCACGCGCTTCGGGCATTTCTTGAGTACTTCAAGATAATCTTTCTGGAAAATATTAACGAAAACATAAGAAGAAATCAGCGGCTCACTAACCATCTTCTTCCGGTCCGACCATTGTTTCAGGGTTTTGCGCATGGGAAGATAGGCCTCGATACCCTGATCGCTCAACCGTTCGGCTAATTTCTTTTCACTCCTGGGTTTCGTGTAAACGGCATACCAATGCTGCAAGTTCTCCATAAGGCATTGATCTCGTGAAAATGAGTAACAAATTTACTCGAAAAATTAACTTCTCCAAAAAAATGTTAATAATTTTTCAAATATTCACGATTTTCTCCCGTCCGCTCGTTCGCTTGTTCACCCGTCCGCTCTCCATTCACCACTCACCATTCACTATTCACTTCTCACTTCTCACCTCTCACTACTTCTCCCTCTCAACAACCTTAAGTACTTCTTCTCCCCCCATCTTCTTTTCCGCTGACGTCAGAATAAACTCAGGGTCTATATTTCAGCATTTCGATGAGGGCTTTCCGGTACTGGTAAGGATTATCTGTATGGTGGGCTTTAGTGATCTTGTCGGCCTTGGTGAAGAGGATGACGAAGGGGATATGTTTACGCGTAAGCCAGGCCATAAATTCAAGATCATTCTTTTGTGGCAGGTGGCGGGAATCGATGAGTAAGAAGGTAAGGCGAAGGCTATCACGGTGAAGCAGGTAACTCTCGATCATGATTCTTATCTTACGGCTCTCTTCTTTGGATATCCTTGCAAACCCGAATCCCGGAAGGTCGACCATATACCACGACTCATTGATGAGAAAATGATTGATCAGCCGCGTTTTCCCTGGAGTGCCCGATACTTTTGCCAGGGCTCTGCTCCCGGTGATCATATTGATCAAAGAAGACTTCCCGACGTTCGACCGCCCGATAAAAGCAAATTCCGGAAGATTGCCTATCGGACAAAGTTTCAGTGAAGGACTACTCGAAACAAACCTCGCAGTAAATATTTGCATTTTCATTCTTAATTCTTCATTTTCCATCCTCCATCCTCCATCCTCCATCTTCCATTCACTTCTCACCTTTCACATCTCACATTTCACATCTCACATCTCACCTCTCACTTCTCACCTCTCACTTCTCACCACTCACCACTCACCTCTCACCTCTCACCTCTCACCTCTCACCTCTCACCACTCACTTCTCACCTCTCACCTCTCACCTCTCACCACTCACCTCTCACCTCTCACCTCTCACCTCTCACCTCTCACCTCTCACCTCTCACCTCTCACCTCTCACCTCTCACCTCTCACCTCTCACCTCTCACCTCTCACCACTCACCACTCACCACTCACTTCTCACCTCTCACCTCTCACCTCTCACTTCTCACCTCTCACCTCTCACCTCTCACCACTCACCACTCACTTCTCACCACTCACCTCTCACCACTCACCACTCACTTCTCACTTCTCACCTCTCACCTCTCACCACTCACCTCTCACCTCTCACCTCTCACCTCTCACCTCTCACCTCTCACCTCTCACCTCTCACCTCTCACTCTTTTCCGCGTCACGCATCACGACTTTCTCTCTTCCTCCTCCAGCTTGATACTCGTCCACGATGAGAACCTCCGTATATATGTCATCAGATGTCTTTCCTTTTTCCCCGGATAGATATCAGGGATCCTGATCATGATACCCGTCTCTTCCACATCCCCGAAATCACGGTTAATGGCCGTGCCAAAAGTAATCATGGTAGGAGAAAGGTTCATGTATGCATTGACGAGCGGTGGGATGCCCTCATTATGGCCGCGGATCTCATGAACCAGGATCTTGTAGTTTTCGTTGTAATCTTTACCGGTAAAAAGGCTTTTCAGGTATTCTTCATCTGTCTCCAGGGTAACCGGTTCTTTCGGCGTCATCAGTTGTTCATGATCGGGAAAATAGATCTTCAGAAAATAGAGGATGATATCCCTTGCAACCCGGTTATAGTCGGGGTACATAGTCATCTTACCAAAAAAATATTGAATATCTGAATTATCGATAACCATGGCGCCAAGCCCATCCCAGAGGTTATCCAGTGAATACAACCCTTTTTTCAGGTTCACCGTGGGTTGGTACTCGGTCTGAACGAACGACCGTCCTAGCTCGATGGATATAGGAAGATAATCGCGGATGAAGTGGTCTGAATAATTAAAAAGTTCAGCCGTGGCGCTGTTCAGTGCTCCATCCTTATTGCAGGGAATGTCTTTTCCATAAATGAACCGGTAACCTCCGATGATTTCCTTCTCAAATGGGTTCCAGACGATAAGCTGGACAAAGGGCTTCTCTGCCGTATCATATTCATCAATATCAATGGATTTACCCGTACCGCCGCCTGCATCACGAAAGGTCTCTTCCCTGAGCCTGCCGACTTCACGCATCAGGTTTGGCGAGCTGTGCGCCGTGAAGATATAAATCTTGTTGTGACCGTTGTTGGTATTGCGCACGAAATCAGCCTCGGCAATCTCCTCTTCCAGCAATGCCTTCTCTAACGGGGGAATGATTGGTTCCATGGCAGTAAAAAATTACGAATTACGAATAACAATTGAAATTACGAATTTCGATATTCGCGTCGCAATATTCTCCCTTCATCTCTCCCTCCCTCTTGGGGGAGGGGCAGGGGGTGGGTCATTGTTTCGCGTCACGATTTCAAAAGTAAGAAATAAAAAAACAATGCAGAAATCCAAATATTAATATTTCATAACATTAACGGGAATATTATAAGGACATTGTAATCGTTAATCTAAAATGTTTTCGTAATTCGTAATTTGTAATTACAAATTGTCCGCTTGTCGCCCGTCCGCTTTGTGACTTTGTGACTTTGTGACTTTGTGACTCTGTTTCTGTCACTCTTTCACTAACTCCCCATCTCATAGACTTTCTCCATGATAATCCGTCCCCATTCCGTATCGGAATGCGAACTATCGAATGAAGTCCATGAGATAGGTTCTCCGAAGATCAGCCGGATGGTCTTATCATTCTGCCGGAGCATCTCATCGGGAAGAAGGATCATCTCGATATTGCTTTTGATCCTCAGCTTTTTCCTCAGGTTGGCAAGGTTATAAAAGAAATTGGTATTTCGTCCCGAGATATAGACAGGGATTATATCACGCTGGTACTGCTTGGCCTGTGTGACAAAGGTCTTTTTCCATTCGGGGTCATGGATCTTACCTCCTTTTTGTTTTCTCGACACCAGTCCTGCAGGAAAGTAAAGGATAGTCCTTTTGGAGGCAAAGGTCTGGTGGATGATCTCTATATTTTCTGTATTCTTTCCATGTTTATTGATCGGGATGAAGAGCGGCTTCAGGCCGGGGACGAACATCAGTAGGTCATTAACAGGAAAAACTACATCCGGGCGCGATAGTCCTGCAATATGCAGCAGCGCGAGACCGTCTAATGCCCCCAGCGGGTGATTGGATGCGAGAATATATCCTCCGTAAGGAGGGATAATACTTCGCAGATTGTCACCCTCAATAATTGCTCCGGAGCTTTTCATAACTACCAGCTTCACTCCGAACTCCTGAAGCATCGCACTTACAAAAGTAAGCCCGGATTTATCACGATGTTTATAAATATAACCATTAATGGTATCCTGGTGAACGATTTTCTTGATGAGGGAAAAAATAAAACCAGGGATGATTTTTAGCAGCCGTGGGTTTTTAGCCGCAAATAGAGACTTTACATCAATAAAGTTCCTGGTTATTTCAACAGGTTCGTCCATGAAATTTGTTTGTCCGGTTGGGATTTTAATCGTGACGTGGGAAAAGTCACAAAATAGTCATTAATAACTAATAACCTAATGACTTAACACTTAAAACTTAACACTTTTCGCTTCTCCCCTCCCTCTTGGGGGATAATGGCGCTAACATAACTTATTATTTGTATTTTCTATAAGCACCTTTTTTTGTTCTTCTTGGGTATTGTCTGCCTTGTTTTCTTTTAATAACATGCTTAAGGATTTCTTTTCCCAGTTTTACCATATCTACCTGGAGACCATCTGGTGTAAACTCTACCTTTTCTGTCAATAAGAATGTCCTTATTGTTCTCAAAGAATTCTTGAATGATATCTCTTTCGGGGGAAAAAGCAGTCTTTTCGGTTGACTGCATTATTATCTTTTTTATCAGGTTATAGGCAATGAATGCCGAAATAAGCTCCTTTTTGACAATATCATCCGTTTTTCCTCTAAGTACATTGACATCCATTATTGTTTTTATTTCACGTATTGTTATTTCAATGTCCCATCGTGTAAAATATTTTAGGATTATTTCACTTGCAGGAATATTCTTATCCATCCATGTAGTGTATATAACCAGTGTAGTAGCACCATCAGGAGAAAGAAAAGACAATCTTCTAAGTAACAATTTCGCCGGTAAAATTTCACTCTTGGGTAACCATTTCGGATGCTCTCTCTTTTGCACTTCAACTATTTCATCCCCTTTAGCGAGCACTTTTAAAACAGTATAATTTTTCACTCTTTTGCCCGGAACAATCAGATCAAAGCCTTGTTTCCTGGCCAATGCAAATATTGCATAACAGTTATACAAATCATCAGCCAGCAAAAAACAATCCTTTGGAATACTTTTTATTAATTGGTAAATCAAGAACAACTCTGAGGAATGTCTGTCTGATAAAGTATAATCATGAATAAATCCACTGCCTTGTTCTATTATGGCCTGTATCAGGCCCTGAGGATAGCTATCTTTATGTTCTTCATCATTGTGGTTGACATTGTAAATCTTTCGAAGTTCCTCCGTGTCTTGCATTTGAACATAAGTGCCATCTGTTATGAAAGTTCTCTTTCCGTGCCATAATGCCGTTGAACTGTCATTCTCTTTTGTTTTATTAAATATTTCCTGAAATAATTCGAATTTTATCCGCTTCCGTGCTTTTGAATATCCTGCAGTATTGACTGATATTTCAGAAATTTTACTTTTGGGTACTTTTACCTTGTACTTTTTCTTTGGACCTCTACGAACTTCAACGTTTCTCAAATCCTCCATTTTCTCCCGCTCAATTGCTGCTCCCGCTTCATTAATTATTCGCACGGATTGGTTTTGATGAATCTTGCTAAAAATGTTTACTGAATTTTGGAGTGTCTTATCTGTTTGGGTGGAAGAGTATACCATAGTCAAGATCGTGTTTTCGCAACTATATACTCTATCCCTGGTACCTGAAGTATCAAACTGTTCTATTACTTCAAATGGAAAAACACTGTACATCCCTTGAAAATAGTCTGCTCTAAAGAACTTTCTTAATTGGTTGCTCCGTTCTAATGATTGGTTTGGTGTCATAATCTTTGGTTTTAATTATTTGCCAAAGATAATAATAATTATATTATGTTAGCGCCATTACGCCCCGAATGGGGAGGGGACGGGGGTGGGGCTCTTCGTGTCACACGTCACGAATTTTCCGTCACGACCTTCGACACTGAGTTCGCCTTCTTCATCATCTTCGACTTCAGGTTAGCCGCCTTATTCTTATGGATCACATTTTTCTTTGCAAGCTTATCCAGATGAGAAACCACATCAGGAAGACTCTTCACGACTTCTTCCTTTTCAGTCGTGGCTCTCATTTTTTTAACAGAATTCCTTATAGTCTTGGCCTGGTAACGGTTTTGTGCTTTTTTTGTTTCGGTTGAACGGATTCGTTTTTTTGAACTCTTGTGATTTGCCATCTTTTTAAAGGGTCTTAATTTTTTTAGGGTTGCAAAGATAATTATTATTCATTAATCCACAAAAAATTCCTGTCGCGAACAAGCAGACAAGTGAATGGTAAAAAGACAAACACCATTTTTTTCAATTGTGTTAGTCTTCTCACTACTCACCACTCACTATTCACCATTCACCATTTTTTCGCGTCACGATTTTCGCCATTTATTAACTGAACTCCACCAGTATCTGCGATTTTGGGAAGCAATCGCCAACCTTGACACTGATCTTCTTGATACGACCATCTATGGGAGCGGTGAGAATGTTATTCATCTTCATAGCCTGGAAAGTGAGCAGGGGATCTCCTTTCTTCACCCGGTGTCTTTCTTTAACGTAAACCTTCACAATAGTTCCCGGGATGAAAGCAAAAACCTTTTTAGGATCAGGAGCAACATACACTTTCCGGTTCAGGAACTTTTTGGTAAAGGTAGTCTGGTATTGACCTTCCTCGAAATTAAAGATTTTATATTCAGGCTCTTGGTATTCGTTATCCATAATTGTTAATTTAATTGTAGCATTAAAAAGTCACAAAGTAAGAAAACAAAAACCCAGTACCCAGTACCCAGAACCCAGCACCCAGTACCTAGTACCCAGTACCCAGCACCCAGTACCCAGCACCCAGTACCTAGTACCCAGTACCTTTTTCACCATTCACCATTTAAAATGGAGGAATTCCATGTTTCTTCTTTGGCCTTGCCTCACCCTTGTTGGCAGCTATGCTGAGTGAATGGATAAGAAAACCACGGGTTTCCGACGGTAAAATTACTGCATCAACATATCCATAAGCTGCAGCTACATAGGGGTTTGCAAATTTACTACGATAATCCTCGATCAGTTTTTTACGGGTCTCTTCAGGATTCTCCGCAGCTTTTATTTCATTCCTGAAGATGATATTGGCTGCTCCCTCAGGTCCCATGACTGCAATTTCTGCGGTAGGCCAGGCAAACACAAAATCAGCTTTAAGGTGATGGGAACACATAGCGATATATCCTCCTCCATAAGCCTTACGGAGAATCACAGTCATCTTTGGAACGGTAGCTTCGGAATAAGCATAAAGTACTTTGGCACCGTGACGGATAACACCGGCATATTCCTGGTCAACGCCTGGAAGGTAACCGGGAAGGTCGACAAAGGTCACAAGTGGAATATTGAATGCATCGCAGAACCTGATAAAACGAGCGGCTTTATCTGATGAATCGACATCGAGCACTCCCGCAAGCACCATGGGCTGGTTGGCGACAAACCCTACGGTCTGTCCATCGAGCCTTGCAAAGCCGACCACGATATTGGCTGCCCAGTGTTCATGAACTTCAAAGAAATCTGAGTCGTCGCAGATAGCTTTTATGATATCCCTGACATCATAGGCCTGCATTTGATCGACGGGAAGATCTGGTCGATCTTGTACTGCCTTGATTTCGGGGCTTTACTCGGAAAGGTATCGGCTCTTTTTTCGTTGTTCCAGGGAATAAAGCTGACCAGTCTCTTGATCTGTTCGAAACATTCTATTTCACTCTCTGCGAAGAAATGGGCATTTCCTGTGATCTCAGCATGAACCCGTGCGCCTCCAAGATCTTCCATGGAGATCTCTTCGCCGAGAACAGTCTTGATCACTTCGGGCCCGGTGATGAACATCTTCGAGATCTTGTCCACCACAAAAACAAAATCAGTCAGGGCCGGTGAGTATACTGCTCCGCCGGCACAGGGACCAAGGATTACCGAGATCTGTGGGATGACGCCGGAGGCCTGAGTGTTACGGTAAAAGATCTCGCCATAACCGGCCAGTGAATTTACTCCTTCCTGGATACGGGCGCCCCCGGAATCGTTGATCCCGATGAGCGGCACTTTCATCTTCATCGCCTGATCCATGATCTTGCCGATCTTCTTGGCATGCATATAACCCAAAGATCCTCCCGCTACGGTGAAGTCCTGTGCGAAAACACAAACAGGATGTGAATCGATAGATCCGGTGCCGGTGATAACCCCATCGCCCGGAAGATATTTTTTGTCCATGTCGAAATCCACCCCTGCATGCTTGACAAAAAGATCGTACTCATGAAACGAATCGGCATCGAGCAATTCGACGATCCGCTCACGGGCGGTCATCTTCCCGGATGCCTTTTGTTTCTCGGTAGCCTTCTCGCCACCTCCTTTGAATGCTTCCTGCATTCTTTTTTTAAGGTCATTTCTTTTTTGACGTAAACTCATGGTCGGGATTTTCGAAAACGTGCAAAGGTAGTATCAAAATACCTAAATAGCAAATCAGGTGTTAGGTACTGGGTGCTCTGGGTACTGGGTACTCTGGGTACTAGGTACTGGGTACTGGGTACTCTAGGTACTGGGTATTGGGTGCTCGATTCTATGTTCTTGGGTATTATCTTTTTTTGTAATCATTTTTTACAGCTTCAATATATGAATTAATCATTTTTCCGAGTTTTTCATATTTTGACGTGAGTGAAAGATATAACACCTCATCTTTTAAAGAACCTGTAATGTACAACGTTTCCAAATGATCAACCGTTTCGTCATTTGATGCAATTGCAATAATCAGAAAATGAACATATTCTTGTTTATATATTCGTCTGCCATAGCCTTCAACAATGTTTGATTTCACAGATTTACTAGATCGCCTTATTTGGCTTCCTGTTTCATACAATTCGAAACCAGGTAGCTTATTTATTGTCATCAGATGAATTTCTTTTACCAGTTCATTGGATAGTTTCCAGATTTCAAGATTTTTATAGCTCATGGTTTTTATTAACTTAATCGGCTAAAATCAAAAAAGTAATACGAATTTTTTATTTAATAACCCAGTACCCAGCACCCAGTACCCAGTACCCAGTACCTAGAGTACCCAGTACCCAGAGCACCCAGTACCCAGTGCCCAGAACCTAGTACCCAGTACCTAGTACCCAGTACCTAGTAAAATAGTACCTTTACACAAAACTTTAATCGTGGTTTTTCCTTCTGATTTCGAATCGAAAATTGGATTTGATGCTATACGGGAACTTGTGAAAGAATTCTGTATCGGTCCCGGTAAAATCCATGCAGAGGAAATGGGGTTTTCTGATGATCTTTCTGAGATCAGGCAGCTCCTGGGACAGACAGAGGAATTGCGCCGCATCCTTTTATCGGAAGAAAATTTTCCTTCTCAGGATTATTATGACCTGACCTCTGAACTACTCAGGATAAGGATCGAAGGAACATTTATCGAGCCTGAAAATCTATCCTTGCTGAAACTTTCGCTCTCTTCCATCTCACAGATCATTGATTTCTTCCGGAAGCATCCGGAGGATGATTTTCCTTATCTTTCCTTACTCTGCGGAGAGATAAGCATCGACAAGGAGTTGATCAGGGGAATAGACAGGATCATCGACGAAAAATCGCAGGTCAGGGACGAGGCATCGGCAGCTTTGAAGAAGATCAGGAAGGAAAAAAGATCGAAGCTGGCGACAGTGGAAAAAAAGATTGCCCAGAACCTGAAACTGGCCAGGCATTCAGGCTGGACTCCTGAAAATGCAGAATTGACCTTGCGCGACGGAAGACTC
Organism: uncultured Bacteroidales bacterium; assembly: GCA_963785325.1. Classification (GTDB taxonomy): domain Bacteria; phylum Bacteroidota; class Bacteroidia; order Bacteroidales; family FEN-979; genus FEN-979. The sequence goes on along the minus strand of CAWAVC010000025.1, from coordinate 246,016 downwards.
GTCATCCCAATATTAAGTACTCATAAAAGAAAACTACAGGGATTTGTTCATGACGAATCAGCTACGGGGCAAACCGTTTACCTTGAGCCTGCAGATGTTCTTGAAACCAATAACGAGATTCGTGAATTAGATTATGCTGAACGCAGAGAGATTATCCACATCCTGACTGACTTTACCGATAGCCTCAGGCCAAGCTGCGGGGAACTGATCCGTGCATACAACTTCCTGGGAACCATAGACTTTATCCGTGCCAAGGCCATGATGGCAATCCGGATCAACGGAATACTGCCTGCTACTCTTTCAGAAAAGCCACTTATTCATTGGAGAGAAGCAGTTCACCCTCTCCTGTACATTGCTCATCAGCGACAGAAAAAAAAGGTCGTGCCACTCTCCATCGAGCTGGATACTGAGAACAGGATTCTGATCATCTCAGGCCCGAATGCCGGCGGTAAGTCGGTTTGTCTCAAAACAGCAGGATTGTTACAGTATATGTTTCAATGCGGGATGCTGCCTTCTTCAAAGGAAGATTCTGTCTTTGGCGTTTTCAGGAATATCTTCATCGATATCGGTGATGAACAATCTCTCGAAAATGACCTCAGCACCTATACTTCAAAGTTGCTGAACCTGAAATTTTTCCTTGAACACCTGGATGAAAATTCTCTTTTCCTGATCGATGAATTCGGAACCGGTACCGATCCCGCCCTGGGTGGTCCTATAGCCGAAGCCAGTCTTGAGGAGATGAACCGTAAAAACGCATTCGGGCTGGTCACCACCCATTATTCAAACCTTAAACTTCTGGCCGGGAAGACCCCCGGGATTGCTAATGGTGCCATGCTATATGACACCGTAAAAATGAAGCCGCTGTATCTGTTAAAGATTGGCAAACCCGGAAGTTCATTTGCTTTTGAGATTGCACGTCAGATCGGATTTCCATCAAAGGTGCTTAAGGCTGCTGCCGGTAAGACCGGGACCAGTCAGCTTGATTTCGACCGGGAACTCCAAAACCTGGAAGCTGAAAAGACAGAACTGATACAGAAATCCACAGAAATTAAAGTGGCAGATGAGTTTCTGAATGAGATGATCACCAAATATACCAGACTGAAAGAAGAACTGGAAATCTCACAAAAAGAAATCCTCCGGAAGGCGAAGGAGGAAGCCCTTAATATATTGAATGAATCAAACCGCCTCATTGAAAAGACCATTAAAGAGATCAGGGAGAGCCAGGCAGATAAAAACCGGACAAAAGAAGTGAGACAGGAAATCCAGGAACTAAAAGCCAGGATTGAACAGGATGCTCCTAAAGAAGATAAAAAGGATCAAAAGGGGAAAAAGTTTGTACCACTGATCCCGAAACAGTCGGCGGTCACCACTACCCGCGGACCCTATCAGTCGTTTTATGACGATCTTCAGAGGAAGCTTCTTCATTTTGAGCTCACACTGGATTTGAGAGGGAAACGGGCCGACGAAGCCCACGCCTTATTGCAGAAGTACATTGATGACGCCATTCTCCTGAACATTCCCGAAGTCAGGATCCTGCACGGTAAAGGAAATGGAGTCCTCCGACAGGTCACGAGGGATTATTCTTGCAAGTGTTAAGGAGGTTAAGAAATTCGGGGATGAGGAACTTGAGCACGGTGGAGCGGGGGTCACCATAGTTGGATTCAGGTTCTAGCACCCAGCACCCAGTACCCAGAGCACCCAGTACCAAATAATTTCCCCCTTCCCTTGCCATTCAAAAAAAAAGAAATCGTACCTTTGCACCTTGTTATTGAATTCACAAGAGCACACATAAAATATTAACAACCAATTTATTATGGAAAAGAAAAAAAATTTCATCACCTGCGATGGAAACCAGGCCGCATCTCATATGGCCTATATGTTTAGTGAAGTGGCGGCAATTTACCCGATAACCCCCTCTTCAAATATGGCCGAAAATGTCGACGAATGGGCTGCTCATGGGAGAAAGAACATTTTCGGTGATGAAGTAAAAGTTGTCGAAATGCAGTCGGAAGCTGGCGCTGCTGGCGCCGTTCATGGCTCTCTTCAGTCGGGTTCATTGACTACCACGTTTACCGCTTCCCAGGGACTCTTGCTGATGATCCCGAATATGTATAAGATTGCAGGTGAATTACTTCCAGGTGTATTCCACGTTAGTGCACGGACAGTTGCTGCCCATGCACTGTCGATCTTTGGAGATCATTCAGATATCTATGCAACCCGGCAAACCGGTTTTGCCATGCTGGCCAGCGGCAGCGTTCAGGAAATCATGGATCTGGCAGGAATAGCTCACCTCAGCGCCATCACTTCACGCATTCCTTTTCTTCATTTTTTTGACGGCTTCCGTTCCTCCCACGAGATCCAGAAAATTGAAGCCTTCTCCAATGAAGACATGGCTGGGCTGATCGATTACAAGGCTTTACAGGAATTCCGCGACAGAGCTCTCAACCCCGAACATCCTGTAACCCGCGGTACTGCCCAGAACCCGGATATCTTCTTCCAGGCAAAAGAAGCCGTGAACCGTTTCTATGAGCCGGTTGCCGATATCGTTGAAAGTTATATGCAGCAGATCACAAAGCTTACCGGCAGGGAATATCATCCTTTCACCTATTATGGTGCCCCGGATGCCGAAAACATTATCATTGCAATGGGCTCTGTGACCGATACTATAAAGGACGTGATCGATCACATGATTGAAAAAGGAGAAAAAGTCGGCCTGATCTCGGTACATCTGTACAGACCCTTCTCCGCAAAATATTTCTTCAAGGTACTTCCTTCGTCAGTTAAAAGGATCACGGTGCTCGACCGTACGAAAGAGCCCGGAGCCAATGGTGATCCGCTCTACCTTGATATCCGCGACCTGTTCTACGACAGGGAAAACAGACCAATGATTTATGCCGGCCGTTATGGATTAAGTTCAAAAGATACTACCCCCTCACAGATCATTTCCGTATTTGACAACCTCAAAGCCAAAGAGCCGAAAGATCATTTTACCATCGGTATTGTCGATGATGTCACCTTCCATTCATTACCGCTTCTTCCGGAAGTCAGCATTGATCAGCCCGGCACCTTCTCGGCAAAATTCTTTGGCATCGGTTCCGACGGAACGGTGGGCGCCAATAAGAATTCGATCAAAATCATCGGCGAATCGACCGATAAATATGCACAGGCTTATTTCGCCTACGACTCCAAAAAGTCGGGAGGAATCACGGTATCTCACCTTCGTTTTGGCGACAGGCCTATCCGCGCGCCTTACCTGGTTATTACTCCTGATTTCGTGGCTTGTCATGTTCCGGCTTATCTGGAGAAATATGATATGCTGAAAGGACTGAAGGACGGGGGCACTTTCCTGCTGAACAGTATCTGGAACGCAGAAGAAACTAAAGAACGGCTTCCCGATCATATGAAGAAATATCTTGCCATACACAAAATCAGCTTTTTTATTATCGATGCCACCAAGATCGCCGTGGAGATAGGCCTTGGGAACCGGACAAACACCATCATGCAATCGACCTTCTTCCGTCTGGCCAATATAATCCCTTACGAAATGGCAGTGAAAGAAATGAAATATGCCATAAAGAAGACTTATGGAAGAAAAGGGGAAGATATTATTAATATGAACAACATGGCTATCGACAGGGGAGGAGAAGTTGAAGAAATTCCCGTTCCGGCCGAGTGGGCCAATATAGAAATTAAACCTGAGATTGACGATCCCAACCGTTCAGCATTTGTCAAACAGGTTTTCGATAAGGTCAATAAATTTGAAGGCGACGATATTCCCGTTAGCGCATTCCTCGGACGCGAAGATGGTACCTTCCCGGTTGGAATGACACAACTGGAGAAGAGAGGCATCGCCGTTACCGTTCCTGAATGGATCCCTGAAAATTGTATTCAGTGTAACCAATGTGCCTATGTCTGTCCTCACGCTGCTATCCGTCCTTTTCTGCTCAATCCTGAGGAGAAAAAAAATGCACCGTCAGACATGGTTACCCTGAAAGCAATAGGAAAAGAATTGGCCGGACTTGAGTACAGGATACAGGTCACAGTGCTCGACTGCACAGGCTGTGGCAATTGCATCGATGTTTGTTCTGCCAAGATCAAAGCGCTGGAAATGAAACCACTGGAATCGCAGATGAAAGAAACCGTGAACTGGGATTACCTCATTTCGAAAGTTACTTACAAACCGGATGTCGCCCCACGTTTGAGAACTTTTAAGAACAGCCAGTTTGTACAGCCGCTCTTTGAATTCTCAGGCGCCTGTTCTGGTTGCGGTGAAACTCCTTATATAAAACTGATTACTCAGCTCTTTGGCGAACGTATGATGGTTGCCAACGCCACAGGATGTTCCTCAATCTATGGTGGAACTGCCCCATTTACTCCATACACAAAGAATCGTGAAGGACAAGGACCGGCATGGGCAAATTCATTGTTTGAAGACAATTCAGAATATGGCTTTGGAATGGCAGTTGGCGTGCGCAACCTGAGAAAACGAATAACACAGAAGATGACAGAGGCCATAAAAGAAAATATGATGTCTATCGAGCTTCTGGATGCCTTCCGGGAATGGATGGATGGAAAAGATGATCCGGAAAAATCAAAGGCTGCAGCCTCTAAGATCATTCCCCTGCTGGCAAAAGAAAAGAACCCGCTGGCAAAAGATATCCTTGACCTGAAACAGTACCTCGTAAAAAAATCCATCTGGATCTTTGGAGGCGACGGCTGGGCTTATGATATAGGCTATGGCGGTCTCGATCATGTGATCGCCCAGGATGAAGATGTCAACATTCTCGTGCTCGATACCGAAGTCTATTCAAATACGGGCGGACAGGCATCAAAATCTACTCCGGAGGGCGCTGTAGCTAAATTTGCGGCTTCCGGCAAGAAGGTCAGAAAAAAAGACCTGGGTGCCATGGCCATGACCTACGGATATGTATATGTTGCACAGGTTGCCATGGGCGCCAACAATAGCCAGCTTTTCCGGGCTATGAAAGAAGCCGAAGCCTATCCCGGTCCTTCCATCCTTATCGCGTATGCCCCCTGTATCAATCACGGAATGCGCGCAGGAATGGGAAAGACCCAGGACGAAATGGACCGCGCCGTCCAGGCAGGCTACTGGCATCTTTACCGGTACAACCCACTCAACGAAATAGAAGGAAAAAATCCATTCACCCTCGACTCAAAAGAACCCGATTGGACTAAATTCCAGCCATTTCTTGATGGCGAAGTCCGTTATACCTCGCTAAAAAAGATGTTCCCTGAAGAAGCCGACATCCTCTTCAAAGCAGCAGAAGAAAATGCAAAATGGCGTTACGCGAACTACAAACGACTATCAGAAATGGTATTTTCAAAATAGCACTAGGTACTAAGTACTGGGTACTAGGCAAAGTCCAGTACCCAGTACCCAAAACCCAGTACCCAGAACCCAGAACCCAGAACCCAGAACCCAGTACCCAGTACCCAGTACCCAGTACCTAGTACCCAGAACCCAGAACCCAGAACCCAGTACCCAGAGCCCAGTACCCAGAACCCAGAACCCAGAACCCAGAACCCAGTACCCAGTACCTAGTACCCAGTACCCAGTACCCAGTACCCAGTACCCAAAACCCAGTACCCAGAACCCAGTACCCAGTACCCAGAACCCAGTACCCAGTACCCAGTACCCAATACCCAGTACCCAGTACCCAGAACCCAGAACCCAGAACCCAGTACCCAGAACCCAGTACCCAATACCCAGAACCAATGGCCAACCTTACCACAACTTACATGGGTTTAAATCTGAAGAACCCCATTATCGTCGGTGCAAGCAATTTTGTTAAAGACCTTGATAACATTAAGAAAATTGAAGAAGCCGGTGCGGCAGCCATCGTCTATAAGACCCTTTTCGAAGAACAGATCGAACTGGAACGGCTTCAGCTATCAGAAGAGCTGAACCAATACAACGAACGGCATGCAGAGATGATCAGCCTCTTTCCGGATATCGAACATGCCGGTCCTAAGGAGCATCTGATGCACCTCAGGAAAACGGTCGATGCTGTGACAATACCGGTCATTGCAAGCCTGAACTGCACCTTAGGGGAAACATGGGTGGAATATGCTAAAGCCATTGAGCAGGCTGGCGTCAATGCCATTGAACTGAATTTTTATTCTATCCCCGGCGATTTCAAGAAAGAAGAGAAATCCATCGTCAATGAACAATTGGATGTAGTTAATCAGGTGAAGAAAAACCTCCGGATCCCTGTAAGTGTCAAACTCAGCCCTTTCTATACAAATGTCCTGAATTTGATCCAGGTGATGTACTTTGAAGGCGTTGACGGGTTTGTATTATTCAACCGTTTATTCCAGCCTGACATTGATATCGAAAAGGAAGTACATCATTTCCCCTGGCACCTCAGCAATCCCGACGATATGCGTTTACCCCTGAAGTATGTGGGCTTGCTTTATGGAGAAACTCGCGGTTCCATTTGTGCCAACACCGGGATCTTTACCGGTGCCGATGTGATTAAAATGCTCCTTGCCGGGGCCGATTGTGTTCAGGTGGTCAGCACCCTGTATAAGAATGGAATCGATCAGATCACTAAGATGTTGAATGAAATCACCAACTGGATGGATCATAAGAAATATGATTCCATTGATAAGTTTCATGGCAAACTTTCAAGAAAGAATATAAAAGACCCCTTTGTCTACAAACGTGCTCAATATATTGATATCCTGATGAAATCCGAAGAGATCTTCATCCGCTACCCCCAACGCTAGCTCCCAGTACCCAGTTGCCTAGTACCCAGTGCATAGTACCCAGTACCTAGTACCCAGTACCCAGTGCCTAGTACCCAGTACCCAGTACCCAGTACCCAGTGCCTAGTACCCAGTACCTAGTACCCAGTACCCAGTTGCCTAGTACCCAGTACCCAGTGCCTAGTACCCAGTTGCCTAGTACCCAGTACCCAGTGCCTAGTACCTAGTACCCAGTACCCAGTGCCTAGTACCTAGTACCCAGTACCCAGTGCCTAGTACCCAGTTGCCTAGTACCCAGTGCCTAGTACCCAGTTGCCTAGTACCCAGTACCCAGTACCCAGTACCCAGTACCCAGTACCCAGTACCTAGTACCCAGTTGCCTAGTACCCAGTACCCAGTACCCAGTGCCTAGTACCCAGTACCCAGTACCTAGTACCCAGTTGCCTAGTACCTAGTACCCAGTACCCAGTACCCAGTACCCAGTACCCAGTGCCTAGTACCCAGTACCCCTTTACTCAATGCTGACGTCAAACGGCATTCGTACCTGCACCCCTTTCATCCGCTGCATTTCCTTGAGATATTGGAAATACTGATAGTATTCGCCCATCTCTTTCTCAAGAATTGCCTGTGTTTCATTGCCTGTCAAACGATCGATGATCTCCTCGATCGGCTCTTTCTGTTCAGGCAGGTAAATGAGACCGTAGTTTTTCATCTTTGCAAGATCAGCAGCAACTTCTATAGCCCGTTCGTATCCGCCGAAATCATCAATCAACCCGATCTTTCTTGCATCTGTTCCGCTCCATACCCTGCCTTGGCCGATACTGTCCACCGTCGCTTCTGAGAGGTGTCTTCCTTCGGCCACTTTTAAGACAAATGAAGAATAGATATTTTCAATTTCTGCCTGCAGAACATTTAACTGGTAGGGAGGCATCGGCTTGTATATGCTGATATAATCGGAGTTGACATTGGTTTTTGCTTCATCAAAGGTGATCCCGAGTTTATTATTGAACAATCCTTTCAGGTTTGGAACTACTCCGAACACCCCTATCGATCCGGTGATGCTTGTGGGATCGGCAAGGATCTTAGTGGATGGACAGGCAATATAATAACCCCCTGAAGCGGCGACATCCCCAAATGAGGCCACTACAGGTTTTTCTTTTGCAGTAAGCATTACTTCCCGCCAGATCACATCAGATGCCAATGCACTGCCTCCGGGAGAATTGATCCTGAATACGATGGCCTTGACCTTTTTATCTTCCCTGGCTTTCCGGAAAGCCTTGCTGAGTCTTTCTGATCCGATTGACTGATCATCGCCATTTCCTCCATCTATTGAGCCGGTCGCATAAATGATTGCAATTCTTCCATCTTTTTCTGAAAAATTACGATGAAGATCAGCAACATTGTCATATTTCTCAATGGTGATGAAATTAATTTCTTTTTTGTTTACAAGACCCAGCTTCTGGCGAAGGTCATTCATAAGCTCATCCCGGTATGCGAGTTGATCGACAAGATTATTTTTTAACGCATACGCGGGTGTCTCTGCTTTCAGGCTGTCGGCAATCTGGTTCAGCCTGACGGTGCTGATGCCCCTTGAAACAGAGATTCCCTCAACGATTTTAGCCCAGAAATTATTGATCAGTTCCGTCCACTGCTTTCGGTTTTCGGGACTCATTTTGTCCAGAAAGAGAGGCTCTGTTGCTGATTTGAACTTTCCATGCCGGAGGATCTGCATCTTGATATCGAGCTTGTCGAGGGTACCTTTGATGAACGTAACTTCAGCATCCAGTCCCTTGAACAGGATCATCCCCTGAGGCTGAAGGTAAATGCGATCAGCAACCGAAGCAAGATAATAAGCTCCCTGCGAATAAAATTCACTGTAACTGACGATAAATTTTCCTGACTTTTTAAAATCAATTAGAGCATCACGGATCTCGCCGATGGTAGAATAACCTGCCTGTATGACACTGACGTCAAGTAAGATACCTTTAATGTTGTTATCATTCTTGGCTTTATGGATATTGTGCAGAATATCGGTCAAACCGTTTCTTCTGCTCCAGGCACGCAGATCGACGAATAAGGGATTCTTGGGACTGCGGTCGCTGATGGGGTTGTCAAGTCTGATCTGGAGGATGCAATTTCGCGGAGTCTTAACCTCCTCAGTAGTCGCCAGTGCAACTAATGAAACCACAACCGTAAACAGAATTATAGAAAGCAGCATGATGGTGAGAAAAAATCCCAGCATCGAAGCAAACATGAATTTAAAAAAATCTTTCATAATGATAAGGATAAGATTGTCAGGACAAAGATAAACAAAAACCTGTCCGCTTGTCCGCTTTCCAACATTCCACATACTTCGTAATTCGTAATTTGTAATTACAATTTGTCCCCTTGTCCGCCTGTCCTTTATTTCGCTATTTTTGTAATCATGAAGCAGAATAAGAATCATATTCTGTATCTCGTCCTCGGCAGTAACCTGGGGGATAAGAAAAAACAAATGGATAAAGCCCAGGGCTTGATCCGTGAAATGATCGGCCCTGTTATCAGGCATTCTTCAATCTATGAAACCGAACCCTGGGGCTTTTCTTCGAAAGATTCCTTCCTGAACAGGGTATTGAAAATATCAACATTTTTTTCTCCTAAAGAGATATTGATGAAGATCGATGAAATTGAAAAAACCTTTGGAAGGAAAAGATATAAAGGTGGCTATTCTTCGAAGAACTATGGATGTTGACATTTTGTTTTATGACGACATTATATTGCTCAATGACATCTTGAAAATTCCTCATCCCGGCATTCAGGACCGGAAATTCGTTCTCGTTCCTCTCAATGAAATAGCACCCCGCCTGATCCATCCCCTTTCCGGAAAGGCCATCAAACAACTTCTCGCTGAATGCAAAGACACGAAAGAAGTCCGGAAATTCCTGTAACCACCTCACTATTTCACCACGTCACCAGTTCACCACGTCACCAGTTCGCAACTTCACTGCTTCTCAAAAAAAAAGCCGCTCTTGGGAGCGGCTTTTTTTCTAAGAAAATAAACAATTATTTAACAATATTCTGGAAATCCTGTGCGTTGGCGTAGTTGAAGAATTCCCTGTCAGTCTTTGCATCTGCTTTAAGACCAGGATCAACAACGGCTTTCTTGAGATTATCATACAACATCTTGGTGTTTGATGTGCGTGCGCCACAAATAGCTAACAAATAAGCTGTTTGCGGTGTTGCAGGAGCACACTGCAGAGTAGTAACTGCTGTACTGGTATTCCCTGAAACAAGTTGTGCCAAACCAAGGTTATAGCTGCACTTTGAATTCGACAACAAACTGTTTGCTTTTGAATAATCGCCTTTCGGGATCATCAGCACACCCAGGTTGTAATTTTCATTTTCACCCAGTGATTGAGCTTTCTTGAATTGGTCTTCAGCTTTCTTATAATCCTTCTTCTTACCGGCTACAGCGCCAAGGTTGTTTTCGATAATTCCGTTGTTTGGTGCGAGAGCCTGTGCTTTCTGAAGGTTGTTGGCAGCCTTGTCAAGATTCCCCTTGGCAATGTTTGCACATCCTGCATTGTTTTGAGCTTTCCAGTTGTCCGGATATAGCCTTGCTGCATTTTCATAGATGGCAAGCTTGGTATCGGGATCATTGGTGAGAGTACCGGCATAAAGGAGTTCTTCCACTTTCAGCTTATCAGGACTGCTGACAGCCATTTTGGAGAGTTCTTCATCGGTGTATTTCTTTTCATAAGCATTGGCAGTGATCTCGGCCCTTCTGAGTGGTGGAAGTAGTTCTTTTTCCAGTTCAGGATAGATCACGATCATATTCCGGATTTCCTGTTCCTTCTTTTTATTATCGCCGGCTGAATTGATCACATTCAGGATTTTATCTTTATCCTTGATGTTGCTGGCTTTGATATTTGCGAGTAACCCATTCCAATCCGGGCCATGGTGGTTGATGACGAAGTTGACATCTTTTCCTGCAGCTTCTATTTTTTCTTTAACTTCTTTCCTGTTTTTATTGCCTTTTTCAGCATCCTTTGCCCATGACTTGTACTGGTCGATCATATAGGTGTTTCCTGCCTTTGAACGGTTTTCGGATAATCCGACATTGAAAGTTTCTTCCCCGTCCGGAGATGCCCAGCCGTTGATGGTAATATCCTTCATTTTCCAGGATTTCTGAATGAATTCATCCAGCTGTGAAAGTGCATCTTTTGCAGCCTGGGTTTTATTGATACCGAATTTCAGGTCCAATCTGTATACATTGATCGGGAAGTAAAGAACGCCATTCTTTGATATGATGACTTCTTTCTGGTAACCATGATCGGCAATCTCGGTGATAAAATCAGGATTGATTCGCGTTGCAGTGTGGATGATCCCGGGTGCAAGATCCCTGAAAGAAAGCTCCATGGATTTTGTGTTGGTTTTGATGTCATCTTTTTTCGGTATGGCTTTATAGTCTTTTGGTTCATAGATGAGCGGGGAAACAGTAAGCTCGGATGAAGCCATTTCCGGTTTGTATGGGAACGTAGTGGTATAAGTGAAAGAGCCACCTTCTTTGTATTTTATCTGTGGTCCGTCGCCGGTCACCTTTTCACCCATAATAGTGATCGGTTTCAGTACATAAGATCCGCCGTCATATTTCAGCGTAGGCTGGAAATACATAGCAACTCTTGGACAGAAGTATTTTTCGGGGAAAGTTCCTTTAACAGTCACTGTGACAGAATCGCCTTTTTCAACAAGGACAGCCGGAGTGGTTTCGAATTTAACTAGCGTATAATTCTTTTCCATCGTTTTCAGGCTGCAACCGCCGTAACAGAATTTATAGGTCAGCCCAACCTGTACACCACTATACATGTCTTGTTTAATTGGCTTGGAACCTCCATTTGTAAGGTCAAGATTATCTCCATCCGTCCATCTCCAGGTGAATTCAGGGTTGATGGACCAATGTTTGTTGATGTTGAAATCAAAACCGATTCCTGCAAGGGCTTGGAATTGAAGATTCCAGCCGCCAATACCGCTGTTATTTCCAGTGCCCAGGTTAGCCGCTCCCTTGTGTGTAGGATAACCAAGATAAGCCAGGATGGTATCTGCTTTGGTATCCCACTTTGTTCCCTGAGCATGGTCAAAACCAATACCCCCTATGAGATAGGAAGAGAAGAACCTTTCGGGCTTGGATCCAAGGATCCAGTTTATCCAGTTAACGGTTACTTCAAGGTCGGTTTGAATTACATACGAGGTAAACTTTTGACTGATGTATGGAGAAACATATCCTGCTTCAGGAAGATATTTATTGGTCACACTACTTGAAAGAGGTGCCCATCCAATATTAACCCGGGCTCCGATCACCCTGCCAAATTGCCTTGTTACTATACCGCCGGCACCAAACATCCATTTATCATTAAACAAGAGATTCTTGGAAAGATCTCCGTTAAACTGATCGAGGGCGCCATAAGCTGTTACAGCCCAATAGGTGTTGCTCGGAGCCAGATCCCTGACTTTTTTCTGTTCTTCCTTTTTCTGTTCTTCCTTTTTGGGTTCTTCTTTCTTTGCCTGGTCTTTCGTTGCTTTTGTATCATTTTTCGTTGGCGTGGTTTGAGCTAACGAAACCAACGGAATGATTGTCACAAGCATGACAATTAGTGCCTTTGACAATTGTTCATAAAGTTTTTTCATACAACCGAAATTTTAATTATAATTTAAAGTTTTGCATATTGATTTTACAAATATATTGATTAATGAAGGAAAAACAACATATTTCCCATCGTTTTTTTTTGCAATGAGTTGTTATAGAACTCCATTCTGTCTTCAAATAATTGATTTTTAGTTAGATAAAATCGAATTATTTTCTTCCCTACTCGCAAAATTATAGCTTTTTACTAAATCTGCAATAAAAAAACACAATTTTGTTGAATTATACGGGTCATTTACCGATTAGTTACATTTTTCAAAAATCTTTTTCACCCCCCCCACCTTTCACTACTCACCATTCACTACTCACTACTCACTACTCACTATTCACCATTCACCTCTCACCATTCACTATTTTTGCCATTTTGCCATTTCTTTTTTGCCCAGTGCCCAGTGCCCAGAACCCAGAACCCAGAACCCAGTACCCAGAACCCAGAACCCAGAACCCAGAACCCAGAACCCAGAACCCAGAACCCAGAACCCAGTACCCAGAACCCAGTACCCAGAACCCAGAACCCAGAACCCAGTACCCAGTACCCATTTACCTCTCACCTCTCACCATTTTCCCGCTTGGATCAAGTTTGACAAACACGTCCCAGATCACAATTCCTGCCGCAACGGAAATATTCAGCGAATGTTTCGTCCCATATTGGGGGATCTCAACGCAATCATCAAAGAAAGGGATCAGACATTCATCGAGTCCGTTGACTTCATTTCCAAAAACAAGAGCATATTTTTTCTCTTTGTCAGGATGAAAAAGATGCAGAGGAAGACTGGTATTTGTTTGCTCGACACCGATAACGCAATACCCTTCATTATGGAGGGATTTAAGGGCGACGGATGTTTCAGGGAAATATTTCCAGCTTACGGAATCTGTTGCACCCAGAGCTGTTTTGTTAATTTCCCTGTGCGGTGGCGTAGCTGTTATACCACAGAGATAGATGGCTTCGACCCTGAAAGCATCGGCAGTGCGAAAAACCGATCCTACATTATTCTGGCTGCGGATATTGTCAAGCACAATGATCAAGGGCGCCTTTGCCGACGACTTGAATTCGTCAATAGTCAGGCGGTTCATTTCTGAAGTTTTCAGTTTTCGCATGTAAGAATTTAATATACTTTTGTGTATTGATCCTGATCATTCATAATAAAAAACGAAAATGGTAAAATTAAACTTTTTTCCCACTCACTTTTCACCACTCACCATTCACTTTTTCACGTCACGCTTCACGATTTTTCACTCGTCCGCTTGTCCGCCCTCTGCCCCCCATTCACCATTCACTTTTCCGCGTCACGCTTCACGATTCTCGCCCCTCACTTAACACATAACACGTAATGTCCAAGGACATAGTAAAAAATTCTTCTGTCACTCCGCTGATGAGCCAGTACAACAACATCAAGGCAAAATACCCGGATGCATTGCTGCTATTCAGGGTGGGTGATTTTTATGAAACATTTGGTGAGGATGCTGTTAAAACATCCGGCATCCTCGGTATCGTACTGACCCGCCGGGCCAACGGCGCGGCCTCTTATGTCGAACTTGCCGGATTTCCGTATCATGCACTCGATCTTTATCTTCCCAAGCTCGTAAAATCTGGCTTGAGAGTGGCCATTTGTGACCAATTGGAAGATCCGAAACTCGCTAAAACGATTGTGAAAAGAGGGGTCACCGAACTGGTAACCCCCGGCGTTTCTTATAACGATAAGATCCTTGAACAGCGGGAAAATAACTACCTGGCAAGTGTGAATCTGGAGCCAAAAACATCCGGAATTTCTTTCCTGGATGTATCGACCGGCGAATTTTATCTTGCCCAGGGATCAATAGAATATATTGACAAACTGATCCAGACCTTTCGTCCCAGCGAGATCATCGTGCAGAAGAACAAACGTCAGAAATTCTGTGAATTGTTTGGTAATAAATATTATATCAACACTTTTGAAGATTGGGTTTTTACGTCTGATTTTGCCAATGATATACTCCGGAAACATTTTCAGACCACATCCCTGAAAGGTTTTGGGGTCAGCAACATGGAACCTGCCGTGATCGCTGCCGGGGCGGCCATGCATTATCTTGCCGAGACTCAGCATGACCGGGTAAGTCACATCACCAAACTATCACGGATCGAGGAAGATCATTATGTCTGGCTCGACCGTTTTACGATCAGGAACCTCGAACTGCTGAATTCATCCGGTGAAAATGCGGCGACCCTTCTGAGTACCCTCGATCATACGGTTTCACCTATGGGCTCGCGACTCCTGAAACGTTGGATCATCCTTCCTCTCAAAGACCATCTGCCCATCAAGGAAAGATTGGATATAGTGACCTGGTTTATAGCCAATCCCGATACCCGTGAACTCATCCGGCAAAATATCCAACGTATCGGTGATCTGGAGCGGCTCATTTCAAAGGTTTCTGTCGGAAAAATCATCCCCCGCGAAATAGTACATCTGGCCAGGGTACTCGAGTGCATCGACATCATGAAAAATGCCTGTGAATCTTCCGGCAATGAAGGAATGAAGAAGATCGGGGAACAATTTAATATATGCCAGCTCGTCAGGGAAAAGATTGAAAAGGAGATCCAGCCCGACCCTCCGGCACTCGTTTCTAAAGGCAATATAATCAGGGAAGGGGTTTCTGAGGAACTTGATGAATTGCGGAAGCTGGCATATTCAGGAAAAGACTACCTGGTGAAGATCAGGCAACGTGAAATCGAACGAACGGGGATTTCTTCCTTGAAGATCGGATATACCAATGTTTTCGGGTACTATCTTGAGGTCACCAACGCGCATAAAGACAAGGTGCCCACCCGAATGGTCACGAAAACAAACACTGGTGAATGCTGAAAGGTACACTACTGAAGAGCTTAAAGAATATGAAGAAAAGATTCTTGGGGCTGAAGAAAAGATCCTTGCACTGGAAACCCGTATTTTCGAAAACCTGGTTTTGTTCCTTAATGATTATATCCGTCCGATCCAGCTGAATGCCATTCTTGCCGCCCGGCTCGATGTTCTGGTTTCCTTTGCTGTCATTGCAGAGAAGAACAATTATACCCGTCCCGTCCTGAACGATTCTTATGTTCTGGATATTAAAGGCGGAAGGCATCCTGTTATAGAGCAGCAGATGAAGCAGGGTGAAGAATATATTTCCAACGACGTTCACCTGGATGATAAGAACCAGCAGATCATGATCATCACCGGGCCGAATATGTCAGGGAAATCCGCGTTACTTCGACAGACAGCCCTTATCGTATTAATGGCCCAGATGGGCAGCTATGTGCCTGCGGAATCTGCGGAATTGGGCATCGTAGACAAGGTGTTCACCCGTGTGGGGGCATCCGACAACATCACTTCCGGCGAATCGACCTTCATGGTCGAGATGAATGAAACAGCCAGCATCCTGAACAACATCTCCAATCGCAGCCTGATCCTCCTCGATGAGATCGGAAGAGGTACCAGCACTTATGATGGTATTTCCATTGCGTGGGCTATTGCCCAGTACCTTCATGAGCATCCCTTGTTCAGACCGAAAGTCCTTTTTGCCACGCATTACCATGAACTAAATGAAATGGCCGAACTTTTCCCTCGGATCAGGAATTATCATGTGGCAGTGAAAGAAATCCAGAACCAGGTCATTTTTATCCGGAAGCTCTTACCAGGAGGAAGTGAACACAGTTTTGGGATCCATGTTGCAAAAATGGCCGGCATGCCGGGTACTGTGATAGAAAATGCCAACACCCTCCTTCACCAACTGGAAGAATCCCATAACGCCCGGGAATTAGGAAACCAAAATCCAGTACCCGGTACCCAGTACCCATTATCCAGTGCCAAGCATCCACCATCCAAATCCAGACAACAAGCGTCCGGCTACCAGCTCAGCTTTATCCAACTTGACGACCCAACCCTTCTCCAGATCAAGGAAGACATCCTGAACACCGATATCAATACCCTCACTCCTGTAGAAGCACTGATGAAACTCAATGAAATTAAAAAGCTGCTTGGTAAATAGAGTCCGTTTCCTTCTCCGATTCCTTCCACCCTCCGCATCACAAGGCTGGGGCCATTCATCAGTCGTCTTGACTTCAATCGTAAATCATCAATCAAAAGATTCAATCTGAAATCTGAAATCGTCCAATCGTAAATTAACATTGTCCAATCGTAAATTATCTTTTCACTCCGGCACATTAAAATAAGATTTAACCAATAAAAATCCTTGTGTTTTTCAAAATTTTAATAAATTTGCAAACCCAATGTAAACGCGAAAGTAGCTCAGCTGGTAGAGCACGACCTTGCCAAGGTCGGGGTCGCGGGTCCGAATCCCGTCTTTCGCTCTAAAAAAGTAAAACCCTCTGAAGAGGGTTTTTTTTCTCAAACCTTCTTTCCGCGGGCGCATCACGTTTCATACGCCCGGATGGTGGAATTGGTAGACACGCAGGACTTAAAATCCTGTGGCCATTGCGGCCGTGCGGGTTCAATTCCCGCTCCGGGTACATACATTTCAATTTATCATGCCGTAAGCTAATCACTTACGGCGTTTTTTTTCCAGGGAACGATAAAGAGGACGGGAAAATCTGTTTTTGTCCACTTTATTCTTGACTTTAGAAACTAATTTCTTACCTTTCATGGCATTTAGAATAAGTTAAGTACAGTAAGAAAAATTTATGAAAAAAGTTATCTGCATTTTCTTTTCCTTTTTTCCATTTGCCGCTTTTTCACAATGGATATGGCAAAACCCCTTACCACAAGGCAATCCATTATCTTCAGTTTTCTTTATCGATGCCAATACAGGGTTTACAGTAGGTACAAGTGGAACACTTTTGAAAACCATTAATGGAGGTGAAACCTGGACTTCTTTATCGGGCGGAACTTCTGATTATTTATTTTCAGTTTACTTTACAGATGTAAATACAGGTTATGCAGTAGGTGGTAATTATAATTTTCCGGAAAACGGAACTATTTTAAAAACCATTGACGGAGGTACAACATGGACTGTTTTATCAACCGGAACAACTAATTGTTTATCTTCGGTTTTCTTTACCGATGCCAATACAGGGTATGCAGTAGGAGATAGTGGAACAATTTTAAAAACCATCAATGGAGGTGAAACCTGGACTTCTTTGTCGGGCGGAACAACTACTCCTTTATTATCAGTTTACTTTACGGATGCCAATACAGGCTTTGTTGTTGGAGATAGTCTGGTTGGGTCTAATTCAATTGAAATCATCTTAAAAACTATCGATGGAGGTTCAAACTGGACTTCCACTATATTACCGAGTTACCAGTATGTTGATTTATCTTCGGTTTTCTTTACCGAGGCCAGTATAGGATATATAGTGGAGAATCATGGAACCATCCTGAAAACCATTAATGGTGGCACTACTTGGACTTTTTTAACGAGCGGAACCACTATTGATTTATTTTCAGTTTACTTTATCGGCGCTAATACGGGTTATACGGTAGGCGATAGCGGAACCATCTTAAAAACCATCAATGGAGGTGAAACATGGACTTCTTTATCGAGCGGAACTTCTAACGGTTTATATTCAGTTTACTTTACCGATGTCAATACAGGCTACGTAGTGGGTAACGGTGGAACTATCTTAAAAACCATTAATGGAAGTACCACATGGACCATTTTATCAACTGGAATAACTTATAATTATTTATCTTCGGTTTTCTTCGCCGATGCCAATACTGGGTATGCAATAGGTACAGGCGGAACAATCTTAAAAACCATCAATGGAGGTGAAAATTGGACTTCTTTAACGAGCGGAACTTCTAATAGTTTATCTTCGGCTCGCTTTATCGATGCTAATACAGGATACACAGTTGGAGATAGTGGAACAATCTTGAAAACCATCAATGGAGGTGAAACCTGGGACTTCTTTATCGAGCGGAACTTCTAATGATTTATATTCACTTTCCTTTCCCGATGCCAGTACCGGGTATGTGACAGGTGGTAATTATTGTTCTCAGCAAAATGGGACCATCTTAAAAACTATCAATGGGGGCATAAACTGGACAATTATATATAGCGATTCAAGTGAAAATTTTAATTCGGTTTACTTTACTAATTCTGAAACAGGGTATGTAGTGGTAAATTATGGGATCATTTTAAAAACTATCAATGGAGGAGCAAACTGGACAGTTGCATTTAACGATCCAAATGATTTTTTAAATTCCATATATTTTACTGATTCCAATACAGGGTATGTGGTAGGCGATAGTATAATTGGGTCTGCTTCTTCTACAGGAATTATATTAAAAACCATCGATGGAGGTGAAACCTGGACTACTTCATCGGTCGGAACAACTGATTGGCTTAATTCAGTATACTTTACAGATGCCAATACAGGATATATTATGAGTGGTAATATAAATTGGTCCAATTCTATTGGAAGAATTTTTAAAACCGTTGATGGAGGCACAAACTGGAGTTTATTAACAAGCGGAACAACTAATAGTTTATCTTCAGTTTATTTTACTGATGCCAATACAGGATATGCAGTCGGAGAAAATGGAACAATTTTAAAAACTACAAACGGAGGAGGTTATCCGGCGGGTTTCATTGTATTACCATTTAACTCCGGCAAATTGAACATTCACCCCAACCCTTCATCCGGCTTTGTAACCATCGAAACATCAGAAACTCATACCCAAAGCCGATTATCCATTCTGAACTTAAGCGGTCAGGAGGTATTGAACCGCCAAATCACTGAGCCTGAAACAAAAATAAATATCAGCAATTTGCAAAGTGGAGTTTATTTTGTGCGATTAACCAATGATAGAACGGTTGAAGTGGGAAAGATAATCAAAGATTAACATTCATATAACACAGAAAAAATGGTCATTACATTTTCCTTTTTTTTATTCTGTGCCTGATCTTTAACATAGTATCAAATTTTTGAAGCCTTTTTCTTTCTTTTTCGCTAATATTGTTCTTATTCTTCTCTTGAATCTCGTTATAAAAGTCTGAAAGGAAATAGAAAGAATTATTCACATTATGATCATTCAAATGGCGCTCTACGATTTTTATCACCTTTTTTGCAGTCAAAGATTCATCGATCGATTTAATTAAAAATGTCAAATATCCTACTGGGAGATAATGTAAAATGATCCAGACTGCAAAGCAGACAAATTCCAATCAGGAATACCACCCATCCTTTATCGAAGAATAGATTTGTCGCCAGTCCGATAACTAATAAGATAGTTCCGATAGGTAACATTATCCTGCTAAGGTTGTAAGTTGGTTTGCATATTTTTACAAATATTGAACTGTACCTCATTGTTAATCGTTTGTATGTTTATACAAAGTTAAAATAAATTACACATCCGTCCAAAATAAATTTTTAAGAAAAAAAGAAGGGATTGGAGATACCCCTGAAAGGGGTAATTTTACAATATCGACAAAAACCAATCCCTATGGTAAAATTATCTCTTTTTTCACAAATGACAAGTTTAATACCCAGAGAATTGTTCAGCAATATTGTTAAAAAGTACGGTACTGATAAATACAGCAAAGGAATTGATAGCTGGACGCATCTGGTCAGTATGCTTTTCTGCCATCTGGGTCATGCAAATTCAGTAAGAGACATTTCAAACGGTTTGCGAAGCATCACGGGGAACATAAAACATCTTGGATGTAGCCATGCACCCGCCAAATCCACCGTGTCTTATGTTAACGAGCACCGCAACTATGAGATTTTTCAAGAGTTCTATTATGTTCTTGCCGATTATTTCCGTACCCAGACAAAGTTCTCCAAACCTGCGTTGAAGAAGATTAAACGCAAAGTATTCCTGCTAGATGCCAGCGTGATCTCCTTATCGCTTTCGCTTTATGACTGGGCTAAGTTCCGTACTCGCAAAGGGGCTGTAAAACTTCACCTGTTACTTGACTACGAGGGTTGTTTACCAGCATTCGCTGATCTTACCCATGGGAAAGTACATGAAATAAAGGTTGCACGAAAGATGAGGTTGCCCTTGGATAGCATTCTGGTGTTCGACATGGGCTACTATGATTTTTCTTGGTGGTATAATTTGGACAGCATAAACAACTGGTTTGTGACCCGTGCGAAAGACAACATGGATTATGAAATCGTTGAAGACTTTGATTTGTCGGACGAGAAGGATAAGAATGTGCTCCAGGACTGCAATATTCGACTGAAAGGGGTAAAAGCCCAAGAAGAATACCCCAAAATGCTTAGAATGGTAAGGTATTGGGATGAAGAGCATCAAAGAGAACTTGTCTTTATAACCAATAACCGATCTTGGACAGCAACGACCGTTGCCATGATCTATAAGGAGCGGTGGTATATTGAATCTTTTTTCAAGATGATTAAACAGAACCTGAAAATCAAATCATTTGTTGGAACCTCTGAGAATGCAGTTCAAATACAAATCTGGACAGCTTTAATCACGATATTACTACTAGCATTCCTGAAGACAAAGGCACAATACAAATGGCACATGTCAAACCTGATCACATTTATTCGATTGAATCTATTCGTGAAAATTGACCTATGGGCTTGGATTAATGAGCCGTTTATCCGTCCAAATAGCAATAAAATAGAACAATTATTACTGTTTGATGGGGAGGGTTAATCTTGAAAATCGATAAAACGATAACCTATATATCTGGTTATCAATAGTAATTATGAGAAGTTAAATTTATTTTGGACAGCTGTGAATAAATTACATGATTCTGTATCCAATGTGCATTTTATTACTTAAACGTTCATCTTTCCTTATCCTGCCTTTCATTTTATGATTTTTTCTTTCATTAATTTGCGATGAGATCATGGTTTATTAATTTAATTCACTGTCACCTGTCAATAACTTTCTTAAAACGTCGTTGATTGGTGATCTCCCTTATTTACATTTGTGATCAGCTATGGGGGTGTCATCAAAAACAATCTTTTCTTTTAAGTCTTAATGTAGCAATTATTGTATGTCCTTCCCCGGGACGCACCCCCATTTCTTGTAAATTTTTTTTCTGATCTGATTCAAAATAGTTTAGATTTTTTTATATGGATGCCGGATGAGCATGCAAAATGATTAACAACAACTTGTGCAAAAATTATATGAGTCTGACCCTATTGATATCAAAATTAAATATTACTTTGTAAATAAATGCCAGTTTTTTTATCATAGGGTGAAATTATTAGGGTAAAATTAATTAAACAACCATGAAAAAAAAATCAATAATCCGGATTCTCGCATTTGTCATAATAGCTTTTCTTTTAATATTCACAAGCAACTGTAATAAATCCGGGGTCACTGGTGATGTCATTCAACCTCCGACAATACCTGTACTAACAACATCAGCGGTGACCGGTATAACGCCACACACTGCTATCTGTGGTGGTAATATAACCTGGGGTGGAGGAACAGCAATTATCATTAGAGGGGTATGCTGGAGTACCAGTAGTCAATCCTGTACGATAGAACAATGTCTTAATAAAATTGCAAGTGGTGCAAATATTGGCAATTTTACCAGTTTTATTACAGGATTAAATTACGACACGACTTACTATATACGGGCCTATGCCACCAACAGCAGCGGAACTGGTTATGGCAATCTTGTAAGTTTTAAGACAGTATTCCATATTGGTCAAAGTTATGAAGGTGGAATAATCTTCTATATTGATAAAACAGGCCAGCACGGACTTATCTCGGCAACAAGCGACCAATGTATGGGAGCAGTTTGGGGTTGTAAAGGAATTCTTATTGGTGGCACAGGAACGACCATTGGCACAGGACAAGCCAATACTAAGGCTATTGTTAGCGGATGTAATATGGCAGGTACAGCAGCCCGGATTTGTGATGCTCTCGTACTGAACGGTTACAGTGATTGGTTTCTACCATCACAGGAAGAACTTAATCAGATGATTATTCACACTGATGTTATTGGTCGTTTTGCTCTTGGCGGTTTCTATTGGAGTTCATCAGAGAGCAGTCTTGACAATGCATGGACCAGCTACGTCGGTAGTCTCCTCCAGCGCAATGCCGATAAGGGGGACACCACAATCAATGTACGTGCCGTCCGGGCTTTTTAATTATCCAGCAGGCAGGTTTCAACATTCCATCACTTTTTTAATTTCGTATTTTACTATTTCACTTCTCAATGAATGTCAATGCCATGAAGCATGAAATACCAGGTGATTGATGGTGGGTAAGATTTCGGTCATGTATTCATTTACAGCCTTCACACTACCTGGTAACGTGAAAACAAGACTTTCCCTCATGACACCTGCTATACTCCGGCTGACAAGAGCATTCGGTTTTTCTGCCCCATACTTGGTGCGGATCAACTCCATAATACCCGGGATTTCCTTATCCAGCAAAGGTTTAACAACTTCCGGAGTGAGATCTTTAGTACCGATTCCTGTACCCCCGGTAGTGAAAACAAAATCAGTTTTATCCTGCTTTGCCCGGTTCATAAAGTCTCTAAGTTGATCAGGATCATCAGGGATTAGTGAATTGTGAATTGTGAATTGTAAATGGTGACTGGTAAAAAATTCCATGAGGAGTTCTTTGATTAGAGGACCCGACTTGTCCTCATATTCACCGCGACTGGCACGGTCACTGAGAGTAATGATCCGGATTAAAAAAACTTTCGGATGATATTCGAGTACATCACTCGGTCGAATCACTCCCGGCCGGATTACACGGCAGAAAATCCCTTCTTTAGGCATTATACAATCTCCGGTTTCCTTAAAAATTGCGCACGAAGTCCCATGACATTCTTTACCGATCTGGGTCACTTCAAGTTCGGCATCCCCAACGGTGAACCTATCTAGGGGGTTCATTTTCCAAAGATCAAATCCCTCCGTCGTAATATTTTCAGCAAATTCACCGTGAGATACTTTCCTGCTTGTTACTTTTTCATACTTCCGGATGCTTTCAATCCCAAGCAAACTCACCTGCCTGTTCCAGGCTCCCGAATGAGCATCATGCTCCACCCCCATATCAGTCAAATGAATTGACTCAACAGGGTGCTTTATCGTCCCCTTAGTCTCAGACACATTGACCGAAATAACTTTTAACTCTTTCATTTTTCATTCTTCATTTTTCATTCTTCATTCTTCATTCTCCATCTTCCATCCTCCGTTCACTACTCACCACTTCGTCCGTCTGCTTATCCGCTTATCCGCTCGTCCTCTATTTTTCATCTTTCATTTTTCATTTCCCTTCCGTGTCACGATCTTCTCCTGTTTCCTTTTCTCGATAAGCTTAATTTCATCAATTACCATGCCCTTATCCACTGCCTTGCACATGTCATATATGGTTAGGAGGGCTATGCCGGTGGCGGTCAGCGCTTCCATCTCAATGCCGGTTGGCCCGATACAGCGGGCTTCACTCTCAACGAAAACTCCCGTCTGATCAAGGGATGCCTTAACGTCAATCTTTGTGATCTGTAAAGGGTGACAAAGCGGAATCAGTTCACTTGTCTTTTTTCCGCCTTGGATCCCTGCAATCTCAGCAACTGTAAGTACATCTCCTTTCTTCATTTTGTTTTCCCTGACCAGTTTGATAGTCTCAGGCAGAAGAGTGATATGACCTGCGGCCCTGGCTATCCTTAGTTGATCGGGCTTGTTGCTCACATCAACCATCTCCGCCTTCCCCTCAGAAGATACATGACTAAGTTTTTTCATAATTGAAAATTAATATTACCTCTTTTTCATTTTTCCAGTATCCAGTACCCTGTACCCAGTACCCAGTACCTAGTACCCAGTACCTAGTACCTAGTACCCAGTACCTCCCCATTCTAGCTATTTCGTCATTTCTTTTCATCCTCCAATATTATGAAATAAATCTCTGTTATTGGCTATCCCTTTTTCCGGTTTTGTATGAATCGCATGCAGCAGGGCTTCCCTTATCCCAAACTCACGGATGCTGTATTCAAGATTGGAGAACAGACAAGGTTTGATCATTCCGTTTGCAGTCAATCTCAACCGGTTACAATGACTGCAGTTTCCTCCCTCGCCACCTTCCACCAGGGTAAAACAACCCGTGTCCAGATCCATTTCATGAATAAACCTGACCTCAAGCCCATTTTGGAAGCAGAAGTTCCTGACTTCCACAGCATCAGGTTCCGTGGAGGAATTATTAACAACACAATTTATCTTGATAGGGGAGATCCCGGCTTCTTGTGCGGCATAAATCCCGGCAAAGACTTTTCCAATTTCTCCACCACGTGTGATCTGGCGGTATTTTTCAGGATTGATCGTATCGAGACTGATGTTCACTCTGTGAAGTCCCGCTTTTGAAAGTTCTACCGCAAACTGTCCAAGAAGGATTCCGTTTGTGGTCATTCCAAAATCAGTGATTGCTTCCAACTGAGATACCATTTTTACCAGGTTGACAACACCTTTTCTTACAAGCGGCTCACCGCCTGTAATCCGTACTTTGGTGATTCCCAGATGGATCCCTTCAAGGATCACTTTATAGATTTCTTCAAAAGATAGGATATCTGAATGATCTATCAGCCGGATACCTTCCGCAGGCATACAATAAATACATCGCAGGTTGCAGCGGTCAGTAACGGAGACCCGCAGATAGTTAAGGGAACGGTTATAGGAATCGAACATCTGTCATTTCTCCTTTTACCAATTCCGTTTTCCCGATATCAATGGCAATCATGCCTTTAGCTTCAGAATATGCATTGATGTGGGCCGAACCATGATATTCAACCGGAAAAACCAACCCGTTCTCAATTCTTACCGGGATAAGCAATTTTCGTGAAGATTTTTTCCTTTTAAAAGGAATTCCTAAAGGCAGCGCGATAATTAATGGTTCTTCCTGGCATCCCATCGTCCTTAGCAGGAAAGGTTTTACAAGAACTTCGTAAAGCACAAATGAGGAAACCGGATTCCCTGGCAATCCAAAAATAAACTGGTCCCCGCGTTTCCCGAAAACTGTGGGTTTCCCGGGTTGGATGGCAACACTTTTAAAAAGAATCTTGATATTCATGTTTTCTATCACCTTGGGAACATAGTCAAAATCACCCATCGAAACACCCCCGGTGAGGAGAACAATATCATTCCGGTCAAGCGAATCAGAAAGCATCGCCGATAAGGAGATCTCAGTATCTGAAGCAATTCCCCCATACTGTGGAATTGCTCCTGTGTTGGTGACCTGAGCGATAAGTTGGTATGCGTTTGTATTTCTTATTTTGGAAGGAGAGGGGAGATGTTCAGGTTCTACCAGCTCATCTCCGGTTGAGAGTATTCCGACGTGAAGCTGTTTCGATACTTTCGGAGTGACAGCTCCTGTTGAAGCAAGGACTGCAATGTGTTGAGGCTTTATAAGTGTTCCTTTCTGGAGGACCACGTCGCCTGCCTTAATATCTTCACCTTGGTAACAGACGTTCGGCGAGCCGGGCTTTCCATTCGATCGCATCATTCCATTATCCAGAATTTGTGTATCTTCAACCATAACCACACAATCAGATCCTTCAGGAAGTGTAGCACCGGTCATAATTCTTGAACATTTTCCTTCAGTAACCCTGAACTCAGGTATTTTACCTGCCGGAATAGTCTCAATTACTTCAAGCTCGCGGCCAAGATCAGCAATCTTGCAGGCAAATCCGTCAACTGCCGATTTGTTGAAAGGGGGCATATCAGTATCCGAATAGATATCCTCTGCCAGAATACGGCCCGGACAATCCATCATGTTGACCCGTTCCGTTGGAAAAACGGTAACATGATCCATCACAATCCGGTAAGCCTCCTCAAACAATATCATGGTTAATTATAAATTATGAATTACCCCGTACCCCGTACCCAGTACCTAGAACCCAGTACCCAGAACCCAGTACCCAGAACCCAGTACCCAGTACCCAGTACCCAGAACCCAGAACCCAGAACCCAGTACCCAGAACCCAGTACCCAGAACCCAGTACCCAGAACCCAGTACCCAGAACCCAGTACCCAGTACCCAGAACCCAGAACCCAGTACCCAGTACCCAGTACCCAGAACCCAGTACCCAGAACCCAGTACCCAGTACCCAGTACCCAGTACCCAGTACCCAGAACCCAGAACCCAGAACCCAGAACCCAGTACCCAGAACCCAGTACCCAGAACCCAGTACCCAGAACCCAGTACCCAGAACCCAGTACCCAGAACCCAGTACCCAGAACCCAGTACCCAGAACCCAGTACCCAGAACC
This sequence comes from uncultured Bacteroidales bacterium, assembly GCA_963785325.1. GTDB lineage: Bacteria > Bacteroidota > Bacteroidia > Bacteroidales > FEN-979 > FEN-979. The sequence goes on along the minus strand of CAWAVC010000025.1, from coordinate 219,444 downwards.
CAGTACCCAGAACCCAGTACCCAGAACCCAGTACCCAGAACCCAGTACCCAGTACCCAGTACCCAGTACCCAGAACCCAGAACCCAGAACCCAGAACCCAGTACCCAGTACCCAGTACCCAGTACCCAGAACCCAGAACCCAGAACCCAGTACCCAGAACCCAGTACCCAGAACCCAGAACCCAGTACCCAGTACCCAATCTGCAAAGATACGACTAACCCGGAATGAATCTTACCGCCGTCGCCTTGAAATGAAGCCATATCTTTTTGCCTTCTGTGAGTTCAAGACGAACCAGTGATTCAGCAGTGATCAGCGCATGAAAGATGACCCCGGTATTAACCACTACTTCGGTTCCCCTGATTCCGGGAATGATCTCTGTTACAGTTCCTTCGAAATTATTTGTGGCGCTGGAATCAAAAGATTCATTTGAAAGAAAGATATCTTCACTCCTGATCAGGATAAAACCTTCAGGTCCGGCCTCAGGAGGAAGCAGCCTGACAGGAAGTACATTCTCTGCAAGAGCAATGCTGTTATTGTTTTCTCCCGTCAACCAGGCTTTGAAAAAATTACCGGCTCCAGTAAAATGCGCTACAAACTCAGATCTCGGAGTTTTGAACACCTCATCCGGTGTACCTTCCTGTACGATTGATCCATTATTGATCACGGCAATCCTGTTTCCTAGTGATAGGGCTTCTTCATAGTCGTGGGTCACATGAAGAATGGTCTGTCCTTGACGGTGGATCTTCCTTAACTGACTTCGAAGTTCAGATTTAATACGACTGTCGAGTGAAGCCAGCGGTTCATCAAGCAACAATACCCGCGGTTGTTGGATCAGCGTCCTCGCTAATGCAATCCTTTGCAGTTCGCCGCCCGATAGAGTAGAAGGCCGTCTGGCAAGAAGTCCCAAGATACTTAGTTGCTCTGCAATCTGATAAACGCATTCTTTTTTTTCTTTGCGGGTTAATTTTTGCCCGTGATGGGAAAATGCAATGTTCTCGTAAACAGTCATGTGCGGGAAAACTGCATAGTCCTGGAATACCAACCCAATCTTCCGGTCATGGATCTTTTGATGCGTAATATCGTTGCCTTCCAATAAAATCGATCCGCTCTCCGGATGAACCAGTCCGGCAATAGTTTCCAACAACATGGATTTACCTGCCCCCGATTCCCCCAGCAGAATAAAATAATCTCCCTCTTCAACCGAGAAAGAAACGTTCCTCAAACAGAAATCCGGGAATCGCTTTGAAATATTCCTAACCTCTAACATCTTTCTTCTTTCATCATTTCTCTATTTCACCCTTCTCAACCCTCCGTCCTCTGTCTTCCGTTCTCCGTCCTCCGTCCTCTTCTCTCGCCAGCCATCTCAGTAAAATAAACAACGTAAGTGAGATCAGGATGAATAAAACCGAAACCGGCCGTGCGTACTTCAGCCCGAAAGCACCGAAACGCTCATAGATCAGTACAGGCGTTATCATGGGGTGATAAGCAACTACAATTACAGCGCCGAATTCACTCATTCCACGGGCAAACATAAGGATCAGGCCTGAAACAACATTTCTCCAGGCAAGTGGCAGCGAAATGGTGAAGAAAACACGGGCTGGTGTAGCGCCCAATGTAAGTGCTGCCTTTTCAGTACGCTCAGGAACGCCGGCAAAACCGTCACGTGCAGAATTTATGAGGTAGGGGATGCTCACAAATGCCATGGCAACAGCTATCCCCGCCGGATTCCCTACAAAATTCAGCCCTATGGCCGAACCCATTTTGCCAAGGATAGTATCCCTGGAAACAAATCCCAGGATAGCGATCCCGGCAGCAGAATGAGGAATTACAACCGGAAGATCGATAATGCCCGTTATCAGCTTTTTAAGTGGAAATTTCTTTCTCGCCAGTAGATAAGAGAGCGGAATGGCAGCCAATGCAAATAATGATGTGGATACAACAGAGATCCATATAGTTAGCCAGATACTGTTTGTAACTTCCTCGTCTTTTGCAGTTTCAAATAGACTTTGAGGACTGGTTTTTAAAAACATCCCCAACAAGGGTGCAAGAATAAATAATAGGACAAGCGCTCCTAATAAAATGAATACTAATTGTATTGGCTGATACCGTTTCAAGGTTAAAACTGTATTTAGATCTTTATCGAATAAAAAAGTAACAGATTTACAAAGAGTTACAAAATATTTTTTTAGTTCACTGCGTCACAACATCACCAATTCACTACTTTTTCACTCGCCAGTTCACCAGTTCGCCAGTTCACCAGTTCGCCAATTCTTTCGCGTCACGCGTCACGATTTTACCAAGTTACCCGTATCTCAGAAACCGCCTTCACCGCTCTGTCCGAGAAAAAATCACCGGCGGGAAAGATCCTGAATTTTCCACCGTCTTTCTCTTCTTTACAAGGTATTAGCAACACTTCCGACTGGTCATTACGGTTCATGATCTCACTAAAGCTGAATACAGCTCGATAACCATCTTTCCCAACGATGGTCACCAGCCCCTGCTGCAGGTTCTTTTTTTCCGGAGTAAAATATTTGCCCAGAAACTCTTTCAGGTAGAACCCTGTATATGGCTGTGTACTGTGAATTCCCCTGCCACGGCCATAGAAAATGGTATGGACAGTCTCAGGTTGTAACTTAGGACTTTCACTGACCGTCGTCAGGATCTTATCTCCATTAAAAATATTGAATTCCGGAGAATACAAAGGATCAAGATCACGGTTAACCGGAATTGAATGGGACCAGGACCTGACAGTGATCTTTACTGGATTGGAAATATTTCTTTCCGTGATAAGATCATTTCCGACAACCAGCTTTCGTTCAGCTGGTAATGGCCACAGATCTTTCGATTTGCTGGGGACAATTCGTGCTACATCGGTAGCAATTATACAATTATGAAGGGAATTTGGGTAATAGATCTCTCCCCAGCTAAGGACGACTTTATCGCCTTTTTGATTTTCGATCTCGACATAAAGATCAATGATAAGCTTAAATTCAGCAGCATTCTTTTTTCTGACTATCCTGTCACAAAGGATATCGAACAAAGAATATCCATCGTAGCGATAAGCGCCGACAAAAGCATCGGTCCCATCTTCCTTGATCAAGGTTTCTTTAACGATTACCGCGTGTTTTGGTAACTTTGAGAGATCAACTTTCCCCGGATTCTCTATTTCACCTGCAACCTCGATCTCACCACCGGATAACCTGTAGGTTTCCGTATTATCATAAAAGTTATTGTTTAAATCACCGGCATCAGCAGCCGGGATAATGTTTTTAATGGAATCGCCTTTCCTGAAATCTTGTCCCATTATACCATTGTTTATTAGCAAAGAAGATATAAAAAGAATTATCGAAATGTTAAAAAAGTATCTCATCTGTAATTAAATATTCACTTCTCACCTCTCACTTCTCACCATTCACCTCTCACTACTTCGCCTTCGCGAATTCCTTCAGCTCCTTCGGAAGCTTATCATAATTTTGAACAGCCATTGGAATTACTGATGGCTGCCCATCCTTCTCCATGATCTTCATCCCTTTATCCTTTGAAAGGAGGAATTGTAAAAATGCAATGGCTGCAGGTTTGTTCGGTGCATCGCGCAGCATCGTAACGCCATATACCATTGGTTCGCCTTTGACCGTTTCTTTCTTTCCCGGTTCTTTTCCATTGATCTCGGTAGCGACAGTGGCATACTGTGCAGCGAGGCCCATGCTTTTTAAATTAATTTCATCAGGCAGGGTAATATATTTCAGGTTGTGTTGAATAGCAACTGAGCGATAAAGGAAAATGTAATCGATACTGCCTGATTCCAGCAAAGCAAGCAGATCCACTTCTTTCGGACGAATGTAATTCTGATCCTTTCCGGAGATCATTTTGGCAAGTCCCGGTTTTTTATAATATTTCTCAGCCAGCTCAAGCGACAGGATAGTACGGTAGCCGCAAGGATCGGCATTGGGATCGGAACGGCCAAAAGAAACTTCTTTATTCATTAGGATAGTGTACCAGTTTTTGGAATTGATATGATTGGAAAGCCGCGATTTTTCGTCATAAACGATCGAGAGTTCATTGCTTACAAACTTGATATCCCAGTCTGCATATTTCGGGATAAGCATGTTATCGATAACTCCATAATCTGCAGATGCCAGTATATCGCAGGGCTGGTTGAGGTCAGTGATCTTGCGTGCCGAAGCTACACTGCCTGCTGCTTCCGTCAAAACATTCACTTTTGGGTATATTTTATTGAACTCCGCTACAATTTCCTTAAAAGGCATCGAAAGACTCCCGGCATGATAAATTATCAGATCACCTGAGATAGCATTGTTTTTTGGTTGAGAGTACATACTGATAGATGTAATAACTGCAATTAATAAGAGAGTAATTTTTTTCACCATAACGCAAGTATTAACAAGTTTTATAATTTTCAATTATCATTTTTACTTTTTCATTTTTCATTCTTAATTTTCAATCAGTTTCAGGATCTGCCATTTCCCATCACCAAGGATTCCATTGTTATCTTTATCCGACATCCATATTTTGTAATGAAGATGAATATCAGATAAACCATTCTTGAATGTTTTTTCCACGGACTATGATCTTTATACAAAGTTATTTCTTTTTTCCACAAGCCGTTTTTTGCATATCCGATTTTATTTTAGCCCGATTCCAACTCATCCATTTCACTTGTGAGATGATTTGGTTAATCCTTTTAATTCTTCTTGTAAGCCAACATAACCTTCATTTTATTACTTTTGATCCCGATATGTCAATAATAACATATCGTAAAAACATGTTGTTTAATTGGAAACGTTCTAAATAAACAGTATATTTGTACCTAAAAATTTGAATTTATGAATAATGCGATTTTTAATATGGAGCGACCGGTTAATGAGCATACATTGGATTATGCGCCAGGTTGTAAAGAAAGGAAAACGCTGAATGCAGAACTTAGCCGTATGAGCAACGAGGTGATCGACGTTCCGCTTATCATCGATGGAAAGGAAGTCAGGACAGGTAATACAAAGAAGGTCATCATGCCTCATGATCATCAGCATGTACTTGCCGTTTATCATATGGCGGGAGATAAGGAGGTGAAGATGGCCATCGATGCAGCTCTTAATGCCCACAGGGAATGGGCATCTCTTTCATGGGTAGAACGCGTCTCCATCAGTCTGAAGATTGCAGATCTGATAGCAAAAAAATATCGGTTCGTGATGAATGCCGCTACCATGCTTGGCCAGGGGAAAAATGCTTATCAGGCCGAGATCGACTCTGCCTGTGAAACCATTGATTATCTTCGGTACAATGCTTATTTTATTTCTGAAATATACAAGCTTCAACCTACTTCACAACCGGGCGTCATCAATCGCACAGAATACCGCCCACTGGAAGGATTTATCTTTACGGTTTCTCCATTTAATTTTACCGCCATTGGCTCCAACCTGAACATGGCTCCGGTGGTGATGGGGAATACGGTCGTATGGAAGCCTTCTTCTACCAGCCTGTTATCTAATTATTATCTAATGAAGATCTATCAGGAAGCCGGCATTCCTGACGGAGTGATCAATTTCTTACCGGGATCGGGAAGCCTGATTGGTAAAACTGTATTAAAACACCGTGATTTCTCAGGGATCCATTTTACCGGTTCAACCGGCACCTTTAACGGGATATGGAAATCCATCGCGGAAAATATGCAGATATACAGATCATATCCCAGGATCGTTGGCGAGACTGGAGGAAAAGACTTCATCTTTGTTCATCCTTCTGCCGGTCCGCAGGAAGTTGCCGTTGCCATTGTAAGAGGTGCATTTGAGTATCAGGGTCAAAAATGTTCGGCTGCCTCCCGTTCCTATATCCCGGAATCATTGTGGAATGATATTAAAACCAGGATGGGTGATATGATTTCCAGGATTACATTAGGGAATGTTAACGAATTTGGCCATTTTATGAATGCCGTTATTGATGAGAAGTCGTTCGATAACATCATGGGCTACATCGATTATGCAAAGAAATCGAAGGATGCGGAAGTGATCTTTGGAGGAAATGGGGACAAATCAATAGGATATTTTGTGGAGCCTACAGTGATTCTGACAAAAGATCCTCATTTTAAAACGATGGAAGAAGAGATTTTTGGTCCTGTGATGACTGTCTATGTTTATAAAGATAAAGATTTTGAAGAAACGCTGAAGATTTGCGATCAGACCTCACCGTATGCCCTGACCGGATCAGTCTTTGCAAATGACAGGGATGCACTGAACCATGCCTTTCGTATTCTCAGGTATGCTGCCGGGAACATCTACTTTAATGATAAGCCCACCGGCGCCGTGGTTGGACAACAGCCTTTCGGTGGAGCCAGGGGTTCGGGCACTAATGATAAATCGGGAAGTTTCCTGAACCTTTTACGCTGGACCAGCCCCAGGACAATAAAAGAAACCCTGATCCCACCTGATGAATTTACTTATCCATTCATGAAAGAAGACCGATGCCATTAAGTAAAATAGCAAAATGGAAAAATAGTGACGTTTGACTCGAAAATCTTGAGGTTTTGCAAAGTTCAGTTTCTTTTGATACTTTGCAGGCGATGTTCAGTCATGAAGCGGGTAAATTCTTCGTAGCCTGATTCTTTGATCTTAGTGATACATGCCGGGCGATCCGAGCCCAGGAACAAGGCAAATATCTTAGAGAAGAAATTATTGAATTTCCTACATTCCCGGGGATCGGTAAATTCAGTGCAATCCGCACAGCTTTTATATCCATGCTCAATGTTGCAGGAACGAACTTTACACCAGGAAGCCTTTGAATTTTCATGACACCCCATACATTTCTCTTTCAAATAAGCTTTACACGCACCGCAATACAGGCCGCAGTATGCTATCATACTGGTGTTTTCTACAATTTCTTTCATGATTTTGTTTTTTTGATGACTTTTTAATCATTCTATCCGCCACCAAATTACAAAATAATTAATTTCCTTCAACTCTCATCTATTTCCTCTCACTTCTCACTTCTCACTTCTCACTATTCACAAACTTTACGTCACGGCTTACTCCTGGTACGGTGTCACGGTCTCAATCAACTCCGGCAGATCCATGCCGATGTTTTTCAGATGCTCTATCTTTGGAACTCCGTTTTTATTCCATCCGCGGCGCTCATAAACCGCATCCAATAGTTTCTCATACTGGTCTTCCCTGTATTTCCTCAGCATTGCCATCTTCTCTTCAGTTGTTTTCCCCGCAGGGTCAAAGTTTACCTTCTCTAAAAGCTGTTTGTTATAACGTTCAGCACGCGATTCATACTCTTCTTTTGTCACCGGTCCGCATGCACGATAAGGCTGAGCATCATGCTGCCGCATGCCATAGCCCCTGCGAAGATTGAAGATCCGCTGAAAATTATAAACCCTTTCCGATTGCCTTAACAATTCGGTTTTATCTATGTTCTTGCCTGTAACAGCATTAAATATGGTCACATAATTGTCGACGTGCTCGGGTACTTTTGCGGGTTCGGAAGTTTTGGGATTGTCTTCGGGCTCAACATCATTCCAGGGAAGTTTGCAGAATCCTGCCAGGCCAAACCAGGTCCGGAACATCGGGAAGTAATGAAGCGCTTCTGCTTTCTTTTCAAATGTAGGTATCTGGTTATTTACCATATCCATAAAGATCAGCCATGCTTCATCGTGTTGCGGACCTTTATTTGTCATTGCATATCCGCCCTGCTGGGCAAGTGATTCTTTGGAAACATATTGTGAATACTCCAGGCCTTTGTTTTCCATTCCTATGTCCTGCATAAATTTCGGATCTCCCCAGCCGCTCTTTGCAAAGATTTCTTTCATCTTTCTGACCCCCTGTCCGGCGATGAGTCCAAATCCCTCACCCTTTGATACCTGGTGCAGAAGGCTCATGGCTGCATCGGCATTCCCGAAATTAAGTTTCAGTCCCCCTGTACGCTCCTCATTCAGGATACCGGTCTCATAACATTCCATGACGAAACCAAGGATGGTTCCCCAACTGATAGTGCAGATACCATAAGTATCACAATAAAAGTTTGCTTCGATGGTATAATCCGGGTTAAAGATCCCGGCAATGGATCCCAGTGAAGAAGTTGTTTCATATTCGGGTCCATCGACAATTACCTTATCTCCTTTGTATGGACCGGTACGCAGTTCATAATTATCCACACCTTTGGCGCAGGCCATATTGCAGCCTATCCAGCATCCATCGGGTACATTTTGTGTAAAGTGCGATTTCCAGACTTCCCCGCTTATCCTTACAGCATCAGGATGGCTCCCGAAGCGAAAATTTTTAACCGGTAAAAGATCATAGTCATTCATGATCAGGGTGAGGTGGGCTGTTCCTTTTGAACGCATTTCGTTCTGCTGGTCATCCAACTCGCGCATCTCTTTGTTAAAGCGGCGTCCGCGTTCCTGGATAGCTTCAGGATTCGCCACATTGTTACGGTTGCCTCCGATAGACTTAACCTTTGCGACCATCGCCTTCACTTTCTTATCGCGAAGAACCGTGCCAATCCCCCCGCGACCAGCCTGTTTCAGCCTGACCAGCTTGCGTTTCATATCATAGAAGGTGAAATTTAGCATCCCGATGAGCGAATGCTCCGCAGCTGTACCCGCAGCGACAACAGCCACATTTATTTTGTCCTTCTCGTTGTTTTCCTTTGCAAATGTCTCATGAAGTATTTCTCCGAGAACATGACTATCAGAAGGCAAATCACCGGCTTCATAGATCTCGGTGACTTCACGTTCTTCATCCAATAATATCAGGATTTCCTGATCCGATTTTCCTTGCAATTCAATGGCATCAAACCCGCAGAATTTCAGAAAGGGACCAAAGTACCCCCCCACGTTGGAGTCGATGACAATATCGGTTTCCGGACTGATAGCACAACAAATGGCTTTCCCTGCTCCCGAATATTGAGTGATTCCGCAACAAGGCCCTCCGGAAATAACGATCTCGTTTTCCGGATCATTCCATTTTGTCTGGGGTTGAGTAGCATCCCACAAAAGCCGGAGGTCAAATCCCTTCCCTCCGATAAATTTATCTTTCATTTCCTGTGTGATCGGCTTCTCTTTGAACGTGCGATCACCCACATTAACGTATAGCGTACGGTTATTGTAACCTTTGTCGATTGGAGCCCAGGTGTACTTGTAAGTTGCGAGTAGTTTGTGTTTCTCCGTGAATTCTTCAAGTTTCATAACGATCGGATTTAAAGCAAACGATTCCGATTGTAAAAATAATAAAAAGATCAATGTAACTAGTAGTCATTCAAAAAGTTCGATAGGGTAAATGCTGCATATCGCCCGGTGTCATTCAATCCACCATCCTTCATTTTTCATTCTTCATTTTTCATTCTTCATTCTTCATTCTTTATACTCCATCCTTCATTTTTCATTCTTCATTCTTCATTCTTCATTTTCTTAAGATCTTCCCAGGTCTTCATCCGGATATGAAAGCCATGGATAATTATACAAACCTTTTTCGATACGTTTGAATTTTTCTTCGGGAGTAAGTCTTTCATAGGCATCGTGTGCTTCCTGTTGTTTCCGACGTTTTTCTTCCTCGATCTTGTATATATTTTCCGTGTATCTTTCTTCGACGCACCGGGTCAGAAAATCGCGGGCAACAGTCGGGAACAGTTCCAGCAGCAGTTCTTCCTTTTCATTCTGTGCCAGTTTCATGTCGCCGTAATCTTCAAAGACCGTATTCTCCTGCTTTTTATAATTCTTTGAATCATAGGAGGTTTCTTCTCTGACTCCGGTAAGATGTTCCCTGAAATCAGGATCTATCGGAATAGGTGTTTTGCCATAAAGACCTTTTACAAGGTTGACATACTGGATTGATTTTGTGGTAAAGAAAGGTTGTCCTTTGTTTTCGTCGATTACGCAGTTCACTGCTTGAACCCCGACAATCTGGCTGGTCGGTGTAACAAGAGGAGGGCACCCCGATTTTATTCTTACAAGGGGAACCAGCTCAAGTACCCTTGGGAAGAGGTGATCCATTTTGAGTTGTTTTAACTGGGCCAGCATATTCGTGTACATTCCCCCTGGTATTTCAGCTTTCCGGATTGTTTCATCCGGTTGGGGAAATTGAAAATAGTCTTCAATCTCACGGCAGGCTTCCAGCAGCTCTTCTTCCTTTTCGTGTATTGCCATATAGATGGCTTTGGTGAACTGACGGTTAATTTCCCTGGGAAGTTTGTCTCTTGTGATATCGAACTCCTTTGGAAACTGACGGGAGGTATCAAAATCTCCCAATTCTTCCCGGATGACCCTGAGCTCTTTATTGATTTTAACAACAGCATCCAGATCAACCCCCGTGTCAATTCCCATGCGGTCGGCAAAGATCTGAATGAGCTCAAAAGCAGGAGCAGCAGGCCCTCCTGCAAAATTCCAGATGGAGGTATCAACCACATCAGCTCCATTGACGATTGCCATAAGCACTGAAGCAAGACCGAATCCCGGTGTGCAATGCGTATGGAAATCAATGGGAACCCCGACTTCTTCCTTTAGTTTGCGGACAAGTTGCCCGGATACTGAAGGAGTTATAAGCCCGGCCATGTCTTTGATACTTATCATATCGGCGCCCATGGCTTCGAGTTCCTTTGACTTACCTGTAAAATAATCCAGGGTGAAAATATGATGGGGAAGGGATTTCAGCTTTATCCATGAATGGAATTTTTGTTTTGTTGAAAATTTCGGATCCACAGTAAAACTCAAAGCACAATCGGCCAATCCTCCATTTTCCTTCACATATTTTATGGTGGATTTCATGTTATCGAGATCATTCAGGGCATCGAAAATCCGCATGATCCCTATGCCTGAACGAATGGCATTCCGGTTAAACCCCTCGATGACCGTATTCGGGTAAGGATTGTATCCAAAAAGATTTCTTCCCCTTGAAAGAGCAGTCAGAAACGAAACATCTCCGATAGCTGCTTTGATTTTTTCTAACCTCTCCCATGGATTTTCACCCAGGTAACGCATAACGGAATCGGGAACAGCGCCGCCCCAGACTTCCATGGCATAAAATTTCGCATCTTTATAATAAGGTAGAACACGGTCGACCTGCTCCTGGGTCATCCGAGTGGCAAAAAGGGATTGCTGTCCATCACGCAAAGTCAAATCCCTTATGAGCAATTTTCTTCTTGACATAGTAAGGTTGAGTTGATAGAAAATACTTCCGGATAAGTTACATTTCAGGATACTATTGCAAAGTTAGTGATTTTCATTCATCCGGATTTATTATTTTTGTCTGGGATCAAGTCACATCTATCTTACCCCCTCTCCTTCAGGAGAGGGAGTCTGGAGGTGAGGTGTTGGTCTTTGTCCATCATCCTTTAGTCTCAAACCACACCATGACCTTCAATGAGATAAAAAAAATCCTTCAGCAAAAAATTGTCGGGATTGCAGGCGCCGGTGGACTTGGATCCAATTGCGCTGTGGCACTTGCCAGGGTCGGGATCGGTACCCTGATCATCGCTGATTTTGATGTGATAAGCGAGAGCAACCTGAATCGTCAGTATTTTTTCTATGACCAGATCGGGTTACCAAAGGTAGATGCATTAAAGGAAAATATTCAAAAGATCAATCCATTAGTAAATGTAATTTCTCACAAGATCCGTCTTACGGAGAAAAATATTCCTGCTCTCTTCAAGGATTGCGATGTCATCGTAGAAGCATTTGACCAGGCTGGTCAAAAAGAGATACTCATCGGAACCATTCTTACGACATTTCCTGAAAAACCACTCATTGTGGGACTTGGTGTAGCAGGGTGGGGCGGAAATGATACTATTCATTGCCGGCAGGTCGATAATATGTTTATCTGTGGAGATGAAATCTCTGAAATTACCTCTGATTTACCTCCAATTGCCCCAAGGGTGGGGATGGTCGCAAATATGCAGGCGAATGTTGTACTGGAAATTTTATTAAAGTGAATTACCCGATAGGTTATAGTTTAATAAATCATTTCAAGCTCTTTGGACGTATTCATCAAACTTGCATCCTGTAACCGGGAATTTACAGGATTTTTCAATTTGTAAGTGCGGTTGAAAGCTTCCTGGGAAACCTTGAAATATCCAGCCAGATTTCGGATAATATCCTTTGATAAACCTTTTTTGTAATTTAAAATATCCGAGATCATCCCTTTACTTACGCCTAATATATTGACCAGGTTTTTGGCTCTGAGATTATGTTCCTTCATAAGCGAATGAAACAGTTCAATTGGATCAAGATCCTTGGTAGAAGAATTTTCAGAATCCCATTTAAAAATTAAAAAAGTCAAAAGTTCAATTTCATCCCTGACCTCTTTACTCTTTGACTTTGTACCAACCAGTATCTCTAATGTTTTGCAATACTGTTGATACTGCTTTAGGGATTTGATTATCTTATATTTCAACGTTTTCATCTAAATTGTCTTAATAATCATCAACAGAATGCAAATATATGGTCATTTGCTATAAAAGTTCACTTATTGTGAACAAATTTATTATTTCTGATCTCAGAACCTCATCTTATACTGCAACTCTACTTCCGATTTTGTACTGCCGTTGATCTGGTCGAGACCGGTACCAATTACGTTTCTGTCGGAATACCAGGTCTGTCCGTATCTCAGGGAAAAATCAAACCAGTGATAAGGCGCCCAATCGATCATGATCATACAACGAATTCCCTTCCCATAATAAGAAGGAATTGAATTACTGTACTGTACATCACTTTCATAAGAATAGATCCTTTCGTTATAGGAGTCGGTATCAAACAAGGCATAAAGTAAAATAAATGAAAAATGATGTACCGGGAGTTTGTACACGAGGTTCTGGCTGAGTAAATAACCATAAGCTGGAGTGGATTTTTTATAACGGTTTTGCAGCCAATCAAAACAGCTTCTTAAAAGCAAAAATTCGGTTACCTGCCAATCAGCCTGGTAACGCAGCGTGATTATTTTTTCTTCTTGCAATACATTGACCGGCCGCGATGCCTCAGTACTATTAATCTGTTTAGACCTGATCCTGAGTCGTAAGAACATCTTAATAAATCTGCCGGCAGTATAATTTGACTGCATTTGATATTCACTTCCATAGGATGGGCTGTCGGTTCTGTACTTCAGCCAGGGGAACCGGTAAATATCGGCATAGCCGGTCAAACCCAAACCTGGCGCAATCCCGGCATTGAAGGTAACCTGTACCCCTTCTTCATTTTCATTTGAACTGTTTTGTCCTGGCGCATTTGATAAAAGATCCTGGTAATTGCGCTGATAGTCACGCAATGAAACAGAAAACATCATCCTTGGATCGGGAGTAAACTGGATACCGGAAACAAATGCCATTCCTCCATTCCTGCTTCGGGAACATTCGCCGGATATATATATATCAGGCAACGCGACCTGGAAATCAACCCCGGCATTCATGTTTTCCTTTCCATGAAAAGTAAAAAGGTTGTAGGGATAGATCTTTGGCTCCAGGTCTGCGCTCCAGTGGCTATGGAAACCGGTAAAACCGATGGAAAAGAAAGAGTTCTTAAAGTTGACATTGCCTCCCAGGATGGATTCACGGATGGAATTCTTGTCTTCAATTTCCCTTGGGATCCGGTGATATCCGGTTTCAGTAAATGAACTAACGATTCCAGCATCGCCGGTAACCGTATCTACCCCCGTCACATTTGCATCTCGCTTATGAGTTGAACAGATAAGGGATAACCTGAATTTCCATTTTTTTAACACCATGGCAATTCCCCGGAGATAATTCTCTTCATTGACCGACTGGCTTGGCACGATGCCCCGTGCATATCTTCTTACGTTTCCCGTTCCTGGAATGGCTCCCGCTGAAATGCCGGAACTGAAAGTAAGTCCCTGTCCAAAGTCAACATTAAAATTACCGATCGTAATCTGTTTGAGTATGCCTGTATTTTGAAGACTGATATACCCGGAATAAAAATCCATCCCATATTTCTGAGCTCCCCTGAAAAACTGTTCACCGGCATCTTTCTGTCCGCTGAAGCCTATCGAAAGACGATTATAAAAGGAATAGGAATAGCGGAAATAAAGTCTCGCAGGACTACCCTCATATCCGGCATTGGGATTCTTCTTAAGCAGTGAATCTGAAACATGGTATCCGGCCTGCTTCTGGACAACCTGCCCGGCTCTTATCACAAGTTGGTGTCTTCCTGATTTCAGTAGATCATTTATCCTGATTGGATGTTTCTCCTTTTCCGGCCCAATGGACACGTAGGGTAGAATTTTTCGAATGGTTGCAGAATCAAAACCATCTACCACTTTGAGTTCATATACAGAATAGATTGTTCCATAAGTAACAATGTACCGGATGAGATTGCTGATCTGCCTGTCATCCAGGAACACTAATTGACTGAGCTCTTCCTGGGTCGTGTTGTTCAGATTGATAGGATGGTCTTTCAGGTGGTCAAGACACTCTGAGATTTCTGAAAAGTCGATAGGTTTATCAGATGTTTCTGATAACTTTTCTGTCATTCTTTCGAGTAGATCCCGGTTTTCATCCTGTGAATGTCCGTCAACAGGAATAATAAAAAGTAATGCCAGACAGAATTCCAGTACACTTTTCATAGGCTTTTTTACTAATTCAAACAATAACTACATATAAAAATATTTTTTGTATCACCTCTCCTCCCTCTCTATATTGGAAAATAGCTAATATCCAGTATCCAGTTCCTAGTACCCAGCACCCAGTAGCCAGTACCCAGTACCCAGTACCCAGTACCTAGTACCCAGTACCCAGCACCCAGTACCCAGTACCCAGTACCCAGCACCCAGTACCCAGTACCCAGCACCCAGTACCCAGTACCTAGTACCCAGTACCCAGTACCCAGTACCCAGCACCCAGTACCCAGCACCCAGTACCCAGTACCCAGTACCCAGCACCCAGTACCCAGTACCCAGCACCCAGTACCCAGTACCCAGTACCCAGCACCCAGTACCCAGTACCCAGTACCCAGTATCCAGTACCCAGTACCCAGTATCCAGTACCCAGTACCCAGTACCCAGTACCCAGTACCCAGTACCCAGTACCCAGTACCCAGTACCCAGTACCCAGTACCCAGTACCCAGTACCCAGTACCCAGTACCTAGTACCCAGTGCCCAGTACCCAGTACCCAGTACCCAGTACCCAGTACCTAGTACCCAGTGCCCAGTACCCAGTACCCAGTACCTAGTACCCAGTACCTAGTACCCAGTACCCAGTACCCAGTGCCCAGTACCCAGTGCCTGATTCCCAACACCCAACACCCAACACCCAACTTGACTCACTTTCCCGCTTTGACCTTTCCGAAATAATAAACCATCGACGCCTGAGGTGAATAACCCAGTATCAAATTATACGATGACGCCAGGTCAAACTGCAGGTTCCCGATCGCAAGTCCAAATCCAAAAGTGAACGTTGCCGGATTAGAAAGAAATCCCATACGGATGGAAAATGATTTTATCGGACAATATTCAATTCCTGCCTTCAATGACGGTTTAAGAATAAGATCCTTTTCCACCTCGGCATCGCAGTGCAGTACTTCAGAGATTCTCCAGCTTATCCCGAATCTCATAAGGGTAGGAAGTCTGTCATTAGCCAAAGGAGAGAGTTTTACCGGAACAGGGTTAGCAATATGCAATCCGAGCCAAAGGTGGTCACTGGCCCTGAATTGCAACCCGATCCCACAGGAAAAAACACTGTTATCTTTAAAACCGTCGGCCACATGCAGGCGCAGGTAATCTGCCTGTACTCCGGCGGAAAACCTTTTCGTCAGATGCATTCCGTAAGCAATACCGGTATTCATCTCGGAATACAGGGAAAACCCAAACTGAAAAAAGGAAACGCCAAAGGCGCCTTTACCAACCGGAAGCGTTAAAGCCAGGGCTTTCCCGCTAAGATCTTCTAAAAAGAAACGATTCTCGAAATAGATACCGGTACTGAACTGTTTGCACCATGCCAATCCGGCCTGATTGTTGAACACCGACCATTCATCCGATTGCCTTACTGACGTATAGCCCAAAGCAGCAGCCCTGCCACCTGTGGCTTTGTAATCTCCGGCAGCATAAACACAATTGGAAACAAAGAAAACGAAACATAAAATAGTCCGGTTTATAACCATCCCCCTGGCATTTCCCGATTAATCGGTCAGAAAAGGAAAAGTAATAGCCTTTTATTCAAATAAAAATGAGCCCTTTCTTAAACCAAGGGAGAAAGAAATCCTTTCGCTCATGTTACAAGATATGAATTTGCAACAAATTGCGGAGAAAATACTCATTACTGAATCTGCAATTGCCAAGATGATGGCTAAGTTGAGGAAACGATTCAATGTTAAAACAAATTCAACCTTGTTCCTTACCGGATATCATTCTATGTGGGCAAATTATAATGAAGCAATTCTCGATCTTGACAATTCATTTTCAATCGTAAATGTTACTGGTGTGCCTCATGAACTTTCAGAAACATTAAATTCCAAATGGATTAATAAAAAAACATTTATCCTCACCGGGAGAAAGGATTCCATACCATTTCCTAACGATCGTTGTATCGGTGTTTTTTCACTTGATACGAGTTACTCCCTTAATCATGAACTTTATATAGGTGATCATGACACTATTGAATGGCCAGGTAAATGGAAGAATCTTGATTATATTGATACAAATAACATATATATTGGTGGCACACATAACTTTTGCCAATATGAAATTTGTAACCAAATTAGTTGGTTCTCACTTACCAATATGGATTCTTTACTAAATGTCAGATGGGAAAAATTCTATGGGGGTAATGCGTATTATGTATTAATGGGTATCAGAGCTACAAAAGACGGTGGTTGTCTGTTGTTTGGATCTATTTATGATTCTGTAACACAGGTTAATGAAAGAGATGTCTATGTAATTAAAGTGGATCACAACGGATTGGTCGGTGTAAACGATAACAAAACAGACCCATCGGTTCACGATGCCATTGTTTTTCCCAACCCCGGTTCAGATTACCTGATCATTGAATCAGGTCCGCAAATTTCAAGAGCACAATTCATGATGACTTCCATTGAAGGGAAACAGGTAATTGCTAAAACACTCGATAAAAGAAGAACAACATTGGAGACGAAATCTCTGCCTTCAGGGACCTATGTCTGGCGAATCGTTTTTAACGACAGGATTATTGAGACCGGGAAATGGATCAAGGAATAGAGTCTTAGCCACTTAAATAGCTGAACTTAATTTTACCATTTTACCATTTTACTATCTTGCCATCTTGACATTCTGAATTTCGCTCTGACTTCAAAAATCGTTGATCAATATTCCTTAGGAAATAAAAAATAAAATTCCTTATCGTGACTGGATATCGACCTCTGTTCTATAGTTCTATCTTTACTTGACGCAATGTTTTATATTTTTATTTTCATTCACCTTTTTGTGCAGAGCTCATATAAGTTCGATTATTCAACTCAACCTTCATACTTCCTTAATTCCTAGTGAATCAAAAATCGTAATTCGTAATTCCTAATTTTTAATTTTTCATTTTTCATTCTAAACTCGTCCGCTTGTCCACTTGTCCAACTTGTTATTCTGTCACTTTGTGACTCTTTTCTTACCTTTGCCAAACTAAAACCGTCTGTCAATGAAAACAACCATTATTGATTTTTTAAAAGAACTGGCACAAAATAATAACCGTGAATGGTTTCAGGCGAATAAGCCAAGGTACGAAGAAGGGAAAAAGGAATTTGAGGATTTTATCAATTCCCTGCTCCCTGCAATTGCCAAATTTGACGATTCCATCAAATTTCTCACTGCAAAGGATTGTATCTACCGCATATATCGGGATGTTCGCTTTGCAAAAGATAAATCACCCTATAAACTTAATTTTGGAGCATTTATGGCCAAAGGAGGGAAGAGGAACCACGGACCGGGATACTATTTTCATATTCAACCGGGAGAATGTTTCCTCTCAGGAGGCGTATGGATGCCTGAACCTGAAGTCACTAAGAAGATAAGGAAGGAGATTTATTATAATTATGATGAATTTAAAGGTATCCTGAACAATAAGGATTTTAAAAAGTATTTTGATGGAATTAACGGCTGGGACCGTCAGAAACTGCCTCCGCGTGAATTTCCCAAAGATTTTCCCGGCATGGACCTGTTACTGAACAGAAGTTTTACTATCTCTCACGCACTGGAAGATAAAACACTTTGCAGCGAAGATCTGCTCGATTATACTGTAAAAGTGTACAAAGCAATGCAGCCGTACAATAATTTCTTAGCGAGAGCTATGGAATAAAATACACCAATTCACCACGTCACCACGTCACCACGTCACCACATCACCACGTCACCACGTCACCAGTTCACCAGTTAAATTCTCCCTATAATCGTCTGCTTCCCTTTTACTTCCTGGTTGAGGGTGATTTCAAGGTTTGTATCCAGTGGCAGCAGCAAATCGACCCGTGAACCGAATTTGATGAATCCAAGTTCATCGCCTTGAACTTCAGGTGTGCCGACCTTGGGATAGGTTACAATTCTCCTGGCAACTGCGCCGGCAATCTGTCGAACAAGAATTTCTTTACCACTGTCGGTTTGGATAACAGTGGTCGCACGTTCATTTTCGAGGGATGATTTGGGACTGAAAGCAACCATATGTTTTCCGGGATGGTAAAAATAATACTTGATCATGCCGGAAACCGGGAACCAGTTAATATGAACATTCCTCGCCGACATGAAAATCGAAACCTGGATACGCTCATCTTTGAAATATTCCGGCTCGATTGTTTTTTCAATCACAACAACTTTCCCGTCGGCAGGACAGGAGATAATATTTTCTCCACCGTTAAGGTTCCTGAAAGGTGCTCTGAAAAACCTCACAATCATTATGAAAAACCACAATCCCAAAGCATATAAAACAACATGAAAACAAGTCTGCTGAGGGAAAATATGGTTAAAAGTAAGCAGCACAACGGCTACAAAAAGGAATGCAATAAATATTGTTGTGTATCCTTCTCTGTGAATAGTCATCTTTTTAGGTTAAAAAATGTTCAGGAAGATGAAATACAAAAATACGAAAGGCGCTGATATAAAGATCGTATCAAACCGGTCAAGAATTCCTCCATGGCCGGGAAGTATATTTCCTGAATCTTTAAGGTTCAGGCTTCTTTTAAATAAAGATTCTGATAGGTCGCCGAATGTACCGAAAAGAATCACAAGTAAAGTAAGAATCAACAGATGAATCAATTGTATTCCTTCTGTGATAAAGAAGAACCCCGTTGCTGCTGCAATTGCAATAACCACCCCGCCGATGGTTCCTTCCCAGGTTTTTTTTGGTGAGATCCTTTCAAAAAATTTATGTCTCCCAAAAGACTTCCCAACTAAATAAGCTCCTGTATCGTAGATCCATGTGATAAGGAAATAGGCGGTAAGATAGGCAGGAAAGTGATGAAATACCGTTCCTCCGATGGGATCGTTCATCATGTTGAGAAGGGATATCGGTAAGGCAATGTAGATTAGTCCGAAAATGGTGACTGCAGCATTGATCAGGGCCTTGTCTTTCTTACGGAACAATTCAACGATGACTGGGATGAGTAATATCGGTAACATCAAAACAAGGGAAATTCCTATGATAAGAATATGTTGTTCCAGGAATAAAAACAAACCGGTAACCGTAAGATATATGATTATTCCAAGAATCGTTCCGGTCAACTTTTGCGGTTTACATTCCTCTGTCACCGTAATGGTATAAAATTCCAGGAGTCCGAGTATGACCACGACAAGGAAGATTGCCGCAAAAAAGAACCTGTCGAGATATAAGGCGGCAAGGATCAGAAAGACCATGGATAGCCCCGTGATAGTACGTTTCCAGAAATTATTCATCAGAAAGAAATCGGTCGACAATAAGTTTGGCTTTTAATATATCAACCCGGCGGATATTCAGTTCAATTTCTCCAAAGGCAAGGTAAGAAGAATCTTTTTTATTCACGATCACGACAGGTATATCCTCATTTTCAAGCAGGTCTTTCAGAATTTCTACCTTGTATAGTATCGTGGAGCTGTAAATCACTTCCCATCCATCAGGTGAATCATTCATTTTCAGGGGGTTTATCTTCAATCAGGAAAACATATAATTCCTTTGGGCCATGAGCTCCGAGCACCAATGTTTTCTCAATATCTGCCGTACGGCTTGGTCCGGTTATCAGCGATATCACCGAGGGAAAATTATCCTCATACTTTTTTCTGATTTTCTTTAATGCATCTTTCAGGTCGGGAACAAGCTGTGAGGAATATGCAACAACGATATGTATTTCAGGAAAAACAGTCATTCTCCTTCCGGGTGAAACACGCGACGAAACCATAATCGTGCCCAATCTTGCTATCAGGTATTCGCATCGTGTGATTCCTAATTTCATTTCAGTGAATTTCTCCGGATCGGATTCATAAGGAATTCCACCCTGCTTCAGAAGCCTCTGTAATTGTTCATCATAACAATAGATTACAGGCCAATCTTTTTCAAGGATATAATTTTGGAGAAAAGCAATGAACTCATCTTCACTTTCACAATACCCGAATTTTCCTGCAACTTTTACAAGTGCTTCGGCGAACGTCACATCCAGCGTTTCCGTTAATGGAGCATAGACGGAACTCTCCATATCAGTGATCGGATAGGGGGGATTCTGTTTTCTCGATCAGTGCATCACGGATCTTCTTGAGGACTTTTTCTTTAGATGTGCTTTCTTCCATCAGATCAACCGGATTTTTCAGGCAATAGTTCCGGGCATGTCCGGTTTCTTTTCATCCTTTTCTTTTTCTACCGGTTCCGGAAGTACATTATTCATATCCAGGGCTGGTTTGACAGGTGCTTCATCAAAAGGTCGTTTCCCAAATATTTCTTCGAGGTCTTCATGGAAAATCACCTCTTTATCCAACAACAATTTAGCAAGGCTTTCAAGTTTTGTCTTATTATCGATCAACAGCTTTTTGGCTCTTTCATATGCCGATTCGAGGAGTTTGCTTATCTCCTGGTCGATCACTTCAGCTGTTTTTTCGCTGTAAGGTTTCTGGAATGAATATTCTGATTGCCCCGTGGAATCATAATAGCTGATGTTTCCTATCTTCTTGTTCAGCCCGAAGTAAACCACCATGGCAAAAGCTTGTTTGGTAACCTTCTCAAGATCGTTGAGGGCTCCCGTGGATATTTTCCCAAAGTTCACTTCTTCCGAAGCCCTGCCGCCAAGTGCAGCCGTTATCTCATCAAACATCTGCTCATAGGTCGTGATCTGTCTTTCTTCAGGCAGGTACCATGCTGCTCCCAGCGCTTTACCTCTTGGTACGATCGTCACCTTCACCAGCGGATGTGCATACTCAAGCAACCAGCTAACGGCTGCATGTCCGGCCTCATGGAAGGCAATCACCTTTTTCTCTTGCGGTGAAATGATCTTATTCCTTTTTTCGAGTCCGCCGACGATACGGTCTATTGCATCCATGAAATCCTGCTTGCCAATGATGATCTTATTGCTTCTTGCCGCAATAAGTGCAGATTCGTTACAAACATTGGCAATATCGGCGCCGGAAAACCCGGGGGTTTGTTTAGCAAGGAATTCAACACTGACAGTATCATCCAGTTTAAGCGGCTTCATGTGAACCTTGAAAATGGCTTTACGCTCCTCGAGATCCGGCAATTCAACATGTATCTGACGATCGAACCGCCCTGCACGCATAAGTGCACGATCGAGGATATCTGCGCGGTTAGTGGCTGCAAGGATGATTACGCCTGCATTTGTAGCGAAACCATCCATTTCTGTCAGCAGTTGGTTCAGCGTATTCTCACGTTCATCGTTCGCGCCGGTAAGAGCATTGCGCCCGCGTGCACGACCGATGGCATCAATTTCATCAATGAATATGATACACGGAGCTTTTTCCTTCGCCTGGCGGAAAAGATCGCGAACCCTCGATGCGCCGACACCGACAAACATCTCCACAAAGTCTGAACCGGAAATAGAAAAGAAAGGAACCTTGGCTTCCCCGGCAACGGCTTTTGCCAGTAAGGTCTTCCCTGTCCCCGGTGGGCCGACAAGCAATGCACCCTTTGGGATTTTTCCACCCAGAGTGGTATATTTAGACGGGTTTTTCAGGAAATCAACAATCTCCATCACCTCTACCTTGGCTTCATCCAAACCGGCAACATCATTGAAAGTAATGCTCACACTGGTATCCTTGTCAAAAAGTTGAGCCTTGGATTTCCCAATATTAAAGATCTGGCCGCCGCCGCCGCCACCACCCCGGCTCATCAGCCGCATGATGAGGAACCATACCCCAATCAGTAACACAATGGGAATAAGATAAGTCAGAATATCCCCGAAAACATCTTTACGCGTAGTGAATGAAGGTGGATAAGGATATTGCTTAATAAATCCCTGGACCTGCTGGATCGGTTTGTTTGCCTTGATCATCCTCGATGTAAGGGTATCACGGGCTCCTTTCATCAGATCACTGAAACTTTCTTCTGAGCCGATGTTGTAAGAAAACTGGGGGTTATCCCCGAAAGAAGTGGAAAAATTTTTCTTGACAAAATCCTTGTATGCTGTATCTTTCGCAATCCTGTCCTTCTTGATGTAGATTTCTGCTTTCTCCTTGTTTACGATAACGATCTTCTCAACATCCTGTTTGGCCAGCATTTCAAATAACTGGTTCCAGGTGATATCTTTTTGTGGACTGCTGTAGTTAAAGATCTGAATCCCTATGAAAATGATCGCCAGAATCGCATAAATCCAGTAAAAACTGAATTTTGGCTTGCTTTTCTTCGGGGAAGAAAAATTGGGAGGTAAACTATCTTTATTTTTATCTGCCATTATGTCTGTTCCTTCGGGTGCAAATAATTATTTTATTGTCCTTGAGTCTATTTTCACTATCTCTGCATCACCCCATAACTGTTCCAGATTGTAGAATTCTCGCCTTGATTCTTGGAATATATGAACAATGATGTCTGCATAGTCAATCAAAATCCATTCCGCATTTTCAAACCCTTCCCTGTGATAGGGATTCAGGCCCGTTTTCTTTCTTACTCCCCGGATAACACCATCGGCCAACGCTTCAACCTGAGTACGCGAAGTGCCGTGGCAGATAATAAAAGAATCACATAGAGAACTTCCCAACTTTCTAAAATCCAATATAATAGGATCCTTTGCCTTTTTATCAATTAATGCGTCTGCTACTGCTTCTGATAGAAGTTCAACCGGACTTTTTGCTTTTTTTCTTGGCATTCAGGGCATTTATAATAATACAAAGATACGATATTTATCATCGATTGCCAATCGGTACAAAGGTATCAGAAGTTTGGCTTAAGCTCGTATTGGGTATAAAAATCATTGATAATCTTCACGGCTTCCGGAGCTGTGTCGGCAATCGAGAATATCTCAAGATCTTCCGGGGATATATTCTTCTCGCTCACTACGATTTCTTTGATCCAATCGATCATCCCTGCCCAGTATTCTTTACCTATCAGGACAATAGGGAAGCGAACGAGCTTATGTGTCTGGATCAGGGTGATGGCCTCTGTCAGTTCATCTAAAGTGCCGAATCCTCCGGGAATGGCAATAAATCCCATGGAATATTTTAGAAACATCATTTTCCTGATGTAGAAATATTCAAACGTCAGCAGTTTATTGCTGTCGATAAAGGCATTTGGCTTTTGTTCGAATGGCAATGCGATATTCAACCCGACTGACTTCCCGCCGGCAAAGTGAGCGCCTTTGTTCGCAGCCTCCATGATCCCGTGACCGCCGCCGGTAATGATCCCAAATCCGGATTTGGCTAAGAGGTAAGCGATCTCCTCCGTCAGCTTATAATATTTATTGTCTTCAGTGGTCCGCGCAGAACCGAAAATCGACACACAAGGGCCTATCTTTGTCAGCTTTTGAAATCCTTCAACCATTTCCGACATCACCTTGAAAATTTGCCATGTGTCCTGACGTAATTGTCTCCGACCATGTTTTGGGATGGATGTAATCTTTTATTTTTTCGATTTCCTGATTGTCCATAGTAAATTGTAACGTTTTGATTCTGTAAAATTAATATTTAAACTGATTCAAGCATGGGTTTTAAATGAAATGCCGTCAGACTCGTTGGATGATGGATTATCTCTTCGGGTGTGCCTTCACAGATGATCTGTCCGCCGTCCATGCCACCTTCAGGTCCCATATCGATGATGTGATCTGCAACTTTGATCACTTCCAGGTTGTGTTCAATGATCAGTATCGTATTCCCTTTGTCAACAAGCTTGTTCAGCACTTGTAGCAATACTTTTACATCCTCGAAATGCAGTCCTGTTGTGGGCTCATCCATAATGTACATCGTATTCCCGGTATCATTTTTTGATAATTCTGCAGCCAATTTTACACGCTGTGCTTCTCCTCCGGATAAGGTCGTAGATTGCTGGCCGAGTGTGATATAACCGAGCCCCACCTCATGAAGCGTCCTGATCTTATGCACGATCATCGGAATGTTCTCAAAGAAATCCACTGCCTGGTCTATCGTCATGTTCAAAACGTCATTAATTGACTTCCCTTTAAACCTGACTTCGAGCGTTTCACGGTTATAACGTTTTCCGTTACAGGTCTCGCAGAGAACATAGACATCTGGAAGAAAGTTCATCTCGATTACCCGTAAACCTGCGCCCTTGCATGTTTCACAACGTCCACCCTTTATATTAAATGAAAAACGTCCTGGCTTGTATCCCCTGATCTTTGATTCGGGAAGTTCTGCAAAGAGTTTTCTTATTTCATCGAAGACCTTTGTATAGGTGGCTGGATTTGAACGGGGAGTCCTGCCGATGGGCGACTGGTCAACTTCAACGACTTTATCGATGTTTTCTATGCCGTCGACAGATAGGTAGGGTAGGGGCTTTTGTTCGGATCTGTAAAAATGTTTGCTCAGGATCGGATAAAGTGTTTCATCGATAAGGGAGGATTTACCGCTTCCGGACAGGCCGGTGATACAAATCAGCTTTCCAAGAGGAAGATTAAGTTCGACATTTTTCAGGTTGTTTCCTGAAGCGCCGTGAAGTGTAAGGAACTTCCCCTTGCCGGGACGACGGACTTTCGGGATCTCAATTGATTTGCGTCCGGTAAGATAGTCGCCGGTAAGACTGCAGGAATTCATGATCTCTTCGGGCGTTCCGCTGGCAACGATTCTTCCGCCATGAACACCGGCGCCCGGCCCGATATCCACAACATAATCGGCGGACAGGATAGTTTCTTTATCATGTTCTACGACAATAACGGAATTTCCCATATCACGGAGGTTCTTCAATGCATTGATCAACCGCATGTTGTCGTGCTGGTGAAGCCCGATGCTGGGTTCATCCAGTATGTACAGAACACCCACCAGTTGTGATCCTATCTGCGTAGCTAACCGGATACGCTGCGACTCACCTCCCGATAGACTCCTTGCTTTCCGGTTCAGCGTCAGATAACCGATTCCGACATCGAGCAGGAACCTTATTCTGCCGCGGATCTCACGGATGATCTCAAAGGCAATAGACATCTTCCTTTCATCTAAGAACTTTTCGGAAGACGAAAACCATTCATTCAAACGGATCAGGTCCATATTTGAAAGGTCTGCTATGCTTAAATCCCCGATCTTAAAATGGAGAGATTCTTTTTTCAACCGATTGCCATTGCATTCAGGACATATACTCCTGTTCATGAAACTGCTGATCCATTTCGAAATACCCGAAGGCGCCGCCTCGGCTTGCTGGGAATTAATGAAATTTACAATCCCCTCAAAGTTCAATGTATAGGTGGAGGTCACCCCCAGGTAATCATTCTTTACCCGGAAGATTTCGTCGGAACCGTAAAGAATCACATTGATGGCTTCGTCAGGGATTTCAGCAATAGGTGTATTCAGATCGAAGCCGTATTTCTCGCCGATGGCCTCCATTTGCTTGAAGATCCAGCTATTTTTGTATTCTCCTAAAGGAATGATGCCTCCTTTCCTGATGCTTTTCGAACGGTCGGGAATGATCTTGCTGATATCGATCTCTGAAATGGTACCCAGACCGTTGCATTTCGGGCAGGCTCCATATGGCGAGTTGAAAGAAAACGTATTTGGTTCCGGTTCTTTGTAGGAAATACCGGAAGTGGGGCACATCAGCAAACGGCTGAAATAACGTACCCTGTCGTCTGATGTATCATATACCATCAGTTCGTCTTTTCCATGATGCATCGCAAGATTGACCGATCCGGCCAGCCGGGTCTTTGAATCCGGCTTGATTGTGATCGGATCGATCACGGTCTCAATGTCGTGTATCTTGTACCGGTCAAGCTGAAGTCCGTGCGTGATCTCCTTTATCTCTCCGTCGATCCTGACTTTTAAGAACCCCTGTTTCCTGATCTGATCGAAAAGTTCACGATAATGTCCCTTACGCCCTTTGACCATCGGCGCAAGGATGAGAATACTCTTCCCCTCGAATTGTGAAAGGATAAGCTCGACGATTTGCTGTTCGGTGTACTTCACCATCTTTTCTCCGGTCACATAAGAGAAAGCATCTGCAACCCGTGCATAAAGCAGACGGAGAAAATCATAAATTTCTGTGATAGTGCCGACGGTCGATCGGGGATTACGGCTGGCTGTCTTTTGTTCTATGGCAATAACCGGGCTGAGACCGTTGATTTTATCGACATCCGGTCGCTCGAGGTTTCCTATGAATTGCCGGGCATAAGCAGAAAAGGTCTCCATGTACCTTCGCTGTCCTTCGGCATAGACCGTGTCGAAAGCAAGCGACGACTTCCCGCTCCCGCTGAGCCCTGTAAATACCACAAACTTGTAACGTGGTACCGTCAGGTCAATGTTCTTCAGATTATGAACCCTTGCTCCGAAAATTTCCAGATTCTCTTCCACCGCAGTCCTCTAAATACTTCAGATTAATTAGCAAGGTCGGTTTTCAGCGTATCATTGAAAAAAGTCTCGCTTGTTGGAAGACTTTTCTTCAACACATCCCAACTCAGTGTCCCTTCTTTTGGTAATGTCAGCACGTATTTCTTTGCCATCATATTAGTCAGCGAATACCTCCTTAACCAGGGATTGAACTCCTTCAGTATCCTGTAGTTGATATTCATCTTTTGTGCAAATGCCGGCAGATCGGTAATGCTCGAATCAATGGTGACCTCATAAGTGGAATAAGTCGGATAGAAGTCGCTTTGCCTCAGGTAAAATCCATACTTTACAGGGTGGTTATAGATCTCCTTCATGGCAAGAATACGATATACATAACGGGCCGTCTCATCTACAAGGAAGAGATTGTAATAATCAGTCGTATGCTGTTTCCCTGCGGCTTTATCAACTCCTTCCATTCCCCTGTTGAAAGAAGCTGCAGCCAGTGTCCAGTTTTTATAATCCATATAGGCTTCCCTGAAAAACCGGCAGGCAGCTTCTGTCGATTTCTCAATATTGTAACGCTCATCTATCTCTTCTGTTATTTCCAGTCCGTATTTTTGTCCGGTCGGTTTCAGGAATTGCCAGATCCCTTCGGCTCCTGCCGGCGAAACCACATTTGCAAGATTGCTCTCGGCAAGTGCAAGAAATTTAAAATCATCCGGGATTTCGTTTCTCTTGAGGATCGGTTCAATTAACGGGAACCACCTGCTTGCCCTCTTGAACATCAGAATTGTCGACGAATGCATAAAGGTATTTGCCATGATCTCATGATCAAGACTTTCCCTCACATATTCCAGGTCCAACGGAACCTTCTCCCCTGCAAATTCCATCTTATCGGGTAGCTCCGGTGCATAAATATGATAATACCTTGAAAACTGGTTCCTGTAATCCTTTTCCTGGTCCCTGACCTCTTTAACAGCAAAAATGCACGTCCCGCAAACTACGATCACTGCCATGCTTATAAGAATGTGTTTGAAAGTTATTTTCATTGTTTCCAATCTTACTTCAAAAATCGTTGATCGAAATTCGATTGTTTAAATCAAACTTCAGACTTCCTGAATTCCAATCTTACTTCAAAAATCGTTGATCGATATTCGATTACTCAATTAGAAAATATACTCCGAGACACCTATCTTTCCAATTTACTCTTTGCGTTTTTTAGCGTCTTAGCGTCTTAGCGGTAAAAGAAAAGCCTTTTCAGCGTGTGCTCAATTTTTCATTCTAAAACGGGCTTTTAAACTCCCTGAACCTCATTGCTACTTTGTCCTTCTCCGATACCATCGGCTCTGATATTCCCCATTTAATGCCTAAATCAGGATCATTCCACAAGATTCCTCCTTCTGATTCTTTATTGTACACCTGTGTACATTTATAAAAGAATATCGTATCTTCTTCCAGTGTAAGGAACCCATGTGCAAACCCTGCCGGGATCCAGTACATCCATTTATTTTTCTCGGAAAGCTCTATCGCTGCCCATTGTCCATACGTGGGAGATGATTTCCGCAGATCCACAGCCACATCCAGCACTGCTCCTTTTATCACACGTACCAGCTTGCCCTGTTGATATGGAGGTACCTGGAAATGCAACCCGCGCAAAACCCCTTTCCCCGACTTCGACTCATTGTCCTGTACGAATTTAACATCAATTCCGTGCTGTTTGAATTTCTCCTCATTATACGACTCAAAAAAATATCCCCTCCGATCCTCAAAAACATCCGGTTTGATAACCAAAAGCCCCTCAATCGCATTCTTTTCTATTTTCATTTTTAATTTTTAATTCTTCATTCTTTTAAAGGTCGATGCATTCTCCATACGCCTGTGCCACTGCCTCCATTATTGCTTCCGACATGGTTGGATGAGGATGAACCGCATCGATGATCTCCCTTCCGGTGGTTTCTAATTTTCGTGCAACTACCACTTCAGCTATCAGCTCGGTTACATTGTCCCCGATCATATGGGCTCCCAGCCACTCTCCGTATTTTGCATCGAAAATCACCTTGATCATCCCTTCCCGGTTCCCGGCTGCAGTTGCCTTTCCGGAAGCCATAAAAGGGAACTTTCCGACCAGGACATCATATCCCGCCTCTTTGGCTGCCTTTTCCGACATTCCCACAGATGCAATCTCGGGCTGGGTATAGGTACATGCCGGGATGTTATTGTAATCCATCGGCTCTACTTCTTTTCCTGCGATCTTCTCCACGCAGATAATACCTTCGTGAGAAGCGACATGAGCAAGTGCCGGTCCCTTCACAATATCGCCGATAGCATAATATCCCTGAACATTGGTCCTGTAATATTCATCCACAACCACCTTGTTTTTATCGGTCTTTATTCCGGTCTCTTCCAGCCCCATTCCTTCAATATTAGGAGCAATGCCCACGGCAGATAGAACAATATCTGCTTCAATAACCTCTTCGCCTTTCTTGGTTTTCACTGTTACCTTGCAGATATCTCCTGTAGTATCAACTGATTCAACCGTCGATCCGGTCATTATTTTCATCCCTGCCTTTTTAAACGAACGTTCCAGCGTCTTTGATATCTCTTCATCCTCTAATGGAACTACATTGGGTAACACTTCAATCAATGTCACTTTCGTCCCCATGGAATGATAGAAATAAGCGAACTCCGACCCGATAGCACCTGAGCCGACAACCACCATCGTCTTTGGCAGCGCCGGCAGTGTCATCGCCTCACGGTATCCTATGATCTTCTTCCCATCCTGCTTCAGGTTTGGAAGCTCACGCGACCGTGCGCCGGTGGCGATGATAATATGATTTGCAGAGTACTCTGTGACTTTCCCCGAGTTATCTGTCACTTCCACCATCTTTCCCGGTTTTACCTTCCCGGTTCCCTCGATATGATCAATCTTATTCTTCTTAAATAAAAACTGAACTCCCTTGCTCATCTGGTCGGCCACAGCCCTGCTGCGCTTCACGATAGCTTCAAAATCGGGCTTTGCCTCCCCTGCCACGATGCCATATTCCGCTGCATGCTCGATATAATGAAAAACCTGTGCGCTCTTCAGCAAAGCTTTGGTGGGAATACAACCCCAGTTTAGACATATCCCCCCGGGTTCTGCTCTTTCAACAACGCCTGCCTTTAAACCAAGCTGTGAAGCCCTTATCGCGGCAACATAACCTCCCGGGCCGCTGCCAATAACAATAATATCGTAATCCATCTTTTCCGGATTTTTGAATCTGCGAAGTTAGATAACTTTGGACTTCCTGACAAGTTTTAGGAATGATAATGTTTTAAGGTGGTGAGGAATGACGAGGAATTTCTTATAAGGAATTAGGACAGTATATTTATTTGTGTACCTTAAATTACTGCCATAATTTTTGGGGAGTATTATTCTCTTTATCTCAGCACTCTAAAAATATTATCTTTTAATATTTTCCCATTATTATTTGAACAAGTGCATCCCTTTGAAATACCTTCGTTGTCGCGTCTGGAAAGAGTCGTATAGCGTCTCGAGGAGGGGTATCATTCCCCATCACCAGTCGCTTTTTTTATTTCACCAAATCCCTTTATGCAAAATTGTCTTCCACCTGGTCGTTCAACTATCGCCAAATAAGCACCGATTTCTTTTTTCAATTTATATCAACTGATAGGGTCTCAATTTTATAGGTTTTTTCTATCCACCTGCAAAATTATCTACTGAATCATAATATAATCCTGAACATATTTGTATTTTTGAAAGAAAAAGGCGACTCGAAAGCCGCCTTAGATGTTTTCACAACGGAATAATCCTTATTGTGAATTGCTCAGATTGTATGACAAATATATGGTAATATTTCCAAAAATAGCACTTCTATGAAAAAAATTCTTGGACTTGATATTGGGACTAGCTCTATTGGTTGGGCTTTCGTTTTAGAGGATGAAGTTAATGCAGAAAATAATTTGATTAAGTCTGCAGGAGTCAGGATTATTCCAATGGGTGATCAGGAAAAACAATTCATTGAGGGCAAACCTGTGACACTAAATGTTGAAAGACGTACTTACCGTACAATCCGTAGAAATAATCAACGGTATAAGTTAAGAAGACACAATCTTATCAAAAAATTGACAGAACTCGGCATGATGCCTGATGACAAACTCCTGAAGGGGCTGACAGCACTTGAATTATTCGGTTTGAGGGATAGGGCTTTAAAAGAGCAATTATCACTGAATGAAATTGGAAGAATCTTTTTACATCTAAATCAAAAACGTGGTTATAAAAGTAACAGGAAAGCGAATAAAGAAGAGGAAACCGATTTTGTCGAAATCATTATTAACAGATCAAAGGTAATCGAAGATTCAAATTGTACGGTTGGACAATTCTTTTACAGAAAACTGCTTGAAAATAGGGAGGTCCCTGATGCAAATTTTATCATTAAAAAGAACACATTCCTAAGACAAGACTACATAAATGAATTTAATGTCATATGGACATTTCAGCAGAAATTATACCCTGACGTACTGAATGAACAGAACCTTGTTGAGATCCGTGACAGGATTATTTACTATCAGCGAAGATTAAAATCTCAAAAGGGACTGGTTGCTGAATGCAGATATGAAAAATACCATAAAGTCGCCCCGAAAAGCTCCCCTCTTTTTCAGTTATTTAATATTTACTCAAAACTTAATAATTTATCTATCGCAAGTAAAGACGGTGAAGTCATTGAGATTACGGCTGAAGGCAGAGCAAACATTTTGGCTTGTTTAAATGACGTTGATCATCTATCCAAAACAAAGCTATTGGAAATGCTCGATTGTAAACCAACACGCCATTATTATATAAATTTTGAGAGTATTGATGGGAATAAAACACGTGCCCAGTTTCTAAAGGCTTTAAAAACATCTGATTGTGATTCTGAAAAAATTGCCGCACTCTTGGCATTTGATCCCATGGTTTCTCGTCCTGATTTAGAACCATTCTATAAATTATGGCATCTGGTTTATTCGAGTGAGGATGACCATCATTTGATTCAGAATTTAATAAATAATTTTTCATTAACCGAAGATCAGGCAATTGCAATTTCAAAAATAGGTTATACTAGTCAGCATGGTTCCCTGAGTGCTAAAGCCATAAGGAAATTATTACCTTTTCTGAGGCAAGGATTCAAATATTATGATGCTTGTCAAAAAGTTGGTTACAATCCTTCGGATTCTGAGACCTTAGAAGAACGAAACAATAAAGTGCTTGATGAAGGTCTTGAACACATTAAAAGGAATGAGCTTCGTAATCCGGTAGTTGAAAAAATATGCAATCAGGTCATCACAATGATCAATCTGTTTATTTCTGATTCCCGGTTTGGACGGCCAGATGAGATCAGGGTTGAGCTGGCAAGAGAATTGAAGCAAAGTGCCAGGGAAAGGGAGGAACTTACTGAAACCATCAGGGATAATGAGAATGAAAATAAACGCGTCGAAAAGATTCTTATTGATGAATGGGGATTTAAAAAAGTCAGTAGGAAAGACATCATAAAATATAGGTTGTGGCAGGAAACAGGCGGTGTATCTGTCTATACAGGAAGCACTATTCAGAAAACCGACCTTTTTGATACTGCGAAGATTGATGTAGAGCATATCATTCCTCGCGCACTTTTGTTTGATGATTCATTTTCTAATAAGACTCTTTGTGAGATTGATCTGAATAGAGAAAAAAGCAATGAGACTGCTTATGATTTTATGTCATCAAAGGGCACAGCAGCTTTTGAAAATTATAGACTCTTTATAAAAAAGTTAGCTGAAGAAAAGAGAATCACCAGGGCGAAGTTTAAAAAACTAATGATGAAAAAATCGGAGTTGCCCGATGATTTTATTGATCGCCAGCTTCGCGAATCCCAATATATTGCAAGGGAGATAACAACAAGGCTCAAAGCCGTTTGCTGGAATGTGGTTTCAACAACAGGATCAGTTACTGATTACCTTCGGTTTGAGTGGGGCCTGGATACCATCCTGCATGACCTGAACCTGGAAAAGTATCGTACAATTGGTAAAACCTTTCAGGATACTGACCATACCGGTTCAGCAGTTGAGCGAATAAGTGAATGGACAAAGCGAAATGATCACCGGCATCATGCGGTCGATGCAATTGTGATTGCCTGTACAAAACAGGGAATGATTCAGAAATTAAATACACTTCACTCCATAAAGGGAGGTCTACAGGATGAATTAAAGGGTTTTATTGCTCAGAACGAAAGCTGGCGTATAAAGGCTCCTTGGTCGACGATTCGTCCACAGGCAGAACAAGCTGTCGAAAAAATCCTTGTTTCTTTTAAAGCTGACAGGAAAGTGGTTTCAAGACATGTCAATAAAATAAAAATCAAAGGTGGTGAACTAAAACAAATTACATATACTCCAAGGAGTTTCCTGCATAAAGAGACTATTTACGGACAAATCAGTCGATATAAAAAAATCAAACTCGATAAAAAGTTCACGCAAGAACAATATGTCCTGATGGCTCATCCTTATGAACGATTCCTGGTCGAAAAACATTTGGAGAAATATGAGAATAATTTTGATTTGTCGTTTTCGTCAAAAACCTTGAAGAATGATCCGGTATATATAGATGAACGCAATAAAAAAGTACTTGATACAGTATCTGTTTTTGACCACAAGTTTGTTTATCGTGTCGAACTTAACCAATCTTTCGACAAGGTTGAAGATATTGTCGATCAGGGAATAAAAAGAATCATAAAAAAACGACTCGAATCTTTTGGAAATGAACCGAAGAAAGCATTTAAAGATCTCGATACAAACCCCGTCTGGCTTAATGAAGCCAAGCGCATATCAATTAAAACCGTAAGAGTCTTCGGCCCTGTTACCCTTCAACCTTTGCATGTTGATGAGAAAGGAAGACCTAAGGATTTCGTTCATACAAGAAACAACCATCATATAGCTTTGTACGAAGATGAAAAAGGAATCCGTTATGAAAAGGTTGTGACATTCTGGGAAGCTATTGAACGAAAAAAGCAAGGCTTATTTGTTATTGATAAAAATCCACCCATCGGACATAAGTTTATTTGTTCAATGCAGATCAATGATCTTTTTGTTTTCAATCTAAATCCTGAAGAGCTTGATTTTTCAAAGGAAGAGAACTGGCCAGTAATCAGCAAAAACCTTTACAGGGTTCAAAAATTGGCAAATCATGACTATTCTTTTCGGCATCATCTTGAAACGACATTGAAGAACGATTCTGCTATGATCAGAATATCAGATATTAAAAAGATGAATGGAGTAAAAATAGTCATAGATCATTTCGGTCGAATATTAAATATTGATTACCAATGATCAAGCGTACACTTTACTTTGAGAATCCTGCATTCCTCTCGACAAAGGATGAACAACTGGTGATTTGTATGGTTGATGAACCAGAAATACCGGATTTAATTAAAACACGAACCATCCCTATTGAAGATATTGGTGTAATGGTTTTAGACAATAAACAGATCAGTCTTACTCACGCTTTATTGAATAAGTTGATTGAAAATAATGCAGCAGTAATTACATGCGATGACAGGCATATGCCTTCTTCACTTTTTATGCCATTGTCAGGCAACACGATTCAGGCAGAGAGGTTTTCACAACAGATAGATGTCAGTACTCCCTTAAAAAAACAGCTCTGGCAACAAACAATTCAGTCAAAAATCATAAATCAGGCATGGTTATTAAAAAACGAAGGTTTTGAAGTAAAAAATATGATGCGTTGGTCGAAAGAAGTTAAATCTGGCGATACAGAAAATCATGAAGCACGTGCAGCAGCTTATTACTGGTCTCATATTTTTTCCAATCACATTGATTCCTTTAAAAGAGGCAGAGAAGAGGCCGACCCAAATAATTTGCTTAATTATGGATATGCAATTCTAAGGGCTATTATTGCAAAGAGTATTGTTGCAACTGGCCTTTTACCGACACTTGGTATTCATCACCGGAACCGTTACAATGCATTCAGCCTTGCGGATGACATTATGGAGCCTTACCGGCCATTTGTCGATCGTATTATTTTGGAGATTGTCTCTGAAAAACCAAAAGATTATGATTTGACGCCTGCAATGAAAAAACGATTATTAGGACTTCCGGTAGTTGATGTGTCTATAGATGGCCAAAGAAGTCCATTAATGATTGCTGCGCAAAGAACTGCATCTTCATTGTATTTCTGCTTTTCCGGTGAACAGCGAAATATTTTATATCCGGCCTTTGAATAGTTTAAGGTTAAACCAATACCGAATCATGTGGGTACTTGTCTTCTTCGATCTCCCCACTGAAACCAAGAAGGACCGGCATAATTATGCAGTTTTCAGAAAATCCCTGAAAAAAGATGGATTCACAATGTTTCAATATTCAATTTATTCCCGTTGTTGCCCAAGCAGGGAAAATGCTGATGTTCACATTAAAAGAGTCCGTAATATCTTACCTCCGGAAGGATTCATTTGTATAATGTGCATTACTGATAAACAATTCGGAATGATAGAATTATTCCATGGCAATGAATCAATTGAAGGTGAAAAAGAACCTCAGCAACTTGAACTTTTTTAATAAAAAAATCCCTCTCTCTAATCTCTTTTAGGGGTTAGTTCCCCGCCGCTTGCGGCGTAATTAATATCTTTGTATGTATGAGCGAAAGCGAGTACATACATAAATCGCATAATGTCAGTGTATTGTTGTATCACTTTGTGTGTCCAGCAAAATATCGGAGAGTTGTTTTTAGCAAGAAAGTTGATCAAACGTTGAAAGAGAGTTGTTTGGAGATCGAGAAGAGATATGAGGTTCATTTTCTGGAGATAGGTACTGACAAGGATCATGTTCATTTTCTGGTTCAATCTGTTCCGAAGATGAGTGTAACTCAGATCATCACGATTTTGAAAAGTATCACGGCTAAAGAGATTTTTAAGAAGCACCCAGAAGTGAAGAAACAACTTTGGGGAGGAGAATTTTGGACAGATGGATATTTTGTTAACACGGTCAGCAAATTTGGTGACGAAACGACCATCACGAATTATGTTCGTGATCAGGGACGTGAGAAAGAGTATACTATTTTGCATAGCAGTAAACAGTTAGAGTTGTTCTAAGATACCCCGCTGCTTGCGGCGGGGTAGTTCATTAAGAAAGGGATTCACTGAACACATTTTTTTAATCCTATTTTCTCTGTAATTGCCTGAAATAAGACCTATTAAATACAGGTATGCTGTGTTCAATACGTCAAAGATACAATCTGAAAGCAATTCACAACTGGAAGACGATGTTCAGTTCATCGGAGAAAGCTGTGTTCAATACGTCAAAGATACAATCTGAAAGCAATTCACAACGATTTCGGTACAAACACCCGTCTTTATAAAGCTGTGTTCAATACGTCAAAGATACAATCTGAAAGCAATTCACAACTAAAACCATAAAGGAACTAAATAAAGTCGCGCTGTGTTCAATACGTCAAAGATACAATCTGAAAGCAATTCACAACTGGGTAAGCATCAACCTCATCCAGGATCAAGCTGTGTTCAATACGTCAAAGATACAATCTGAAAGCAATTCACAACGAACATGATGCAGATGTATTAATAGTACAAGCTGTGTTCAATACGTCAAAGATACAATCTGAAAGCAATTCACAACTCTTTGTGTATCAATAACCAAAAATCTTAAGCTGTGTTCAATACGTCAAAGATACAATCTGAAAGCAATTCACAACCTGCGGTGTATCATTCTCTTATAGTCCAGTGCTGTGTTCAATACGTCAAAGATACAATCTGAAAGCAATTCACAACGAGCATACTGCTGTGGCGCCAATAGTACAAGCTGTGTTCAATACGTCAAAGATACAATCTGAAAGCAATTCACAACAACATTCGCAACACTTAAAGCAACTGGTGGCTGTGTTCAATACGTCAAAGATACAATCTGAAAGCAATTCACAACCAGGAATTCATAATTCATTGCAGCAAGACCGCTGTGTTCAATACGTCAAAGATACAATCTGAAAGCAATTCACAACTTCCGTCTTGATGGATATTCTTAATCGTTGGCTGTGTTCAATACGTCAAAGATACAATCTGAAAGCAATTCACAACTAGTTTTTTATCAGAACCCCAATAATTGTTCAACAACCTGAATGCAGAGAATACTCTGAGCGTATTTAAACAGGCCATTGAAAAGCATGGTAAGCCAGAGATCATCAACTCAGATCAAGGGAGCCAGTTTACCTGTGCCCTGTGGACTGAATTTGCCGATCAGGCCGATATCAAAATCAGTATGGATGGAAAGGGCAGGGCTACTGATAATATTTTCATTGAGCGTTTCTGGCGTACCTTAAAACAGGATTATGTTTATTTACACCCGGCAGAGAATGGCAGGGAATTGTTTATAGGAATAAAGGGATATATCAGCTACTACAATAATAAGAAACCACATCAGGGTATAGGAAGAATCAGTCCAGTGAAATTGTATAAACAGGCAGCATAAAAGTTATGAACAAAAGAAAAAAGAATCAAAAAAGAAAAGCTGTTAATTTCGAGAATAACTCTTCGAGTTATTTCCCGAAATTAACAGTAATAACAACAAATTACATTCTTTTTAAGGTTCTTCGCAAAGATGCGTACCTGGCTATTTCAACAGATTGATTATAAGCATTATAAATATGGTTCTAAAAATCGCTTTGAAATGATTTTTTTTTGTAATTGTGAAATGAGAATAACCCATAACACACAAGGCTTTCCGAGGTTATTTCCCATTTCACAATTTTAACAACAAAATATGTTATTTTATTCATTTTAAATTGATTAACTCAGGTACGCATTATTGCGATGACCCTTAAAAAGAAGGGCAATACGTTATATCTACTTTGGAAAGAATACTTAAAAAAGCATCCTGATGGCCTTAAGCACACACAGTTCCATGCACATTACAGACAGTGGTCAAAACGTACTAATGCCACAATGCATGTAGAACACAAGGCAGGAGACAAGATGTATGTGGATTATGCCGGAGAAAAGCTACAGATCGTTTACCCGGATACCGGTGAGGTATGCAGGGTAGAAGTCTTTGTAGCCATTCTCGGAGCGAGCCAATTGACGTATGTAGAAGCCACGATGACTCAACGCAAGGAGGACTTTATTGGTGCCTGTGAAAATGCATTGCATTACTTCGGGGGTGCCCCTCAGGCCATTGTTCCGGATAACCTTAAATCTGCAGTAATAAAAAGCAGCAGATATGAACCCACCCTAAATGAATCGTTCCGGGATTTTGTAGAGCATTATAAAATGTCGGCACTTCCGGCTGGGCCTTATAAGCCACGGCATAAGGCTCTTGTTGAAGGGGCCGTTAAGATCATTTATCAGGTTATCTATACTGTCATCCGGGAGAAAGAATTTACGTCGATTGAGGCATTGAACAATGCCCTACGGGAGTTGCTGGTTATATACAACAATAATCCTCTTAAGGGACGTCCCTACAGTCGTCGCCAGATGTTTGAAGAAATCGAACGGTCAACACTTCAGCCATTATCATCGTATCGATATGAATTGAAAAACAAACGGGTTGCAACGGTATCAAAGAATAATCATGTGTGCCTTGGTGAAGACAAGCATTATTACAGTGTTCCGTATCATTACATTGGCAAGAAGGTAACGATATTATACAGCCAGAATCAGGTTGACATCTATTACAGGTACGAACACATTGCTTCACACAAGCGGAATCGCAGGCCATTTATGTACACCACAGTTGATGATCATCTGGCAACCAAACACAAGTTCCAGGCGGACTGGACTCCGGAAAAGTTCATTGAAAGGGCAAAGGCAATCGGGGAACACACGGAAAAGTACATTACCCAGATACTCTCACTCAGGCAGCATCCCGAGCAAACTTATAAAACCTGCCAGGGAATTTTAAACTATGCAAACAAAGTCGGTAACGAGCGTCTCAACGCTGCCTGTCACAGGGCAAACTTTTATGGTGACTTCAGTTATAAGACGATCCTGGCCATACTTGATAAACGTCTTGACAGTGTTCCGTTAAATCCGGACCACGACAACACAATCATGCCAAAACATGGAAATATCCGTGGTAACACCTATTACGCATAAATTTAATTAAACTCTCACCTTGTCAGGTCAAACTGTTACCGATCTGACAGGGTGAGTTCTTTTGATGATCATGAACCATAAACCCAATAATTATGAATGAAATAATCCTTCAGAAAATGAAACAAATGAAGTTGCACGGCATGGCTGCTGCCTTCAGAACAAGCTTAGAAAATGGTGGTCAGGTTCAAATGACCACCGATGAGATGGTCTCTTTTTTAATAGAAGCAGAATGGGATGACCGGAATAACCGGCGCATTGAACGCCGCATTCGTACTGCCCGCTTCCGTTACAAAGCCAATGTAGAACAGATTGATTTTAAGATCGATCGTAACCTGGACAGGAACATGTTGAACCGTTTTGCTGAATGTACTTATATCGACAAAAACGAAAATATCCTGATCACCGGGAGCACAGGTATTGGTAAGAGTTATATTGCTTCAGCACTTGGGAACCAAGCTTGCATGTTGGGTTACAAAGTGTATTACGCCAACTCATCCAAACTCTTTTCCATGTTAAAAATGGCAAAGGCAGACGGATCTTATGTCCGTGAGATAGCCCGAATAGAAAAAATGGATCTGTTGATCCTTGATGACTTCGGAATGCAACCTCTGGATAGTCACAACCGTTCAACGTTAATCGAAATCATTGAAGACCGGCATGGAAGACGTTCAACAATCATTACAGCACAGTTGCCGGTGCAACAATGGCATGATGTGATAGGTGAAAAAACCATTGCTGATGCAATTTTGGATCGTATCGTTCATAATGCACATAGAATCGAGATGATCGGTGAATCTTTAAGAAAAAGACAAACCCTAATGAACTAAATCAATAATATAATAGAAATAAAAAAACGTATTTTTGTACGGTCGTCTTTTAATCGAGAAAATCAGAGTTAATGGATAAAAATCGGGGTGGTCAATTTAGAACGGAAAGAGGGTGGTCACATTCCTCCGGATTTAGGTGGTCAATATCACCGGATTTTCCACCGTTTGAGCTTTGCTGTTGAAAGTCACGGTAATAGTGTTTGCGACCGTGGATGCAAGAACAACGTTGTCGACAAAAGAACCAACGTTATCGCATAAGACAAACAAGCTGGGATCAATTGACGAGGTGTTGTCAGTAAAACAATTTGGCAGGTTGAGAGATATGACACGATTGTAAGCAGACATGCCATGCACAGAACCGGCATAAGCCGCATTGATGTAATTGAGTACTTGGCGGATTAACTGAACAAGCTTTTTCATGCGCGTTCGTTCTGCTACCTGACCAGCTGTTTTTGGGTTTTTGATTGTAAGAGGTTTAGTTCTCAGTGTGTTCTTTCCGAACTGTGCTGAGAACACGGTATTGCCAAGCTTCTGTTTGGCTCTGCCGATTAAGGGATTTTGTAAAATAGCCATAATTTTATGTTTTTAGTTTTTACTAACTCGATAAGCGGTCTTTTTACTTTAAAAGACCTGATCAGGATTTAATTTGTACCTGACTTGAAGCAAATGTAATATAATAAATATTCGATTATTCTAAATGTCAAGTGATAGTGTCACTTATGCCGCTTTATGTCACATTATGCCACTCTTTAAATACATAAATGGATTAAAAATATCATTTCTGAATAAAAAACAAGGAGACAATATGAAAATATATTTTATTATTCTTAACTTGCGAAAGATTAAAAAA
This sequence comes from uncultured Bacteroidales bacterium, assembly GCA_963785325.1. Taxonomy (GTDB): domain Bacteria; phylum Bacteroidota; class Bacteroidia; order Bacteroidales; family FEN-979; genus FEN-979. The sequence continues at coordinate 178,801 of CAWAVC010000025.1, read as the reverse complement.
ATTCATACTTAATGAAGAAAACCTGATTTACCTTACCCGACATCATTTCATTCTCTTGGGTTGCCATTCCCCAAAAGAAAACCTCCAAATCTGAAAATCAGAAGGAAAACATTAACAATAATGGTATTTGGAAAGCTTAATCTGTGGGACAAACCGATGTTATTCACCCAGGATTAGTCCAGAATATTCAACCCGGCTACAAAAGTTTATCTTGAACCCCCCAAGCTTGGGCCTGGCACTGATAGCGTGAGAGAAAGGGGTTCCATCAAATTAGAGATCAAGGGAGTGAACTATCGCAAGTATGAAGGAAATGAACTACAGAAAAAATACCAGGACAAGTCAAGAGGAGATAAACCTTCGTTGGCGGGGAACCAATTGAAACAGGTGTATGACAAGAAAAGGAGGTTGTCAAGAAATTGAGGCCCGTTTTGTTTTTAGACTGGGCCATGTTTAAATAGAAGGTGGTATACTTTTCAATTACAACCCTCCGTCCGAAGAGATATCATTCGCTGGCCTGCACCCATGCGAAATCCTGAAGTAAGCGGGTAAATTCGGGAAATATACTGACAAAGGAGCTTTTCGTAATCTCGATAGTTTTTCCAAAAAAGTCCTCTTTGGGACCTGGAAATAAATGGTTATGCGCAGGTAGTGTACCGTAATCCCCGTCAGGATCGAGGTACAACGCTACAAGGAGTTCGTTTGCTGCCCTGTTTTTTGCCATACCCCAGCCTCGATGAAGAAAGAAGGAAGACTGGCGGGAGGGGCGATTGTTTGGCAATTCCCCCAGAAAGCTACTTTCGAAGTGAAAGTATTGCTGATCGATCTCCAAGCCAAAAACATAAAGCACAGGGACTGATTCTTTGTTTGATACCCTTGAACAGATTAATGTATTTGGTTCCTTCTGGGATTGAGAAAAGCAGGAAAGCGCAAAGAATAGAGCTATCTCAATGGAATCAGTCACATCGATACCACTACTAGGAAGACCATAATGCTGCGCCATCGCTAAAGCAAAGCGGTGAAAAAGATAGTGCTGACCAAACTCATGGATTCGTTTGAATTGTTTATCATCCTGTCGCTCGGTGGCCCACAAGTCCAACAAAAAACGTAACATCGCGCACCACAATGGCCCCAACGTGTCTATATTTATTCGTTTTCGTTCCGCCGAAGGGAGCAATGATGGCTCGCGTACCTGACCTCCATACAGCGCGTCTAGGGTATCAACGCTTCGGTTGAGAAGATACTCGCGGATCTGCCCTCGAAAGAGTAACGAAAGGTCTGGATAGACCTGTCGGATCCTCTCAATTACTAGCAAAAGGCTTGGCTTGTCGCTTACTTTAATGCACGGAATTCTAGCAAATGGAATTCGTAAATAGTCCATTGATAAATCGTCCAAAGGTCCAACAGGTAGTGCGTCAGTCAATCCGTATGGCGCACCACCATCTCGGATCCACAGATCGTAAGGGAGGCCATAATATGTATCGACAAGCACCTCATCCCCAGGCATAACAGGACCAACCTTATCAACCCGAGAGAAAGGTGAGTATTCATTCCGGTATGGCTCAATGTTGAGGGAACTTCCTTCCTCTAACAAACTCACAGGTATGTTTTTAAAACCGTCCATATTTCTCCTTGATTGCTCGGTCAAGATCAAATCCTTTTGATTTTGATTTCGGGTGTAGTTCAGCTGCAAACGAAATCAAATTTAGCTCCACTTCCCCCTTGGGAAGAGGCCCAACAACACTCACGTGCCCTCGTACATTGTTCAGGGTGTTGGTCTGCAGGACAATTCCAGCGCGGCCAATAGAAGGGAATCCGCAAGCACGAGCGACCTGGAGATCGATCCATGTTAGGAATGTCCATTCGCCAGAAGGTTCATGATGAACTTGTTCTGGCCGCGCAACACTGGCAACTTGTCTCCAGTAATTTGCAAAGTTAGACACTAGTTCATTGAGCATATTTAGAGGCGGCCAGACCACCCGAATTTCGTATGTAGGAGCAGAGATGGTTGCCAAAGTGTGACTGTTAGGAAATTGCGGTTGATCGTCAGGGTCGAACTTAATGGATCCTGTATATTTGAAGTTTTGTAGCCATTTTGCTGCCTCCGGTGTGACATGGCTGGGATAATTTCCAAATGTATATTGCACCAGGTCCTCTGGGATACTCACGTGTTTTAAGAATAGCTGGACAAAACTGTCGAATCGAGCATCTTTTGCAGTCGTTAGAATTGGGCTTATAAGAGATAGATGCATAATCTCGTGTCCTTCAGGTGGATTGCTCCAGTCATCTGCTGCACGAGCTAACACACCAGGTGACATCCAACAGGCAAGACAGTAGGCAAACTCTTCAGATTTCATTTTACAATCTTTGATACGCGTTCATGGGCGCTTGCTAGAAAATTAAAATGGGGCTTAAGACTTTGTCCCGGCAGCCTTCGATGCCGATGACTCTACGAACTTTCGATATAAATCAAAGATTTTGTGTATGGGATCGGCTCCTCCGGCCAAGAGCGCTCCAGTGAAAAGAATGTCAATAAAGTTAAAACACCAATGTTGCCCCTCGGGGGCACTTATCCCTAAAGCATTAGGGTCTATGAACTGACCTAGTGCACGGACACCAAACGCAGAAACCAACAACCCAAGGGCAAATCCGATTGGTATTGTCATCTGCATTGTTTCTGCTTTGTATTCGATTAAACTTGCTTGGGCTGCGATAAGGTCTGGGTCGGTAGCAACGGTTTTACTAGCTATGAGGCGCCGGACTGCCTCCTCACGTTTATTTGATTCCTCCGAACGCCAAATGCTCATTAGAATCTCCACGGTCCGTTCGATAATGAGCGAAAAGAACACGAGTACCGAAATCCGCGACGCGAAATCTGCGCCGCTAAAACTGACGAATTTTAGTGGTGGCCACATTGCAACAAAGATGCCGACGGTGAGAGCGATTAGAATAGGAATCCAGCGAATCAAGTCGTTTCTTTTTCATAAATGTCTCCTTTCTTTTGGTTTGACCCCTGTTTGTTAGGACTTCTTTAGTGAGGTTCAACAAAGTAAAACATTTCATTTTTATGAAGAACCATAAAAGTTAACGTAGTATGGCATTCATTAAAACTGGGCGTAAAGAATCTGAACTATCTTTTTGAAAAGGCTTATAACTCATTTTTCCTTCTAAAACTTCTCCTGTTTCCAATGTGAAGTTTTTTATTTGTTCCTTTCCAACTAATCTAAGCCAGTTGATAAGGTCGTTTGAAGATATCAGTGTACTAAAAAGTAACTCAATATGTTCTCCGTAATAATTCAAATATAATGTCTTTGCATCTGGTGGTACATAACCGTCTTTACTAATAATAATATGATAAATGGGAACGTTTATTTCATCTTTCTTAAGAAGTATAAAAGATTTGCTAGTAATTGTTCTATTTGCAAGTGTATAATAACATACTTTATCATCAGATTCTATTACAGTATTTTCTCCTTTGATCACATCCCGATAGACATATGTATAACCTAATTTTGCTGTTATATCACTCTTAAGTTTTACAGGAAATGTATAATAATCTTTAGTGATTTTTATTTTAGTATCATCCATTTGGGGTGCATTAGTTTCTTCGTTAAAGAGTCCTTTAAATTTTAGATAGGGAACTGTAATATTATTAACTGTTTTAATGATTAGTTCCAAATCTATATTGTCATTCAAATTCTGATTTGGCACGCCATTTTGTAATAGCGATACTTCGTTCTTGCTTAAAGATCCCTTCATGGTAATGATACAGTTTTTAATGGCTATTTGCTCTGCGATCGTTTTCCCGTAGGTATAACCAACCCCTAAATTGGATGTGTTGCTAGTTGTAGTTCCTTCTGTATTGTTGTTCGTGTTGCTACTCGTATTTGTAACTCCATTATTGGTTGTTGTACCTCCCGTAGCACCCATAATATTCGTTAAAGTAGAACCTGTTCCACCAAGATTTATTCCTGCATTCAAAGTAAATCCATGAGTGCGGTTTTGCGATAAAGTACCAAAATCAGTAGATTGGTATTTCGTGGTTAAATTATTAAACCCACTAAATTCAATAGGATGTAAGTATTAATTGAAAAGGGTACCACATTTCAATTGAAAAGTATACCACTTATCGAAGTTAAACCAGTTGCTTTGCAAATGCAAAAGCAGCACAAAAACGATGATAAGTATGGATACCAAACAAGAGATTATCAGACGGTACTTTCGTGAGTTTGATAGTGCCCGGAAGATTGCCCGGGATTTGCAAATAAGTCGTAAGACAATAAAAAAACATCTTCTTTCTTATGCTCAATCGAAAGAGACAACCGACTTAGGGATTGACCAAAAAGCCTTACAAGATTACCTGAGCAGTCCGCCTGTTTATGATATCAAAAACCGGTTTAAGCGCAAGCTTACAACGGAGATTGAGGATATGATCAATAGCCAGTTGGACGATAACCAGCGCAAGCGACAGGAAGGATTACGTAAACAGATAAAACGCAAAATCGACATTCATGACTACGTTTTAAGTCAGGGAGGCCAGATTGGGTACACGACCCTGTGCAACTATATTCGTGACAAAGAACTACGGAAACAAGAAGCCTTTATCAAACAGGCTTACATACCGGGAGAAGAATGTGAGTTTGACTGGGCCGAGCTCAAGCTGATAATAGGAGGTGTTAAGAGGCGGTTGTATCTTGCTGTGTTCACCTCGGCCTACAGTAATTATCGCTACTGTAGATTATACCATCGACAGGACACCCTGGCATTTATGGAAGCCCATAATGAGTTTTTTGCTCACCTTGGAGGGGTTTATCAGGAGATGGTTTATGATAATATGAGGGTGGCAATTAAAGAGTTTGTGGGTCGTAGTGAGAAGACCCCGACCGATGCATTGATAAATCTTTCCGGTTGGTTTCAGTTCAGGTGGCGATTTTGTAATGCAAGGCGTGGCAACGAAAAAGGACATGTGGAAAGGAGTGTTGAATTTGTACGGCGTAAAGCGTTTTGCCATACCGATTCGTTTGACACATTGGATGCCGCTCAAAACCATTTAGTAGCCACTTGCAATCACCTGAATGAACTTCCGGGGTCCACAAGCAAGGTTCCCCTGGACGGTCTTAGTCAGGAACGCTCATTCTTGTGGAACTATCCGGGGCCAATGGATTGCTTTTTAACCGATCAGATGAAAGTGGATAAATATGTTACGGTCTGCTTTGGTACCAATCATTATTCGGTGCCGGACGATCTGTGCGGCAGGATGGTGGAAGTGAAGATATACTCTAACATTTTAAAAATGTATTACGCCCATGGGTTGATCTGCAGTCATGACCGCAGCTATGAAAAAAACAAATGGTTTATCACCCTGGACCATTACCTTAAAACCCTTTCTCGCAAACCTGGGGCACTGCATGGATCGCTTGCACTGGAACAAGCGCCAAAGGCTGTCAGGGAAGTATATTCGCGGTGGTTCACCAATCAACCCCGTGATTTTATTCTCTTGCTTCAGTTTTGTCAGCAGTTGCAGGTGGATCATCAAAAGCTGCTTGAAACTGCTATTTATGTCAGTGGGATTTGCCCTGCTAATGTCTCAGCGGAAAAAATCATGGCCCTGTTGGGCAATCAGCCATTGCTCAACAATGACCCAAAAAAGGAGGAGGCCAATGGTGAGATTGAAACTTTCTCTAACCTCCAGTTGGAGGAGATTACAAGGTTGATGACCATTAATATAGGGGAGGTAGCATGATAACACGGGAAAACAAACAACAAATTGATCAGTTCACCCGGGAGCTACGGCTTCCTACCTTTCGCCGTGAATTTGAGTCTGTGGCCGAAGAGGCTGCCCGTGAGAAGCTTTCTTATGAAGACTTTTTACTGCGGCTTATGGAACGGGAGTTGGCTGTTCGTATTGAAAACCGGAGAAAAGCCCAGATGCGTCAAGCAGGTTTTATCCAGTACAAATATCTGCACGATATTAACCGGGAAGACCTACCGGAAGATGCCGCTTCAAAGTTACCCGTTCTGGAACGGTTGGATTTTATTAAGTCTGGCCAAAACGTAATCTTCTCAGGAAACCCAGGAACCGGAAAAACACATCTTGCTACCGCCTTAGGCATTTTAGCGTGCCAGATGGGATATCATGTATTATTTACCACTGTGCCACGTCTTCTTACCCAATTGCGCGAAAGCCGTTCGCAGAGATATCTGCGTACCGTGGAAAACCGGTTCGAGAAGTTCGACCTGGTCATCTGCGATGAGTTCGGATACATCTCTTTTGACAAAGAAGGAGCTGAACTTCTTTTTAGTCACCTATCGTTGCGATGTGGGAGAAAGTCGACAATCATTACTACCAACCTGTCGTTTGACCGCTGGAAAGAAATTTTTGGCGACCCGGTGCTTACCGCTGCTATGGTTGACCGGCTTACCCACAAAGCTTATATCGTAAACATGAATGGAAAATCTTTCAGGGTAAAAGAAACCAGACAAATGATAGAAAATGAAAACAGCCAATAAAGTTATCGAAACACCAGGGTATGAATGAAAAATCTTTTTAGGGTAAAAAAAATCAGACAAATGAATGGGAAATAAACTGGTATTAACCCAAGGTAAAATCATGAATCCGGATCCTCTCCCAAGAGAAATGAGAAATTTACCCGAGAGATTAAAACAGCAAGTAAAGACGTCGAACCGCCAGAACATGAATGGAAAATCTTTTTAGGGTAAAAAAATCAGACAAATGAATGGAAAATAAACTGGCATTAACCCAAGGGAAAGTCCTGAATCCGGATCCTCTCCCAAGAGAATTGAGAAATTTACCTGAGAGATTAAAACAGCAAGTAAAGATGTCGAACCGCCAGAATATGAATGAAGATTTTTTTAGAGTAGAAGGAACCAGTGTAAATTATGGAAAAATGAAAACAACCAGGCAAGGCATCGAACCACCAGAGTTATTAACAAAGTTAGCACTTATGAACAAAGAAAAAAAGAACCAAAAAAAGAATGGATTTGAGCCGAGGATAACTCTTCGAGTTATCTCCCGTCTCAAATCCATTAATCAACTGTTATTTTTTTTATTATTTTTGTCAAGTGGTGTTCTTTCCTAACTGAAATACTGGTATCCTTTTCAACTGAAATTTACAATAGGAAGCTTACTTTTACTAGAATCGTTATAATTTAGAGTAATCCAAATCACCAATTGTGCAATTCTTCCGGCAGGATTGTTCACTGACTTTAAATCAGTGACATCGATTTCAAGTTTTTTTAAAAATTCAGTGTGTTCCATTTCTAAACTCTCTGAATCATTACTATTTGTAGGTTCCAACACCGTTGGTAATGCATCAATAAAAGATTTAACATCTTTAGTTTTTGAATTTAGTGCATCAATATAAGCCTTTTGACCTTTTTCCGTCAAATTGAAAATATTCCTTTTTGAGGTAGTCGGATTAGCAGGTGTATATGGTGACGCAAAAGAGTTATTTTGTACGTCAACTAAAACCCATTTATCAGATGTTGCTTTATCATTGATTTGTATTGGAGGTTTTATTTTATTTTGATACTTTGCAAGTTCTGATTGTGCATTAACAAAGCCTGTGCCCATCAGAAAAAATATTATCGCAATCTTGTACATATTATTTTTTTAAGGATGAATATATTAATATATAAACTCACATCCGTCCGCCAGTAGTGACAGGAACTAATTGATAGAAAGTAATTCACCAGTACCACTTGATCCCGTGGTCCCGTCCTGAATATTTACACTTCCTAAATCCTCAATTATCGATACAGAATCAATCCATTTGAGTCCAGTATAAATTATTGGATCCTCTGTCGGTTTCTCTGTAAAATAATGGTCAATAATTTGCCATCTACCATTATCTTTGGTAATTCTAATAACGTATTTCATAGTAAATAAATATTAGTTAATGATCTGATTATTACTATATAATTAATTAAACACGTTATTTGAATGACATTTTTAAGAATTGCTTTCAAAATAACATATTTGTACCAACTGTACAAATATATTACCAAATATAGTTTTATTCAAATTTTATAATATTATTTTTCAACATATTTAAATAATGTTCGCACGATAAGGCAGTAAGTTATGAGTCTCCACCTGATCCCCTTGTTACAAAAAATACAATGAAATTTGTCTACAAATCCGTCTAATTAGACTATTCTGATAAAATTTCATTGTTTACAACTATCACTTAAAAAAGAGCAGGTAAGACAATGGATAATTGATAATGGAGCTATTTACTTTGTATCTTATTCAGTCGTATTCAAAAAACTGTAACCATACCAACGTACTTGATTACATGCTTTGGATTCCCTTTGAGCAGATTTATCCGGTCAAGGCATTCAAAGTAAACAGCAATGTCCAATCCGGAAATCTTTGGCCGGGTAAGTGTAATAGTTCCGTTTATGCGGGTTGCTGACTGCTGGTACTGCCAAATTTTATTTTTGGCAGCATAAAAGCCATATGCTTTAACAGTATCATCGCATTCTTCATCATTTTGAGCATTACTGTCGAAGGTGCCGTTTATTGTGTTCGCAGAAGTAGATGTAAGAACAACATTATCTACAAAAGAACCATCATTATCGCACAATACAAACCGGCTGGGATCAATGGAAGTTGTATTTTCAACAAAACAATTCTTCAGGTTGATCGACATAACATGACTGTGAGCAGACTTGCCTGGCACCGAATCGTCATAAGCCTCGTTTATGTAATTGAGAACTTGATGCAATAACTTCATTAACTTTTTAAATTTCATCCTTTGCTTCACCTGAGCCGGTGTTTTTGGGTTTTTTACCGTAATCGGTTTTGATCTGAGTACGTTTTTCCCCCACTGTGTAAAGAACACGGTTCGTCCAAGTTTATTCCTCGCTCTTCCGATTTTAGGATTTTCAACTATAGCCATGGTTTCATGTTTTTAATCGTTCATACTTCATATTTCGTTGATCAATATTCGATTGTTCGATTGTTCAAATAACTTTTACGTTCCCGACGTATTTGATTATATGCATGGGATTATCATTGAGCAGGTTTACTCGGTCAAGACATTCGAAATAAACAGCAATGTTCATAGCAGACATTTCAGAATGTGTGAGCGTAATAGTACCGGTCTTGCGTATTGCTGCTTGATCAAACAGCCATATTTTATTATTGTCAGCATCAAAGCCATATGCTTTAACAGAATCTTCACCTTCATCATCAATTTGAGCATTGCTGTCAAATGTTCCGGTTATTTTGTTCTTAACAGTGGAATTCAGAATGACATTAGCCACAAAAGAACCTTCATTATCACATAATACAAGCAAACTCGGTTCAATAGTATAAGTATTTTTTACAAAACATTTTTTCAAATTGATTGACATAAAACGACGAAAAGCACACTTTCCCTGTCTCTTCCCGGGAGAAGCAGCATTGATGTATTTTAGTATTTGCTTGACTAACAGAACAAGCTTTTTAAGCCGCATACTGTTTATCTTCTCAGCAGGTGTTCTTTTTCTTTTTGTTTTGAGAGGTTTCGATCTGAGTATGTACTTACCACGACAGACATAAAAACTAACGTTTCCCATATCTTTCCTGTCTTTTTTGGTGAGAAAGTTTTCAATAATAGCCATAGTTGTAGTTTTTAGTTTATCCTGATTTGATAATTATTCCTTATACTCCATTAATCCCGGTTAATATTTATTTTTTATCGTTATCGTCACAAATCTAATATAAAAATTTCCCGTTTATACTCAGTGAAAATGGATTTACGAAAAAATCAAGCCTGAATCAGTTGAAAATTATCGGTCATTAAACTCTGTAATTCCAGTTTATAATTTTCAATATTTTTAAAGAAATTCAAACAAGCACTTTTAAAGACAGCAAATTTTTCATAATACTTGTTATAGGTGATATTTTTCTTGAAAAATCTCCACAAACGCTCAATAATGTTAAGATTAGGGCTATATGCAGGCAAAAACAAAAGTTGAATTCTCGGATGCTTTCTTTGAAAATCTTGTACAATTTTTGAACGATAGTATTTTGCATTGTCCAAAATCAAATATAGAACCCCCAAGGGTTGCTCCTTTAGCATTTTTTTAAATAAAGAAACAGTTGACTGGGCATTTATACTCTCTGCTTCTTCAATGATGACGTTATGTTCTTCAATATTATAAGCACCATTAATATTGACTCGTTGACGACCTGTGTTCGATGGAATAGTATAGTCGAAACCTTTTTTCATCCAACCATATGCGGGTTGTGAATTATGCAACTGATGGACAGCATCAAGAAACCAAATTCTATCATGTTTAGACTTCGTTTCTTTCAATTCAGTGTATTGCTTAATAAATTCTTCTTGGGCTTTTTGATCAGCCTTTCCAGGTACATGCTTGGGCTTACGGTAAGAAAAACCAAGCCTGTGAAGCAGGTTGGTCATTCCTTTTGTTGTGTATTTTATCCCGAATTCATTTTGTACGTATGCGCAGATTTCTTTGCTTGTCTTATAGACCTTTTCATCCAACTCATTGTTCAAAATCTTAATCTGTTTCGTTGTCAGTTTGCCATCGCTTCCAACATAGTTATATCTCAACAGAGAATTCATGCCCTCTGAATCAAATAGTGCATACCAGCGTCTTATGGTCGAGTCATCAAGTAAAAGTATCTCAGCTACTTCTTCAGGTGTATATCCTCTGTTCAATAATAGGATGGCTTTGATTTTGTCGGCTTTTTTGCGGTCAGATGTCTTATGCATACTTTTCAAAGCTCTAATTTGTTTCGATGATAAAAAGTTCGACATGGTGATGCAAAGAAAAAGCATCTATTGTTGTTGGAATCTGATGTCGAAGAGTTTTTCTTAACATCCCATTGTTAATTTGTTCGCATTTTCATTCAGCATGAGTATAATTCAAAATGCCCTCCATGAGGTCACTTATGCCGCTTTTCGTCACATTTTGCCGCTTTTCGTCACATTTTGCCACTCTTGATGTTTACAAACTTCTTCTAAGATAAGATATCTGTAAAATTTAAGGGGTCGCTTTACCCCGTTTCTTTTTGCTGAATATGCCCCATCATCTCCGTTTGATCTGTATTTCAGAAGGATGTTATGATAATTGATTATCATTCTTTCCGGTATCATAAAAATTCTACAGAATATTTATTTTCATTAAGGCAACGATATTTATTAATTGTTGTCTCATATGTATAATTCCATTATGTCAATCTAATTTATTTGCCATGAAAAAGTATTTATTTGTGTTTGTCCTGTCAATCACTGCAAGTCTCTGTTTATTATCTTTTTGCCGTGCCCAGGTGCCGGTAAAGTCGCTACCGGGTCTTAAACAGGAATTAGTGGATCCCTGGCAATACGTTGGTCTGCCTGGTTTTTCCGATAGCGCCGCGACCCTGGAAAATATTAAAATACTGCCTGACGGAAATCCCGTGGTGCTTTATAATGATTTTAACTTTTCAAAGCAAACCTCGGTAAAGGAGTTCAATGGCAGCGCTTGGAACTATGTAGGCCAGAGAGGCTTTTCGTCCGGTGAAGCAGAAGAACTCTCAATGGCGGTCAATTCTTCCGGGGTGATCTATGTTGCTTATTCCTCCGCCCCGTTACAATGGAAAAGCGTCGTGATGAAGTTTGATGATGCCTCTTGGACAGCCGTGGGTACTCCGGGCTTCTCACCGGGCGAAATGGGCTATACCAGTCTCGTCATCGATGCTGCAGGAGTGCCATTTATTGCTTTTCAGGATGCCGATGCAGGATTGAAAGCAACAGTAATGAAATTTAACGGAACCTCCTGGGAATATCTCGGATCACAGGGCCTCTCTGAAGGAGCGGTGAGCTATACAAACCTGGCTTTCAGTCCTTCAGGCGACCTTTACATCGTATATTGCGATGCTTATTATTATGATAATATCGTTGTGAAGAAATACAACGGATCGGCCTGGGTGAATGTCGGGAATCCTGCTTTTGCACCTTCATCTGTAATTGAAACCCGGATAACCGTTAGCTCCTCCAATGAACCGTATGTTGCTTTTACTGATAGTACAACCCGCCTCAGTGTCATGAAATATGATGGTGCAAACTGGGTCATGATCGGCTCACCCGATTTTTCTGCAGGTTATTCATCCAATGTGTCCCTTCTGTTTAGCCCTTCCGGACAGCTATATACCTCCTATTTCGATAGGGTGAATTCAATGTCTGTCACCGTCATGAAGTTCAACGGAACTGCTTGGAATACTTTGGGCCCTGCAGGTTTTACGGGAAGCCTGGCCATGTACCCTTCTATGACTGTCGATTCCGCAGGATCATTGTATCTTGCCTTCATGGATTCAATTTATATGAACAAAGCTTCCGTGGTGAAATATGATTCGACATTAGGAGGCATAGCTGAAATCCGGACGCAAAGTATCCGCGTATCTCCTGATCCTGCAACCATAAAACTCACAATAACGATTCCGGATGCCGCCATCATCCCCGTGGAACTTGATATTTTCAATGCAGCCGGTACCAGGGTCTGTTCTGAAGAAAACCCGCAAAAAACCACCATTCTCGATATAAGTAATTATCCCCCGGGAGTCTATTTCATCAACCTCAGAACCACTACCGGAGTCTCAAGAGATAAATTTGCGAAAATATAAAATACCTTAAGAATAGTTTCTCTGTCCGCCCGTGACTCTGTCACTTTGTGACTTTGTGACTTTGTTACTTTGTGACTTTTTTTGCACTTTGCACTTCAGACTTCCTTTATGCTAGGATATCCGTTAAATTTGAAGGGTCTGTTTTCTTTGTATCAATCTGACTGGTTTTTCTGTCATTAGTGAAATTCAAGTATATTTGAATATTAAATGTTCATTTATCTTTACAAGATGAAATACCGGACAAAGATTCTTCTTTCTCTGTTCACAATTATTACAGGCATTAGTTTTGGTCGTAACGATCCCGATTCTATCTCCCTTCATATCGATCTGAACACTCACAGTACCATCGAACTCACTTTCCGGAATACAACAGATTCGATGATTATACAAACGGGTTTCTTTACCTTTTTCCCTGCCGGCTATATTGATTCCGATCCTCTGAAATTTCAGGGCAACGGAACGAAATATCTGGATTTAAAAATTCAGATGCCCCAGAAAGTGAGCATCAGTATTGCATTCGTTTCACCTAAGTCTGCAAGTCACCCCTCAGATACTCTATTATACAATGGCAATAGAAATTCCACGTGCTTTCTTGTCCCGAACGACACACTTCATATAACCGTTGATTTTTCAAAAAAAGAACCCATACCGAGATGCTTTAAGTATGATGGTAAATGGGCTCAGGTGTCGGATTATTATAAGAACAAGGAAATCTTTTTTCACAAGACTGATTTTATTCGCTCTAAAGCCATCGCCGCTAATATAGCTCCCGATTACGAATCGTTTAGCAGGATCATAGATAGTCTGACACAGATGGAGTTGAATTATATTAAAAATTATGATCATAAAAGCCTTTTGCCAAAATGGTTTGTTGATTATGAAGAAAGCGATATCAGGTATTTTTCTTATAGTTTGAAAATTGATGAACCGCTTCTGATGGAAAGAATGCGTGGTATAGATAAACCCATTCCAAAGGATTATTACAATTTTTTAAAAGAACGCCCGCTTACACAATCAGGCTGCCATTCTTTCAGTTTACTATTTCCTGTTTCTCGATTTCTACTTTTCTATGATTCAAATGCCCTATACGGATTCCACCCAGAAAGACACCGAATTTTGCCTCAAAACGGTTAGATGTTTTTATCACCAATTCTGTAAAAAATTTTGATGAAAATATTCGATCTTTTATTGGCATACAAGCTCGATGAGGGAATAAGCAATACATCCGTCCCCGAAGATGTATACACATTATACACCAATGCGATTCATAGCGCTGAACTCAGGCAATATTTAGAACACAGATATAGGTTAAAATATGTACTGAAGAGGGGACATTGCTCCATATTTTTATCTGAAAAATGAGAAGAATGAGAGCATCTCGTTAAAAAACTTTGCAGGAAATATCGTCTATATCACATTTTGGTTCACGGGCTGTAAGCCTTGCATTAAAGAAATTCCGGATGAGAACCACCTCGTGGATGTTTTTAAAAACGATAAAGTCAAAATTGTCAGCATTTGCATGAATAGTTCGGAGGAAAGTTGGAGAGAGTGCCTGGAAAAATATGGGATAAAGTCCGTAGCGCTCCTCTGCAGGGGTAATTGGGATAAGCTCCTGAAAGAAAAATATGATATTAACGCCTACCCCCAACATGTCCTCATTGATAAACACGGAAAGATCATTGTGAACAAATTGACCCCAATTTCTGAGGCTGAACAGGAAATCAGAAAATGGTTGGCAAAAGAATAACTGTCGACTGCCGACTGCTGATGCTTAATTTGATTATTCCTGGTGAAATTGCATAATAATTATTATACCGCTGCGCTGGAGCGAATACTTTACCATTTTCGCCATCTTACCATCTTACCATTTTGTAACTCACCACGTCACCAGTTCACCAATTCACCACATCACCAGTTCACCACATCACCAGTTCACCACGTCACCAGTTCACTATGTCACCACGTCACCAGTTCACCACGTCACCAGTTCACCACGTATTCTCGTCACGCATCACAATTTTCTCTTGTCCGCCTGTCCGCTCGTCCGCCCGTGACTCTGTCACTTTGTGACTTTGTGACTTTGTCACTTTTTTTGCACTTTCCACTTCAGACATGGTTTATGATAAGATATCTATTAAATTTGAAGGGTCAATTTGCCGCGTAATAAGGGGGTCAATTTGAAACGTAACAGGGGGGTCACTTTAAAACGTAATTAAGGGGTCAATATGTGCAGATTTTCCAATCAAGTACTGATAATGATCTTGCGTTACCATGGATTGATTTCATATTTATCGGTGTTTAGAAAAACTAAACCTTTACAAATAACATTACGAATAATGAAGTGGTCGTTTTTTCTCTTATTCGTTTTTACAATCAAAGGTTTTGGTCAAAATGTAAGTAAAATTGATATTCTGGGGTATATAAATGAAAAGGATTCAGAAAAGAAAATTGAATTTGCCTCAGTTCAACTATTTGATACATTAAAAGGAATAACTGGCTATGGTACTATGTCGGACAGTGCAGGAGCATTCTTTATTCCGGGAGTTAAATGTCAAACTTATAAAGTAATAGTTAGTAGGATCGGTTATAAAGCTTTTAAGCAGATTATTACAGTTTTGCCAGGCAAGAGTCCTTTCTCTTTGTCAATAAAACTAATCCGGGATAGTCTTTTTTTAACGGAAGCAGTCGTCAAAGGTACTGCAACAGGACCAAGATCTCTTGTTGACAAAATTTTGTTTATCCCTGATTCGACGGTTCTGAAAAATGCAAGGAATGGTTTAGATGTTATTGGAAAAGCCCCTTACGTGACTGTAAATAAAGCTACAGATGAGGTAAAGGTCCTGGGAAACTCTAATGTCTTGATCCTTGTGGATGGGATTGAAAATGGTAGAGACTTAAAAGCAATTGATCCGAAAGATATCGAAAAGATTGAAGTCATCACAAATCCATCAACAAAATATGATTCTGAGGTGGCAACAGTTATCAACATTATCATGCGAAAAGATAAAACTAATGGACTTAAGGTAACCGGTAATATTGACTATTTTTCACAAAAGGATCATTACGATGGCACCATTGGAGCTGATTATGCATGCTCAAAATTTAGAATTTTTGGATCGGCATTTCTCCAGGAAAACCTGATAACCACAATGAATTATGTTGATGAGAGACAAACTGAAGACAAAGAAGGGATTTTTCGTACTATAAGTCGATCTGGAAATTTGTACAACTATAAATTTACCGGTGAGCTTTACAAATATGGTATAGACTTCTATCCATGGAAAAGAACCTTGATCAACTTTACAGGATCCTATGCGAAATATCGAAATATTATCAAGCAAAACCTGGAAAACGAATACTTCATGAATGATACCATGCAGTACACTACAAATACTTTTCAGAATAATACAGGAACCAATACCTTGCAAAACTATACTATTTATTTCAAACAGGACTTTGGAAAAGAAGATGAAGATCATGAGTTCATCTGGAATACAAATTTTTATAATATGCAAAAGGGTTCAGATCTACTGCAGCAGACTGGTTTTTATTATCCGACAGATACAATTTCAGCAAATCGGTTTACCTTAACGAAATATTCCTTAAAGTCAATCAATTCAAAACTTGACTATACATTCCCTCTTTTTAAAGTTGTCAATATTGATGTTGGTGGACAGTATTACAACCGAATCATCAATTCTTCCCAACAAGTTAATAATCAAACACAGAATTTCGATTATTTTGATACGCGCCTGGCTTGTTATTTCACATCAGTATTTAAATATCATAAACTTAATGTTCAGGCGGGAATTAGATACGAGTATTCTCAGACACAATTTTATGATACGGTGAGATCTGTCCAATGGCACCTGATGCCTTCTCTTGCCGTTTTACTGGATTTTGGTAAAAATGGATCGCTAAAACTCTCCTATAAGAATACGCTTAAGTATCCCGATTATTATTACCTTAATCCTTTTGTCTATTACTCTAATGACTCTCTGACCGTCTCATCCGGCAACCCTATTTTAAAACCGCAAAGGATAAATAGCCTTGAATTGAATTATGCAGTCAGAAAGAAATCGAATTTTATCTCAACATCGCTTTTACTAAAAAGAATGGATAATACACTTGGTGAAACAACTTTGTTGGAGGGAGGTCGCACATTAATAGAAAAGGTAGCTGATGTCGGATGGGAAACTCAATACGGGGCATATTTGTATTTTCAATTGCACTTGTTTTCATGGCTTGAAACAAGTACCTATTTCAAAGGATATTATGACGATTTTCAGAATTGCCATTACAATGGATTTGAGGCGCGAGGTGATATGAGTTTCGATGTATCCCTTCCTCTGGATCTGAATTTGACTATAGAAGGAAGCGGCGAAGGGACAACCCGCGAATACAACGGATATAAATATGATAGTCCTATAGTTGACGATATAACCCTCTCCAGGAGTTTTATTAAAAACCAATTAATGATTAGCTGTTCCTTGATAAAATTCTTTTTGCCCGACAATTGGAAGGAAAATAACTGGGATATGAACTATCATTCGTATACAGAAGGGAAAGTTCAGTCACGTTGTGTTTTGGTCAGGATAAACTATTTCTTTAAAATTGGACGGGAACTGAAAAACATGAATCGTGAATTGAATATGGAAAATGATCAGAAATAGGCTAATAGGAAGATTCCCCTTTTTCCATCAACTGGATTCAAGAGATTGAGGGCCGACTTGCCTTCGTATGATTGCCTCCTGCCGACTGCTGATGCTCAATTTGATTATTCCTGGTGAAATTGCATAATAATTATTATACCGCTCCGCTGGAGCGAATAACTGCCAACTGCCGGCTCTTTTAAATCACAAATAATCGCAAATCGTCAATCAAAAAACTCAATCGTAAATCGTAAATTGACCAATTCAATCGTAAATCGAAAATCGTCCAATCGTAAATTAAGATTGTCCAATCGTAAATTATCTTTCAGATTTTCACTTCGTACCTTAATTCCTCCTATATTTGTTAGCAGTGAAAATATTTCATTCGATAACCCACTAAAAACAGGGAGGTCCCATGCCAAAATACGGTTTCAACACAAAAGCAATCGCATGCCGGAAAAACAGATTTTCAGCCCGATTCCATGTCCGTGCCGATATACCAGTCGGTCGCTTACCCTTACCTCGATGCAAAAGAAGCTGCGGCAATCTTCACCGGGGAAAAACCCGGATATACATATGGAAGATGGGATAACCCAACCGTAGAAGTGTTTGAAAAAAGAATGGCCGCCCTCGAAAATACTGAAGCAGCTATCGCTGCGGCCTCCGGGATGTCGGCCATATTCCTGCTGACTCATCACCTGGTAGCGGCGGGAGACGATGTGGTTTCTTCAAACCGCGTCTATGGCGGAACCTTCGGCTTGTTTAACGTCGGCCTCCCAAGAATGGGCGCCAATATCCACTGGGTCACAAATCCCGAATCCATCGATGCCTGGGCCGCAGCCATCACACATCGTACAAAATTCCTGTTCGTGGAAACACCCAGTAATCCGGCTTTGTTTATTGCCGATATCCCTGCGCTCGCCGAACTGGCTAAATCGAGAAATATTCCCCTGGTCGTGGATAATACGATTGCAACGCCTGCCCTGCAGCAACCCGTCCTGCTTGGTGCGGATATCGTGGTTCATTCGACAACCAAATACATTTGCGGCAATGCAACAGCCCTCGGCGGCATCGTTTGCGGCTCACATGAGCTGATCAATGGCATCCGGCAGAATGGCATCCGCTATCTGGGACCGGCCATGGCGCCTTTCAATGCATGGCTTAACCTCAACGGACTGGAAACACTTGCCCTCCGGATGGATCGCCATTGTCATAATGCCATGGCGGTCGCTACCTTCCTTGAGAAACACCCGAAAGTCAACTTTGTGAATTACCCCGGACTTGAATCTAACCCTTACCATCACCTGGTTAAACCGCAGATGAAAGGATGCAGCTCCCTGATGTCGTTTGAGCTGAAAGGCACATATGAAAGGCAACCCGGTTCATTGATGCACTGAAGATTATCACACATGCAACCCATCTTGGCACAGCAAAATCGATCGTTACACACCCGGCCTCTACCACCCATTCAGCCATGGGAGAAGAAGAGATGAGGAAGGCAGGGATCTCTCCATCGATGATCCGTTTTTCGATTGGGATTGAAGATGAAATAGATCTTATCGACGATCTGTCCCAGGCATTTGATGCCATCGATAAGTAGGCGAAAGTGAGGGAAGTGCTTCAATCATATTTCCTCAAGCCTGATAATTCAATTACTGATCTTGCTGCCTTTGAAGAAATGACGAAACCTGAAACAAATCCTTATCTTGAAGCTGCTGCACGGGCCTCGCAATGGCATGCAGAATACCGGCGGACAATGCGGTCCCGCCGGTTTGACACCATCGCCGTCCATGGGATTTATTCGATACAGGAAGCCCTCGATTTTAACCAGGGTTCCATCATCGAACCGATCTACCTTTCCACATCCGCAGGCTTACCGGGATGCAGATGAAATGGAAGCAGCCCTCGCTTATAGAGTGCCTACCTGGTGTTACTCCCGTATAGCCAACCCCAGCATCTATTATCTGGAAGGCGTTTTTGCCACTTCTGGAAGGCTTTGGGGGGAATTTCGAAACTTCATGCATCGTTACTTCCTCAGGGATGGCTGCCATTCAAAGCGCCGTCGATCCCTTCCTTGTGACCTTGCCTGGAAAAGAATCAACCCCGATGAATTTTGTAGCCTCAGCCCAGGTCTATGGCGGAACATACCAGCAATTTAACATGCGTAAACATCGCGAACGCAATATTGAATGGAGAAAGGTTATCAATACCAACGATATCAGTGAATGGGAAAGCCTGATCGATGAAAATACACGTTTTCTTTACGGGGAACTTCCCAGTAATCCCTGCCTTGGTTTTTTTGATATCATGGCAGTAGCAGACCTGGCTCATAAACACGACCTCCCGCTGATAATCGATTCAACAGTGGCAACGCCGGCACTGTTGCGTCCCCTTCTCTATGGAGCAGATATAGTTGTCCAGTCTGTGACGAAATCACTGTTTTCCAGCGGCTTTGGGATCTGCGGAGCAGTTATAGCCAGAAAAGATATTACCAGTAACATCGACAACCCGGAAATGAAGGCCGATTTTGCAAAATATCTTATGCTTCTGCCCAACCGGGACAATGGGCCCAATGTTTCACCGATGAATGCAATCCTTGCCCTGAACGATATCCGCACGATACGCTCAAAAATGGACATGTTAAGCCGCACAACTGCAACAGTCGCACGTTATCTGGAAACACATCCTCAGATAGATTGCGTGGATTACCTGGGACTGGAATCGAGTTCATTGCATGAACTGGCCAGCCGGTACATGTTCCTTGTGGATTCTGAATTTGATGAATTATATGGGAAGAAAGTCAACCGTTACGGTCACCTCATGTCTTTCACGATCAAAGGAGATGCTAAGAAAACACGCGAAGTCTTTGACGCACTTTCCATGATATGGCGGGCCACCGACCTGGGCAGGATCAAATCTGTAGCAACCATTCCTGCCATCTCAACCCATTCCCAGCAAGGGGAGGAGGGAAGGAAACTCGCCGGCATCCCCGATAACCTGATCCGCTTGTGTGTTGGTGGTGAACATCCCGATGACATCATCAAAGATCTCGACCAGGCATTGTCAGTATTGACTGGTAAAAGGATCAGTGTGACATTCCCGGAATTTTCTGCCGGTGGCGCCTCTTCCGCCGCTTTATAATTTTTTGAGGTGCCAGGAAAAAAGAGTAACAGAGTAACAAAATGACAGAGTCAGGCAGTGAATACTTCTTAGCGCTTTTTTGCGTCTTAGCGGTAAAAAAAACTTTTCAAAGTGATCTTGATCATTAATCGTAAATCGTAAATAACGCAATTAAATCGTAAATCTAAAATCGTCCAATCGTAAATTAATAATCGTCCAATCGTAAATTAATAATCGTCCAATCGTAAATTAATAATCGTCCAATCGTAAATTAATAATCGTCCAATCGTAAATAAATAAAGACTCAAAATGTCCAATTTCAGAGATATTCTTCTTAGCGCTTTTTTGCGTCTTAGCGGTAAAAAAAGACTTTTCACCATGATCTTTATCATTAATCGTAAATCGTAAATAACACAATTAAATCGTAAATCTAAAATCGTCCAATCGTAAATTAATAATCGTCCAATCGTAAATAAATAATGACTCAAAATGTCCAATTTCAAAGATATTCTTCTTAGCGCTTTTTAGCGTCTTAGCGTCTTTGCGGTAAAAAAAGGACTTCTCAGAGTGACTCAAAATTGGAAAGGAAGAAAAAAGTTTAAATTATGCCTGACCCGATCTTATTCTATTCTACCAACCGGAAATCAACGCCGGTAACTTTCCCGCAAGCCCTCCTCAAAGGCATTGCTCCCGATGGCGGTCTCTTCATGCCTGAGAGGATTCCTCTCATTGACAAGGCCTCATTCGTCAAATATAAAGATCTCCCGTATCATGAGATCGCTTTTGATATCAGCCGGAAATTTCTTGCAGGACAGATACCGGATGCAGAACTCAAAAGAATAACGGAGGAATCTTATAATTTTCCCGTCCCGCTTCAACATGTATCCGGAAGGAAATACATCATGCGCCTTGACCAGGGTCCCACGGCTTCCTTCAAGGATTTTGCCGCCCGCATGATGGGCCGGCTTATGCAATACTACCTGCAGATCGGAAACCGGAAACTCCTGATCCTGACAGCAACTTCGGGAGATACAGGTAGTGCCGTTGCCAGCGCCTTTTATGGCCTCGATAATGTACAGACTGTTATTCTTTTCCCCAAAGCTGAAGTCACCGACCGCCAGCGAAAACAAATGACCACGCTCGGGAAAAATGTCCATGTCCTAGCCCTTAATGCCAAATTTGATGATTGCCAGTCCTTGGTGAAACAGGCATTTGCCGATCATGATCTGGATGCTCTTTCACTCTCTTCTGCCAACTCCATCAACATTGGCCGCCTGATACCCCAGATCGTTTATTATTTTTATGCCTGGTCGCGGTTGGCTCTTTCAGCAGATGAAAAGATCATCTTCTCGGTGCCCTCCGGAAATTTTGGTGACATGATGGGCGGTGTCCTTGCCATGAAAATGGGACTTCCGGTCAGGAAATTTATCATTGCCACCAATGAAAATGATGAATTCCCAAAATACCTTGAAACCGGTATCTATTCCAGGATCGAACCCTCCAGGAACTGCATCTCCAGTGCAATGAATGTCGGCCATCCTAGCAATCTCGCCAGGTTAATAGATCTCTATGGAGGCATCATGGATGAGAAGGGAAATATCCTGAAACAAGCCGACAGAGTAGCCATGCAGCAGGATATCTGGTCGGCGCCCTTTACAGATGAACAAACAAGAACAACCATCAAAGAAGGCTTAGACACCTATGGAGTAGTCCTCGAACCTCATGGCGCAGTCGCCTGGGCCGGATTAATGGCCTATCTTGAGACTGACCTTCTTAAGACTGATCCTCTGTCCGCCTCTGACCCTCTATGTGTCTCCCTCGAAACCGCCCACCCTGCAAAATTCCCGCAGGAGATCATGAAAATCTTATCAATCACCCCAGAGCTACCCCAAAGTTTAAAAGGAATAGAAGATAAACCCGAACACTTCAGTGAAATATCAAATAATTACGCAGAATTTAAAAAGTATCTTCTTGAAAAATTCCAATACCCCCTGACCCCCAACTCATAATAATCGAAAATCGTAAATACCACAATTCAATCGTAAATCGTAAATAACACAATTAAATCGTAAATCTAAAATCGTCCATTCGTAAATTAATAATCGTCCATTCGTAAATAAATAAAGACTCAAAATGTCCAATTTCAACGATATTCTTCTTAGCGCTTTTTTGCGTCTTAGCGTCTTAGCGGTAAAAAAAGACTTTTCACCATAATCTCGATCCTTAATCGTAAATCGTAAATAACCCAATTAAATCGTAAATCTAAAATCGTCCATTCGTAAATTAATAACTCAAGTTTCGCAGTTAGTTAAACTGCATATGATTAGGATAAAATATGTTAATATCTTCATGATAACTTCAGGCTAAAAAGTATGGGGCCTTCCCCATAAGTGGTTATATTTGAGATTACTAGATAACAAATAGCCACAAGGATGACCCCACAGACCAAAGCTACAAAGAATCTTCATGAGATCAAAACGATTGTTGACGATTCCGATAAAAAAGTTCATTCGATTCATGCTTTATATGCAAGATTTACAACGGCCAGACTTAAAAAAGTCCTGGGTTCTTTCAAAGAGAAAGGCTTCAGCGTTCCAGCCACCTTATTTGATTTATTGATCATGACCATTACCAATCAAAGTGTGAGGATGTTCGTTTCCGGTGATTCTGCAGATGCTGCAAAAGACACCTTTTATCGTATGAAGAATGATCCCAGGATAGATTGGCGCATGGTGATGTTTTTGTTTGTTAATCGCTTTCTTTCCTTGGTTAACAATGCTACCAGTGAGCCTTCTGATGAACTCCGGTACCTTATTATTGATGATACCAGCTGTTTTAAAAGAGGCAAATTTATAGAAGGAATATCCAAAGTATTTGATCATGTATACCATCGATATTGCCTTGGATTTAAGGGTCTGATCATGGGTTATTGTGATTCCAGAAGTTTTATCCCAGTTGATTTTTCGCTGCATAGCGAAAAAGGAAAACGTCCCGATAAACCCTTTGGTTTGAAGCCTGAAGAATTGAAAAGACAATACACAAAGGAGCGACAGCCAGATTTTCCGGGATTTACCAGGGAAAACGAAAGAAGAGTTTCCAAGAGTGAGAACACTATCGCAATGATCAAGCGTGCATTGAGACATAGATTGACGGTTGATTATATCCTCGTTGATAGCTGGTTCATGAATCTGGGACTTATCGCATATGTGTATGCACTAAAATCGGTATACCTGCTTGGTATGTGTAAATTTGATGACCGTAAGTATATTTTCAATGGCAAGGAAAAAACGGTAAAACAACTTCTGGACTGGTGTAAAAGAAATAAGAAGATAAAACGTTCCCGTACCATTAAAGCCCGGTATGCTGAAATGATCGTTGAATATAAAGGGTATACCATGAAATTGTTCTTTTCCCAGTTTAACGATCGCAATTGGAATGTTCTGATTACCGATGATCGGAACATGAACTTTGCCGAAGCGATTAAGATATATACCAAACGTTGGACCATCGAGGTTTTCTTTAAGGAAACAAAGCAGCATCTGGGTCTTGGTAAAGATCAATCCAGGGATTTTGATGGTCAGATTGCTTCATTCACTTGTGTATTTCTGGTTTACATTATGGTCAGTCTTAGGCGAAGGTTCAACGCCTATGAAAGCATGGGTGATTTATTCAGGGAAATTGAATCAGAAATAATTGAAATTACCCTGACAGAAAGACTCTGGGGTCTGTTCATTGAAATGCAGCATTCCATTCTACAAGTCATGGGTATTAGTTTTGACGACCTCATCAAGATGATGCTCTGCAATGACCAGGTTGAAGAAAAAATGATACAGATTCTCGACAATATGAAAATCTGGTCTCAACACCAATCTCTCGAGGATACTATGCATGTGTCTGTATATCAGTATTTAAATTAGTGCGAAACTTGAGTTAATAATCGTCCATTCGTAAATAAATAAAGACTCAAAATGTCCAATTTCAACGATATTCTTCTTAGCGCTTTTTTGCGTCTTAGCGTCTTAGCGGTAAAAAAAGACTTTTCACCATAATCTCGATCCTTAATCGTAAATCGTCAATAATACAATTCAATCGTAAATCTAAAATCGTCCAATCGTAAATTAATAATCGTCCAATCGTAAATTGAAATATGTACATCGTCTGTTCTGACCTTGAAGGTGTCTTTGTCCCCGAAGTGTGGATCAATGTCGCTGAGAAAACAGGAATCCCCGAACTGAGGCTTACCACCCGGGATGTCCCTGACTACAATCTCCTGATGAGATCCAGGATTAAAATACTTAAAGAGAAGGGTCTGAAATTGAAAGACATCCGGAATGTCATCGCTCAGATCAGGCCGCTCGACGGTGCCCTCGATTTCATCGACTGGCTTAAGGAACGAACGCAGCTAATTATTGTTTCCGATACCTTTATCCAGTTTGCCGACCCTCTGATGAAACAACTTGGCCGGCCGACCTTGTTTTGCCATTCCCTGGTAATCGGTGAAGACAACATGATTATAGACTATAAGCTCCGTCAGAAAGACCCCAAACGAAAAACCACAGAAGCATTGCAGGGAATGAACTATCAGGTTATTGGAATGGGCGATTCCTACAACGACATCAGCATGCTTCAGCAAGCCGATGTGGGGATCCTCTTTCGTCCCCCCTACAATGTAATCCGTGATTACCCCCACTTCCCCGTAGTTCAGAACTACGAAGACCTTAAAAAGATCCTCGTAAAGTATATTTGATTTTTAAAGCCGGCTCATTTAACTCACCAGTTCACCAATTCACCACGTCACCAGTTCACCAGTTCACCACTTCGTCCGCTTGTCCGCTATTTCAACTGATATCCGTACCAGAGTCCCACCTGATTCTTCCCATCCATCGCGGTAAAAATGAAACCATTCGCATAAGACAAAGTATACCCCCAGTTGCCACTGCTGATGGGATACGCCTTAACGAAGGCGCCCTTCTTATCATAGACATAGATCTTCCTCGAATATGAATGTGCGTCCCATGTATATATGTGTTGCTTGTCAACAGCCACAGCCGTCGAACCCCACCTCCCTGATCCCGGACTGTCTTTATCATCTGCCCCGGATGACAAGCCGGAAAAGCTTTTTATTACCGTTCCGTCCTTGAATTTACATAATGTCAGCGACCCGCCATCCATGATATAAAACGTCTTACCATCCGGGTCCAGCGCAACGGCACATTGTCCGTTCTTATAGATCTTTTCAAGATGAAGTTCAGTCGTCCCGCTCTCCAGGTCAATGATCTTATATATTTTCATGTCAAAGGTGGCGATATAAAGATGTTTATCATTTTTATTATACATGATACTCCTCATATCGAACTTTTTAAATGGATAGCTTTTTACAAATTCCCCCGTGAGACTGTATTTGTTGATCTTTCCATGTGAGTTGCCATCCTTGTCCGTTCCCCCGTTACAGGTATAATAAAATTTTCCGTCCGAGGTAATATGAGCATTGTGTGTCAGTCCCGGTTCATCCTTCAATGTAAAATCAGGCCTTGTAACCTGGGCGGATAAAGTCAGGGATGTAAAGAATAATGCGAGAAAGGTAAATGCAAAAATTTTCATTTCATATTGATTTTTAAAATAACCGGCACTAATATCTTAAGATCATTCCATGATCTGATGGAAAGCAAATTTATTCAATTTTTCCGATGCCGGTATCGATAATCATAAAAAATTTTACCAAACCTCACCCCCTGAGGATATAGGCAAACGCACTTCACACCCGGCCCCTTTCCTGAAGGAGAGGAAAGTTAATCCGAACGGCCCTTCCCTTCTCCTTCAGGAGAAGGGATCGAGGGATGAGGTGAATAAAAAGAAGGGACCAGGGTGGGGCGCATAAAAAAATCAATCGTAAATCGTCAATAAAAAAATTCAATCTGAAATCTAAAATCGTCCAATCGTAAATTATCTTAGATCGGGTAGTGTCTCAATTTGGTTTCCCCTTGCTTTAACGGTCAAGAATGACTATATTTGTACTTTTAAATCTAATTGTATGGCAAAGATACAAAGATCACGTGATATAAGTCAACGGGCAAAGCAGATAGTTGACTTGGCTACTGGCGAGATCACCGAACCAGAAGAAACAAAAAATCCTGCCGCTGTTTCACTTGGAAGACTTGGAGGATTAAAGGGCGGCAAGGCAAGGGCGGCTAAGTTAAGTCCTGAGAGACGCAAGGAGATAGCACAACTGGCGGCTAAAAAAAGGTGGGGGAAGGCTGGTTGAAGTTGGTTTTATTGAATCACATCACTTACAACACCTTCTTTTTCTTTTTCGCCCTTTTCATTTGCTGCAATATCATTTTTATCCATAATACTATAAAGTTTTTCCATTAATTCTTTAGGAAAAACTGCGGGGACAGAAAATGATGCTATCTGATTTTTATCTCCGGAACATTATATGTTCCAAAATAAAAAAGAATCTTCCATATAAATGGTTATTGATGTCCTATGATATTTTTTTGTTGTATAAATTTTAAGGGTTTATTTCTTGTTATAATTGCCACATCTATTGATCCGCCGCAACCTCTAACACCAACTGTGAAATTTTGAGCCTCAATGGTTGTCTTGATAAACAAAATTGCAAGATTTACACAATCTTGTAATGGCATAAATTGAATAGGGATTGATAAATTAAGTTGCCTTATTAATAATCTAATTCTATCTATTGCTGGTTGATCTAATTGTGCTTGTGCTAATAAATCAAATATTCTATGATCGTACCCCATTATTATTCTGTCCACAATCTCTCGTTGTCCACCCCAAGAGATGCCAAACTGATATTGACCTCCTTGTGGAGGATTTACTTCGGTTGGGACTGGTAATGCTGGTATTTGAAAAGTAACAACTTTTCCGTACGGTTCATTATTATCAAACCCAGCAACATATATTATCATATTAGGGCCGACATAAGCAGCGGGCATTACTAATTGCCATTGCTGTAATAAGAAATTACTTAATTCTTGCGCAAAATCAACAATATTCAGGTCGAGTCTATTGTTTTGTTGGAGATGTGCCTCAAATTCGGGAATAAACGATTGTGCCGACCTAAACCCTATACCCGCCTGGCCATAAGTTACCACACCAATCTTGTTGTATGTATTTTCAAACGTTAATAATTTTGATGCGTTATCAAAATTAGTAAAAATCGTTTGATTGTTAGGCCCCACCGCCGTTAAAGTAACACGACTTTCTGCGGCTAAAACAATACCCTCTGGTGCTTTTATCAATACGCCTAATGACATTTTATAAAAATTTGCAAAAATACAAAATTAATGAATTATAACCACATTGTCAAGTGGGGAGTTTTAAACAAATGTTAATATCTCATCAAAATTAAGAAATAAACGAATACTATTGAAAAATATATTTTTATTTTAAATTAACATTATTTAACATTCATAATGAATTATATGCTTGACATGTCAAGTATAATGTTGTATATTTGCAGGGTAATTAATTCTCAATCCTATGAACAATTTACCTCTTGTAAAGAAAGTACAGATTATAAACTTACTTGTTGAGGGTAATAGCCTTAGATCAACGTCACGTATTACCGGATGTTCGATTAACACCGTTACTAAGTTGTTAGTTGACGTTGGCAGGGCATGTCAGGACTTCCATAATGAAAAGGTTATTAGTGTTGCTTCAAAGAGGGTGCAATGTGATGAGATATGGAGTTTCGTACACGCCAAAGAAAAAAATATTCCCGATGAATTAAAAAAAGACGGAATAGGTGATGTATGGACGTGGGTTGGAATAGATGCAGATAGTAAATTAGTTGTTTCCTGGCTCGTGGGTAATAGGGATGCACAAACAGCATACACATTCATGCAAGATGTTGCCTACAGGCTTAAAAACCGTGTTCAGCTAACAACTGACGGACTAAAGTCGTACATTGATGCCGTCGAAGATGGTTTTATGGGGCAGGTTGATTATGCACAACTAATTAAGCTATATGGGAACGAGGGCACAGCAGACAACGAGAAAAGATATAGTCCGGCAGACTGCACAGGAACCATTAAAAATGTAATCATTGGAAAACCAGAAGAAAGGTATATTTGTACAAGCCATATAGAACGCCAAAATTTAACAATGAGAATGAGTATGAGAAGGTTTACCCGCCTTACCAATGCTTTTAGTAAGAAGATCGAAAACCATTGTTACGCTATTGCCCTGCACTTTGTTTATTATAATTTTTGCCGGATTCATAAGACTTTAAGGGTAACACCCGCAATGGAGGCTGGACTAACAAAAGATATTATGGAGATCGAAGATATTGTAAGACTTTCTATCAAATAAAATCTCCCTTTTATTTTGTCGTTTGTTAGTAGTTTTGTATTATTGTCATTATATAACTAATATTTGACAATATGACAGCTTTTTCACTTTGCCAAGTGGACGTAAGGTCTTATAGTGATTTGATTACCCAAGTCGGACAGTTTTATAATTACGCATGGTTGATGTTAATGGGTGGTGGTGCGATAATGCTTGGTATTATTGGGGTTTTAATACCCTACATAACACATCAATATCAGAAACGAGTATTTAAAATAGAAGAAGATAAGTTTATTGTAAGTATTAATTGAAAAGGGTACCACATTTCAATTGAAAAGTATACCACTTATCGAAGTTAAACCAGTTGCTTTGCAAATGCAAAAGCAGCACAAAAACGATGATAAGTATGGATACCAAACAAGAGATTATCAGACGGTACTTTCGTGAGTTTGATAGTGCCCGGAAGATTGCCCGGGATTTGCAAATAAGTCGTAAGACAATAAAAAAACATCTTCTTTCTTATGCTCAATCGAAAGAGACAACCGACTTAGGGATTGACCAAAAAGCCTTACAAGATTACCTGAGCAGTCCGCCTGTTTATGATATCAAAAACCGGTTTAAGCGCAAGCTTACAACGGAGATTGAGGATATGATCAATAGCCAGTTGGACGATAACCAGCGCAAGCGACAGGAAGGATTACGTAAACAGATAAAACGCAAAATCGACATTCATGACTACGTTTTAAGTCAGGGAGGCCAGATTGGGTACACGACCCTGTGCAACTATATTCGTGACAAAGAACTACGGAAACAAGAAGCCTTTATCAAACAGGCTTACATACCGGGAGAAGAATGTGAGTTTGACTGGGCCGAGCTCAAGCTGATAATAGGAGGTGTTAAGAGGCGGTTGTATCTTGCTGTGTTCACCTCGGCCTACAGTAATTATCGCTACTGTAGATTATACCATCGACAGGACACCCTGGCATTTATGGAAGCCCATAATGAGTTTTTTGCTCACCTTGGAGGGGTTTATCAGGAGATGGTTTATGATAATATGAGGGTGGCAATTAAAGAGTTTGTGGGTCGTAGTGAGAAGACCCCGACCGATGCATTGATAAATCTTTCCGGTTGGTTTCAGTTCAGGTGGCGATTTTGTAATGCAAGGCGTGGCAACGAAAAAGGACATGTGGAAAGGAGTGTTGAATTTGTACGGCGTAAAGCGTTTTGCCATACCGATTCGTTTGACACATTGGATGCCGCTCAAAACCATTTAGTAGCCACTTGCAATCACCTGAATGAACTTCCGGGTCACACAAGCAAGGTTCCCCTGGACGGTCTTAGTCAGGAACGCTCATTCTTGTGGAACTATCCGGGGCCAATGGATTGCTTTTTAACCGATCAGATGAAAGTGGATAAATATGTTACGGTCTGCTTTGGTACCAATCATTATTCGGTGCCGGACGATCTGTGCGGCAGGATGGTGGAAGTGAAGATATACTCTAACATTTTAAAAATGTATTACGCCCATGGGTTGATCTGCAGTCATGACCGCAGCTATGAAAAAAACAAATGGTTTATCACCCTGGACCATTACCTTAAAACCCTTTCTCGCAAACCTGGGGCACTGCATGGATCGCTTGCACTGGAACAAGCGCCAAAGGCTGTCAGGGAAGTATATTCGCGGTGGTTCACCAATCAACCCCGTGATTTTATTCTCTTGCTTCAGTTTTGTCAGCAGTTGCAGGTGGATCATCAAAAGCTGCTTGAAACTGCTATTTATGTCAGTGGGATTTGCCCTGCTAATGTCTCAGCGGAAAAAATCATGGCCCTGTTGGGCAATCAGCCATTGCTCAACAATGACCCAAAAAAGGAGGAGGCCAATGGTGAGATTGAAACTTTCTCTAACCTCCAGTTGGAGGAGATTACAAGGTTGATGACCATTAATATAGGGGAGGTAGCATGATAACACGGGAAAACAAACAACAAATTGATCAGTTCACCCGGGAGCTACGGCTTCCTACCTTTCGCCGTGAATTTGAGTCTGTGGCCGAAGAGGCTGCCCGTGAGAAGCTTTCTTATGAAGACTTTTTACTGCGGCTTATGGAACGGGAGTTGGCTGTTCGTATTGAAAACCGGAGAAAAGCCCAGATGCGTCAAGCAGGTTTTATCCAGTACAAATATCTGCACGATATTAACCGGGAAGACCTACCGGAAGATGCCGCTTCAAAGTTACCCGTTCTGGAACGGTTGGATTTTATTAAGTCTGGCCAAAACGTAATCTTCTCAGGAAACCCAGGAACCGGAAAAACACATCTTGCTACCGCCTTAGGCATTTTAGCGTGCCAGATGGGATATCATGTATTATTTACCACTGTGCCACGTCTTCTTACCCAATTGCGCGAAAGCCGTTCGCAGAGATATCTGCGTACCGTGGAAAACCGGTTCGAGAAGTTCGACCTGGTCATCTGCGATGAGTTCGGATACATCTCTTTTGACAAAGAAGGAGCTGAACTTCTTTTTAGTCACCTATCGTTGCGATGTGGGAGAAAGTCGACAATCATTACTACCAACCTGTCGTTTGACCGCTGGAAAGAAATTTTTGGCGACCCGGTGCTTACCGCTGCTATGGTTGACCGGCTTACCCACAAAGCTTATATCGTAAACATGAATGGAAAATCTTTCAGGGTAAAAGAAACCAGACAAATGATAGAAAATGAAAACAGCCAATAAAGTTATCGAAACACCAGGGTATGAATGAAAAATCTTTTTAGGGTAAAAAAAATCAGACAAATGAATGGGAAATAAACTGGTATTAACCCAAGGTAAAATCATGAATCCGGATCCTCTCCCAAGAGAAATGAGAAATTTACCCGAGAGATTAAAACAGCAAGTAAAGACGTCGAACCGCCAGAACATGAATGGAAAATCTTTTTAGGGTAAAAAAATCAGACAAATGAATGGAAAATAAACTGGCATTAACCCAAGGGAAAGTCCTGAATCCGGATCCTCTCCCAAGAGAATTGAGAAATTTACCTGAGAGATTAAAACAGCAAGTAAAGATGTCGAACCGCCAGAATATGAATGAAGATTTTTTTAGAGTAGAAGGAACCAGTGTAAATTATGGAAAAATGAAAACAACCAGGCAAGGCATCGAACCACCAGAGTTATTAACAAAGTTAGCACTTATGAACAAAGAAAAAAAGAACCAAAAAAAGAATGGATTTGAGCCGAGGATAACTCTTCGAGTTATCTCCCGTCTCAAATCCATTAATCAACTGTTATTTTTTTTATTATTTTTGTCAAGTGGTGTTCTTTCCTAACTGAAATACTGGTATCCTTTTCAACTGAAATTTACAGTTTATTGATAAGATGGACGACAAAATAAAATCCCTGAGGGTAGAATTAAAGAGTCAATTATTAGAGGAACTTAAGATTGAAACAGCCCGAATGATGGAAGAAAAGGCCACACAATTACACAAAAAACAAGACAAGATAGAATTTTCATTACGTGGTAGTAGTTTCCAATTACAGGGTAATGTGCGTATGACGCAAGGAATGAACAAGGGGGCAACAATGGATTATGTAAACGCTGTTAAATACTTTTTAGATTCGGATAGTTACAGCCAGGTTGAACCCCTTTTGCGCGCTATCCTTAATAACTGCTTACCAAATTTGTCCAAGGATGAAATAATTGAACTAAAAAGTATTTTTATAGAAATGCTCAGTAAGATAGCAGAAAGAGACAAACTGGGTAGTTTTAACAACTTATCGAACGAACTTGCCAATAAAATCATGAAGGAAACCAAATAGAGGAAAACAATAAGTATATAACCATTATAGACGTGGCAATCATAAATATACCTACGCATTCTATAATGTTAGATAAACACTTGCGTTGTGGCTTGTAGAATAAAGCCTTTTCACTTACAAGGACGAGTAAATAAAAACCCATAATACCTATGGTCATAGCAGCCCCTTCTAATGCAAAGAATAATAAACCACCCCAAGGGGTGAGAAAGAAAGAAGTTAATGTTTTCATACTACAGCTAAATTAAGGTTGTTACCCAACGGCTGTAGTATAAAACTTAACTAAATCTTATTTCTCGTGTTTTTTTTCAAACCGAGACACTACCTTAGATCGTCCAATCGTAAATTATCTCCTATTTTCCCTTATATTTGCGCTTCTTAAGATTGACTTTTCATGCCTGATCTGAAGGAAATATCAACCTCAATCAACTGCCTCTTCAACGACATCAAAGCCGAAGTCGTCGCAGCAGATATGATTGAAAATGAGGTGAATCCTGCCGATATTGTCATCTTCCACGATGGCGCCTTCAGCCGTAATTATTCAAGGGATATCAATTTTGCTGAAGTTACAAAATTAGAAAATGGTCAACAGGTTCTGGGAATTCATATAACCCGGGATGGCCTCTATGACAGTCTCCCTGAAGCCGTCTTTCATGATCAATCCAATGACCCTCTCACTTCAGGTCATGAAATGGCTAAATTTTCTAAAAAACAAAAAATGGAAGAAAAAGAAGCCCGCCTTTTCTTTCTTCCACTCGAAAACGAATTATTTTATCAACGCATACAACTCGAGATCGAAGAACGGAAACTTCTTTACCGCTTCAGTGAAAATTTATTTGACGACAGCTATCCTCAGTTTTGGAATCTGGAGCGGACTTTACCCAAAAAACTCGTCTCACGGTTTGTATTGATCCTTCACTTGACTCATAAGATCTTGGGTAACCCTGATCTGACTGCAAAATGCCTCGGAGTCATCCTTGAGGAAGAGGTAAAGATTAATATCGCCAGGCGCAGCCTGAAGGAAATAGATTTATTCGGCATTACCGGGAAAAAGAATGCGGGCCTGGGATCCTCTGTATTGGGTGAGGATTTTATTTGCGGGAGTTATACTTCAGAGTATGACCCTGTCATGGAATTTGTGATTGGCCCTCTAAAGAACTCATCAATAGAAGATTATCTTGAAAATGGATCGTATTCCGGATTTTTATCCTGTTTTTACAGTTTCTTTGTCCCCATTGAAATGGAAGCCGTGACCATAATTAAACCCAATGAAACCAAACAACATTTTGTTTTGAACGATAGTTCTTCCAACGTAATACTTGGATATAATTCCAGCATTTAACCTGTTATGACATCATAAAACTCAAATAGAAACATATGAAAGCACTTGGAATGGCGGTTATTATCATTTTTGTTATTGCTGTTGCCCTGTTGTCATTTTTCATGGCACGGGTAAAAGAAGCCGCAAATTATAAGAAAGGAACTGTTATTTACTTGGTTATTACCGCCTTCTGCATCGGAATAACAGGTCTTACTGGTTTTTTAGGATTGATGGATAACCTCTTTTTATTCTTTATCATCATCCAGGCTTTGATCCTGATAATCGGATCGTTTCATGCTTGTCTTTTATACAGGCTTTTACCATGGGCTTCAAAAGATAAATTCGGCTGGGAATTTCTCTATTCTTTTGTCATCGCATGTTTTGGAGCAATCTTTTTCTTGCTGGGATTTACATTTCTTTTACATATAGCTGCATTTCAGTATGTTATGCTAAGCTCTTTTGTCTGGTTCTTCGTACCCTTCTTTTTCGTTCAGACTTATCATCGTTACCTGGCAATTCCTTCCAGGATCTACAAGACCTGGCAATATCCTTTCGGCAGGGAAATTCCTGATCCGCTGGATAGCGAGCTGGTCTCATTATTTGTTGTAAGCTTTGTTTTTCATAAAAAAATGAATGATCCCGAAATGACTACTTTCAGGGCAAAAGCCCCTGCAAAGATGGTCTTTGGAAGATTGTTCTATTATTTTATAAACGATTATAACGACCGCCACCGGGAAAGTCCTATTGAATTTTTAGAAGGGGAAAATCATCCCTATGGCTGGATTTTTTATCATAAACCTTATTGGATAAAAAGAAGATACATTGATCCCGATCAGTTCATAAGCAAAAATCGCATAAGGGAGAACAGTGTTATTTATTGCAAAAGAATTAAAGAATCATAACTATGAACGAACCGTTGAAATATTATCATGTCAACTGGATTGATGGCATGAAGATCAATAAGAACCATTTTATGGCCCTGGAAAATGCCGTGAAAGACCAGATCAAAGACGCAATAGCCTGTGGACTGAATGATAAAAACTACGGATTGCTTCCTTCCCTGAATGATAAAAGCAATCCATTAAAAATTGTAATTACTATCGATAATCAGAAAACGTTACGGGTAAAGATATTTGAATGCAGGGCCATAACACCCGGCGGGGCCAGGATTGAGATCTTTGAAAATAACGCGGCCATTCAGGGATATACCGTTCCATTTCCTGAAAACATATTGAAATTGTCCGGTAAGGGAAATGAACAGATTGCTTATATAACCATCTCAGTGGATCCGTTCTCCAGGTTGCCTGTGGGTAATGCAGATCCGGCAGAAGAACCTCCGCGATACCCTTTTATCATCCCGGCTTATCAGGTTCATATAATTCCTGAGGAACAACTGACAAAGAAAGAAATAGGACCTTATTCTCTCCTGATTGGGAAACTTAAGATCGCAGATAATAAACCTGAACTCGTTAGGGAATATATCCCTCCCTGCACTACCGTGACGAGTTTTAATATGCTGGTCAGTATCCATGCGGAATTTGATAAGTTTTTTGGACAACTCGAACTCGATCTTTTAAAGATCATGAAAAAGATCAGTGAAAAAGAACAAAGCAATGTCCTTTCGAGGGCGGTTGGAAGTCTTTCAGAGAACCTGCTCTGGTTTCTCAGTACTCATATTCTCGGATTCAGGTGGAAGATAATCGATCAGCCCCCTGTTTATATGTTTGAGTATATAGCAAGTATGGCACGGCTGATCAGGAATACCATTGATTCAAATTCAGGGGAGGCAAAGGAAGAACTACTGAATTACTTCACCGATTGGTGCAACCTCAAACAGGGTGAATTTGAAAAAGTGCTTCTGTCAACAATAAATTTTCAGTATGAACATTCAAATATTTAGGTTCTTTATAAAAGTAAGTGGGTAAATTTGACTTAAACATTTAGGTTTGAAGAAACGTATTCTATTTCTATGTTATTGAAAAACAAAGAATTTGTAATTGTATTGTGTCGATGTTAATTGGGAGATAACCTCTTAAAAGCCTGTGTGTGAGGCGTTATCCTCAATTAATATCGAAATTATTGTCACTTTGTTGTTGACTTATATGAAAAAACTCACTAAAGACATTGATAATAAAGTAAATAACCATAGACTTGAACTCCTCTTTTGATGATCAGTATAGTTTAACCTGTTTATGTTACCCACTCGAAATTATAAAGAACCAATATTTATGATACGGCAATACAAATGATCGGATTTTCTGAAGTCATTGCAACCCTCTTTAACAAACTCAGCATCCTCGAATACATTGGCAAGAAAAAAGAAACGAACATTTTTGTCAAGGAACAAACAGGAAAGAAAAGCTTCTTGGCCGATTAATGCAACCATTCCTTAACACTTAACACTTAATACTAGATTATGGAACCATTGAATAAAAAAGAAAGAACAAAATTTTTCATCAAATTCTCAATTGCCTTTTTGATCGGTATCCTGATCATCATGATCCCTTTCTATTTCCTGATCCAGTTGCCTGAGATTGAAAATGACCTTATGAACAGGGACTACAAGAAAATACAGGAACAGGTAAAATATCAGAAAGAGGTTTTTGCAGTCGATGTTGAATCTGCAAGAGCGATTTTTGATAAGTATGACGTTCCGAATCAGGACATTGATAAACTGAATGCTGATCTGGGGTTGCTGATAAGCAGGATGGAGGAATCTTACGCAAATGATACCACCTGGAGCGGCAAAATGTATCAGAATATTGTCAAATCCTTTATTGACCTGAAAAAAGCGAAAAATGATGTACTTAAAGGCAATAAGGATCTGAATGATTGTAAAAAGGACCTTGAAAAAGCAAAAGCAGATGCAAGTAAAGGTAAGGATACAATGGGAGGTACTTAAAAACACATGGCTTCAGCAGAATATTATTATTTCCCGTTAAACCCGGCTGATCTTATTCAGAAGAAAGAACATCCGAGGATATCCTTGAAGGAATCTGTTTCGAGGATGATCCACTTGATCACTATTACCCGGTTTGGTGAATATAAGGCCGACGAATCCTTAGGTTGTGAGATCTGGGAATCTGATTTTGAGAATGTGACCAACTCCCAGCTTTTCAAAGAACAGGTAAAAAATTCCTTAATGCAGACCATCGCCGAACATGAACCGCGAATTTCACAGTTAAGGATTGATATCCAGGTGCAACAAGTTGAAGTAATGATTAAGAACCGGAGGACTAAAAGCAGGATCACGCTGAAAGTGGAAGGGGTCCTGAAAAAGACCAACGAACCTTTTAGTTACAATGAGAATTTTTTTATTGGACCTTTATCCTATTACTAAAAGATGAAAGAGAGCAAGGAGAAGATAAAAAGCAGGATGATCAGAAACGCCTCCCGGTTATGGGGCTACCATGACACGGAAACCGAAAGCTCTTTTGATCCCCTGGTAGGTTTACTGATTGGGGCATTGGCCGCAGAACTTGAGAAAATATCAGGAGAGATCCATAATTCGGAATCCAGGGTCGTCGAAAAACTGGTCGAATTGCTTACACCGGAGTCGGTGGTAGGAGCTTATCCATCACATGGTATTTTATGTGCACAGCCGAACCAACCGGTTTTTGAGATCCATCCTTCAGCACAGTTTTACCTGAGCAGAAAAGTCAAAAGCACAATTGATACAACTCGCACGGAACAACAAAATACCTTTTTCACTCCTGCAGGCAGGTATAAACTGTTCAATGGAAAGGTGAGATACATCGCGACGGAGAGAACACTTTTTGAAATGGATAAGGAAGGATATAAGGAAGCGATCTCAGAATCCTTTGTCGTATTGGGACGTGAATTTAATAAGGTATGGATAGGCCTCGAGTTCGCAAGTGAAATTGATTCCTTTGAAGGCCTCTCGCTTTTTTTCGATCTGAGAAGCGAGGTGTATGAGGAAACATTCTATCAATCCTTTTCGCGGGCGAAATGGTTCCTCAATGACAAGCCTGTTGACTTCTCTAATGGTTACAGTATTAATATGGATGCATCGAAGAAGAATCAGGAAGCTTTTTCTTCTCTTGATTGGGATACTTCTTCAAAGGTGTGTGACCATGTAAACCAGTTTTACAATAAAAATTTCATGACCCTTACGGATGATCCCACGGTTAAGGATTTTCTGATCAATACAAATTATCCGCCGTCCCTGCTCGCCTCTTTTAACAAGGAAACGCTGGAAACGATAAAAACCCCTTGTATCTGGATAAGGCTGGATTTTTTTCAGCCATTGCCCCTCGATGTCATTGAGAACATCTTTTGTTCGTTGAATTGTTTTCCCGTCATCAACCGGCAACTGCATAAATTCACCTATTCAGCCAGGGATCAGGTCACAATTATTCCGTTAAAAGCCGATAACGCGTTTTTCGACATGTCATCCGTATCCGGTTCCAATGGCACAAAATATGGCCGGAAAACCTTTTCCCGGGTCAATGAGATAGAACGCGGTTCCTATGTCCTCCGTCAGGGTGGGGTGGGGAGGTTCGATAACAGGAATGCGGTCGAGATCCTCAATTACCTCCTGGAGCTGCTGCGTGACGAGAATGCCGCTTTCTCCATCCTTGGTGCCGACATGGTTTATTCGAACCTTAGGGAAATGAATCAGATCATTGCCCGGATCGAACAACGTCTCACCGATACCAGTGCCCAAAAAGAGAATATCTCTTACATCATGCTCCGCTCCACCCAGAATGATGAAACTGTATTTATTGAGTTCTGGTCCACGGATGGCTCACAGGCCAATAATATAAAACCGGGAACCCCGATGAATATTTATTCGGGCAGCGATCTCAAAAAAGAATCCGTCCGTTTCCTCACAGTAACCGCTGGTGGCCGTGACAGAATGGATACTGAAGACCGTATCAATTCCTATCGCAAAGCCCTCCTTTCGAAGGGCAGGGTCGTCTCAGCCGAAGATATAAAAGCCTTCTGCTTCGAACACTTTGGAAAAAACCTGGAAAAAGTAGAAGTCACAAAAGGCATCGCCTCCGGCACCACCGCCGACACCGGCTTCATCCGCACAATAGACATCCACCTCCACCTCTCAAAAAAGGGAGTGCAACTATCAGAAGAAGAATTAAAATTCCTCAAAGAAGACCTCAAAATAAAACTCGAAGAAGCCTCCATGAATATTCTTCCTTATCGGATTTTTCTGTAGTAAAAGTGTTATTCTTTGGATTGCGCTTTTTCAACTAAATCAGAATTCAGAATTCGTTGATCGATATTCGATTATTCAACTCAACCTTCATACTTCCTTAATTCCACTCTGACTTCAAAACTCGTTGATCAATATTCGATTATTCAACTCAACCTTCATACTTCCATAATTCCACTCTGACTTCAAAACTCGTTGATCGATATTCGATCATTCAAAACCCTTCACCCTTCATCCTTCACACTTTGCACTTGGCACTTTGCACTTGTCTTTCCCCCGCTCCATCGGAGCGGTATGTTCGTAGCAACAATAGGCCCAACCAGAAACAACCCGCTCCATCGGAGCGGTATGTTCGTAGCATCATGATCCCAACCAAAAACAACCCGCTCCATCGGAGCGGTATGTTCGTAGCATCATGATCCCAACCAGAAACAACCCGCTCCATCGGAGCGGTATGTTCGTAGCATCATGATCCCAACCAGAAACAACCCGCTCCATCGGAGCGGTATGTTCGTAGCATCATGATCCCAACCAGAAACAACCCGCTCCATCGGAGCGGTATGTTCGTAGCATCATGATCCCAACCATAAACGAGCCGCTCCATCGGAGCGGTATGTTCGTAGAATTGACCATTCATCTGATTTTCCTCCGCTCCATCGGAGCGGTATGTTCGTAGAATTGACCATTCATCTGATTTTCCTCCGCTCCATCGGAGCGGTATGTTCGTAGCAACAATAGGCCCAACCAGAAACAACCCGCTCCATCGGAGCGGTATGTTCGTAGCATCATGATCCCAACCAGAAACAACCCGCTCCATCGGAGCGGTATGTTCGTAGCATCATGATCCCAACCATAAACGAGCCGCTCCATCGGAGCGGTATGTTCGTAGCATCATGATCCCAACCATAAACGAGCCGCTCCATCGGAGCGGTATGTTCGTAGAATTGACCATTCATCTGATTTTCCTCCGCTCCATCGGAGCGGTATGTTCATAGCATCATGATCCCAACCATAAACGAGCCGCTCCATCGGAGCGGTATGTTCGTAGCATCATGATCCCAACCATAAACGAGCCGCTCCATCGGAGCGGTATGTTCGTAGCATCATGATCCCAACCATAAACGAGCCGCTCCATCGGAGCGGTATGTTCGTAGAATTGACCATTCATCTGATTTTCCTCCGCTCCATCGGAGCGGTATGTTCGTAGCAACAATAGGCCCAACCAAAAACAACCCGCTCCATCGGAGCGGTATGTTCGTAGCATCATGATCCCAACCAGAAACAACCCGCTCCATCGGAGCGGCATGTTCGTAGAATTGACCATTCATCTGATTTTCCTCCGCTCCATCGGAGCGGTATGTTCGTAGCATCATGATCCCAACCATAAACGAGCCGCTCCATCGGAGCGGTATGTTCGTAGAATTGACCATTCATCTGATTTTCCCCCGCTCCATCGGAGCGGTATGTTCGTAGCGATAAACGAGCATTTGGTTTTTTTCCGCTCCATCGGAGCGGTATGTTCGTAGCAACAATAGGCCCAACCAAAAACAACCCGCTCCATCGGAGCGGTATGTTCGTAGAATTGACCATTCATCTGATTTTCCTCCGCTCCATCGGAGCGGTATGTTCGTAGCATCATGATCCCAACCATAAACGAGCCGCTCCATCGGAGCGGTATGTTCGTAGCATCATGATCCCAACCAGAAACAACCCGCTCCATCGGAGCGGTATGTTCGTAGAATTGACCATTCATCTGATTTTCCTCCGCTCCATCGGAGCGGCATGTTCGTAGAATTGACCATTCATCTGATTTTCCTCCGCTCCATCGGAGCGGTATGTTCGTAGCATCATGATCCCAACCATAAACGAGCCGCTCCATCGGAGCGGTATGTTCGTAGAATTGACCATTCATCTGATTTTCCCCCGCTCCATCGGAGCGGTATGTTCGTAGAATTGACCATTCATCTGATTTTCCTCCGCTCCATCGGAGCGGTATGTTCGTAGAATTGACCATTCATCTGATTTTCCCCCGCTCCATCGGAGCGGTATGTTCGTAGAATTGACCATTCATCTGATTTTCCTCCGCTCCATCGGAGCGGTATGTTCGTAGAATTGACCATTCATCTGATTTTCCCCCGCTCCATCGGAGCGGTATGTTCGTAGAATTGACCATTCATCTGATTTTCCTCCGCTCCATCGGAGCGATATTATTATCCTTTCTCATTTTTCTGAGTCACAGGTTACGAAACTCCCCGCCCCGAATGGGGAGGGGACGGGGGAGGGGCTGTTCACCAGTTCACCAGTTCACCACATTTTCCGCGTCACGATTCTCAAAAACTGCCGACTGCCGACTGCTGATTGCCGACTGCTGACTGCCGACTTACTTTACCCCCCGATCATCACCGTCGGACAACCAATAGTAATTGATCCTCCATGTGTCGTGGTATCTCCCATACGGGCAGCCGGTTTTCCCCCGATCAGGACAGTTGTCGATCCCATGACGATGGAATCAGGTGGCCCGACACATGTAGCCATATCTCCAACACATGCTGCCGGCTGTCCGCCGATCAGGACTGTGGAAGCTCCCGGTGGCAGTATAGGTCCGCCGACATGGGGTATCGGAGGCGTCCCAGGTGTTTGCATCGGACAGGTATGCATATCTCCAACTCTGGCGGCTGATGGCATAGTCTTCGTTTTTAATTGATCTGAACTAATCCTCCTTTTATTGTAACCTGGCCGGAACCATCAATCTCTGCAGTAGCCCCTTCGGCCTTGAACTCTTCATCAGCCTGGATTGACACCTGCTGACCATTCAATCCTACACTGCCGCCATCGGCCTGGATTGAAACCTGTGACCCTTTCAAACTTATAGTCCCGCTATCGGACTGGATAGAAATATCTGAGTCCGCGTGAATGTTCAGGTTGATTCCTTTGATCTCAATATCTCCGTCTGATTCAATGGTTATTTTATCCGGATTAAGTGTAAGAGAGATTTGATTGTTGCTGGAAGCGGCTGAATCACCGGTTCCATTATAGATGATGAGCTTTTCGATTCCGAAGCTATCGTCAAATTCAATCGTGTTTCCCTGGCGGGTACGGATCTTTTTAATATCATTCTTGCTGGTTCCCCAACCCTGGCCCGGAGCATGATTGCCGCCATATATAGATCCCATCACATAGGGTTTCTGGGGATGGTTCTGTTCGAATCCGACAATTACTTCATCTCCGGTCTCGGGAACAAAATAAAATCCCCGGTTATCCCCCGAATGAGGATTAACCATAGAGATCCAGGGAGTGCTTTGACCATCTTCCATCCAGTCAAAATGTACCTTCACCCTCCCCAGGTTGTCGGGATCGTTATTATCTGTGATCACGGCATTTTGTACCGGGCAATAGGGTTTATTGAGCTCCTGTCTCCTCGGAAAGATATCCATTTCAGAAGGGATCCCTTCAAAAGTATTATAATAGTTCTTTTCATGATCGGTAAAATAATGAGTCACTTTTGTGATCATATAGCCGCCCAGATCAACGGTAGAAGGATCAAGATTATTCTTGTGATGTGAAAAGACATTCAACACATACCCTGCGTGCAATGGGGTAAGACAATTACCGGATATACTGACAAGTGCGGTAGCAAGTAGTTTTTTCTGAACCGAGATTCTGTCATTTATGGGGTCCGGTTGAGCATTTAATGAATTTATAAAGGGTATAAATGATTCTCTGCTCGTGGGGTAAAGACTGCCTGAACGATTCAGGGCATTTTTACCTGCTTTCCCGACAAAAGAATCAAGGGAAACATTCGCAGATTCGCCGCTCGAAGTTGTATCATGAACAACATCATGATATTTTGTCCGGAAATTCAATGGGAAAATACTCGAGCTGACTTCGACATTTGAAAGATTTACGCCATAAACCCCTGTTTCTTCAGTTTTTTTCACAGGCCCGCAAACAAGGTTCTTGCCATCATAATAAAACCATTCCCCAAAGATGCCCAGCAACCTGTGAAAAAACTCAAGAGTGGTTTCATTGTATTGAACAATATAAGGATAACGCGTGGAATCCCTGTGAGATCCTGTTTTTGAGATCAGGTCCTGCGGATAAGACATCAGGATCTGGTCCACGATCTCATTAATGGATTTGTCTTCAAAGCAACGGCAATTAGGAATGTCTTCCAGAAGGATATCCGAACCTGAGCCTGAGATACGGACTAATTCCTGAATGCTGTTGATTTCGTCTCTGTAAGCACAAATACTGGTGATAATTCCTTTATAGCGAAAATCCTTTGATTTGCCTCGGTGTGTCTCAATCCCGGTGACGCTGAAGGTAATCGGCGAACCGATCTTATTACTCACATTCCACCCTTGCTGGCTACTTGAACTTAAGGCTGCCAGTGCACTGCGGGGACAAACCAACGAAAATTTATGCAGATTAAGAATGTCCTCCCTGATTTCAAATGAGGAAAATGATCTTAATTCATCTTGCCCGATAACAATTGAAGAACCACTTGCATGTGCCATGACGGGGAAATTTTATAAATAAGAATGCACTTCGTTAATCCGAAGTCTCCCAGACATTAGTGAAAGAAGCGCCCGAGATTTCGATCTCACGACAGGAAATTGTCAGATTAACAAGTACTTCGTCTTCCTCTGAAAATACCTGGTGATAATTGATCAGTACAGCATCTGTGAAATTGATCGTCTGGAACGATTGATTGTCGGAAATACCGGATGAGAATACGATCTTCCCATCCTTTTTGGCGCTATTGGAGAACATCCAGTTAACCAGATCAAAATCATTTTCGTTTTTAAGCCCGATATTGATAATTCCTCCGCTTACTTTC
This sequence comes from uncultured Bacteroidales bacterium, assembly GCA_963785325.1. Classification (GTDB taxonomy): domain Bacteria; phylum Bacteroidota; class Bacteroidia; order Bacteroidales; family FEN-979; genus FEN-979. The sequence continues at coordinate 134,920 of CAWAVC010000025.1, read as the reverse complement.
GATATGGGTACTCCGGTCGGATCTACTTTTTGATTAAAGGCAAAGTCGCAGGAAATGACCCGCATCCCATCCTGTTCTTTTGAATGTCCCTTAATGTGCAAAGTTGCTGTAAATGCCATAACATTGGAGTATTAATATAAACAACATCAACACATGAATTAAGGAGCTTAATCCATGCATGATCCTGAAAAATATTTTCGCCAGAGATTACTGCGGCCAGGCATTATCTACTTCGGCATTCCCGACTTTTAGCTTCCTGCAGGAGATAGAAACAGTCATCATCATTGTTTCTCCCCCGAAATTTTCGGAATAACTGGTAATATAACCATCGGTAAAATCCAATTGTTTCATCTTCTGATCCGAGTCAATTTTGTTGAATACAATTGAACCGTTTTTCTTTCCATAACTATCTACTGCCCATTCCATCAGCGAGTTGTCTTCGGATGATTCAACTACAACAGTGATATTCTGCCCCTTAACCTCAGATGTAGGTCTTCCGCTTTGATCTACTGATTGGTTTAACCCATAGGAGAGAGAAACAACAGGATAATCTTTCCCGGAAACAGTCATTTTTGCTTTGAACGACATAATTCTAAAATTTAAGGTTAATAATTAATGTTAAATGACAAAATATTAGGTTTATTCATATTCAAGTTCCCTTCGAGAACTCATTTTAGTGCCCCTGAATTCCTATCTTACTTCAAAAATCGTTGATCGATATTCCTTAGTAAATAAAAAATTAAAATTCCTTTTCTTGACTGGTCACAAACCTTTGTTCTATAGTTCGATCTTAACTTAACGTAATGTTTTTTGTTTTTATTTTCATGCACCTTTTTGTGCAGAACTCATATAAGTTCGATTATCAATTAAAAAAGATACTCCGAGGCAGCTATCTCTCCAATATCCTTCTTCGCGCTTTTTAGCGTCTTTGCGTCTTTGCGGTAAAAAAACTTTTCAGAAATGTTTGAAATCAATTAACTGAATATTAAGCTTGTTCATACTTTGAATCCCAATCATTTCCGTCATCTCCCTTCTGTCCATCCATTTTGATCATGAAGTTTTTGGCCGGGAAATAAGGTTTCATATTAATATCGAGATAGATCCTGTCCTTTTGAACGGGGTCCTGATCAAAACGTTTAATGGTAAAACTTTCAATGAGTTTACCCGGTCCTGTGATATTGTCGAGAAAACGAACAATTTGCGATTGTATCTCTTTTTTTGTTTTGACGTTGAAATTCTCAAAAGCTCTGCGGTTCAAAAAATCCATCAGTACTTTGGTCACATAATCGAAAACCCTCACCACTGAATAAGTCTGCAATCCGAGGTTATCGCCGCTGAATAACGTCTTGGCAGAGAAAGCCATAACTTTGCCATATTCATTTACCATTGGGATCAGCCCTAATTTTTCGAGACTTGCGATTTCGCTTTTTTTAAGATCAAACCGAACGCCATCGACTTCGCTCAAACCACCATGTTTCTTTCCTGCGGCAACCTGCGACATAAGCGTATTGTAAATGGTTCCTGCCAATGCTGATGACGGAGGTACATAAAGTTCCTCTTCTTCGCCAATCTCGTTAAATTTCTTCCTTCCAACCAGCCAGTTACAAGTCATCATGACATTTGACCGGTAAATATCCCCGCCGGTAAGATTGGCCGACTCAAACATCTCCATCGCATCATCTGGATTATCAAGGTGTTCAAAATCGGTAATGAGCATTACTTTATTATTATAAGCAACCTTCCCCCATTTCTCAATCACCATATTGGAACCAAGGAAACCGGGTATAACAAGGAGACTGTAATTATTACGAAGATCCAGCCTGTCAAAATTGGCGACAAGTTCTTCTGTCACTGCATCTATAAAACGGGTATCATCAAGGTCTTTCACCTGTTCGGGAGCTGCATTCATGACCGACAGGTTCTTGATCTTGTCAGATCCTGTATTTTTAAAGAATAGTGCAACTGAACGGTATGATTTTTCAAGTTCACGTGTTAAGTTAACCGCTTTTGATAAGTTATCTTTCAGGGTCTTTTCTGCAATGAGTGAACTCTTTTCTGATTGCTCTACCATATCAGAAACGTTTTCTGACGATTGTATTATTGCAGCCCAGAGTTCCAGGATCTTTTTAGGTCCTCACGTTCTTTTTTCTTTGCCGATTCGGACAGAAATATTTTTTTCCTGGCTTTTCTTTCAGGATTTAGATTCTGAACACCTTCAATGGCCGCTTCCAACAAGTCAAAACCGCCAACCCGGGTCAATCCGTCAATACTTGTTTGCAATAATTCCTCCGGTTTTTCAACTTTGCTGATATCCGAGGCCACTTTTTCCCTGAACTGTTCTATATTGGTTTCTTTTCTTTCTTGAGGATCCATAGAATAATTTTTTATTTATTTGGAATACATTTTGAATTTTAGAATCATTTAAGCCGTTTCGATTTTCTTTTAAATCTTGAGTCCCCTCCGGATACTCATTTTAATCATACTGCCTCCTGCCTCCTGCCTCCTGCCTCCTGCCGACTACCGACTGCTGACTTCTGACTGCCTCCTGCCGACTGCCTCCTGCCTCCTGCTGACTGCAAACTGCTGACTGCCTCCTGCTGACTGCCAACTGCTGACTGCCTCCTGCCCACTGCAAACTGCTGACTGCCTCCTGCCGATTGCCAACTGCCGACTGCCGACTGCCAACTGCCTCCTGCCGACTGCCTCCTGCCGACTACCGACTACTGACTTCTGACTGCCTCCTGCCGACTGCCAACCGCCGACTGCCTCCTGCCAACTGCCTCCTGCCGACTGCCAACTGCTGACTGCTGACTTCTGATTTCTGACTGCCTCCTGCCAACTGCCGACTGCCGACTGCCAACTGCCTCCTGCCGACTGCCTCCTGCCGACTACCCACTGCTGACTTCTGACTGCTGACTTCTGACTGCCTCCTCTGCCGACTGCCTCCTGCCAACTGCCTCCTGCCGACTGCCAACTGCTGACTGCTGACTGCTGACTTCTGATTTCTGACTGCCTCCTGCCGACTGCCAACTGCCGACTGCCTCCTTCCGACTACCGACTGCTGACTTCTGACTGCCTCCTGCCGACTGCCAACTCAGGGCGTGGGGTTCTGATGATAAAAAAAGACTTTTCATAGTGGGCTCAATCTTAGCATCATTTAAGCCTTCTCGATTTCCCTGATCATGGCATAGATAGAATTAAGCAATGATTGTTTTGTCTTCAGGGTTCTCAAGTGCCTTCCGCATCATCTTATTGCTTTTTAATTGTTTGATGATTTTCTGCAATTGTTCTTTTTGCATGGTAAGATTCTGAAGGAATTCACTTTGTGCTGTGATTCCTTTAACCCCAAAATCGGCAAGATTGCCGAAGTTGAGATTTTCTTCTCTGTGACACCTTCACTGTCCTGAAAATCAATATCAATCTGTGGTTTGAAATGTTCAAACACCTCATCAATTTTAGTCAATCCCTGAACGATTTCAGGTTTAACAGGTGCTTCCGCTGTGAGTTTTTCAACCAACAGTGTTCTGTTCTGCTGGATTTCACTGATAGCTTCACTAGCATCGCCTTTTACTTCACTGCCGCCAATATCATATGTATCCATAAATTGTTATATTAATTAGGTTTAAATATTTAAATGCCTGTCAAAAGTAATAATTCCTAATCCGTATTCCAAATAATTTCTCCTTGATTATCTGTTTTTACTGTTACAACAGATCCTTTTCCAATTTTACCTGCAATAATCATTTTTGATAAGGGTCTTCTTAACCTTGATCGTATGATCCCGATGATCGGCCGGGCCCCATATTTAGGAGTAAAACCGGAGATAGCCAGCTTCTCTTTTGCATCCTGTTCAAGGATGAGATGAATGCCCTGCAATTCAAGTGATTTTAGAAGGTTATTAAGGTGAATATCAAATATCTTCACAATATTCTTCTCATTGATGGGCGCAAAAGGAACGATCTCGGTTAACCTGCCGAGGAATTCAGGTCTGAAATACCGGCTCATGATCTCCATAAGATCAGTGGAAGGCGGGATGATCCCTTTATTGAAAGAATCGACGATATAATCGCTGCCGATGTTTGAAGTGAATAAGACCAGGGAATTCGAAAAATCGCCTTCTTTTCCTAACCGGTCATGAAGCTTTCCTTCGTCGAGTATCTGGAGAAATATATCAAATACTGATGTATGGGCCTTCTCAATCTCATCAAACAAAATAACTGAATATGGCTGCTGTCTGATCTTGTTTACCAGCAACCCTCCTTCTTCATATCCCACATATCCCGGAGGGCACCATATAACAGCGCAGCCGAATGTTCTTCCTTGAATTCCGACATGTCAAACCTTATCATGAATGATTCATCCTGGAACAGGAACTCAGCAAGCGATTTTGCTAACTCTGTCTTTCCCGTACCTGTCGGTCCAAGGAAGAAAAACGAACCGATAGGCTGACCGGCCTTACTTAAACCTGACCGGGATTCCAGAATTGCTTCCGTGATGCTTTTTATGGCATGATCCTGTCCGACAACCCGTCTTTTCAAATGATCATCCATATTAAGAAGCCTGTCACGTTCCTGGGATTGGACTTTTCCGATGGGGATACCCGTTTTATAAGAAACTACTGCTCCCACATCGCTTTTATCGAGGGAATCTTTTTCTTTTTTGGCCGCACTTTCCAGATTCGTAAGCATTGAAGTCACATATTCCAGCAGTTCACCGGATGTTTCAAGAGTCATTGCATCCGTCTGGTCATCAAGTTGTGAAAGAAGAAGAGGTGAGATCCTGTTTTTTATCTGGTTATAAAATACCTGCAGATCTTTAATGAAATCCTTCTCATCCGATTTATTATCATTATTCTTCAGCACCTTCAGTATATCCATCAAACCTGCCAGTTCATTTTCAGAAGTGTCTTTCATCATCCTTACGCCCGACATCGTCCTGTCAATTAGGTCTATTGCTGAATCAGGAAGGCTTCTTTCTTTCAGGTACCGCTTCGAAAGTCTGATTGCTTCCTTCATCACATCCTGCCCGACTTTAATATTGTGATGCTGCTCATATATCGGGACAATTGTTTCAAGCATTTTTAAACCGGCATCTTCAGTTGGCTCTTCCACTTTGATGATTTCGAACTGGCGTGAAAAAGCCTCATCTGTCTCAATATGCTTTGTATAATTGTCGATCGATGTTGTGCCGATAATCGTTAAAACCCCTTTTGAGAGTTCGGGCTTTAACAGGTTGGCTGCTCCTGAGGCTCCTGCCTGTTTGTCAAGGAGCATGTGAATATCATCGATAAACAGGATTGCCTTATCAAATTGCTCGATCTCACGTATAATGCTCTTAAGCCGGTCCTCAATTTCTCCTTTATAAGACGCTCCTGCAATCAGCGATCCAAAATCAAGTTCGAAGATCTTCGCATCTTTTAATGTGGCTGGTACTTTCTGATCGATAATATTCTTCGTAAAGCCATTTACCAGGGCGGTTTTTCCAACTCCCGGATCGCCGATTATCATAACGTTCGGTTTGGAACGCCGCCCGAGTATCTCTGCTATCATCAGCAATTCCCTGTCCCTGCATATAACCGGGTCAAGTTTACCTTGTCTTGCAAGATCTGTTTTGTCAGTACAGAATTTCAGAAGAGCATTTTGTTTTTTCTCCGGTGAACCTTTTTTACCTTCCTCTGAAGTTGTTCCCAGGATATTTTCAAGATCTGATTTGTTTACCAGTGTGTCAAGGATCTCTTTTTGCGTTATGGGAAAGGTTTTTAGCTGGTCATAGCTGAAACCTACGCCAGGAGTGCTAATGGAAGCGAGCACACAAATCGGATCGATCAGATCTTTCGAAAGTTTCAAACGAAAATTGTCAGCCTCCATCAACACTGTTTGTGTCTGTTCATCTGCGACCGGCTGGTCTTTTATTTTCCCGGCCTTGGGTGAAGATTCAATCCTTACATCCGCCCATTCATCCATATAATAAACATCTTTACCTATGGATCCAGAGAAAAGATCTAAGGCCGACCTCTTTATGCAACAAGGCCTTTAGAAGATGTGCTGGAGTAACGTATTCATTTATAAATTCTTTGGCGATGGCCTGGGCAATATTGATTGCCTTTTTAAGATCTTCGGAGTAATTAATTTGTAAGAGATTGTCCATTTCCTTTGATTAAAAATTGATTAATCAAAATTAGATTAAATCACATATGTTATCCTTTCATAATGAGCTCTTGACAAAAGCTCATATTTTGAGCTAATTTACTATGATATATCAGGAAATTCCAAATAATTTAGCAAAAAATAAATCCTACTTCCTCTCTACCAGTAACCAGCCAGTCATCCGAATACCGTTTAAAAGTTTCAGTCTGATTTATTTTTGTTTTAATGCTTTTGCTATTGCTTCTTCAGCCAGGGGTGCCATTACTTTATATCCAGCTGCATTCGGATGAACCCCATCATAGGTATACTTGTCCTTTAATCCCTTTCGTTCATCCACCATGGATGAATAATAATCAAGATAAATAATCTTATTTTTATTTGAATACGTTTTAAGCACCTCATTAAGGGCAACAATTTTTTCAGCAGGATTAAGCCCAGGTTTCCATGGATAATCTAAGGCTGGTAAAACAGAAGAAAGAACAACTTTAATACCGTTAGCCCTTGCCAGTTCTGCCATGGAAATTATATTATCTTCGATCATTTCCAGCGTTGAGGGTCCCGTATTGCCGGCAATATCATTTGTGCCTGCCAGAATAACAACAACAGCCGGTTTAAGATTGATTACGTCAGATCTGAATCTGACCAGCATCTGAGGCGTTGTTTGCCCGCTGATACCACGATTTATGTATGGTTTCCCTGAAAAAAAATCCGGATAGAACCTGCTCCATCCTTCTGTAATGGAGTTGCCCATAAATACGACCCGGTTTTCACCTGAAATGGGGTCCCCGAGTCTTGTGTTCTCATTTCTGTATCGTTCTATGTTTGCCCAGTCCTGGGCACTTAAATTCTCTCCTGTAAACATAAATAATAAAAGTAGACCAAAAGTTAATTTTTGGTTTCTCATCATCTTTTATCTTTTTCCATTTATAATAGCCACCCTCATAATAGAATTTCTCAATTATTAAAAAGATTAAAATTAAATTGGGTCTTAAAAGCTGTAAGCAAATATTGATCAACCCATGAATAGAACGATTGAATATCTTTCTCAGTTCTTGTACCTATCTCAAGGCCACTAATTAATAGATCGGCTTTTTTAAAAATTTCATCTTCAATAGGTTGAAGTAATTGCATGTATCCATTTTTTTGTTGATTGATGACAACTGAAAGATTGATATAGTTCCAACCCTTGTCGTAAGTAATCGGAAAGCATTCCTTTTTAAACTTTAAGGCGGCACTACAAATTGGTGAATGTAATTTGTCATCCATAGTTACTGCTTTTGGTAAATTGTTCCCACCCGAAATCCAGGTTGGAATGGCAACGGATGTCAATGGGAAACCTAAAATCGTCCACATCATCGCATCTTTTATATGATTCTGGTCCTTAGCTCCGACAATCATTATTGCGGACGCTGTTGATTCTCTTGGAATATAATCGATAAAAAATTTAAATTCGGGAATATTTCTTTCTTTAGGCAATTCTGCCCATAGATCAGTTTTAGTTAATGAGTGAGTGAGATTTCGTGAAATGTTGTCAAATAAGAATTGAGGGGAGATCTTGTTTTGAGCTGCTGCTACTGAAAGGGCACTCACAGCAGTATTATACCTGCAAAAGCCATAGCCTTTTGTGAGGTCTGCCCTGGTTGAATAATTTGTGCGGACAAGAATTCCATTTGGAGCAACAGATGTATCATTTGCATCAAATTTTGTAAAATTGTAATTCCCGGTTTCATAATATGCTGCTCCCCCAAACGCGTCAATAACTCCAAAATTAGCATCCAGACCCATTGGCTTAGGCAATGATTCAAGCAATTTTTCAAAATCTTTATGAGACCTGCATGTTTGTAATGCAAGTTTCATGATTACGCCTTCCTGGTCTTTCAATTTGGAACTATCATCAACATTATTATTATAAGCTGCTGAATTAATTATGGCAAATCCCGCTTCATTGTAACCACCCCAAACCATTTTCTTCCATTCTTCAGTCCCATCAACTAAAGCAATATATTTAAATGGACTATCATTAAAAAACACCAGGGAGTTTTGTTTTTCATCCGTATCTCTGTTTTTAAATAATATGGGTTTTCCGTCTGCCGTGTGTTTCCCTGAAATTATAAATGTGGTGCAGGCGAAGGTTTTAGCTGCGAACAATAATAGAACGAAGGATATGATTAAGACGGTCGATTTTTTATTCATTTTACGGATTCAGATTTTATGGTATTTTAAACGTTCTTTCAGCAGCTAAATATCAATACCCATTTTTTCCTTTAATTCCTATCCGGTTGTACTTAATAGACCCATTATTTTTGTACCCTGTAATTTTGATCTGGTCTCCGTCTTTTGCATTTTCAGGATATTTCTCAGTAAACTGAAGCTTACGTGATTTTGAGAACCGGGCTCTGAACAATTCGTGATCATTCTTGAAAATAACAGAATCCAAAATAGAACCATTTTTCCAGTACCACTTCCATGTACCGGTTTTTATTATATAATTTTCAGAGGTCTGAATGTATTTGCCTTCATTCATCCTTGCTGACCCACTGGAGAAATATGTCTTTGTCGGAATTGTCCTCGGAAGCTTGTAATCACCATAATTTATTATCGACCATAACTTCCCATTTTTATTATAAACTTTTCGGGTCCCGATATAAATTCCTTTTATTACTAATGCCGAATCTTTAATTCGTCCATTTTTAGCATAATCGGTTTTAATAATTGAATCAACTGTCATATCAAGCTTCTGTGCCTGCAATTGCATTGCTCCCAGAAGAAACAGTAATAAAAAACCATGTTTCATAAAATTAAAGATATACGAATTTTGACACCTGTAAAGGCACCTGCATCTCATAACGATGCCTTATGCAACGTAAAGTTAAAGATTTTATATTATCTTCCTAATCGCACCGGCAAACCAAATTCCTATCACCAAAGGCATCATCGATGCGTGTAACCGTTGGCCAGTATTTATCATCGGCCGACCATGGCATGGGATAAGCGGCTTTTTGTCTCGAATAGGGGAATTTCCACTCATTGGCTGATACCATCTGTGCAGTATGGGGCGCTTTCATGATCACATTATCCACCTTATCAGCCTTTCCTTCAACGATCTCATCGATTTCTTTACGAATTGCCACCATGGCATCTACCAGTCTATTCAATTCGTAATAAGGTTCACTTTCTGTAGGTTCGACCATAAGTGTTCCATGAACAGGAAATGCCACGGTCGGGGCATGGAATCCATAGTCCATCAGTCGTTTGGCAATGTCAATGGCGCCGATACCAGATATTTTTGTAATGGCGTTGCAATCGACGATCATTTCATGTGCACAACGGCCTTTGCTGCCTGAATAGAGGATCGGATAATACGGTTCCAGACAGGATTTCAGGTAGTTGGCATTGAGGATTGCATATTTTGTAGCTTCTGTCAAACCACTGCCTCCCATCATCTTGATATATCCATAGGAAATTGGAAGAATGAGGGCACTGCCGTATGGTGCGGAAGCAACAGCCGTAATCCCTTCATCGCCGCCGGTTTTAATAAATACATGTTTCGGTAGAAAAGGAATAAGATGTTTTGCAGCTGCAATCGGGCCTTCGCCCGGGCCACCACCGCCATGAGGAATAGCAAAGGTCTTATGCAGGTTAAGATGGCAAATATCCGCTCCAATAAGCCCTGGATTGGTCAATCCGACCTGTGCATTCATATTGGCACCATCCATGTAAACCTGGCCTCCATTCTCATGAATGACTCTGATGATTTCAAGGATCTCTTCCTCGAATACCCCATGTGTCGAGGGATACGTCACCATTAACGCGCCCAGGTTATCTTTGAACTGTGTCGCTTTTGCTTTCAGGTCAGTCAGGTCAATATTTCCTTTAGCATCACAATCCACGACTACTACTTGCATTCCGGCCATCACGGCACTGGCAGGATTAGTGCCATGCGCAGAACAAGGGATCAGACAGATATTCCGGTGACCTTCCTTGCGGCTTAAATGATATTGACGGATAACCATCAATCCTGCATATTCCCCGGCAGCGCCTGAATTGGGCATGAAGGAGATTCCTTCAAAACCTGTGATAGTACAAAGATCCTTTGCCAGTTCATGGATCAGGTATTGATATCCTTCTGCCTGGTTTTTCGGAACAAAAGGATGGATAGCACCAAACTCAGGCCAACTAAGAGAGAACAACTCGGCAGCCGCATTCAACTTCATAGTACATGATCCCAGTGGAATCATCGACCGGTTAAGTGAAAGGTCTTTGATCTCGAGTTTCTTAATGTATCGCATCATTTCCGTTTCCGAGTGATAGGAATTGAACACCTTATGTGTCAGATAAGTAGAAGTACGGCTCAGATTTTCGGGGATGGTTGTAATCTTCTCACATTCTTTTGGATCACAGACAAATGCGGTGAAAGGCTTGATATTCGCCTGGGCGAAAATAGAAAGGATTAGGTTAATATCTTCTAGTGATGTGGTTTCGTCAACACTGATCCCGACCGTCTTTGCATCGATGTAGCGGAAATTCATTTTATTCTTCAGTGCAGCCTGTTTGATGGTTTTGACGGATGTTCCTTCAGGGATACGAATCGCCAGGGTATCAAAAAAATAATTATTCAACTGACGGTACCCGCATTTCTGTAATTCTTGTGAAAGAACGCCTGCAAGGATATTGATGTGACGTGCAATCTGGCGGATTCCTTTCGGTCCGTGCCAGGCGGCATAGAAACCAGCCATGACTGCAAGCAGTACTTGGGCTGTACAAATGTTGGATGTGGCCCGTTCACGTTTGATGTGCTGTTCACGAGTTTGAAGAGCCATTCTTAACGCACGGTTCCCATTTGCATCGACTGAAATGCCAATGATCCTTCCGGGGATATGCCTTTTGTATTCCTCTTTGATGGCAAAGTAAGCTGCATGTGGTCCACCATAGCCCATAGGAATGCCGAAACGCTGGGTTGATCCGAAAACAATATCAGCGCCCCATTCGCCGGGAGGCGTTAACAGCGCAAGACTGAGTATGTCGGCTGCAACTGCAACTCCTGCCCCAATACCGTGTACCTTTTCTGTGAACTCACGGTAATCGACAACGGCTCCAAACTGGTTAGGATACTGAACGACAGCCCCGAAAAATTTATCATTAAAAACAAATTCATCGTACTTGCCGAATATCAATTCGATACCCCTTGGAACTGCCCTGGTCTTAATAACATCGATGCTCTGTGGGAAAAGATCCATCGATACAAAAAACTTATTAGCTTCCCGCTTAATAGCTTCCCTCGACCGTGCATTAAAGAGCAGGAGCATGGCCTCGGCAGCTGCCGTTCCTTCATCAAGCAGTGAAGAATTGGCAATGGGCATTCCTGTCATATCAGAAACAACGGTTTGGAAATTCAGAAGAGCTTCAAGCCTTCCCTGTGAGATCTCGGCCTGGTATGGGGTGTAGGAAGTATACCAACCTGGGTTTTCAAGGATGTTTCGCAAAATAACCCCTGGTGTAATCGTATTATAATAACCTAGGCCGATCAGGGTCTTGTAAATCTTATTTTTGGATCCGATAATTTTAAGGTGGTTCAGATATTGATACTCATTCATACCATCGGGAAGATCCAATGGCGCCTTCATACGGATACTGGCAGGAACTGTTTCATCGATGAGTTGGTTCAGTGAACCAACGCCGATCTTTTTTAGCATTTCAGGGACCTGATCTCCGAAAGGTCCGTTATGTCTTCTGGCGAAGTTATTCGTGATCATAGAGTTTATATTTTTTTAATAGTGTTCCTGCAAAAGTACCAAAAGTTTGGTTGTTTCAAAACAAAAGAAGCTGTCGTTTTCTGGCAGCCTCTTTTTAAATAAGATAGAATAAGAAATTTGATCGCTTGGTGTGTTTTACTTTTTGATCCTCATGTTAAAGAAAGAACGGTAAACAAAGTAAATTGCGATTGCAAAGAATACGATCCCAATATAGGGCGCGATAGCGTAAAAGTTTGGTGAAATAGCGATCTCCATGGCTAGAAGTCCGAACAACGTTGTAAATTTGATGATAGGGTTCATGGCAACAGAAGAGGTATCCTTGAACGGATCGCCGACTGTATCTCCGATCACGGTTGCATCATGAAGAGGAGTTCCTTTTTCCTTCATATCAACTTCCACAACTTTCTTTGCATTGTCCCATGCGCCACCCGCATTAGCCATAAAAATTGCCTGAAAAAGACCGAAGAATGCTATAGAAATAAGGTACGATACAAAAAATGAAGCTGCTGCATATATCTTGGTGGGCTCAATAGAACTCATGTTACGGTAGCCGGATAAAAATGCAATGGCAAGTGCAAATGAAAAGATGGCAATAAAAATATTAAACATACCCGTTTGAGCATATTGGGTACATATTTTCACCACTTCCTTAGAAGCTTCAACTGAGGCCTTTTTTTCAGCATTTTCATCCAGATGGATGTTTTTCTTGATATATTCCACGGCACGGTAAGCTCCAGACGTGACGGCCTGAATGGATGCGCCCGTAAACCAGTAAATCACAGCGCCTCCCATCAGAAATCCCAGGATCGTATATGGATTCAGAACATTCAGTATTTTCTCCGGATCAATCCCGAATTTATTCTTGATGAGAAGGATCAGTGAGAAAATCATTGTAGTGGCACCTACGACAGCAGTCCCGATAAGAACCGGTTTAGCCGTCGCCTTAAAGGTGTTTCCCGCCCCATCGTTAGCTTCAAGGTAATGTTTTGCTTTCTCAAAATCAGGTTTAAACCCGAAATCCCTCTGAATATCGGTGGTTGCTTGCGGTATATTTTCTTCGATCAGTGAAAGTTCATAAACCGATTGTGCATTATCGGTCACCGGACCATAACTGTCGACGGCAATAGTCACAGGCCCCATGCCAAGGAAACCAAATGCTACCAACCCAAATGCAAAGATGGAAGGATACCCCATGAACATATCCAGGCCATTTGTGCTGGCCATATAAGCGATGAACATCAGCACCAGAAAAACCATTCCCTGCCAGAATGCGCTGAAGTTACCGGTAACGAGGCCCGAAAGAATGTTCAGGGAGGCGCCGCCTTCTTTGGAAGCAGTCACGATTTCCTTCACATGTTTTGATTTTGGACTGGTAAAGATCTTGGTGAATTCAGGGATTAGTGCAGCACCCAGTGTACCGCAACTGATGATGATGGAAAGTGTAAGCCAGAGATTGTTGCCTAGATCCCCAATCATAATATAACTCGTAATAAAGGTGCCAATGATCGATAAAATAGAAGTGATCCAAACCAGATTGGTAAGTGGACGTTCAAAATCAAGATCGTCTTTTTTACCGTAAAATGTCTTGCTGAGAAGCTTGTTGATATAGAATGAAGTGATCGAAGTAATAACCATCAGGATACGCATTACAAAGATCCAGGTGAGCAGTTGCATCTGTATATCAACACTGGAAACAGCCAATACAATAAAAGAGATCAATGCAACACCCGTAACGCCATAAGTCTCAAACCCATCAGCGGTTGGACCCACGCTGTCGCCTGCGTTATCTCCGGTACAGTCGGCAATAACACCAGGGTTTCTAGGATCATCTTCTTTGATCTTGAACACGACTTTCATAAGGTCAGAACCGATATCTGCAATCTTGGTAAAAATACCGCCGGCAATACGTAGTGCAGAGGCGCCGAGGGATTCACCGATAGCGAATCCGATAAAACTGGCTCCTGCCAATTCCCTGGGTACGAACAGCAGGATGATCAGCATCATAATCAGTTCAACGCAAACCAGCATGACCCCGATACTCATTCCCGAATCGAGGGGGATGTTTAATAATTTAATTGGTTTCCTTTTCAGGGACGCAAAGGCCATACGACTGTTGGCAAGGGTGTTCATCCTGATCCCAAACCATGCTACACCGTATGATCCGAGGATTCCGATGACTGTCCAACTGAGTATCAGCAATACACCTCCAAAAGAATTATTCTGAAGACCTCCGAAGTAAAAAGCAATGCAGAGTCCTATAAAAAGGAACAAAATAATAAGAAATTTTCCCTGCTGTATCAGGTAGGTTTTACAGGTTTCAAAGATCACTTTGGAAACATCGAGCATGGACTTATGAGCACCAAGTCTACTGACTTTCCGGTATTGATAGAGACCAAAAAGCATTCCAAGAAGACAAATCAGAAACCCCAATAACAAAACGTGATTCTGATTATCCGACAAATTTGGGATTTTTAGATCTGCCTCACTGGCAAAGATAAATGCCGGCATCATAATTGAAACTAACAAAAGAATGATTTTTTTCATATGTACGTATTTAAATTTATTTCTATCAGGATTGGCGACAAAATTATCAACTATTTTTCAATTGACCAGTTTTTTTAGAAAGGATTTGTCATTTTGAGAAAATTCCTGTAGGTTTGTACTTAGGAAACGATAGGTGGAAAATGGAAAAAATCCGGCTTGAGATTATCGGAATGTCATACAGCCAGTCACAGAGCGGCGCCTATGCGCTTATCCTAGGAGAGAAAGATGGAAAACGGCGGCTACCAATCATCATCGGGGGATTTGAAGCTCAATCCATTGCCATTGAGCTGGAAAAGATCAAAACCCCACGGCCACTCACTCATGATTTGTTCAAGACATTTGCAGAATCCTTTGATATCCGTATTCTGGAAGTCATCATAAATAAGTTCAGCGAAGGGGTTTTTTATGCTGTACTGATTTGTTCGGATGGAAAAACCGAGATGGAGATTGATTCCCGTACCTCAGATGCAATTGCACTGGCCCTTCGTTTCGGTTGCCCCGTATATACCTATGAAAACATTATGGTAGCGGCGGGTATCCTGATGGAAGAGGACACTGAAAATTCCAAACAGGATAATCCTGCAGAAGATGAAAATCTAAATGAAGAAACATCTTTTTCCGAATATTCCCTCGACGAACTAACCCAAATGCTTCAATCGGCCGTTGAGAATGAAGAATATGAAAAAGCATCACGGATCCGGGATGAAATAAAAAAACGGAAATAACTTCTCACAGTTCAACTGACGTTTAAATAAGAAAATCCTGATGGGAATAAAGAAACGTTTGGTATTTCTTAATTTTTTACAGTTTTTCGTGTGGGGCTCCTGGTTACTTACGATCGGTGCTTACTGGTTTCAGACAAAACACTGGTCTGGTACCAGCTTCGGAGCACTTTTCTCGACCATGGGTCTTGCATCCATTTTTATGCCGGCAATTGCGGGCATTATTGCTGATCGCTTGATCAATGCTGAACGGCTCTATGGTTCCTTTCACCTGATCGGTGCTGTGATCCTGTTCTTTATTCCGCTGGTTAATGATCCATCGGTGATGTTCTGGGTCATTTTTCTTTATATGATCTTTTATATGCCAACGATTGCTCTGGCCATTTCGGTTTCCTATACAGCTTTGAAGAGCAGGGGATTGAACATCATCAGGGAATATCCTCCTATACGGGTTTGGGGAACCATTGGATTTATAGCAGCACTCTGGATCGTAAGTATCAGCAAAATAGAAACATCGGCTGTACAATTTTACGTGGCTTCGGCCGGATCTTTGCTTCTGGGATTGTATTCCTTTTCCTTGCCGGCATGTCCTCCTCTTGGAAAAGGGGTGAAACAGTCATTCGTCAAGGCAATGGGTCTGAATGCCTTTGCACTTTTTAAAAAAAGAAGGCTTGCAATATTTTTCATTTTTACAATGTTGCTTGGTTTAGCATTACAGCTTTCGAATGCTTATGGTGACACATTCCTCCATGATTTTAAAACCACACCAGCCTTTAAGGACCTGGTTGCTGTGAAATACCCCGCTATTATCATGTCGATCTCACAGATCTCTGAAACCCTCTTTATTCTTACGATCCCATTCTTTCTTCGGAGGTTTGGCATTAAAAAAGTTATCATTATAAGCATGATTGCATGGGTATTGCGATTCGGACTGTTTGCTTATGGAAATCCAGCCAACCTATTATGGATGATCATTTTATCCTGTATCATATACGGGATGGCCTTTGATTTCTTTAATATTTCAGGTTCACTTTATATCGAAACCCAAAGTGATCCTACCATGAGGGCAAGCACTCAGGGATTATTCATGATGATGTCGAATGGAGTCGGTGCATTCCTGGGAACCCGTATAAGCGGCATCATTATCGATAATTATTTTACAATTGGACCCGTTAAATTCA
Source organism: uncultured Bacteroidales bacterium (assembly GCA_963785325.1). Lineage (GTDB taxonomy): Bacteria > Bacteroidota > Bacteroidia > Bacteroidales > FEN-979 > FEN-979. The sequence continues at coordinate 118,574 of CAWAVC010000025.1, read as the reverse complement.
ATTGGCATGGAATTTGGCTTACATTCGCCGGTTATGCATTGATTGTAGCCATATTGTTCGCAATCTTTTTTCGATATAAACACGATCCTAAAGCAGTTGAAATCAAAAATTATTAACTATACAAAAAAACCAATTATCAATTTTAAATTATTTGAGAACAATGCCTGAATTAATATGAAACAATATCTCGACCTTCTTGAGCATGTAATGAAGAACGGATACCTGAAATCTGACCGGACAGGAACAGGAACTATCAGCGTATTTGGTTATCAGATGAGATTTAATCTGCAGGAAGGTTTCCCTTTATTGACTACAAAGAAACTCCACCTTAGATCTATCATTCATGAACTGCTATGGTTTCTGAAAGGCAGTACCAATCTGCAATATCTTCATGAAAACGATGTCACTATCTGGGATGAATGGGCAAAACCAGATGGTGAGCTTGGACCGGTCTATGGTTATCAATGGCGTTCCTGGCCAAGACCCGACGGAACCCATGTTGACCAGATCGCCAACGTAGTGGAATCAATTAAAAATAATCCGGATTCGAGAAGACACATTGTTAGTGCATGGAATGTAGGAGAACTGGATAGAATGGCGCTGCCGCCCTGTCATCTTTTATTCCAGTTCTATGTGGCGGGAGAGCGATTATCCTGTCAGATGTACCAGCGTAGCTGCGATATTTTCCTTGGCGTTCCGTTCAACATTGCTTCCTATGCTTTATTGACTATGATGATGGCTCAGGTGACTGGTTTGAAAACAGGCGAATTCGTACATACCCTTGGCGATGCTCATATCTATCTGAATCATCTCGACCAGGTGAAACTTCAGCTGACACGCATGCCATTTAAGCTTCCGAAGATGAACATTAATCCTGATGTGCATGATATTTTTAGTTTTTCCTACCAGGATTTCAGTTTACAGGATTATCAGTCCCATCCGCATATAAAAGGCCAGATATCCGTTTAATTTAACAAAGAGCCCATGATATCAATCATCGTTGCCATTGCACAAAATTATGCCATAGGTAAGAATAATGATCTCTTGTGGCATATTCCGGAAGACATGAAACGGTTCAGGAAAATCACCTCCGGACATAAAGTCATTATGGGGAAGAGAACCTATCTTTCCTTGCCTGTCAGACCCCTACGCAATCGGGAGAATATTGTGATTACTGATACTCCGGGTGAAAATTTTGATGGATGTACCATGGTATATTCAATAAGCGAAGCATTGGAAAAATGCAATGACGGTGAGGAGTGTTTTATCATTGGGGGTGCTTCTGTATATAAACAATTACTACCATTCACAAACCGGCTCTACCTTACCTGGGTTCATAAAGAAATCGAAGGTGATGTGTTTTTCCCAGTCATCAATTTTAATGAATGGCAGATCCTGTCGCAGGAAGATTTTCCTGTTGACGATAATTTAGGCTTTTCATACTCTTATGTCATTTATGACCGCAGAAGTATCTGAAATGATAAATTTTAGACAAGGTTATTAAAATGAAAAAGAAATCAATAATTTTTACGGGGTTAATTCTTCTCTGTTTATTTTATTTATGCAGGAAGAATAGCACTTACGATCTGAAATCCAATGTGAATGTTGCTAATGATGTGATACTTTCGGTCAGTTCAATTACAGCTATTTTTAACCTCCTGATAAAAGCACGTTTGGATTCCTCACTTGTATTAACCGGTTATGCGCAAATCGATGCGGCGAACATTACTTATGATTCAGCGAAGCGGGAGTATGATTTCGGATTCGGAACAAGAATTTCTCCGGATAGTGTTCAAAGGACCGGAACAGTTAAAGTGGTTGTGACCGGTGATCTTCTTCAGAAAGGTTCTTATGCAAAGGTTTCTTTCCAAAACTATTATGAAGATTATGGAAGGGTTGACGAAATTGATAGTATTTCAAATGAAGGAGTTAATGTCTTCAGCCAGATGGTATTCTCTGTTAATGGCTCTCAGGATACCATAAACAAGGCATATGGCGGAGGAATTATCATCTTTAACATTAACGTCAGTTATAAAACCACGACTTCCTCCCTTGTCCCCGGTGATGATACTCTTTTTCTTATGCAGGGAAGCATTTCCGGACTTTCATCAAAGGGTCACATTTTCTCGGCTTCTATCCGGGACACATTACAGGATGTATTCAGTTGTCCCTGGATTAAAGGTGGGATCATTGATGTACATCTCCCGGATGCGCAGGTGCCTGACGGCTACATTGATTTTGTCAGCACGAATGGGTGTTCGGATGTGATCTGGTACTATTTTGAAGGTTCAGCATTCAAAGTAAGAAAAAATAAATTCTTCCTGAAAAACTAAGAATATTCAGGTTTTCCTTTTTTCCTTTTTTGCTGCAGGAAATAATACATTATTCAATATCAGGCGGTATCCCGGAGAATTGGGATACAGACTCAGATCGGTAGGTGGATTTCCTACCAGATGCTGGTAATCTTCAGGGTCATGTCCTCCCAGAAAAGTAAAAGTACCGTTCCCATAATCGCCATGAATGTATCGTGCTTCCCCGTATCCTTTGTTTTCACCAAGAATTAAGACAGATGATTTTATTGTTTTCTCATTGAAGGCTGTTGTTTGTCCCATAAATCCATGGATCACGGTTTCATGATCCTGGCAAAGCATCGTTGGGACAGGATCCCACTTTGCAGAGAAATCGAAAAGGGTAAAAAAATCGTTAGTCTGGTTAATACTTCTTGGTCTTGTATACGTCACATCAATGTTCGATTTATCATAAATATTGGGATTCATATTGAGTTTGAAATTCTCAAATGCGAAGCATTTACTAAAATCCAGTTTTGATTGCGCATTCGGATCAGGCGGATCCCCGTCAAACATCACATCGCAAATATCTACACCTTCCGCTGCAAGGGCAATATCAAAACTATCGGGAGCCGAGCACATAGCAAACATATATCCACCTCCGGCAACAAAATCGCGTATCTTAAGGGCCACTGCGAGTTTCAGTTGGGAAACTTTTTGAAATCCCAACTTATGTGCGATCTCCTCGTTCGTTCTCACATCTTCCTGGTACCACGGATAATTATGGTAGGCTGCCCAGAATTTCCCGTACTGACCGGTAAAATCTTCGTGATGAAGGTGCAGCCAATTATATAAAGGCAGGACTCCTGCCATGATCTCCTCATCATATACCACATCATAAGGGATCTCTGCATAAGTCAGCACCAGGGTTACAGCATCATCCCAGGGCAGTTTGTTTTTTGGGGAATAAACGGCAATCTTTGGGGCCTTGTGAAGCTTTATGTTCTCCATGTTGACCTCCGGATCGGCAATCTGCTGAAGGATCGCGGCCGCCTGGACGTCAGCAAGAACTTCAAATGAAACACCCCTGATCACACATTCATTTTCAATAGGTTTTGAATATTGTGAAAGGAAACTGCCGCCACGGTAATTCAGAAGCCAGTCAACCTCAATATCATGTTTCAGGATCCAATAAGCGATGCCATATGATTTCAAATGGTTTTTCTGGGTTTCATCCATTGGAATCAGAAGATACGCTGCCTGTAAACCATGGACAAGGAAAAGTAAAAAAAATAAAAGTGAATACCGGATATGATTAAAACGCAGTTTCATTCCTGTTATCATCATTCATTTTAGACATAACCGTTCGGTTCCTTCCCTGACCATCAAACGATGTACTAGGAGATATATTATTCAGGGATGAATAATCGATCTCCAGGTCCACGAATTTTGCAAACCTTGCCACAAATTTCAACTTGACATCTTTGGTTGCACCATTACGGTTCTTGGCAATGCTGATTTCTGCAATTCCTTCTACCGGGCCTCCATAGGTTTCATCTTCCATTTTATAATATTCCGGACGGTAAATGAAGAGAACCATATCGGCATCCTGCTCGATGGATCCGGATTCGCGAAGGTCGGAAAGAATTGGTTTTTTAACAAGTCGTTTCTCAACTTCACGACTCAGTTGCGATAAAGCAATAACAGGAATATCCAGTTCTTTTGACAATGCTTTTAGTGACCGGGAGATATTACTGATTTCCTGTTCCCTGTTTCCTTTATGCTCCGGAGCTCCCTGCATTAATTGTAAATAGTCGAGTATCACTATTTGAATGTCGTGTTGGGTCTTCAAACGCCTGCACTTTGCACGGAGTTCAAACATCGTCAAAGCCGGGGTATCGTCGATAAATAATGGTGCATCAATCAGCGAGGATATACGTGAATTGAGCTGTTCCCACTCATAATCTTCCAGGTTACCACGCCTGAGTTTCTCTGAGCTGATTTCCGTTTCGCTTGCGATAAGACGCGTCACCAGCTGAACTGCCGACATTTCAAGTGAGAATAAAGCAACAGGCTTTTTAAAATCTACCGCTATATTACGCGCCATAGTTAGGGCAAGCGCCGTTTTTCCCATACCCGGGCGGGAAGCAAGAATGATCAGGTCGGATTTCTGCCAACCGGAGGTGATCCGGTCTATTTCTGTAAACCCTGAACCTACTCCGCGTAAGTGACCTTCTTGCGACCGGCCTGCTGCAATTTCTGCCACGGCCTCTTTAACCAACGATTGCATGCTTCTTACGTTTCTGCGAATGCTGGTCTCACTGACAGAAAATAGGTTGCTCTCAGCACGGTCAAGAAGTTCAAATACATCTGTGGTATCTTCAAACGCGTCCTTGATGATGGCAGAAGAAATCCTGATCAACTCACGCTGTATATGCTTTTGAAGTATGATCCTTGTATGGAACTCAATATTGGCCGACGAAGCAACGCGGTTCGTCAGCATAGCTATATAGTATGGACCTCCAACCAATTCTAATTCTCCTGATTGTCTGAGTTCATCGGTTACTGTAAGGATATCTACAGGTTTAACCTGGGAAAATAACCGCGTAATTGCAGCAAAAATAATTTGATGTTCGGTTTTATAAAAAACTTCAGGCTTCAGCAATTCAATAACTGCAGCTAGCTTGTCTTTTTCAAGCATCATTGCACCCAAAACTGCTTCCTCAAGATCAACTGCCTGGGGAGGAACTTTTCCATGCTCAAAAACAAGATCGGAACCAGGAACTTTTCTGGGCTTTCTTCTCACAAGTCCCTGTCCTGAAGCAGGATTGGTCCTGCCAGTGTTACCGGGCTCTGCAGGGCTATTGCTAAATTCTTCCATAGTTCAAAATTAGGACATATTCCTAAGGCAACTACAAAAGCAAAGCAATTTATTTATCAACAATCACATTCCGATAGTTATGCCGATATGCACCCATTTATGCCATGCACATCCATGAAACTCAGGGCTTAGCAAAAACTGCTCGACATCAAGCATGACCCCTTCATAAGACAAAATGAGGCCCAGTGTTCCTTGGTAAGTAAGGGGGATACCTTCGTTGCTATTCAGCGTATAGATACTCGACTTGTTTAACATTCCGCCTTCCAGGGTCGCATCATAGCCTACAAGCTTCCCAAGGGAAGTAATGAAAATAAAAGCCTGGAATTTTGAATATCCTGTTGTTTTATTTACCTTATTCCTTGGAAAACTATAGGAGCCGAAATACGGATTCATCCTGCCCGTGCGGAATTGAAAACCACCTCCCATATTTGTGTAAAGTGTACCCAAAGCACTGGCTCCATTCAGATTCAACTCTACGCTCCGGGTGCTTATAATGCCTTTTTCATAGGCTAAGTTGTAATTAAGAATAAGATCGTTCTGTATCTGGTATTCCCACCCCAATGGTTCGCTGTTTGTAGGTAAATTACTATGGACTGTCTTTTGCAGAAAATCACCGAAGGCCAATGGTCCGATCACTCCAATGTCAATTTCACTGGTCTGACGGAATCGCTTTCCTGGATCATTGGAGATCTTAAAACTTCCAACAAAAAGATAGGAAGCATAAGGTCTGTCGCCATATTGAATACCCGCAACTTTTGTCGTTGAAGGTGTATACATATTCTGACAGATAGAAACGCCATAATAATTAATGCCTTTTCCCCAGTAAGGAACCATCAGGCTTGACAAAGGGAATTGTTTAAGTATGGGACTGATAAAATCAAAACGAATTCCGTTTGTATAGTAACAGTCTGTATTATCAAAGATATCGTTGTCAAAGTTGACCCGAAAGAAACGGTCATGGCTTAATAGGATCATCGATGAAAATTCCGGATTTTCGATAGGGGAGAAGAGGTACATCTGATTAACTGGTTCCCGCATATCGATGTCGAGATTTGCATTACGCAGATAAGTCAGTTTTTTGATCAGCGTAGTATCGATTGTCCTTTTTTCTGCGATTCCTTCGGGCTTGAAATTTGTTCTATTCTTTCGTTTAATTCTCTTTTTATGCAGGAGAATAGAATCAATGGGCACATTTTTTTCAGGAAAAAGGCTAGCTTCTTTTTTTTCAGGTTTTGAATATGGGGTTATAAAGGATTTATTTTTCATCACGGTTTCCTGGTCTGAAGGATTTCTCTCTTCATTCTCACTACACCTGACGAAAAACAGAAGAAGAAGCAAAAAGGTAAAGTATCTCCTCATAGAAAGAGCAAAAGTAGTCAATTCTCTTTATGCATGTTAATGTGATCCACCGTGCCCGGGTTGAATTTTGACAATTTTTCAACATGACGATACAAAAATTAGTAATTTTGCCATGATTATTAAGATCATGAGAAACTTGATTTTGTTAGTCATTCTCCTTGCCACCTGCTCAGGACTATTTGCCCAGAAAACACTGGTAGTGGAAAAGATCGGGACCCCGACACGTTATGGGTTTCGCCTCGGTGACGATGTGAAAGTGCAGACAAAAACACAGAAACAAATCGTAAAAAGTTACTTATGGGCTCTTACCGATACCTCAGTAACGATTGGCCCCCGCACCACAATTCCCTTATCAGATATCGGCGCTGTTTACAAACATTATCATTTCCCGAAGCTCATGACAAATTTCCTTTTTATTGCCGGAGCCGGTTATTTTGTTCTTGATTCGTTCAATGACCTGATCAACAAGGAACGGATCTTTCATACGCAGACTCTCATCATCAGTGGTTGCCTGGTTGCTGCCAGCCTTGCAATTATTCCCCTTCACCAAAAAAAATGCAGAATCGGAATCCGGTGGAGATTAAAGATCATGGATATAAACCTCAATTAGATAGATTAATCGAGGGTTCTGATCAATTCCATTAAGATCTTTGTCATCTTGGGTTCAACAGAATTTGCAGCCCGGACTACTTTCTGGTGTGTGACCTCCTCAATCTTCCCTTGGATTCCGAGATCGGTGATCACAGAAAACGCAAAGCAACGTAAGCCCATATGCCGCGCTGCAATCACTTCAGGAACAGTGGACATCCCTACTGCATCGGCCCCGATAGCATGTATATAACGATATTCTGCCGGAGTCTCAAAAGTTGGTCCTGAAACTGCCGCATAAATTCCTTTTTTCAGGGGAAGGTCATGCTTCAGGGCAATAGTAAGTACTTTTTCAATCAATTCACGGTCGTAAGCGTACCCCATATCCGGGAAACGGATTCCAAGCATATCATCGTTGTGTCCAATAAGCGGGTTGTCTTTCATAAGGTTAATGTGATCTTCGATGATCATCAGGTCGCCCACATTGAATTCGGGATTTACGCCTCCACTGGCATTGGAAAGGATCAATAGTTGAATCCCGAGAAGTTTCATGACACGCACAGGAAATGCAACCTCCTGCATGGAATATCCTTCGTAATAATGAAATCGTCCCTGCATTGCAACGATCTTTTTTCCACTCATATTTCCGAATATCAGATTTCCCTTGTGTCCTGCAACCGTGGATACCGGGAAATTAGGGATCGACTGATAAGGAATAGACTGAAGGATTTCTATTTCATTGACTAAGCCACCCAATCCTGTCCCAAGAATAATTCCTATATCCGGTTTCAGAAATATCCGAGTTCTTATGAAATCAACGGTTTCTTTTATTTTGTCCAACATAATCTTTTATCAACTTGTCAAATCCCTGTTTGTCTTTCCCATGAAAGTCAATTTCAATAGGAAGGTAAAATAACGGAAGATCTTTCAGGAAATTACTGAACTCAGGATTTTTCAATCGCATCATGTCTTTTTCGGTCGTCAAAATGATTTTTTTCCGGGAAGGTAAATCAATAAAACGCACTTTAATATTGTCCAGGTCTTTCAAATCGTACTGATGATGATCAGGGAATTTAATTATAGATAATTCAGAACATTTTCTCCGGATCTCCTCCTGGAGAGGATAATCATTCGCAATCCCTGTAAATAACAGGATGTAAGTTAACTTTTTAAGAATTGTTATATCCTGTTCCTCGTTCACCGGTATAAAGCATCCATAAGTGATGAAGGAAAAGAAAATTTGTTGGGAAGGCAGGGGCTTTATCTCATCCTGCAGTCTTCTCCTGGTAATAGGAGAAAGAACCTTAGGCGTTTTTGTCACAATGATCACATCTGCCCGCTTCGCCCCGGAGCGGAATTCCCTTAACCGCCCGGAAGGAATGACATAATCTTCCATAAAAAGGTTATGATAATCTGTAAGCAGGATTGAAATACCTGGTTTTACCCAACGGTGCTGAAAAGCATCATCTAATAAAACAAGCCCTATGTCGGGAAATTTATCTATCAGCTTTTGAATACCTCTGACTCTTTTTTCATCAACTGCGACTTTGATATTATGAAATTTTTTTACAAATTGAAGCGGCTCATCTCCGATATATTTAACATTTGATTTCCGCGAAACCAGGATGAATCCTTTACTTTTCCTGGCATAGCCGCGACTAAGTATCGCGGTATGCACACAATCGCTAAGAAGACGGGCAAGATACTCGATGTGTGGTGTTTTTCCAGTTCCTCCGGTTGATAGGTTCCCTACAGAGATAACCGGAATATCAAATTCCTCAGTATGAAGGATCCCAAGATCAAACAGAAGATTCCTCACTAACATGATCGTTCCGTAAAAAATGGAAAATGGAAATAAGAGTATTTGTAAGATCCTCATTCTTAAGAAAAAGGCTAAATTAGGAAAAAATCATACGAAAAACTTGTTAGGGTGAATATTTTTTATATAAGGGAAAAAAGTCTCGTATTTTTGTACTCATGTCTATCATAAATTAAAATTAGATAAAGCATTCAATTCGCAATTTCAAATTTTAGAATTCATTTTGCCTTTCGTAATTTGTAATTCAATTTATTGCCATGATCCTAAGAGAAATCTCACAAGTTCTTGAAAATTATGCCCCGCTTGAATTCCAGGAAGAATATGACAACGCCGGACTGATTATTGGTAACCCTGAAACGAAAATTTCAGGGGTACTGATCACACTCGACATCACAGGGGAAGTTTTAGATGAAGCAATACAAAATAATTGCAACCTCGTGATCTCACACCATCCACTTATCTTTACAGGGTTAAAACGCCTGGTAGGGGGCAACTCTGTTCAGCGTCTGACTGTGAAGGCCATTCAAAACCAGATTGCTATTTATGCCATGCACACTAATCTTGATAATTCAATCAATGGATTAAATGACTGGGTTTGTAGCCTTCTTGGAATTAAAAATTGCCGGATTCTTTCACCGGGGAAAGGATTATTGTCGAAATTGGTTACTTTCTGCCCGGTTAATTATGCTGATCGGGTACGACGGGCGTTGTTTGAAGCAGGAGCAGGGCATATAGGCAATTACGACTGTTGCAGTTTCAATCATACTGGTGAGGGCACTTTCAGGGCATCTGAAAATACACATCCTTTCGTTGGTGAAAAAAATGTGATTCATGTTGAACCGGAATCACGTATAGAGGTAATCTTTCCAAGGTTTCTCGAGCATAAACTTGTTACTGCCCTGATAAAAAACCATCCTTATGAAGAAGTCGCATATGATATATATCCGCTTTCCAATACTTTTGGATTTTCAGGTAGCGGGATGGTTGGAGAATTGGATACAACAATGACCGGGCAGCAATTTCTTAAACATGTGAAAAGTCAATTAGGGATTCCTTTCCTTAGGCATTCTGAATTGCTTGGGGAAAAGATATTACATGTGGCAGTTTGTACAGGGTCGGGTGCATTCTTAATCACCGAAGCAAAGAAATCAGGTGCTGATGCTTTTCTCACAGCTGACCTTAAATACCATGATTTTTTTGATATAAATAGACAATTGGTCCTTGCAGATATAGGTCATTTTGAAAGTGAAAGGTTTGCAAAAGATTTGATTTATGGCATTTTGATCAAAAAATTTCCTACTTTTGCATTCCTTATTTCAAAAATCAACACAAACCCTGTTCATTATTATTAATTCAGCATATATATGGCAAAAACAACAAAACCAACTGTTGCCAAAACAACTCCTGCAAAGGCAGTAAAGACGATTTCCAAAGAAGGTAAAAAAGTTGAAAAAAAACCAGCCGTCAAAAAAGAAATCACAGCTAAAAAGAAAACAGCAGAGCCTGTAGTGGCAAAGAAAGCTGTTAAAAAGCCTGTGATCAAAGTTATTGCTCCAAGACCAACAAAAAAACCGGCACCCTCAATAACTGCTCCTGTAAGACCAGCAGAGAAAAAAGTCGTGGCTGCTAAACCGATTAAGAAACCTGTTGTTAGAAAAACTGAACCCCAAAAAGCCGCAAAAATAACAGCTGCAACCTCTAAACCGGATACGAAACCTGTTGTCAAGAAAGTTGCACATGAAAAACCAGCAGAAAAAACCAAAAAAGAAACTGTTTCGGTCCCCGTTCAGAAGACATCAGCAGCTATTAAACAAGAACCCCTTCAGGATTCTGGCGAAGTCACAATTGAAAAAAAATTGATTGCCCTTTACAACCTTCAGCAGATCGATTCACAGGTTGATAAAATCAGAATCATCCGGGGAGAATTACCTCTTGAGGTACAGGACCTTGAAGATGAAATAGCCGGATTGGAAACCCGCATTGAGAATTATCTTCAGGAGAACAGTGCCCTGGAAAAATCAATCTCGGAAAAGAAATTTGCAATCAAGGATTCACAAGCTCTGATCAAAAAATATGAAGAACAGCAAATGAATGTTAGAAACAACCGGGAATATGATTCGCTGACCAAGGAAATTGAAATTCAAAGCCTCGAAATCCAATTGTCTGAAAAACGTATACGTGAATTTCAATTGGCACTTGAAGAAAAAAAGGAAGAAATCAACCGTTTTCAAAGTATTTTAGCCGACAGGAAAAATGATCTTGAAATAAAGAAAAATGAGCTGGATGATATAGTTGCCGAAACCGAAAAAGAAGAGAATGAACTGATCAGGAACTCAGAGATTAATCGCAAATATATTGAAGAAAGATTAATAACTGCATACACCCGGATTCGTAAAAATGCAAGAAATGGACTTGCTGTTGTGCAAATCGAAAGGGATGCTTGTGGTGGCTGTTTTAATAAAATCCCTCCTCAGCATCAGCTCGATATCCGGATGCATAAGAAGATTATTGTTTGTGAATATTGTGGCAGGATATTGGTTGATGATGGAATTGTCGACGCAGTCCGTTAATGCTATTCAGCCATAGAAACGGCAAAATATTGAGCAGAAAACATGTGTTTGTCTTCAACGTTTTGCTTTTTTTTCCACTTTTCCTTTTTTCACAATTCGACTTTAACAACAACTGCAAGGAAGCTTATAGGTCGATTCTTTCATTGCACTTTGCGGAAGCAGAAAAGTTGCTGAATGTGGAAAAATCTACGCATCCTTCCAATCTTATCCCTGTTTATCTTGAAAATTATATCGATTTCTTTACAGTATTTATCGGAGAAGATCCTTTGTCCTTTGAGAACTTCAGAAATGCTCAGGAAATACGTTATGCTCTTTTGAAAAAAGGAGACATGGATTCTCCATACTATCGTTATTGTATTGGTAACATCCGCATTCAGTTTGCTATTTGCAGAATGAAATTTGGAGAATACGGATCAGCCGTACTTGATTTTAGTCGTGCTAACAGGGATCTAAAAGAAAATGCCCGGTTGCACCCTGACTTTATTTTACAGAATTCGGGTGTTGGATTAATTCATGTTCTGGCTGGAATCATTCCGGATAATTATTCATGGATTCTCCGTGTGTTGGGTTTGGAGGGGAGCGTTCAGAAAGGACTGGATGAAATAGCTCATATGGCTGAATATATGGGGAATAATGAAACTTACCAGTTGTTCAGAACTGAATCCTTATTTTATCTTGCATTTTTGGATGCGGTCCTTGGTAGAGATGCAAAAGATGCACTCCTGATCGAACAGAAGTTTGAGGACCAGAAGATGATATTTCCAGGGCCAAAGAATCCTCTTCTGATATTCATCAGAGCATCAATTCTTTCAAAAGCAGGAAAAACTGATGAAGCTATCCAGTTTCTTCAGGAATATCATACAGACAGTGAGGAATTTCCATTTTATTATTTGGATTACCTTATGGGATTAAATAAGCTGAACCGTCTCGATCCCGATGCAGACCGTTACTTTATCAGATTCCTTAAGAATTTTCGGGGACAGAATTACATAAAATCCGGCTATCAGAAACTTGCATGGACGTTTTTATTAAAAGGCAATGTCCGGAAATATGAAGAATATATTAACAAGGCTCTGACACATGGCGCATTGATCGTGGATAATGATATACAGGCAAACAGGGAAGCGAAATCTAAAGAACAACCCAATGTGATTTTATTGAAAGCCCGGTTGCTTTCTGATGGAGGTTATACGGATCGTGCTATTAATGTACTGCTTGATCAGAGCTTGAAAAGTTTCATTAAAACACCTAAGGACCTCCTGGAATATAATTATCGCCTTGGTCGCATCTATCAGCAATCCGGGAATTATCAGGAAGCCCTGAAATATTTCAGGATTACCATGCGCGATGGTTCAGGCCAATGCTGGTACTTTGCTGAAAATGCAGCATTACAGTCGGGTATCATATTTGAACAAAATAAAGATTACAAAAATGCTGCTCAATATTACAGGCTATGCCTTTCAATGAAAAATACAGAATATAAAAACAGCCTGGACCAAAAAGCCAGGCTGGGGTTAAAAAGAATAAAACCTTATCTTCCTTAAAAACGGAATCCGAAAGTCGTGGTCAGGTTGCTGGTGTTATATGTGTTGAGAGAAGGATTGACCATTGAGGGATCATAAAAATAGTAGTCTTCTTTTGTCTGTGTCCACTGGTAGGTCATGTCAACAAAAAAATGCTTGACCCTGTATCCCCAACCGATTGATGCAACATACATCTCCGAAATATCATTTCCTGTTTGATATGGGCTTCCATAATAACCGAACCCACCTCTTATCCTGAATCTTTTTATCCTCCACTCAGTTCCGAAACGTACATTGACAGGCGACTTGTATTGGTTCTTGATTTCCGCATTCACTGCTGAAAAACTTGCATCGCTGGAGGAAAAATTAGATTGTGCATAATTCACATATTCATATTCTCCGCTGATGAGGCCGATTTTTCCAATGATGAATGCAACACTTCCAATCGCTCTGAAGGGTGTGACGAGTTGATAATCAAAAGATCCAAGTGGAGAATATGCTGTATTTGTACCAAAAGTGAATTCACCCGTCATGTCGCTGCTCCAGGTATCTCTCATATTCCCGTAGTAAGTGGGCGTATGCATTGCAGCACCAATCCTGACCCAGTCAGCGGGCCGGTATAGAAGCCCGAGTTTCAGGTTGATCCCCGTACCATGGGTTTCAAGTTGCTGGTTGTAAGTCATCGATTGGAAATAGTGTATCGCAGTGTCATTTTTGACTTCCTTATATTGGGTGTTTTCATTGTACCATATTACAGGTATGCCGATGGTGGCGCCAATATATAAACGGTCGTTATAATTGGTACCGAAAGCAAAATCAAACTCATTGATCGAGCCTTGGGTAGTCACTGATTTTGATTGGATCACTCCTCCATTGGGTGCATCATTCGCATATTTATGATTTACGGAATCATAGTAAATCAGATTGCTATTATATGCCGGTGCAATGTCGAAAGGATAATTGTTATTGATCATCTGGGGAGTTATTCCGCCTGGTGTGTTGTTCAGGGTATTAACGTAACCTGTAAGGATGGAGTTTTTATTGTTTGTCCCTTCCATGAATACTTGGTTATTGAAATCATTCTCCCGGTTGATGCCAAAAGCGATGTTGAATCCCTTAAAACCTGAAGTGCTTCTATCATTACCTCCCAAATGAAAAACCAAACCCAAGTCTCCCATTTCACCATTAAGTTTATTATCACTGTTGGTTTCAGTGTTATAATTAGTATAAGAATTTTCTAACCGGATGGCTGGGCTGAACGTGAATTCAGAACTTGTATAAAGTCCAAGCCCCGCAGGATTGGTTGCGATGCATGAAAAATCACCGCCAACTGCGCCAACAGCTCCACCAAGTCCCTGATATCGTGCAGAACCATTATAAAGAATCTGTGAGTAGCGCAATGCATCCGATGCAGTTTGAGAAAACAGATTAGTCATAGAACTTATAAACACCATGATGATCAATAGTCGTTTCATAGGATAATTACATTTAGGTTCTGAAATGAATTCTATTATTGTCCTTAAAAGTTGCTTTCAGATTGGATTATCTGTGTCTTCCACCGCCGCTACCCCCGCTGCCTGAATGTGATGGCGCAGAGGAAGAGCGTGAAGGAGCGGAGATAACCTGGATCCGGATGATCTGGTCGACCCGTAACCCGGTGAGGAGTACCCTCTTGAAGGAGTATTATAAAAACGGCTTCCACCGTATGGATTTGAATAGACCCTGGAGTTATTCCCGTTATAGGAGGGAGATGAATATCTTCTGCCGGAAGTAGCATTGTTGTAATTACCATTCCTATTGAAATTTTCACTAACGCCATTAGAACGTCCTTGCTGTGCCCTCGGATTGATGTACTCCTGGCTTGATTTTGGCTGCCTGTAGGCTGGTGAAGAATAAGCTTGAGTGTTCGGATGACTCATTTGTTGCTCCGTTCCGGGCCTTGCGTACTTTGGTGCAGATTGTTGCCGTTGAGCATAATTACGAGTTGAATTGGCCCTGTTATCCTGAATGTTTTTTATTCCCCTGGCATTCGACTGTGTTTGAGAACGGACATAATTGTAACGCTGCTTATCAGGAGAAACACGGTTGTTATTAGTCTGCACAGAACGGGTTTGATCAACAGAACGGTTAACATTACCAGGATTAGCTGTTCTTGGATTTTTCGTCTGTGATGTTCCAATGTTATTGCTACTGGTAGTGGTCCGGGCATTTTTTCCTCCATTATTAGGAGAAGAAATCGTTCGCTGTCCATAAAAATAATTTCCATTACCCCAATCCCAATAATGATGGCCGTGCCAACCTCCGCCCCAGTATGGATAACCCCAGTATGAATACCCGAAGTAAGGATAATAGTAGTAAGGGTATCCCCAGTAATATGGATAACCGAATCCGAAACCAAAATCATCCCATCCATATCCCCAACCAAATGAGAAAGAAGGCCCCCAGAAAGGAGAACCCCAGTAATCTCCAAGATAAAGATTGACATTCGGAGAGGCTCCTCCTGAAGAAGAAGTTGAATCTGAAGACTTGGTATAATTTTCGTTACCGGAACCTGGGTTCTTGTCATTAGACATTTTGATTTTGGCTGCATAGGAATTTTTACTATAATCTACTTGTGAAGTAGAAGCAGCTTTGGATTTAACGGATGAACTGTCTGTAAATGTAGTTGAACCGGAAGATGAAAAGTCATTATTCTGGATCTTGGGTTTTGAGGCAATCTGCGCAGGCTCAGATCCATTGGAATATACATCATCATAAGTATAACCGATTGACTTTTGTTGTGTTTTACAGCTGATAAAGAAAGTTGCGATAAAGATGCTAAAAATCATTAACTTTTTCATATTCTATTCTCCTTTTGAAATTTGGGATGTTTTGAAGTTCCTTAGGATCGTTATAATTTTATTACTTTTGTCACATTAAAATCAACCCTGTAAATCAGCAAATATTATACCATACTCAATAAATGGCAAAAGATTTTCCAACAAGGAGTGAAAATTATTCACAATGGTACAATGACCTCGTAATTAAGGCCGATTTGGCAGAGAATTCGGCAGTTCGTGGATGCATGGTGATAAAACCCTATGGTTATGCCATCTGGGAGAAAATTCAATCTGTCCTGGATAAAATGTTCAAAGATACAGGTCACAGTAATGCATATTTCCCAATCTTCATCCCTAAATCTTTTTTCAGTCGTGAAGCAAGCCATGTCGAAGGCTTTGCAAAAGAATGTGCAGTAGTGACCCATTACCGCCTTAAAGCATCTCCGGATGGCCAGGGAGTGGTAGTTGATGAAAATGCACGCCTTGATGAAGAATTAATTGTACGCCCGACTTCAGAGACTATCATATGGGATACTTACCGGAACTGGATCAAATCGTACCGTGACCTTCCGGTTCTGATCAACCAGTGGGCGAATGTAGTACGATGGGAAATGCGTACCAGGCTTTTTCTAAGGACTACTGAATTCCTTTGGCAGGAAGGGCATACAGCTCATGCCACCCGTGAAGAAGCCATCCATGAAGCTGAGACTATGCTGAATGTGTATGCTGATTTCGCTGAGAATTGGATGGCCATTCCAGTGATCAAAGGAACCAAAAGTCCGGCCGAGCGCTTTGCAGGTGCAATAGAAACATATGCAATCGAGGCGCTGATGCAGGATGGAAAAGCGCTTCAGACTGGGACATCTCATTTTCTTGGAGAGAATTTTGCTAAAGCATTCGATGTTAAATTCCTTAACCGGGAAAACCAACTTGAATATGTTTGGGCGACCTCTTGGGGAGTATCTACTCGGCTCATGGGTGCATTGGTCATGTCGCATTCGGATGATAATGGACTGATACTTCCCCCAAAATTGGCACCAATCCAGGTCGCCATAGTACCGGTATTCAAAACAAAAGAACAACTCGACCTTATCTCCGAAAAGGTTCTACCGATGAAAAAAGCACTGGAAACAAAAGGAATATCTGTAAAATATGATGACCGGGAAACACATAAGCCAGGTTGGAAATTTTCAGAATATGAGTTTAAAGGAATCCCGGTTAGGATCACGATAGGACCAAGAGATATTGAACATGGAACTGTAGAAGTCGCCCGGCGTGATACACTGGAGAAAGAGATTTACCAAATGACAGATATTGAAAACAAGGTGGTAAACCTGCTTGACCAGATCCAGAAAAACCTTTTCAATAAGGCTCTCGATATGAGAGAAACAAATTCTTATTGGGTTGACACGTGGGATGAGTTTAAGCGTATTCTTGATACAACCGGCGGATTTATTTATGCCCATTGGGATGGCACAACAGAAACTGAAGAAAAGATCAAAGAAGAAACAAAGGCTACAATTCGCGTGATCCCCCTGAATAATTCGCAGGAAAGCGGAAAATGTATCTATTCAGGAAAGCCATCTTCCCAACGTGTAATATTTGCCAGGGCATACTGATCAGAACGCAATAACCTGCCCGGTTCCAAAAATGTGTACATGCACAGAATCGGGGTTCCCGGTGTAATAAATGTTTCCAATAGAATGGATCGTAGCATCCAGGTATTTATCGGAATTAACATAACAATCGTTGGACCCGCTATTCGCAACATAGGTATAGTCTGTACTCAGATCTTTGAGCTGAAGTAATCCATAATCACCTGCAACAACAGAATTAAAGATCACCCGTCCCTTGAGTGTGATATCAGCTGTTCCCAGATGTTCATAAATAAATCCCTGGATTACATTGAGAGAGAGATTGATACTTCCGCAGCCTCCCCAGACGTCCAACAAGAATGATGCAGAATTAAGTACATTAGTAGAACTTATATTGCCGGCAGACAGGTAATAAATCTTTCTCAGGTTTTTCACATGAACATTAACATTCAATGGTTTGTCATAACTGCGTACCCAGTTACACTTATTATTATTGTCAATCTCGAGTTGCCTATTAGTGATGACGGTCTTTATACCATCAATAATATTTTCACCGGCTTCTACAACAATGCTGTTAACCGAATCCTGTGTAAGAATGATGTCAACATTCTCCCTGGCGATAATAGTATCGAAATCACTAATAGGACGGGGTTGCCTGATGATAGTCCCCGTACTGGTAAAACAATCTGCCCCCGATTTATTACAGGAAGTAATAACCGATAACATTGCCAACAATATCAGCACTGCCAGACAGAGTCGTTTCGATGAATTATTTAATGACCTTTTTCCCATAAAATCTTTCAATATGCACACCAAATCCCCATCCTATGTAATCAGCACGGCCCCAATGAACCAACAGCATCACGTTAGTATAAATATATTTTGAAAATTTGTACTGGAAAGATAACTTTTCGTAAAATGGGCCATCGCTTGTGTACAGCCCTCCAAGATAGTAGCCCAGGTTAAATATAAAATCGAGTTTTGAAAGAACCAGCATATAGGAAGCATTAAGACCTGGCCTAATGATCTTAAGTTTATCCGTAACATCGACACCCTTATTTTCTAAAATTTTAACATGAGATTCATCGTAAGAAAGATCTATCCCAAATCCCCACTTGCTTTTCCGTTTAACGGGGAAGAATGTGTTTTCGTACATATGATAAACCAAAAAGTTTTCACCCAGAACAGCTTTCATATTCTTCCA
Organism: uncultured Bacteroidales bacterium; assembly: GCA_963785325.1. Lineage (GTDB taxonomy): Bacteria > Bacteroidota > Bacteroidia > Bacteroidales > FEN-979 > FEN-979. The sequence goes on along the minus strand of CAWAVC010000025.1, from coordinate 99,928 downwards.
CCCCAAAGCGCCCCCGACATCGAATTCGATCGAGTGCCTTATTATTGCAGAATAGGGCTCTGTTGGAGGAATAAACCGGTCGCCAATAGATTTATTTTCTCTTTCAAGCCGGTAAGCAAGACCGGTATTTAACGCAATGATATTCAATCCATAATTCGGCAGTTTCAGTGAACCGTTTGAAAAGTGCTGCAGCCCAAATCCCAGCGATAAGGTCAACCTTTCGCTCAACTTGTAACGAGCTTTGAACATCATGTTCGCGGAAGCGTTGATGTGTGATCCGATTGCAAGGTTCTTATAATTTGTAAGTCGGTCGAATCGTTTGGTAAGATAGGCAACCCCCAAACCAAATCGGAAATTGAATGAAAAATTTTTATGTCGTACTAAAGGGAAATCTATAAATGGAAATATTGACCATGCCGAACCCAACTGAGGTGATTTTCCCAGACCGGAATAAAGAAAGCTCATCCCGATCTCAGGGTAGCTATAAGCTCTTTCCCATTTATGTTTTCCGTAGGTTTCTTGTTGCAGGTTGATCTCGAAAACCGGAAAATGGCCGTTGAACCTCTCTAGTTCGAGATGTTGTGCATATAGAAATCCATAGTAAAATCGGCCTTCCACCATCATGTTTGAAGTAAAGAGCTGGTGTTCAAATTCCTGAGCCCGGATTGGAGATGAAAAAAATATCAAAAAAAAGACCAATGAAATGAGAATATGAACCGATGTGAATGAATGTGATAAAAATGTTCTCAAATCAAGGATTATTATGGCGTTCTCTTCGTGCAAAGTTAGAAGGATTTCCATAAACTCTGAACGATAAACCAGGCGTGGCATATTAACGTGAAAACCAATAAATCCTTACTTTTGTAAAAAAAATAAAAATGGAAGAACGTGTTGCCGCATTCAGGCGATTGTTGGAGATCATGGATGAACTAAGGGCCAGATGTCCCTGGGATAAGAAACAGACTTTGGAGAGCTTGAGATACCTGACTATTGAAGAAACCTATGAGTTATCTGATTCCATACTGGAGAAAAATATGGATGGGATCAAGAAAGAGCTTGGAGACCTTATGATGCACTTGGTCTTTTACTCACAAATCGCCTCGGAAACAGGGAATTTCGATATCCTTGATGTTTTAAATAACATTATTACAAAACTCATTCACCGTCATCCGCATATTTTTGGAGATGTAAGGGTGAGCAGTGCCAAAGAAGTCAGGGATAACTGGGAAAAGATCAAACTGCAGGAAAAAGGAAATGAATCAGTACTCTCGGGTGTCCCTAATTCCTTACCGGCCATTGTTAAGGCATACAGGATCCAGGAAAAGGCAAGCGGAGTAGGGTTCGACTGGGAAAAACCTGAACAGGTTTGGGATAAGATGATAGAAGAATTGAACGAATTAAAAGAAGAGGTCAGCAAAGGATCACCTCATGAAAAAAAAGAAGATGAGCTTGGTGATCTCTTATTCGCCATCGTCAATTATGCAAGGTTCATTGATGTTAATCCCGAAGATGCATTGGAACGAACAAACCGGAAATTTATTAAAAGGTTCAGGTACCTCGAAGAAAAAGCTAAAAAGCTTCACAAGCCGCTTCATGACATGACACTTGCAGAAATGGATGTTTTCTGGGAAGAAGCTAAAACCTGGAAGCCAATATAAATACTATCCCTTGAGCGGTTTTAAAAAACAGAACCTTAAACCCTGGCTGATCCCACTGGGATTGATCCTTCTTAATTTTATATTGAAGATCATATTTCTTGGGAGACAAGATGTCGCCATGGATGAGCCATTTACTATTTATTATTCCCAGGCCGGGTTTTCTTCGCTTTTCGGAATGCTGAAAACCGAGAATAATCCCCCACTGTTTTTCCTGCTGATGCATTTCTGGGTCAGAGTTTTTGGCATCTCTGCTTTCTCAGTACGATTCATGCCGTTTTTATTCAGCACCTTGACCGTTCCTGTAATATATTTAATAGGGAAACGATTTTTTTCAATACAATCTGGTACGGTTGCATCATTGATCTTTACATTTTCAAACTATCACCTGGCATTTTCCCATGAAGCAAGGGTTTATCCATTGTTTACTCTGCTTACCTGCCTTTCAATGAACTTCTTTCTCTCCCTGATTAAAAACCCGGAGAAAAAAACCACCTTCCGGCTTTTGATCCTGTCTAATATTTTATTGATCTATTCACATTTCTTTGGCTTTTTTGTGATAGGGATCCAACTGCTATCCTGCCTGGTTTTTAAAGATACAAATAAGGCAGGTAAAGCATGTCTTAAAGCTCAGATAATAACATTGTTTTGTTATTTACCATATTTTCCAGTTTTATTTGGTCGTTTCTATGCTTCTTCAGGGGGTACCTGGATTTTTCCTCCGATAATCAGTGATCTATATACCATGGTTTGGAGATTCAGTAATGTGCCAGTGATGACTGTGTTTTTTCTTTTGTTATTCACGGCAGCTTTGGTGAAATATTTCAGGACAGGAAGAAATATTTCAGAACATCTTTCTCCGTTTCAGAAGGTATTATTGGTGTGGTTTTTCGTTCCTTACCTTTTTATTTTTCTCATATCATACAAACTCCCGATGTTCCTTGACCGTTACCTGGTTTTTGTTTCCGTTTCTTTTTATTTACTTGTTGGACAGTCAATTGTTTATATCTACGGTTCGCGTAAGGTTCTTTTTTATATTTTATCGGTATTGGCAGTAGGAGGGATGCTATTGACTTTTCATCCAAACCTGAATAATCATAGAAGATTGAAGAAAGTTGTTGAAGTTATCTACCATCTGAAACAGAAAGACACTCCGGTTATAATCTGCCCGGAATGGTTTGATCTTGGATTTACATATTATTATAATCAGGAATACTTCAGGGATTATGGAAATCTCAAACTTAAACTCCAGAATGAATTAATTTTTCCAGTGAACAACTCTGAGCAGATTCCTAAAAGAATAATAGATGGGTCGACTTCTGTTATTCTCTTGGAAGAATGGCCTGAAGTTGCCGATAAAAACAATGAAGTACTGAAAAAGATTTCTGGCAGATTTTCATTTTGCAGGGAAATAAAAATCCCTGAAGCATATAAGATCTACTATTTCACTCAGAAAAAATGAATCATCTTTAGGTACATTACTAAGGAAAGATTTTGGCTGAATCTTATTTTAATGTGCTAAGACGAAAATGAATTACCCTGCGCTTTAAAGCCTTGGGCAATTCATAAGTCTTCTTGAATTCAATCGTAAATCGTCAATCAAAAAATCCAATCTGGAATCTAAAATCGTCCAATCGTAAATTATCTTTTCGCTCCAGCACATCAAAATAAAATCCGGAAACTCTATAGCTCTATTACTCTGTTACTTTATTACTCTTTTATCAGGGTTTAAGATCTTTGATATTAAACTGCAGTGGAGTATTGTTTTCGAAATCAAACAGAGTGGTTTTTCGAATATTGTAGTACTGCTGCCAGTAACTTTGCAACGCAGTGAAGAATGCATTTTCTGAATCATCCGCCTCAGTTTGTGCAGTATACAGTTCCTGAAAATCAGATATTTTACCAATCATGTAACGATCTTGTGTGATCAGGTAGGATTTTTTTGCAACCGTATCAGCCTTTGCAGAAATCTGAAGCTGGTTTTGCTGCATATTGAATTTCATGACATTCCGGTAAATACTTTGCTTAAAATCTATAATTCCCTGTTCCACCTGGTTCTTGACAATGTCACGATTATATTCTGCAATTTTAATTTTTCCCCTGGCAACTCCCCAATCCAGGATAGGGAGATTGATCTGAAGCGTTACCTCTTCGAGGTCCTGAGAACCTTTGTAGACATCTGGGAGATTAGGAGCAGTTTGATTGTATCCTAAAATCCCTGTGAGGTCGGCATCAAATCTTCCGTTCATTTTTGCCAGGTTAACATTCATGTCGGCTGTCAGAAGTTGCCGGTTAAAATCTTCTGCAGGTGAAGTATTAGCAAGAGCTTTATCAATTGCATTGAAAGGGTTAACCGTGAAGAAACTAATATTTACCGGGGGAAGAAGGACGATGGAATCGGACTCAGGTAACCTGAGAAATGATCTTAGCACAAATTGTGCATCACTTAAAGCAAACTGTGCATCCTCAATTGAAAGTTTTGCTTTTAGCAAACTCAATTCATACAGTAAAAGCTGATTCTGGGGAATTTTTCCAAGCTGGTACCTTCCCTTTGTGATTGTATAAAGTGTATCGTAGTTCCGGTAATTTGTCTCTGCGATTTTTTTTTGTACCTGGGCTTCAAGTACAGCAAAGAAATAGTTAGTAGTCTTAATATTAATGTCTTCCAGGGCTTCAAGGTATTTCCGTTTTGCAATGTCATACTGGAGAGGTTGGATTTTACGGTCCCATAAATATGGATTGCCTTTGAAGATGGGCTGAGTATATTGGATGTTGATAGGTGTACTCAGATACGAAGTTGAAATTGGATTGATAAGGTTATCGGTTCTTTGAAGTCCACTGTTTAAAGAGATACTTCCACCAGTAATCCCAATCTCCTGGTTTAACCTGATATTACCTAGGTAATTGATATATTGCTGAGGAATGTATGTTTTGGTGCCGTCAGGATTCAGGTATAATTGGATGGATCGTTGAAAATCAGGCAGAGTCCCTGAAGCGATGAGCTGGGGCAAGTAACCTTTTCGGAAGTCTTTGTAGGTCAGATAACTTACTCTAAACTCTTGCTTGGCAATCAGGGCCTGAATTGATCTGTTTTTTGCAAGTTCTGTTGCTTCACTGAGAGTCATGATTCTGACCTTCTTCTGTGCTTTCACCTGCAATACAGGAATCAAGAAGATCAAAAGTAAAGCGCAGACAGTAAATAAGAATCTTTGCATGTTGTTCGATTTAAATTATTCATGTCTCAGTGAGGCAACAGGTTCCTGTTTTGAAGCTCGCCGGGCAGGCATAAAACCAAATGCAATACCAACCGTGGCTGAAACTCCGAAGGAGATCACAACCGACCATGGGGAAACTATAGTAGGGATGCTTGTGAGTTTCATTATTAATTTTGATAGAAAGATTCCCACAACGATCCCGATTAACCCACCTGTTATGGAGATCATAGTGGCTTCTGTCAGAAATTGCAAGATGATATCTCGTTTTGTTGCACCAATGGCTTGCCTGATCCCGATCTCTTTGATCCTTTCCATTACTGATGCAAGCATGATGTTCATGATTCCGATTCCTCCGATTAGCAGAGAAATACTGGCAATAGCGCCGAGAACCATATTAAAAATATCCCGTGTTCTTTCCTCCTGTTTCAGCAATAGTTCAGGAACTTTAATTTCAACATCATCCACACCCGCATGACGGCGAAGCATTATTCGTTTAAGGACTTCTGTAGTGGGCTTGACCATCTTGTTTTCTTTAACCTGCACGACAATTTTATCTACCTGGTTTCGGGAGGTGTTATCAGTTTGATTATCAGTGACCATGGCACCTCCTGAAAAAAATATTACCTGTTGGTTTTGTAAACTGTTCTTGTTTACGACTGAGCGGTCTTTATCACGTATCAGCAAGGTCTGGATGGGAGTATAAATAGTATTGTTATAATCTGAAATACCTAAACTTTCGAGAGCTTGCTGGTTTACTTCACGATTCCTTAATACGCCGATAACAGTTAACCATATTGGACCACATTTTATCTCCCTTCCGATGGGATTTTCACCTGAAAAAAAATGGCTGTTAATTGTAGGACCTATGATACAAACAGGTTTTCCGTTTTTCAACTGTTCTTCCTTGAACATCTCTCCCTGGAGAAGATCAAGATTAAAAACGCTGAAGAAATCAGGTGTCACGCCAGTAACTTTCAGAGTCGATTTTTTACTTCCCCTGATTATATCCATTTCATAAATCACTTCCGGACAAACCCTGTCGACAGTTGGAATAATATTTTTTATGCTAATTGCATCCAGTAAAGTTAATCCCGGTGAGAATTTTTTTGCATCTTTGGGTTCTGAATTATCCTTGGTTGTTGATTGTGCGGAATTATCGCTTTTCGAAGTAGATTGATTCTTCTCGGTTTTAAAAGAGATCACAATGTTATTGACACCTACCAATTTCATCTGATCGAGGATTTCCTTTTGGGCACCTCTGCCTATTGCCATCATAGCAATTACTGCAGCGACTCCAAAAATAATCCCAAGCGCCGTGAGCATGGAACGGAATTTATTAATAAAAACTGCTTCCCAAGCAATGTTAAGAATATAGATATAACGTTCGAACACGGAAATTGAATTTATCGGGGAGACCCGGGTTTAATCATCTTGTGCTTAAACAGTATCCTGTTTGAACTTTTTTTAATTAATTGATTTATTTATAATTGATAACTAAAAATTCCGTAAGGTCTGACAAGTCTTATTTATGACTCTCAGAAATAAGGTTCTTTGCTTCTGCCAGAGTAATCCTTTCCTCACCATTGAAAGCAACAATAAAGGCATCAGAAAACCCTTTTTGTTTGGCCTCTTTCAATAGTTCGGACAGTGCTGCAGGAGTGGATTCTTTTCCTGTAGTGTACTCAAACAATTGCTTGTGGTGATACATCCAGACTTCCGGTAGTCCGGCAAATTTTTCAGAACTCGTACTAAGTTCCTTATTAGAAGTTGCAATCTGTACACGGAAAACAACATTATTCTCAATTTTGTCATTTTTGACCATACTTGTCGTAAGGTCCTTCTTTTTTACATCAGTGACTATTATCGTTGAATTAATTTTTGGAATTGATTTGGGTTTATCAGTAACCTTTGCCAGGGGTGTTTCATTAGTTTCCTTATTTGGAATAATACTGAATTTGATGGAAGGATCAGCAGTATTCTGACTCTCTTTTGGTTTCTCTAGAGATTTAATATTATTCCTGGATAGCGGAGTCATTCCGTTCTTTTTCAGTTCTTCTGGTTGGATTTGTGACAGTTTTATTTTATCTGCATTCACCGGGGGAATAAGTAACAGCTCATCATTTTCCTTAACACCGGCTTTCATGACGATCTCATTGTCATTACTTTCTCCGGTGATCACCTGTTGCTTGATTATCCGGCCCCTGTCTTTCCTGAATACGTATGATACGCTGTCAGTGCTTACAACAGCGTCGATCGGCGCGAAAAGTACATTGTTTATCGTAGCGGTGATGATTGTATTCTTGGAAGTCATTGATGGCCTTAAGATGGAATCAAATTCGTTGATCAGTATATTAACTTCAAAGACCTTTGCATTTGAATTAGGAAGTTGTTCACCTACATTGGCGACCTCCGTGACTTTACCGGTAAATTTTTTATCCGGGAATGCATCAATCCCGATTCTGACTTCCTGCCCGACTCTGACCTTGCTGATATCAATCTCATTGACATAAGTTCGGGAAATCATTTTCGACAGATCAGGCAATTCAGCCACTGTGAAGTCCCCCCAAGTATCGACAGTTGAACCTTCCTGTTGACGACCATTCCAGTTCCGGGTATAGATAACCATGCCTTTCTTAGGTGCAAAAATGTTGAATTGCTTTATTTTGTCCTCCATCTGTTCAAGTTTTCTTTGGGCTTGGGAATAGGTTGAATTGGCATCATCCATGTTTGCCAGCTCTTTTCTGTATTGAAGGGAATAGCTTTTTTCTGCCTGTTCCAACGCCCGTTCTGCCTTCTCAGCGTCAATTTCTGCTTGTCTGCGGGTGGCGGGAGGTTCATATATAGATTGATCTTGTATGGTTTTTTTTTGTTCAAGGTCATATTTCAGATTGATCTGTTCATCACGAAGGCGGCGTAAGTTTAGTGAACTGTCGAGTTGATGCTGGGTCAGCTGGGTCAAAGCTTTGTCTCGGTTGGTTTCTATCTCCTTCATCTTCGACGTTATTTCACTTTGATCAAGTGCCGCCACGAAGGCTCCGGAATCAACTTTTGTCCCTTCCTGTATCAGTTTCAGGATTTTTACGGAATAGATTTGCATTTGTGGAAGACCTTGGGGACCGCGGATTTTTTCAGAAGATTTGGCGAACAATTCACCTGTCGTCGTGACCTCAATAGGAAAGTCTCCTTTCTTAACCTTGACAGTAATCTGCTGACTTTTATCGTTCCTGGAGAAAATAAAATAGGCCACAATAGCAAGTATTAAGATACCTGCTATAATGTAACCGATTTTTTTCTGCTTCATAAAAGAATTTTTGAGGAATACTAAATATCGATTTTTGCATATTTTGCATTACGCTCAATGAACTCACGACGTAAAGGAACATCATCCCCCATTAGCATCGAAAAGATCCGGTCGGCTTCAGACCCGTTTTCGATAGTCACCTGTCTTAATGTACGGAATTCGGGATTCATCGTGGTATTCCACAACTGTTCTGAGTTCATTTCCCCCAGACCTTTATACCGCTGAATATGAACATTGCTTTCTTTTCCGTCGGACGTCAGTTCATGAACGATCTGGGCGCGTTCTTCGTCAGTCCAGCAATACTTGGCGGTTTGACCTTTTTTGATCAGGTATAACGGCGGAGTTGCAATATAAACATGGCCATTTTCAATCAGTTCTTTCATATATCTGAAGAAGAATGTTAAAATCAGCGTAGCGATATGACTGCCATCCACATCAGCATCCGTCATTATGATTATTTTATGATAACGCAGTTTCTCCATGTTTAGTGCCTTGCTGTCTTCTTCGGTTCCAATGGTTACTCCAAGAGCTGTATAAATGTTCTTGATTTCCTCACTGTCGAAAACTTTATATTGCATGGCTTTTTCAACATTCAGTATCTTTCCGCGGAGTGGAAGGATAGCCTGAAATTTACGGTCACGACCTTGTTTTGCCGTTCCGCCTGCAGAATCACCTTCTACGAGGTAGAGCTCGCAAAGGCTTGGATCACGTTCGGAACAGTCGGTGAGTTTCCCCGGAAGTCCCGATCCTCCAAGAACATTTTTTCGCTGAACCAGTTCCCGGGCCTTTCGTGCGGCATGACGGGCAGTAGCGGCCAGGATGACCTTGTTGACAATGGTCCTTGCTTCTTTCGGATGTTCTTCAAGGTAATAGGATAGCAATTCACTAACCAGTTGATCTACAACCCCCATTACCTCATTGTTGCCGAGTTTTGTTTTTGTCTGTCCTTCAAACTGGGGTTCCTGGACTTTAACGGAAATGATAGCTGTCAATCCTTCACGGAAATCATCGCCATTGATGTCAAATTTCAGTTTTGAAAGCATGCCGGTCTTATCCGCATAGCTTTTCAATGTCCGGGTGAGCGCCCTGCGGAACCCGGCAAGGTGTGTACCGCCTTCATGAGTGTTTATATTATTGACGTATGAATGAATATTCTCTGAAAAAGAAGTGTTGTACTGCATTGCAATCTCCATAGGTATGCCATTCTTTTCACCTTCAATGGAAATAGGCTCAGGCATTAATTTCTCACGGTTTGCATCGAGGTAATCGATAAAATCCCTCAATCCGTTTTTAGAAAAAAAAGTTTCCATAAAAAAGTTTCCCTGCTCGTCTTTCTCCCTTTCATCCTTAAGAGTAAGCGTAATCCCTTTATTAAGGTAAGCTAGTTCACGCAGCCGGGAAGACAGAATCTCAGGATCATAATGTTCGGTTATGAAGATTGAATTATCGGGTTTAAAAGTTACAATGGTGCCGGTCTTGTCTGTATCACCAACAATTTTTACAGGATACATGGGGTTTCCATATTGATATTCCTGCTGATAGATTTTGCCACCTCGATGAACCGTGACCAATAATTTCTTTGATAAGGCATTAACAACAGAAACGCCCACTCCATGTAATCCTCCGGAAACTTTATAAGTGTCTTTATCAAATTTCCCTCCGGCGTGTAAAACCGTCATGACTACCTCCAGGGCCGATCGTTGCTCTTTTTCATGAAAATCCGTTGGTATTCCTCTTCCATTATCCGTAACTGTTATGGAATTGTCTTCGTGTATGATCACATTAATCCTGCTACAGTATCCTGCCAGGGCCTCATCAATTGAATTATCAACCACTTCATAAACGAGATGATGCAAACCCCTGATATTCACATCTCCTATATACATTGCCGGTCTCTTTCTGACCGCTTCCAGCCCTTCCAGAACCGTAATATTTTCAGCTGTATAATTCTGACTTGCGATCTCTTTTTCTATGTCATTCATAATCAAATATTTAATTTTAAATAAGCTTAAACAAAAGTACGAAAAATTTACGGATAAATTAGTATTAAAATATCAGGATTATCAAGGATTTTATTAACAAGGGAAGGTGCAAAAACCTAAAATCCCGACATTAGGATGTTTGAAGAAGAAAAAACAGCAGTTCTGTAAGCAGGATTCTGTTGAATTCTATCATTTATCTGAGCCGGATGTCACCACCAGGCTTTAGCGACCTACCCTCCGGCATTGGGCGAGCAACCCTTTATAACCGGTTTACATGGTCTTTCAACCCATAAGGTTTACCCCTCCTGCAGTCACCTGCATGGATCGTGAGCTCTTACCTCGCGTTTTCACCCTTTCCCCGGGAACCCGGAGTGGTTATTTTCTGTGGCACTTTCTGTCCCTCCGGCATTTATATCCGAAAAGCCTTCCTGTTAGGAAGTATGGTGCTCTGTGTTGTCCCGACTTTCCTCCATGTCAAAGGCACGGCGATAGAACAAACTGCTGTTGCTGCAAAGGTAAGAATTTATGCAGGGAATAGCTAACTTTGCAGTTCAATTTTTATTCCCTGATGAAGGATTTAAGTACTGGTAATGAGGGTAAACTGATTCTGAAATTTGCCATCCCGATGTTGCTTGGAAATGTCTTCCAACAATTATACAATGTGGTCGACAGCATAGTCGTGGGTAAGTTTATAGGGAAAAATGCATTGGCGGCCGTAGGAACATCAGGTCCTGTGATCTTTCTGCTGATATCTTTTATGATAGGGATCACTATGGGCTTCACCATTGTAATATCTCAATATTTTGGTGCGAAAGAAATGACAAAAGTTCAGAAGGCCATCAACACTATGTACATTTTTCTTTTCTTCATATCAATTTTGATGAGTGCTGTCGGTGTCATGCTTAGCAGGTATATTTTCCAGATTATTAATCTGCCCCCGGAAATTATTCCACAAGCTCAGTTGTTTCTTAACATATTTTTTGCCGGGCTTGTCTTTCTTTTTGGATATAACGGAACCAGTGCTATTTTAAGGGGATTGGGTGACTCCAAGACACCGCTTTATTTTTTAGTTGGTTCTGTAATTATCAATATTGGTCTTGACCTGCTTTTTGTCCCTGTATTTCATTGGGGTGTTGCGGGTGTAGCATATGCAACCGTGATTTCGGAGGCGCTGGTGTTTATTGTTCAGATACTTTATCTTAATAAGTACCATAAAGTTGTAAAATTTTCTTTTCGGGGTCTGAAATTTGACTATCCGATTTTCCTGACAAGCATAAAAATCGGATTACCAACAGGATTCCAGCAGACCTTTGTTGCTATCGGGATGGTTGCATTGTACTGGGTAGTGAACCGGTTTGGCGTCGATGCCAATGCTGCTTATAGTGTTGCCGGCCGGATTGATAATTTTGCGGCCATGCCTGCAATGAGTTTCGCAATTGCACTCTCGACCTTTGTTGGTCAGAATATTGGTGCCAATAAACCCGAAAGAGTTAAGACCGGGTTACGGGCAACTTTCTTTATGACCAGTGCAGTAACACTTACTATCTCAGCATTTATTCTGCTTTTTAGCCGGGAATTGATGCGGCTGTTTACCAATGATGCTGCTGTTATCGAATTGGGACACAGTTATCTTGTCGTAATAGGTATCTTTTATATCCTCTTCTCCACCATGTTCGTATATACTGGTGTTCTCAGAGGAGCCGGCGATACTTTAGTGCCCATGTTCATCAGCTTGTTTTCCTTATGGATTGTCAGGATCCCGGTGGCTTACCTGTTATCAAGTATTCCGTCGGTAGGAGTTCATGGAATCTGGTGGTCGATCCCAATAGGCTGGTTTGCAGGATTGGTTGTTTATTATTTTTATTACCGGTCCGGTCATTGGAAGAAGAAATCAATTGTTAAGTACGACAGCGAAGGAAAGATAATCTAATTTGCTTTGAAAGGATGTTCATGATAAAGTCGTTCCCTTTGAAAGTACTTCATCCAATACGAGAATCAATTTTTTCTCCCTGTCATCAAAAGAGAAATTTTCTATAATCCAATTACTGGCTTCTTTACCGGTATTGAGCGTTAAGGCATGGCGAAGGCCGTATTCAAGTTCAGAGATGTCTCTCTTTTTTATAATAATTCCGGTATCTCCGATCGCATCCGGAATCCCGTTAACATTTGAACCAACTGGAACACACTCACAAAGCATGGCTTCGCATAATGTGTTAGGCATACCTTCCGTAATTGAGGCCTGAATAAAAACCTGTGCTTTATTATAACTTTCAAAAAGAATTTCGTGTGGACAATATGAGTAAATGACGGTAAGATTAGGAATATCATAGAAAGGATAACTTTTCTCAATCCAAGGAAGAAACTGTTTTTTAATTCCAATCAGAATAAAGTCCAGATCGGGATTTCTTCTTGCTAATGTTATAAACAAATCAAATCCTTTATTTATAAAGTCGTACACGCTGTTCATGGTCCCTACCGTAAGAATCGTTTTTGAATCTTTTGAAATGGATTCTTCCCGGTAAAATTTATCCGTTTCAATTCCATTGGGAATTACAATAATTTTCGTATTTAGGCCTGGAACATAATACTTTATACCATCTTTCTTCCCCGAAGGATCGTAGTAAAAATTTTCGTGGTAGATCAATGATTTATGATTCGGAAGAATCAAGTCAGCATGGCGCAATGCAAATCTGACAAAAACTCCCCTGAAATGTTTATAATAAACCCCTTTTTTAAGCTCCGGATAGCAAACTGCTTCCTGTCCCCCGGCAATGATAACCACTTTTATGTGAAGGATCTTTCCAATAAAAACCATAACAGCAGCATGATAATCGGCAAACCAGGTGACCATCATTTGAGTCCTACTTGAATTGAAAAGAATAAATAAGATAAGATTGAAAATTCTCCAAATGAAATGAAAACCATCATTTTTCTGGTTGAGGAGGAATACTTTGACCCTGAAGTGTCTCTCCAGGATTTTCTGGTCATTAACCATGAAGGAAGAATTTCCAGGTTTTATATAAATGATCTTCTTCATTTTCTTCTTTCCTTGTTTCATTTACCTTGGCTCTGCTAATTCGGTCAGGATAGATGAAATTTTTCCGGTTAGGTACTTCCTTGAATATGAATCAATATTCCCCTCTTGGTTTTGCAGGGATCCCCGTTTGTACCTCCTGTAAAATTCAAGCACTACATTTTTTATCGATGTTTTATCATAAAAGTCGCAGGTCATTCCCGCCTGAACTTCTCGGATGATCCGGGAACTGTCACCATTGGTCGGACCAACGCAAAAAATGGGCCGTCGTGTAGCAAGATACTCAAACAATTTCCCCGTAAGGATACCCATAACATTTGGTGCATTGTTCAGAAGGAGTAAAAGAACTTGAGATCTTGTCAATTCTTTAAGAACCTCTTCATGAGGCATATACTCGATCTTTTCCGTCAAAGACATAAGATGAAACTTTTCCAGGCATTGAAATAGTGATACATCGCATTTGCCAATGAACCGGAGTCTCAAATCAGCTCTAAATTCTGCATTTTCAGTACAGATTTCTGCAAGTACTTCCCAAAGCATTTCCGGGTTACGGTCCTTATTCAAGGAGCCGATATGTGTAAGTTCAAAAGTTTTGGTAACCACTTGGGCTGAGAGATCAAAATCATTCGGGTCAAAACCATTTGTGATCACATCATAATGACGTGGAAAAATCCTATCGAGACCCAGTGCACAATTCCAGCTTACAATCGTCACACGATCTGCCCCGGAAAGGACTTCCCTTTCAAGGCGATGATGCTTTTTGTCTGCCTGTCTTGTAAGTTGTAACTTTTGATAGAAATCTATTTCCGTCCATGGATCACGAAAATCAGCCAGCCAGGGTATGTTTAATTTCTTTTTCAACCCTAAAGCGATCAAGTGCATGGAATGAGGCGGACCAGTGGAAACAATGGCATCGGCGGGATAAGCTTTAAGATATTTAAGCAGAAACCGGATGGAAGGTTTTATCCAGAACTTCCGTGCATCAGGGATAAAAAAATTTCCCCTAATCCATACCGAAAGATTTTCAAAGAAAAGATTTTTCTTTTTTACAGAAAGGAATCCTGCTTGGATTTTTTCCTCTTTTTTCTGACCAACAAATCGTTTATAAGCGTTATAAGGCTCCCATATTGGTTTCTTGATCACTTCAATTCCTATGGGAATATCCTTGAACAGAGATTCGTCAGCCTCCGGATACTCAGGATTTTCAGGTGTATAGATCACTGGCTCCCAACCAAAATCACGAAGATCTTTAGTGAATTTGAGCCACCGCTGAACGCCTGCACCTCCACTGGGAGGCCAGTAATAGGTGATGATCAGCACTCTTTTCATGAACCCGATATAACGGATTTCCGGATTTCTACAGTAGCAAGTCCTATTACAACTAAAATCAGGAGAATAGAACTGATCAAAGAAATCTTTTCTCCAATGCTATAAACTTTTGGTTCGAATTTGAATTCGACTTTATGTTCGCCTGCAGGCAAGATCATTGCACGTAAAACATAATCGCTCTGAAAATGAGGTGTTAGTTTGCTATCAACATATGCGTTCCATCCTTTCGGGTAATAGATCTCAGAAAAAACGGCAAGGCCGTTATTTTTTGATTTGTAAGTATATATCAGATCATTCGGAGAATATTGGTCCAAGCGGATTGAATCTGAAGCTTCGCGTTCGGGGTTAAATCCTTTCAGTACTTCTGCAAATTTCTTATTGATTATGGCAGTTTCCTTAGGATTGAATTTATGTATAGAACTAAGTTCTGCATCAGCATTATCGACCAGATCGAATTCTTTTACAAACCAAGCATTTCCGAGAGCTTTCGGATTTGGGAACACTGCTGGTTGATGGTTATTGTCGGGAATAATGAAATACTTCGTGTTTAGCATATTCAAAACATTTGTACTGTCAGTGTTCATGCCTTTAGCGAAAATTTCAATATCTTTCTGTATCCCATAATCGATAAGTTCCTGGTAACGGCGTAATTTTGCCCCATGGTATCCCCCGATAGATTTATGAAAATACGAAGTGCTGGCGTCATTGAATGTGTTGACTGATAAGTTTAATACACGGTAGTCAGGAGTTTTATCCTGGAGAATCTGCTCATCGGCCGATGTGGGCTGATGTGATGTTAAAACCTCTGAACTCGATCTAAAACTTTCATCGTTCAGGTACCTCTTGGCAATCGGGTACATATCAATAAGGATCAAAACTGCAAAGATAAGATAAGCGTATTTCTTTCTGATCTTATTAAAAAGTGCTAAGTACATGACCATGCCTGCCAGCAGGATGAAGATAAGGGTGCGCCATGCATCTATCTGGAGCAGGCTTTGACGGTCATCACGGATTCCTTGCATCAACCAATCGGGGAGTCCTGATTCTTTTGCTCTGGCTGCATCACTGGGCCCTGTAAAATCAAGGAACATTCCTGGAATAAGGGCAAAGATGAGCGTGATCCCACCAGTTATTCCGATAGCAATAAGAAGCTGTTTCAATAATTTTTTTGGATCCTGCTTGGAATCAAAGAATTCCTTTAATGCAAGCAGCCCCAATAAAGGCATGGCGAATTCTGCTATCACGAGTATCATGGTCACAGACCTGAACTTATTGTATCCCGGCACATAGTGGAAGAAAAAGTTGGTCAATGACATGAAATTATGTCCCCATGAAAGACAGATAGACAATATAGTGGCTGCCAGAAGCCACCATTTTAATGGTCCCTTCATGATCAATAATCCAAGGACAAACAAAAAGAAAATAATTGCGCCGACATAAACTGGCCCAGCCGTAAAGGGCTGTGATCCCCAATACATTGGCAGGTGCTGATCAACAAACTGATGGACGTTCTCTTCAGGAACATTATTGGCCCTGAGAGCCTTTGCTGTATTTGAATTGATGTCGAGCTTCTGATCGGTTCCTCCATAAAAGTTAGGAATGAAGAGGGTCATAGTCTCTCCAACCCCGTAACTCCATTGGGTTGCATAGTCTTTGTCCAGTCCGGAAGTGCGGTTACCCTTATTCGTCGTTAGTTCGGATTTCCCGCGTATTGTGTAGTTTCCATACTCGTACGTTGCCCAAAGACTGGTGATGTTTGTTGCCAAAGCAAAACCACCGGCAATGAAAATAATCACTATGGAAATGAAGTAAGGTTTATACGTTTTTAATCGTACTGCTTGGATGAATTCACAAATCCCAAGAAGAACCGCAATAATAACCAGGTAATAAGTTATCTGTGGATGATTTGCTTTAAGTTCTAAAGATAGGAATACTGCAGAAAGCAATCCTCCGAGAATATATCGTTTCCTGAAAGTCAGTATAAAACCAGCAAGAACGGGGGCCATATAACCAATGGCATGTGCTTGTGAATTATGACCGACATCGATAATGATCATGAAAAAGGACGAGAAAGCAAAAGCAATAGCTCCGGCGATGGAAAGCCAGGGATCGACTTTCATGACCAGCAACAGGAAAAAAAATCCAAGGAAATAAAGAAACAGAAGATTGGCAGGGTGGGGTAGTCCAAGTGTAAATATATTATCAAGGTAGCCAATAAGATTTGAAGGGTAATTGGTGGAAATCTGGTAGGCCGGCATTCCGCCAAACATGGAATTTGTCCAAAGCGGTTCCTGTCCAGTGGTTGCCCGGAAATCGACGATCTCTTTTGACATTCCCTGAAATTGAGAAATATCACTTTGGAAGATGTGCTTTCCTTCAAGTAAAGGACTAAAGAAAACAAAAGTAATGACAATAAAAAGCAGGATTGCTGCCAAATAAGGAGCGACTTTTTTGAATGAAATGTTTTTCATAATGAAACAAATGAGAGGTCTAATAATAAAAAAGAAGATAATTGCGAAATTACCTTCTTTCTTAAAATAAAATAATAAAATTGTTTAAAATCAAAACAAAATAATTATTTCTGATTCATTGGTTCGTCAGAAACTGTAAGTTTTTTTCTTCCCTTAGCTCTTCTGGAAGCCAAAACCTTCCGGCCATCTGCACTTGCCATCCTTTCACGGAATCCGTGTTTATTCTTTCTTTTACGGTTGGATGGCTGAAATGTTCTCTTTGTCATTTTTATTTCAATTAAGGACGGCAAAATTACGATTTTTTTTAAATCCTGCAAGGCAATTGAAATATTTATTAGAACAGTTTCCCACAATTTTAGATCTGATAACCGATAAATTAATCCTGGAAAGTTTAAAACCCTGACAAAATCCGCGTCAAAAGGGTAGAAATGAACAAAACACAGTTAGTTTCTTTTCATCCCGTTCCTTCTCCGGTATTTCATGTATTCGTATTTTAGTTTAAAAAAAATGGAGAAATTCCATTCTACACGTATTGAGCCGAAACCGCACTCCATCAAGCTTTTTATGCATTCAGACTCAACTGCTACGATTTCATTTGGGAGAGCAAAAACTATTTTCATCACATTGATCCTGGCTGCGGGGTTGTCAACATGCGTTCTCGGACAGATTAAAACCGCAAAGAACGAAATGGCGCAGTACAATTATGCAAAGGCGATAGAGATCCTGCACCAGTTTATTCAAAAGGCCGATCCTAAAACAAAATCCGAAGCAACCCTTCTTATGGCGGACTGTTACCGCCTACAAAATGATATGCAGGATGCAAGGTCATGGTATTTCAAAGCAATCAAAATAGGGAATAATTCGCCCCTGACTTATTTTTATTATGCTAAGGCATTGCGTGCCTGTGGAGAGTATGAAGCAGCAAAGAAAGTATTCCTGCAGTATGATTCACTCATGCCGGATGATCACAGGGGAAAGATTTATGCCAGTTTTTGTGATAGTGCCATTGCATGGGATGAGAAACCCTTTGCATTTGAAGTCAATAACGCGAGGAATCTGAATTCTGCAAGCTCAGAGTTTGGACCGGTATTTTATAATGATGGAGTAGTATTTGCTACGGATAAGATTATGTCAACCGAAGATGAAAAAAAAACCGGTTGGGCCGGACATGGATATTTGAAGCTTGTATTTGCTGACCCTAAACAAAAAGAGGATTTTTACGGAGAGTATAATCTGCCCAGACTTATTCCTGAATTGTTCTCGAGTGGCTCCAATGATGGCCCGGCAACATTTAGTAAAGACGGAAATGAAGTTTTTATTACAAGAACCATTAAAACGACTGACAAATCAAAAGATGCTTCTGAAGATATACAGTCTAATCAGCTGAAAATATACTCAGCTACAAAGACAGGAGATAAATGGTCGAAGTGGAAACCTTTTTTCTTTAACAGCAACCATTACTCAGTCGGTTATCCGGCCCTTTCACCTGATGGTAATTCCCTTTATTTTGTCTCTGATGTTGAAGGTGGTTATGGAGGAACAGACCTTTATGTTACATCAAGGGATGGAGGTAACTGGTCGCCGCCAATTAACCTAGGCCCCATAGTCAATACTTTTGGAGATGAAACATTCCCATTCATGGCTGACAATGGTGATCTTTATTTTGCTTCTGATGGACACCCCGGTTATGGAGGACTTGATATTTTTGTGACCAGGAAGGTCGGTAATGTATGGTTGATCCCTCAAAACCTTGGAAAACCGATTAATTCCTCTTATGATGATTTCGCATTAGCAATGTATAAAAACGATTCGGTTGGCCTTTTCAGTGCTAATCGCCCTGGTGGAAGAGGGGAGGATGATATTTATACTTTCCGTATAGTTGGACCATTGCCTGCACTTACTTCTCAGCCTATTGCAGCAGTTCAAAATCCGGTTCCGAAAAAGGAAGTCAGATCTGTAGTCACTACAGAACAGAAAATCACTCCTCCCCCTGCTGAGAATGTAGTTCCTGCGCCTGCGCCTGTCGCCGCAGAAGTAACTCCACTAGTACAAAAGCAGGAAGTTGTTACACAACCTGAAGTAACCCCGCAACCAGAGAACAAACCAGAAATCACGACGGAACAAAAAGTAACACCTTCTCCAACTGAAAATGTAGTTCCAATACCAGTGCCTGTCACAGCAGAAGTGACGCCACCAATAAAAAAACAGGAAGTCGCTCCACAACCAAAAGTGACACCCCCAGAGGAAGTAAAACCTCCGGTTACGGAAGAACAAAAAGTCCAGCCCGCTCCTGAAAATGCAGTTCAGGCACCAGCTCCTGTCACAGCAGAAGTAACGACACCAGCACAAAAACAGGAAATTCCTCCACAACCAAAAGTGACTCTCCTAGAGGAAGTAAAACCTCCGGTTACGGAAGAACAAAAGGTCACTCCTGTTCCTACGGGAGAACAAAAAGTTCAGCCTGCTCCTGAGAATGTAGCTCCGGCACCAGCTCCTGTCACGGCAGAAGAAATGCCACCAATACAAAAACAAGAAGCCACTCCACAACCAAAAGTGGCACCCCCAGAGGAAGAAAAACCTCCGGTTACAGAAGAACAAAAGGTCACTCCTGTTCCTACGGGAGAACAAAAAGTTCAGCCCGCTCCTGAGAATGTAGTTCCGGCACCAACCCCTGTCACAGCAGAAGTGACGCAACCAATACAAAAGCTGGAAGTTACTCCGCAACCAAAAATGACTCCCGCAGAGAAAGTAAAACCTCAGGTCACAGAAGAACAAAGGATCCTTCCTGCTCCTGCAGCAGAACAAAAAGTACAACCCGTTACTGAGAATGTAGTTCCGGCGTCGGCGACTGTTACAGCAGAAGTAACGCAGCCAGTGCAAAAACCGGAAGTCGTTACACAACCTAAAATAACTCCACAACAGGAAATTCAACCAGAAGTCACAACAATTAATGCTACTCCTAAAATAATGGTCTCGGGTTGTATAAAAGACGGTACAACACATGAGGCTATTCCTGCTGCAACTGTGTTTTTTTTCAATGTAAATAACGGGCAGGTGATGGTACATAAGGCAAATGCAACAGGTTGCTTCAGATCAGAATTATCAACGGGAATTAGTTACAGGATCAAAGCAATGCAAACAGGATATGTGTCCGACTGTGTTCCATTCTTTTCCAGCACCTCGAACAACCAGACAAAAACCGGGATTTCAAGTGATCTTCTTCTTGAAAAGATCGGCGTCATCCATACATACAATGTCGATAATATCTATTACGATTTTGACCGCTATTTTATCCGTCCTGATGCTGAACCATCTCTCAATAAACTTATTCAAATCATGAAAGAGAATCCGGTCACAGTTGAATTAGGAGCACATGCAGATTGCAGGGGTTCTGCTGCTTATAATATGATCCTCACTGAGAAACGTGCTGCTTCCGCCGCTCATTACATTATTCAGAAAGGGATCAATGGATCCAGGATTACCAGTCACTGGTACGGGAAATCAAGATTGACAAATAATTGCAATTGTGCCAAAGGAGTTCATTGTACAAAAGCTCAGCATCAGGCCAACCGCAGGACTGAGTTTAAAATCTCAGTGCCTTCATCGACGGTGGAAGAATCCGGTATAAATCTTGAGAAATATCACGAGGGAGATACCTTGGATATTCGATTATTTCCGCCCGATTTCTTTAAAAATTGTAATAATCGCATACTCAGCGGCCTCCTGGCTGAACTCCTTGATTCTTCAAAACTTTTTACTTCTGAACAAAGTTCCATCGTATTTTATACTGTTCAGATCGGTGCCTTTTCATATCTTAAACCGCATTTTAATAACTTGAATGATGTTATGAGCTGTAAAGGAAGTGATGGCATTCTCAGATGTTTTGTCGGGAAGTTTTCATCAAAAGAAGAAGCTATTTGGTTCAGAGATCATCTAAGATCCAGAGAATTTAAAGATGCATTCGTAGCAGTAATGGATGAAAAGCATAATCCGGCGGCTTCCAATCAAACAGTCTATCTGAGTAAGAAATAAAAAAAGGCCCTTTACCAAGGCCTTTTTTCGTTTTACTAATTTTCGTTATTTTACAGGAATAGCCTCTAGTGTTTCAACTAGGAAATCCCAGAATTTCTGAACAGTTGCAATGTTGACCTTTTCATCCGGAGAATGTGGATGGACTATAGTCGGGCCGAAAGAGATCATATCCCAATTAGGATAAACGCCACCCATCAAACCGCATTCGAGGCCGGCATGAATGGCTGTTATTTTAGGCACAGTTCCATATTTCTTTTGATAGATATTTTGCATCGCCTTAAGGATCGGAGAATTGGGATTTGGTTTCCACCCTGGATACTGCCCGTCAAAATTGACTTCAGCTCCTGCAAGTTCGAAAACACTCTGCATCATATGTTCGAGATCCGATTTAGCAGAATCGACAGAACTGCGAAGCAGGCAATGAACCCAGATGACGCCATTCTCAGACTTAACGATGGCCAGATTTGTGGAAGTCTCCACCAACCCGGGCATCTCATCGCTCATTCGGATCACTCCGTTAGGACAGCCATAAATAGCATTGATCAGGTTATTCTGTGTTTTTTCATCCATGACACTTTTCGGAACATCCACAGGAACGGCCTCAATTTTCAGGTCTGGCTCTACTACGGATAATTCTTTCCTGACTTTCTCCGTAATTCCCGGCAAACATTTCAGGAAATCATCCTTCATATCTGTGGGGATTGTAATTATTGCAAACGATTCTCTGGGGATAGCATTCCGCAGACTTCCTCCGTCGACCGACGAGAGTCGTAAGCCATGTTTCCGGGTGGCATGCCACAGAATGCGGAAAAGAACTTTATTTGAATTTCCACGACCCAGGTGAATGTCCACACCACTATGTCCTCCTTTTAGTCCGGTAACACTAAGCTTATACGTAACAACCCCGGCATCAGTCTTAACTTCTTTATAGGTGAACTTGATGTTGGCATTGGTGCCACCGGCACAACCGATGTACAATTCCCCTTCGGTTTCCGAATCAAGGTTCATCAGGATATCTCCCTTCAGGAGTCCTGCTTTCAATCCGAATGCCCCGGTCATACCTGTTTCTTCATCACAGGTAAATAATGCTTCTACAGGTCCGTGAGGGATGTTTTTGGACTCAAGGATGGCCATGGCTGCAGCAACGCCCATCCCATTGTCTGCGCCCAGGGTGGTTCCTTTTGCCCTTACCCATTCACCCTCAATAAAAGCATCGATAGGATCTTTTTCAAAATCATGAACTTTATCGTTGTTCTTCTGAGGGACCATATCGAGATGTCCTTGAAGAATAACGCCTTTCCTGTTTTCCATGCCGGGAGTAGCAGGTTTGCGGATAATAACATTACCCACCTCATCAATAATTGTTTCCAACCCAAGGCTCTTCCCAAAATTTACAGCGAATTGCTGAACTTGAACTTCTTTCTTTGATGGCCTGGGTATTTGAGTCAGACCGTAGAAATTTTTCCATAAGTCCTTTGGCTCCAGATTCAGAATGTCTTTACTCATAATCAATGTTCCTCCATTATTTATATACGGTTTATAGATTTTATTCCTGCCCAAATATAGGAATTTATTTGCCTTGAGTCGGTTTTTTTTCTATAGTTATTTCCCTGAATGTGATGTATCTTTCTTGATAAAGCAGTGAAAGAAACTGTGTTACACGCTTCTCTGTTTCTTCTTTCGGATGAAGTTTTTCAGGACAGGTTGCCTGTAAACGGTTGCAAAGTTCATACACCTTATTGATCCCGTCGATCTGAATCCAGATTGCAGAACCTATTTCATCTAAATGTATCCTTATAAATTCCTTTTTCCAATTCGGCTGTAATGTCCGCTTCAACATTTGGTGTTTGAACCTTGGCATTAAAATATCAACTTTGCCGTCTTCCAGGGCCTCAAATTCCATAATTCTCAACGGCGTTAAGTCGAGATAATTGGCATTCTTCAGGATTTTCCTTCGTTGAAAGAAATTCAATGCTGTCATCTTTTATAATAAGACCTCAAAGGTGAATCTCCTTTGAGGTCTCATAATTTCTATAAGTTGATTGATTCTTACATTCCTGAAGCAGGTGGTGCCGGTTGATCAGGCTTACCTGCATTTTTTAACGGTATTTGAATTAAGACATATGCTATGATTGCAAGGATTATAAAACTGATATAAAAGGCCGGGTTTTTGAAGAAGCTGAAATAATTGTAGAGGAAAATATTAAATACAGCAAAAATGGCGATTGCCAATCCCATCAAAGCTTCTCCGGCGATCAATCCTGAAGCAAGAAGAACACCTGTATTCTCAACTCTAACTTTCTGAGCTTCGTTGAATTTTCTTCTTTCAGTAAATATATCTACGGAGCCTTTTATTAATCCACCGACAAAAATAGCAAATGTGGTTTCAATGGGCAGATACATTCCGACACTGACAAGCATCGGACTTTTAACCTGCATCAAAATAAAAGCTGTTCCCATTAGCATACCTGCTATAATCAACGGCCAGGCCATTTGTCCCTGTACAATTCCTCTGGAAAGAATGGCCATGAGGCTGGCCTGTGGAGCAGGAAGGTTTTTACTACCAAACCCACCGGCATAACCCATTCCCTGTGAGGCGAGGTTTTTACCATTAGCAATATCCCCATCGTTGAGGAAAGCAAGAACGGCGAACATAACTGCACCAGCTAAAATGACGCCAAGGATATCCCCAACCTGCATTCTCCATGGTGTCCCACCGAGAATATGACCAGCTTTCAGATCTTGAAGCATCTCCCCTGCAACTGCTGCTGAAACGCAAACGATGGCAGCTACACCTAGAACTGTTGCGACGCCTGCATTACCCTGGACACCTAAGGCTACAAGGATCAGAGCCGTAACAACTAGCGCGGTCAGCGTCAATCCGCTGATCGGGTTATTAGATGATCCCATAATCCCTACGAGATAACCTGATACGGAGGCGAAAAAGAATGCCAGGATGATCATGACAGTAGATGCTACAATGGCAATAAGAAGATTCGTTTTAAAAATAAAATACGTAATACCGAAAGTCAGGAGAGCAACGGCTATAATTCCAATCATGATCCAACCAAAACTGATATCTTTTTCATTTCTTGGAACATGGGAATCAATTCCGCTGGCTGCTTTCTTTACATCTTTGACAGACCGTGCAATCCCGGTACTCAGACTTTTTCTCATCTTAAACAATGTAAATGCCGCACTCACAAGCATACCACCAATGGCAATCGGGCGGATAATGAATTTCCAGATCTGGAAGATTTGATAACTGGGATCGGAAACCTTAGCCATTGCAGAATCCATCGTCATAGTTGCATCCCCTTTCATAACAAACTGAGCCCAATCGTGTAGGTTAACACTCGGCATCAGAAAATACATGATCATCGGTGCCATTAATCCCCAGGCAAGAAGTCCGCCACTGAAATTCAACGCACCAAGCTCTGGTCCTATAATATACCCGACTCCCATATAAGCGGGACTTACGCCAGGCGAACTAAGCATCATGCCTCCATTACCTTGAAACACAGTGCCGGTTATTGTTTGTTTTCCGAAAACAACGAACTTTTCCCACAAGTACTGGAACAACCTCAATTCCCCCAATATCTTTACCAGAGCGCCAAGTCCCATAGCGGCAAAGAGGAATCTCGAACCACCGGCACCTGATTGACCAGCTTTATGAATTTCAGAAGCGGCAATTGACTCAGGAAAGGGTAGTTCAGCATCTTCCACCATCACTCTTCTGAGGAGTGCGACGAACATTATACCTAATACACCGCCTGCGATTAGAATCAAGGTAGAGGTGATGTAATGACCTAAAGTAAAGAATTCACTCCAGATACCGGAAACGAAAAATGCAGGTAGTGTAAAAATAGCGCCAGCAGCAACTGATTCCCCAATGGAACCTACTGTACGAGCAAAATTTTCTTCCAGAATTGATCCCTTCAATATTTTCAGGATCGCCATACCCAAAACAGCTGCTGGATATGTTGCTGCAATAGTCATACCTGCTCTAAGCCCAAGGTATGCATTGGCTGCACCAAGAATGACGGCGAAAAACAAACCAATGATTAGGGCCCTGACAGTAAATTCTTTCATGTTTGTCTCAGCCGAGACGAAGGGAACGTACTTTTTGTATTCGGCCATAAATTCCTCCTTTTTAGGATTAATAATGATGATGGAAATTTTTGGCTAATTAATGAAAAATCTACGAGATGGACAATGAATATTTTCCATTCGGATTGTTTATTTATCGTATTAAATTGAAAATCATAGTCTAATGAATTGATAATTCGTAAATGTGCACCAACTTCTTGGTTTGAAAAAAATCTTCAGAAAAATAAATTGAAAGGGGGTAAACCTGATATACAGGTGTCAACTCCGCTAGTTCTGTTTTCAGATCACCTCCCTTAAGGTAAATTAATCCATTAGGGAAAGTATGAAAAGAATGAGATGAAATTTTATCATGCAACAGCCTGTAAAGATCAGGAAGTTTCATTACGGCTCTTCCGGTTATAAAATCATACTCACCCATCATTTCCTCAAATCTTATCCTTACAGGTTTAACATTGTTGAGGTTGAGTTCCGAACGGATCTCTTCTACAACCCTGATCTTTTTTTCAATCGAATCGACAAGCGTAAATTCTACTTCGGGAAAAAAGATTGCAAGGGGAAATCCGGGAAGTCCACCTCCTGTACCTGCATCTAATATCCTTGTACCAGGTTTAAAGGAAAAAATCCTCGCAATAGAAAGGGAGTATAAAATATGATGAATTTCAAGGTTGTCAATGTCTTTCCGAGAGATCACGTTGATCTTCTTATTCCACTCCCTATACAACTTGCCAAGATATTCAAACCGCTCAAGTTGATCTGTTTTCAGTGACGGGAAATAATGCTTTAGCATAGGTATAAAAATAAAAACGCCTGGCAAATTTACATAAGCCAGACGTCTGATTGATGAAATTGATGTTGTTCCGAAAACTAAAAATTATTCTTTAGTAGATTTTTCTTTTTCTTCAATGGGTTCAGCAGCCTTCTTCCTGGTTCTGACAGCTTTGGGTTTTACTTCCCCTGATTCAGCTTTCTCCGTTTTTTCTGCTTTCACGGGTGTTTTTTTTGTGGCCGCTTTTTTAACTGGCGTTTTGGGAGGCTTAATATCCAAAGGAATTTCCACCTGGACGGAAGGAGCAGCAATTGGTTCATTCACAATGATCTGTTCGTTAGTAATTAAAGGTTCAACCATTACTATTGGTTCTTCAGTTACTTTCCGGGATTTTTGTTCCAGAACCTTTTTAGGTTTAGTTTTTGTTGCTTTATCTGCAATAGAGGCTGCTTTTTTGATTCTATGCGGCCTTCTTACACCATAAGAACCGATGACTATCTTTCCTCTTCTTGTTTTTTTATCTCCTTTTCCCATAGATTTTTCTGTTAATTGATTTACATCTTTCCCTGCAAAATTAGAAAAAAAAACGACCTGATACATGTTAGCTATTAATTTTCCGGATAAACTCCTTTTCCAGAAGATCCACTTTTTTTATAACACTCTTTGCCCAGGCGATCCGTATATCAATGCTTTCCTGATCGGACAACTGCCATGCAATTTCTGAATTGTGCAGTCGTTCGATGATACTTCTTACAAGCAAGGCAACAGAAACCGAAATATTAAGGCTCTCTGTAAATCCATACATGGGGATCTTTACAAATCCGTCAGCCATTTCCAGGACTTTCATTGTGAGCCCATCCATTTCAGTTCCAAACACCAATGCAGTTTTCTGATCCAACGGGAGTTTTTCGGGAGAGGTATCATTTTTGTGCGGAGTAGTTGCTATTATTCGGTATCCATTATCTTTCAGGTGCTGAAGACAAGCAGCGGTATTGTTTTCTGACTCATGATATTTGAAGAGGCTAAGCCATTTAGACGATCCAAGTGCAACATCCGGATTGATCTCATATTTGTTATTATTTTCGATGATATGAACATCCTGCACTCCGAAACAATCACATGACCGAAGCACAGCACTGGTGTTGTGGGGTTGAAAAATATCTTCAAGCACAACAGTGACGTGACGAGTACGCTGAAGAATAATTTCCTCAAATTTATTTTTCTTGTTTTCTGAAATAAAACCTAAAAGAAAAGAATATAATTGTTCTTTTTGCAAAAGACTAAGATTAATATGGCTATTCATTTTTTAAGCATTGGCAATAAGAGGCAAATGTAAAAAAATCGAATGTATATGGCTTTGTGTCAAGAAAAAATATAATTTTGCACCTCAAATCAACAACATACTATGGCAAAAAAAACCGATAAAACAGAGGAAAGGATTGTAGCTGTTGAGGAAGCGTTCAGTAAGACTGAGCAATTTATTGAAAAAAATCAAAAAATCATCCTGATCGTTGTAGGTGCTATCATAGTGGTGGTTCTTGGGTATTTTGGTTTTAAAAGGATTTACCTTGCTCCAAGGGAAAAAGAAGCACAATCTCAAATGTTCATGGCTGAAAAATACTTTGAGACAGATTCGCTTACAAAGGCGTTAAAAGGGGATGGCAACTACCTTGGATTTCTTGATATCATCGATCAATATAAATTTACGAGATCAGCAAACCTGTCTCACTACTATGCGGGAATCTGCTATTTGAAGAAAGGCGAATTCCAGAACGCAATCGATCAGCTGAATAAATTCAGTTCAGGTGATGAATTGGTTGGCCCCATGGCGATTGGCGCAATCGGAGATGCCTATATGGAATTGAATAATACAGATAAGGCCATAGATTACTACTTGAAAGCAGCTAATAAAAAAAAGAACGATCTGACTTCACCCATGTTTTTGATGAAGGCGGGAGTGGCTTATGAGTTAGAAGGTAAAAACGATCTTGCATTGAAAACATACAAGCGGATAAAGGCTGACTTTACAAGGACTAATGAGGGACGTGATATCGACAAGTACATTGCTAGAATGAACGAACTTGTGAAAAAGTAAAAGATCACGGGAATGAAGTAAAATGTAGTTTTTTTCGTGATCGATAAAAATATAGTAAATTGCCTGTGAAAACGGGCAATTTTTTTATCCGGAAATATGAAGAATTTTCCTCGAATCATTTTTATAGGGACACCAGAAATTGCAGTTGCATCGCTTCAAAGCATTGTTGATGCTGGATACCCTGTTGTCGGTGTAATTACAGCACCGGATCGTCTTTCAGGAAGAGGACTTAAAATTCATCCATCACCTATTAAGGAATTTGCGATCATTCGAAATCTTCCTTTGTTTCAGCCTCTGAACCTTAAAGATCCTGATTTTTGCGATCGACTAAGGGATCTTAAACCTGACCTTCAAGTCGTGGTGGCCTTCCGCATGCTACCAAAGGAAATATGGTCGCTTCCCAGGTTGGGAACTTTCAATCTTCATGCTTCCCTGCTTCCCCTATATCGTGGCGCTGCTCCGATAAACTGGGTACTGATCAACGGGGAAAAGGAAACAGGAGTCACAACTTTTTTTCTTGATGAGAAAATCGACACTGGCAACATCATATACAGAGAAACTATATCAATCAGCGCTGATGAAACCGCTGGAGAGCTTCATGATAGACTAATGGTGGCTGGTGCTCGGCTGGTTGTAACAACCATACAAGCAATTGAATCCGGGAATATGCCCTCTATTCCACAATTTGAGATGCAGGCTATTGATGCAACGCCATTAAAGATGGCTCCAAAGATTTATAAAGAAGATTGCAGGATTAATTGGAATAATGATGTACTGACTATATATAACTTCATCCGGGGAATGAGCCCGCATCCCGGTGCATTTACTGAACTAGTTGCTGCAGATACGACTTCCTTTTACCTTAAAATATTCCGGGTACAACAGGAAATTATATCCCATTCCTTATCCCCCGGTACTATCAACAGCGATGGTAAGACCTATCTGAGAATTGCCGTCAGAAATGGTTTTATTCTTCTTTCTGAAGTTCAACTTGCCGGACGAAAAGCCATGGATTCACTGACCTTTCTAAAAGGATACGGCAGGCATTTTGTTTGAATGGCCTGTCAGGTAAGGCTTTCAGTTGTGTAGTTATTAACAAAAACTTCGATTTATTAACATTTTCAATGGTTTTAGAAAAAAAACACTTGACAAAAATATTTGATAGCTTATATTTGCAAGTGTTTTAAATTAATTATTAACTAAAAAAATTAAAAAAATGAACAAAGCTCAGTTGATCGAAGCTATTGCTTCTGATGCAAAAATGACAAAAGCTGAAGCTAAAAGGGCTTTAGAAGCTTTCGTGACTTCTACCACCAAAGCAATGTCAAAGGGTGAAAGAGTAGCACTAGTTGGTTTTGGTTCTTTCTCAGTTTCAAAAAGAGCTGCACGTAAAGGAAGAAATCCTCAGAATGGAAAAGAAATCAAGATTCCTGCAAAAAAAGTCGTGAAATTCAAGGCAGGTGCTGAACTAACCAAGAAAGTCAAATAAACCAGTTGGTATATTCTTTTACTAAAAATCCCGTCCGGAAACCTCCTGATGGGATTTTTTATGTACTTATTCTGAAACGATAAGGACGGAGGGCATCCACTCCTGCATAATCCACACCGATACGTGGTCCGATGATAATTGTTTCTGGTGGAATATCACTTCCGGTATCTTCCAACCAGATTCCTTCTTCTGATAACTTTAGAGGTTTCTTTGTAAGATCCATTCCCGAATTACTGAAATGAATACCAAGAATTTTTGATACCTTCCCGGGGCCGACCCCAAAATCCTTATCCATCGATTGTTTCATGGAGCGTTTAAGCATCGGTTCAATTCCCACGACAGGTTTGATGGCCCTTATCAATACAGCATCCGGTATATCCTTTTTATTAGTGACGACATTGAAAAGTGAATGAACGCCATAACACAAATAAATGTAAGCTGTGCCGCCCTGGTAGTACATAACTTCCGTACGTCTGGTACGCCTGTTCCCAAAGGCATGAGAGGCTCTGTCGGTGACTCCTGCATAGGCTTCTGTTTCCAGAATAATGCCACCAGTAAGAATATTCTTAAATTGAGATAACAGCATTTTGCCCAGCAGCTCTTTTGCAATAAGAACAACATTTTCCCTTTGATAAAATGAACGTGGAAGGATTTTCATTGGTCTTCTAAAAATGTAAATATAGGAAATACTTGACTTTTTATAAGTTTATTACTAATTTCGGTCGTCTTTTTATTTGTTAATCTTAAAAACACAAAAATGAACAAAGCTGAGATGATCGACAGCATTGCCAAAAGTGCAAAGCTGACAAAAGCTAAATCCAAGGAAGCATTGGATTCAATTATGGCTACTGCTACCAAAACATTAGCTAAAGGTCAAAAAATTTCTCTGGTGGGATTCGGAACCTTCCTTGTTTACCAGAAAGCTGCACGGAAAGGAAGAAATCCACAAACCGGAAAGGAAATTAAAATTCCTGCCCGAAAAGTCGTTAAATTTAAGGCAAGTAAAAGTCTTAAAGCCTGATTCTGGAAAAGAAAGAAAATGGTCCTGAAAACGCAGGGCCATTTTCTTTTATAGCTCTGTATGTCCAGTTTTATAAGTATCAAAACAGGCATAGGGGACTGAAATTGTTAATTCCCCTTGTAAAGCAGCAATCCTGTTCAATTTATCTTCGACCGCTTTAAAGATCTCCTGGTCTCTGGTAATTTCTTCCCAGGGCTTACGAAAAGCAGTACGGATAAAATAATGTTCCAGAAAGGATGTTCCATCTGCGAATTTCATTTTAAACCCATCCACATTTATCGACCGGATGATAAATCCTTCTTCTTCTATTATTTTCTTCCAGTATTCAACTGGCTTCCGTTTTGCATAAATATGATCTGTTAACTTGTTTACTTCCTCTTCAAGGCCGCGTTCCTGAAGCACTTGTTTAAAAATTTCATAAAATTCTATAAACGTGTGCGGCAAATTCATAGTCAGAACCATCTGTCCCTGATCCATCAAGACCCTTGCACATTCAGTTAAAACTTTCTTTTCATCCTGAACGTTGTTTATTCCGTTGTTTCCAACGATCAAACCGAAAAAATGATCCGGGAAAGGAAGTTCCTCTGCGACTCCTTTTTTTATAAACACATTTGAAATACCTTTAATCTTGATTTTTTCGGTGATTATCATTATGGAATCTGTCGAAGGATCAATCCCGTAAACAAAAACCGTTCTTCCCAACCGTTCTGCGATTTCGAGTAAGGGGAAACCTCCACCACTGCCAATGTCAAGGATGTTTATCCCCTTTTTCAGTCTTATCGTATCAAGAAGTGTCAGCCCAAAAGGGGCGGACCAGAGTGGAAGCTCGTCGTAAATACTGAATTGATTAAGATGACTCATGTTTTCTTTATTGTGCAAAGATCCATATTTACAATATATTTCTTTTCCAACGCTCAAGTTTAGGAATTCCAATAGTGAAGAGCCCTGTCAGGAATCCCGGAACCCCCACTTCCTTAAGTTTCATTTTTACATATTGTTTCATCTCAGAGACTGTAATGTCCGGTAATGTGAAATTGCCATCAACATAACAACGGGAACAGTACTTCAAACTTATTGATCCATCTGCATTGGTACCACCTCCTTTTTCATCTCTTTTCAGTGGCATTCCACAACTCTGACATTGTTTATTGATCTTTTCCATGTTATTCCTTTTTTAATAAAAACATAACGGGAATATTAAATCTTTTACTCCACGATTTTTCACTGTGCTCTGCCCCAAAAAAATACTGCGTTATCCAGTGAGGATATGTATAGCCTTTCTTCACCATGACTGAATCGAGAGCACTCTGATAAGGTCCATAATATGCATCCAGTGTATTACTTCCATAATCAAAATAGATCAGCTTTGTGTTTACCTCTGGGAGATTTTTCATCAGGTAATTTCTGAACTTACTGGCAACATCGGCATCTGTATGCTGATCCATCAATTCGACTGAAATAACCGGAGAATTTGTAGAAAGACAAGCTGCTCCGCCAAAAACACCCGGGTATTCGCAAAGGGCATAAAGTGAAATCAAACCACCCATGCTTGAACCAATAAGGAAAGTATTACCGACATCCTTAAAAGTTGAATAATGGCTGTCGACAAATGGTTTTAGTTCTTTTACTAGGAATTTCAGGTATTTGTCTGCAAGTGGCGCTCCTTTGATTTGTTTGGTGAGAATTTTATTTCTCGTAGGTTCAGGAATACTGTCGATAATCTTTTGGGGAAAATATTCAGCATGCCTTTTTTCAGGAATGTTCCATATGGCAACGACAATACATTCCTTGATCTTTTTTTCCTTCGACAGTTTCGTTAATGTTTCATCAACGCACCATTCCTGGTGGTTCCAGGTATGTGTACTGTCAAAAAGCATCTGGCCGTCATGCATGTAAATTACAGCATATTTTTGTTTAGGACTGTATCCATTTGGCAGCCATACATCAACATTCCGGGCATCGACAAATTCGGATTTGAAATTTTCATAATGGACGATCTTTCCACCTGAAACATTAGGGATTTGCGCTATAACACCATTTGCTGCAATTATAAGGAATAAGACCAGGAACTTCTTCATATAAATGGTTATTTTACCCTGTACAGGCCTGTTTCTTTTACTTTATTCTTTTATAAGGTTACGAATTTTATATTGTTCATCAATTATTGGATTTCATATCTCAAATTTAATTATTTTCCTATAATTTAGATCTATATTCGGAAAGTTATGCAACCATTGCTTAGGATTATTTGTCGATTTAACAGGAGTGACTTCTAACCATAAGACTTCATTCTTTCACAAATTTCGCAACGGAAATGCCTTTATTGCTTATAAGCTTAACAAAATATACTCCGGATGACAGAGTGTTTATTCTGATTTCGGTCTTGAATGAATCACTTATCTGATTGATGATTTCCTGACCCTGACCATTCATAATAGATACACTACCGTGTTCAGGGATTTGAACGGTTTCTATTATTATTTTTTCTGTCGCAGGATTTGGATAAATTCTTAAAAGACTACTCTCATCGTTCATATTATTTATTCCAGCAGGATAGACAAAGCCTTGTTTCAACCCGTTGCCGAAACTAGTCACCCACATCTCCTGCTGATTGTAGGGATTAAAAAAAACTCTTTCCGGTTGACGAAATGGATAACTGTCAACCAGTTGCCAGGTTGGAATGGATGTATTCATATTGTTGCTTATCCAGAGTCCTTGTGTTTCAGTTGTCAAATAAGCCTCGGCCATTTTTAGCGGGTTAAATGTGATCGACGTAACCCTATCAAACTGCGAGCCGGTAAGTTTTGTCCAACTATTGCCTCTGTCAGAAGTCTTATAAAGACCGCCCAATCCATTTGGCGCCCCGCCCCAGCCGCTGAAAACAGCCGTATACCAAATGTTCTGCGTGGTATCTGTCGGATCGGGTACGATGTCCTTTGTCCAGTAATCCATGCCAGCATCGCTTTTATCACTCCAGGCATCAGTTCCCGGGTTGTAGAGAAATACTCCACTGCTGTTTGTGAATGCACCGCTCGAATTTCTTCTTCCGGAAAAAGTACATACCATGTTGCCATCATTCAAAACCACAATTGAGGCCGGATGTCCTTCTGTTCTCGGAGGATCCGACAACTTTACCCATGTTGAGACTGAACCAGCCGATAAATTATTTGTCATATAAATACCGCCAAGCTGAGATCCCTGTGTACTGCCGAAATGAATAACTGAGGCATACATACGTTCAGCATTGTTCGGATCGGTTGCCAACCAGAAAACAGGATGCCCAAAATAATGAAGGGTCGTCCAGTTTGTTCCACCATCTGAAGAAAAGACGATCCTTCCATTCGCATCTGTTGCGTCCAATTGAGCATCGGCCAACCTCGTACTTTCATACATATCATGAATATTAGAGCAAGCTCCATAAAGGGTCCCATCAGAAGCTTTAACGACCCTGTATAAAGAATTGACCGAAAATCCATTATACGTAAAACCCCATTTGACACCCGCATCAGTGCTTTTTATTCCTCCTATGTCACTGAAACAACCTATCAAATTGTTTTGATCTTTCCAGAACACTTGCCAGCAGGATGTGTTTTCAAGTCCGATACTTGTATAAGTTTGTTGTTTAGGAGTAATCATTCCTGCCGGGTGTTGGTCAGCATTGTTTACATATGCCTGTTTCCACGTGGCACCTCCATCTGTCGTAGATTCAACATTGCTGTAACTTCCGAAAAGCACCTTATTGACGTTGTTTGGGGCCACGGTAATTCCAAAACAGGTCTCGCTCCAGCTCCAGGCTTTATCACCACCTGAACCCTCCCAACCGGTAATAATATTTTCATTGTTGGTCGTATTGAATACTTTGTTCCAGGTAGTTCCTGCATCAGAAGATTTGTAAACAAGGGGGGCACTTAAATTATTATCATGACCTCCAAGATAGATTGTAGTTATATCGTTTTCAGCCATCGCAGCGTACATCACAAAATCGTTGGAAAAATTCAAACCCGCAGATTTTGAGACCCAGGTTCCGTTATCATTGTCCATTGTAAAGATCCCTTTGGCAAAATCGTAATAGTCCCAAGGCATGAGGCCATTGTACACGTCGCCAACATCAGCTGTAATACATGAAAACCGTGTGGTTGTTCCTTTCTTCGCACCTGCAAAATTCCATAATACCTGACCTGACGGGATCCCTGAAGTGCTTTGAACTGAGAATGTCACTCCGGCGTTTGAAGAAGTTATCAGTCCTTCATTCGTTCCGATAAAGATGTTATCCTCGTCCCAGAAAACACCGCCAAAGACTATTCCTGCACCCATGTCGTCAGTATGTTTAACAAGGATGAATGTAGATCCTCCGTCATTGGAAAATAATATATCCCCATAAGCCCCTATCAGCAATTGATTGGGTTTGGCATAATTAGAAACCATCCTGTAAACAGTCCCATAAGTGTTTACGTCATAACCTGAGATAGTATTCCAGGTGACTCCCCCATCTATTGTTTTTACGGGAAATCCTGAGTTTCCATCATTGAAGTTGGAATAGGCGATATTAGGGTTGTTTGTAAATTCGTAAGTTGAAGTACTAAATACCTGCAATGAGGTGTATGGAATTTCTGAATATGAATTGCCGAAATCGGTACTATGGAATATCTCACTCATATCGCAACTGACATAGATTTCACTGTCGTTTGCAGGATTGATTGAAGGAAAATAAAGGGAACCTCCTCCTCCTATCCCTTTCGGTGAAAATGAGGCCGGTTGTGAAAAACCTGCAAAACATAAAAATGACAAGAGAATTGTAATAATTCGGTTCATCGGCTTGTGCTTAAAGTTTAAAGAATTTTAAACAGAGATATTGATTCTCTGTACTAAGACAAGCATTGTTCCACTTGGTTGTCTGTTCAACAACTGAAGTGTCCTAATATTTTAATCATCATCTGCTTTATTCACTTTAACGAATGCCGCATGTACCGGTGACGGACAAAGCTTTAATGTTCCACGGCAGGCAACCCAGATCACCTGGTTGAGTTCCTGTTCAGGTGCCTGGTCCTCACGGCTGAAATCGAATTTCTCACTTTGCCTTTGCCATTCATTAAAGGCTGTATTCTTCTCGAAAAGATCGGTTTGAGGCTGGCGTGATTGAAATGCGGCGTGTACGGCAGAGGTGTCAAAACAACGCCACAAGGGCTCTGCAGCTGCGTCATACTGGCTCATGGGGGGCAGTCCCAGTATCAATTCTATTGTACGAAGAAAGGAAGAAGTTGAATAGGGGGTATGGTCAACAAAACCAGTCTTTACAAATCCACCGGCAATATATCCTGTACTTCTGTGAGCATCGACATGATCCGGCCCATTCTGGGCATCGTCTTCTACAATGAAAATTGCACATTCCTTCCAGATTGAACTTTTACTTAGATAATCAACAAATAACCCAACAGCCACGTCGTTGTCAGCAACTTCGGCAAATGGTGTAGGACGTCCAATCCGTAACCCTTCCGTATGATCATTGATAAAACGAAGTGTGTTCAGGCAGGGAAGTTGGCCGATGGAAAGAAGTGAATCGAAATCACTCTTCCACTGCTTGAATCGGGTCGTATCCATCACTTTCTGGTCCCAGCTTGTATAGTACTTGCATAAATGTCCTTCTAGTGCAGGGATATTGGGCTTGTAATCATCTGCAAATTCACCATAAGTCCTGTAGGTTACTCCCAATCTTTTACAGTAATCCCAGATAAACCCGTTTTTATTATTGGCAATCGCGCGTGTTCCTTCGGCTTCATAGTTACCGCCACGGCCGCCATAACTGGTCGGCCAGGTTTTCTCCAGATAATCGGTAGCATAAGCACCAAGGCTCCAGTTATGCCCATCAGCGCTGACTTCTCCATCCACATAAAAGTTATCAAGCAGCACAAATTCATTTGCCAGTGCATGTTGATTGGGGGTATATTTCTTGCCGAAGAGTACAAGAGAAGTATCCCCGTTTCCCTGAGGCATATCACCTAAAACCTGGTCGTAAGTCCTGTTTTCCTTAATGATATAAAAGACATATTTAATTGGTGAAGATTCTCCTGTCTTTCGTGGGATCGGGTTTCCTTGCACGCCATGTGCCTGAGACTCAATTTCCTTGTTATATGGAGTATTGACATAAACTTGCCTTGTATACTCTGATAGTTTTTCTTTATCGGGCGAAGAAATAATGCTCAGGGTTCCCTTGAAAAGACCCGCGATATATTGAACTTCCTCTGTTTTTTTTATATCTCCTGACCGATGGAGCACCTTGTTGTTTCGTTGTGCCGGATTGGGCCCCCTCGGATTGGGCAATGAAGAAAGTCCTTTGCCATTGGCTACTAGGATTTTCTTATCAACAGTACGCACACAGGTTGGATACCATCCCACAGGAATAAAACCTAACCCGGATCCATGACCAGGATCTGTCACGTCAAAAACGGCAAGACAATTGTTGTCGGCATTGGCTACATAAAGTGTCATTTCATCTTTGCTCAGCGCTACACTGTTTGTTGTCGATCCTTCCGGAGTAACAGGATAAAGAGCAGCATTTAGTGTTTCGACAACTTTATTTTTGATAAGGTCAACAACAGATACTGAGTTATCATTTGAGTTTGCAACATAAAGTATCTTGCCTTTGTGATCGATCACCATATCGTTTGGATGATTTCCTACTTCGATTCTTCCTTCAATTTCAAGAGAGCCGGTGTTAAATATCACGACTTTGTCACACCCCCAACAACTGCAATAAAGATGCTTTTTATCCGGAGATAATAAACAGGTATAACCTTCGCCGCCGAGTGGGATCTGTTTGAGGATCTTTTTTGAGTCAGTAGCTATGATATAAAGCGAATTATTTTCTTTGGTAACGGTATATATACGATGCCGGGCTTCGTCAATGGCGATCCCGGCAATGGAAATTTTAACCGGCCAGGGTTTTCCAAGCTTAAAAGTGTCGCGGCATACCAGCTTTTCGTTTTCGATAACAAACCGAAGGATCCAATTGTCGTTTCCTCCTGAAACATAAAGACTTTTTCCATCATTGCTGAAGACCAGTCCCAGCCAGGATTTTCCTATTTCATATGTATCGAGAAGCTTCTGATCACTTATGCTGATGAGTTGTACCGATTGTTTGCTTTGACCATTGTTTGTAACCGCAGCATATTTCAAATCAGGTGTGACAGCAATATTGAGTGGAAGGTCACCCAGCATAATCTGGCTTCCTGCAGGACTCAGGCTCCATCCATTAGGTAAGGTGACCTTTTTAACATTACCCGTCTCAGTTTGCGCGTCTGCAGTCAATACACCGATCAATAAGAATAGTCCGGAAAACAGGATCAGTTGAACCCGGAAAATCCGCTGAAAGTTCACCGATAAAAAAAATCTCAATTCCATGGTTCACAATTTTTTTGAAGATAAGCACTGAAACATTAATTGATGAAATTCACTCAATTTATGAAGCAACATAAATATATCTCAATTTGGCATCTGATCTGTTTCTGACGTTATGTATTGTTTGAAAAGGGATATATACAACTGCACCGTGGTCGACTTCTGAAAACAACTGCCCGTCAATCTCAACCGTTGCTTTACCCTCCAATACAATTATAATTTCTTCTTTCTCATTAGTACTGTGTTCGCCGACTTCTTCACCGGGTTGCAAAAAAATCATCCCTGACTTCATCTTATTTGCATTTTCAGCCGTCAGGATCGGGTTCCGTCGGTTTACAGAACTTTCATGTAAGTTAAGAACGAATGGTTTCATAAATTTTGGATTTCAGTTTTCATTTTCTTTCTGTTCTTATAAGATTAAAGAAGGTAAAATTAGTACCAAAAATTGGTAAATTGGATGTAATACCTGTAATTAATCACAGGGAACAAATCAGACTCCAGATCTTGCCTCCTGATTTGAATTCATACTTATTGTGGAAAGAGTTTTTGATTTAATTCAGTATCAGGCTTAAATGGTTTTAATCTTGGTATTCATCGATGAACATTCCTTTTATAGTCAAGATATTCATCCCCAAATCGTTTCTTTAAAGATGGTTCTTCGTATGCAATAAAGAAAATAATATTGATGAAGAAAAACGTTACTGCTCAGATAAACAATGATTAAAACACTGACCGGCAGTATAAAAGACGTGATGTGTTTTATTATATACTCAAGTTTCGCACTAATTTAAATACTGATATACAGACACATGCATAGTATCCTCGAGAGATTGGTGTTGAGACCAGATTTTCATATTGTCGAGAATCTGTATCATTTTTTCTTCAACCTGGTCATTGCAGAGCATCATCTTGATGAGGTCGTCAAAACTAATACCCATGACTTGTAGAATGGAATGCTGCATTTCAATGAACAGACCCCAGAGTCTTTCTGTCAGGGTAATTTCAATTATTTCTGATTCAATTTCCCTGAATAAATCACCCATGCTTTCATAGGCGTTGAACCTTCGCCTAAGACTGACCATAATGTAAACCAGAAATACACAAGTGAATGAAGCAATCTGACCATCAAAATCCCTGGATTGATCTTTACCAAGACCCAGATGCTGCTTTGTTTCCTTAAAGAAAACCTCGATGGTCCAACGTTTGGTATATATCTTAATCGCTTCGGCAAAGTTCATGTTCCGATCATCGGTAATCAGAACATTCCAATTGCGATCGTTAAACTGGGAAAAGAACAATTTCATGGTATACCCTTTATATTCAACGATCATTTCAGCATACCGGGCTTTAATGGTACGGGAACGTTTTATCTTCTTATTTCTTTTACACCAGTCCAGAAGTTGTTTTACCGTTTTTTCCTTGCCATTGAAAATATACTTACGGTCATCAAATTTACACATACCAAGCAGGTATACCGATTTTAGTGCATACACATATGCGATAAGTCCCAGATTCATGAACCAGCTATCAACGAGGATATAATCAACCGTCAATCTATGTCTCAATGCACGCTTGATCATTGCGATAGTGTTCTCACTCTTGGAAACTCTTCTTTCGTTTTCCCTGGTAAATCCCGGAAAATCTGGCTGTCGCTCCTTTGTGTATTGTCTTTTCAATTCTTCAGGCTTCAAACCAAAGGGTTTATCGGGACGTTTTCCTTTTTCGCTATGCAGCGAAAAATCAACTGGGATAAAACTTCTGGAATCACAATAACCCATGATCAGACCCTTAAATCCAAGGCAATATCGATGGTATACATGATCAAATACTTTGGATATTCCTTCTATAAATTTGCCTCTTTTAAAACAGCTGGTATCATCAATAATAAGGTACCGGAGTTCATCAGAAGGCTCACTGGTAGCATTGTTAACCAAGGAAAGAAAGCGATTAACAAACAAAAACATCACCATGCGCCAATCTATCCTGGGATCATTCTTCATACGATAAAAGGTGTCTTTTGCAGCATCTGCAGAATCACCGGAAACGAACATCCTCACACTTTGATTGGTAATGGTCATGATCAATAAATCAAATAAGGTGGCTGGAACGCTGAAGCCTTTCTCTTTGAAAGAACCCAGGACTTTTTTAAGTCTGGCCGTTGTAAATCTTGCATATAAAGCATGAATCGAATGAACTTTTTTATCGGAATCGTCAACAATCGTTTTGATCTCATGAAGATTCTTTGTAGCTTTGGTCTGTGGGGTCATCCTTGTGGCTATTTGTTATCTAGTAATCTCAAATATAACCACTTATGGGGAAGGCCCCATACTTTTTAGCCTGAAGTTATCATGAAGATATTAACATATTTTATCCTAATCATATGCAGTTTAACTAACTGCGAAACTTGAGTTATATATTTCATCTCATTATGTTGATACAGAACATTATTGTGAGATGATCCTGACTTCCGTCCGCCTGTTTTGCTGACGTCCCTCGGGAGTATCATTTGAGGCTATAGGTTGTGTTTCCCCATATCCTTTGGCTGTGACCCTTTTGGGTTCGATTCCATGTTTTATGAGGTAATCCCTTACGGCATTGGCCCTGTTATCTGAAAGTTTCAAATTTGATTCCGATGAGCCGACGTTATCAGTATGACCTGCGATCTCTATTACGAGGTGAATCTTTGATTTCATAGCAGCAACAACTTCATCTAAAGCAGGGTAGGATTCTTTTCTTAAAGCAGAAAGGCCTGTTTCAAAGAATACATTCTTAAGGGTGTATACCTTTGGATCGTCATATTTTAAGGCTAATGAATAATTCAATCTACGGTCTCCTCCGGGAACAGTTATTTCCTTATATTTTACGGTATCGCCGTAAAGCTTGTAAAATATACTATAAGTATCTGAAGAAGGTATTGTAACTGAGCATTTCCCCTCAATATTTGTAATGGCCTGGTAGATTTTTTTTGTCTTATGACTTTTTAGCATAAGGAATTCTCCCTGCCTCGGGTTCCCGCTTAGACTCGTCACAGTAAAATTGAACACTGCATCATTCCCAGTAACTGCCTTATCCTGGCCATTAGTTAACCCACTCAGAATGATTAATGCTAATGATAAACAACAAAACTTTCTATTTTTCATAAGTTCTTATATTAATTACAATTTATCATTCACCACTCATTTCTCACCATTCACTACTCTTCCGGCGGATTTGTCAGTTCCGTCGCTGTATGGATCCCTGATGCCACTTCAGGAATGATCCCCATTCTGACATAAATAGGATGAATTGTTTTTTTGATCTCAGGAAGTTGCCTTGCAAAGAATATTGCACCAATAATACAGGAAGCGCCCCCTATGATGAGGGTATTTGGAGCACCTATTTTACTTGCAAGTGTGCCTGCCAACAAGCTTCCGAATGGAGCTGTGCCCATGAATGCCATGGTATAAAAACTCATTACACGGCCACGCTTATCGTCATCGACAATAGTTTGTAAGATTGTATTGCTTGAAGTCATCTGCATCATCATCCCGAAACCTGTGAATAACAATACAAAAATTGAAAGTAAAAAGTATTGTGAATGAGAAAATACTAGAAGTCCTACTCCAAAAACGGCAGTAAAAAGAGGAATGATTTTTACCAGACCCCTTACACTTTTTCTGGACGCCATATAAATGGCTCCTGTCAGGGCACCTACACCGGTGGCTCCCATGAGGAAACCAAAGGTATGAGAACCTCCATGAAGGATATTCTTTGCAAAGATCGGCATTAATACTGTGTAAGACATTCCCATTAAACTTACTAATGCAAGTAACAGAATAATATCCCGGATTGGCTTAAATCCAAAAGTATAGTCAAATCCTTCTTTTAATCCATGCAGTACGTTCGTTTTCTGAATTTTAGCCTTCCTTGGCGTAATTATCATCATTAACAGGAAAACAACGACGAAAATATAGCTTATCCCGTTTATCAGAAAACAGATGCCTTCACCTGTCAATGCAATTAATACACCGGCTATGGAAGGCCCGAGCAATCTTGCGATGTTGACCATTGTTGAGTTTAAGGCAATTGCATTTCCCAGATCCTCCCTTTTTTCTATCATATCAACAACAAATGAGTGACGTGCAGGCATGTCAAATGCATTGATACAGCCAAGGAATGTACTTAATACGATAATTTCCCAAACTTCAATGGATTTATTTAAAACGAGAAATGCCAGGATAAAAGCTTGTATCATGGCCAATATCTGAGTGATTATTAGTATTGTGTAGCGATTCCAACGGTCGATCAATACTCCGGCAAAAGAAGCAAAGAAAAATGTAGGGATCTGACCGACAAAGCCGACTACTCCCAACAGGAATGCTGAACCGGTTATACTATATACCAGCCATGGAAGGGCTATTCGCTGTATCCATGTCCCGATGAGTGAGATGCCTTGTCCAAAGAAATAAAGCCGGTAGTTCCTGTATTGAAGTGAACGAAAAATAGTTTTAAGCCTGGCAGACCCTACTGTGTGATTATTACTTGGTTCCTTCTCCATCAACTGATCATTCCAAACTTTTAATGCCAAATTTATTATAGTGCGTAAAGTCCCCAATATCGCGGCGTACCCGTAAATAATTTCCTGGCCTGGAGACGGGATAACCTAACCGGCAGGTAAATGCAATCTTCAGATTACCGGGAATTTGAAGGAGAGATTTTACTTCATTCTCAACAGTTTCTGAGCTGAGTGAACTCATGATGTGGAAGCTGATCCCGAGAGAATTTGCCATGAGCCACATATTTTCCATCAGGCATCCCAAGCTTAATATACCCAGGAAATCACCTTCAGAAGCTGGCGCACGGTTTGACAGATCGTAAGCAATAACTAGCATTAAAGGGCATGACGGAAATGGTCTTTGTTCTGATGAACCTTCGGTTTCATAATTACTTCCCGGCTTGGAATCTGGGTTTGTCCATGAAGGAGGGAACATACGAGCCAAAAGCCCTGTTTTTCTTTTGATCAGTTCCTCATCCGAAAAGGACAATTGCCGGTAATTTTCCCGGATAAATGTTTCTGAGACTGGTCGTTTTATATTTCCTATTGATTCCAGAAGCTTTTCGTCATCAACAACTACTATGTCAAAGTTTTGCATATTATGGGGTGTAGGCGACCAGCGCCCTGCTTCAAGTATCTGCAGCAGATCCTCCCTGGCAACCTTGTGTTTAGGATCAAACGGCATCCTGAACGATTGTCGTTCCTGTA
The DNA here is from genome assembly GCA_963785325.1 of uncultured Bacteroidales bacterium. Taxonomy (GTDB): domain Bacteria; phylum Bacteroidota; class Bacteroidia; order Bacteroidales; family FEN-979; genus FEN-979. The sequence goes on along the minus strand of CAWAVC010000025.1, from coordinate 56,791 downwards.
TAAGTTTTAATAATTCTTTCATAATGCCTCTTATTTAAAAATATTTTTAAAAAGGTGTCATCTCATTTTAAGCACTGATCTGAAATGTACTTTTGCTGTCATCATTTTTTTATATGCCAATGTGGCCTGCTCTAATGGAAATACTTCGACCATCGGGAAAACCCTGGTAAGGGTGCTGAAATTGATTGCATCCTCAATTGACCCACTGACAAATCCCCTGATCGAACGTTCGCCTCCCAGTAAAAGATTCGAAGGAAATTGTATCATATCTCCCGAACCGGCAATAATGAATGCCTGTCCTTTACGGCCAAGTCCTGGTAGTAATTCAGCGATGGCTTTGCCGCTGGGAGCAGTGCAAAGAATCACCTTTGCGCCACCCAATTTTAATAATTGTTTTGCAGCATCGCCAATACAGGTATCAATGTATGCATGAGCGCCCAGTTTATAGGCGAGTTCTTCCTTTTCTTTTCCCCTCGACAATACAGCTGTTTTAAATCCCATCTTTACAGCATATTGCACTGCCAAGTGACCCAATCCTCCCAGTCCGTGAATTGCAACCAAGTCTCCGCCTTTGGCATCACTCTGCTTTAATGCTCCAAATGTCGTTCTTCCGGCACATAGTATCGGCGCTGCATTTATCGACGACAATTCATCCGGAATATTTACTATTGCTTCAGGTCGTGCAATCATGTACTCGGCGTAACCACCATCTATATGAATGCCGGTTGTTAATGACTTCTCGCATGCCCCGAAATCACCTTTCCTGCATGCCGTGCAATGATGGCAATGGCCACCATGCCAGCCAATACCAACCCGCTGTCCCGTTTTCCAATCCTTGACCAATGCCCCTTTTTTTTCTACTATTCCTACCACTTCATGACCTGGAATGATCGGATATTTGATCCCTGGGAAATGGCCTTCTTTCGAAATGGCATCACCGTGACATATCCCGCAGGCTTCTACTTTTATCAGAACCTCATTATCCGATGGTTCGGGAATTTCTTTCCTGATCAGTTCAAAGGGGGCGCCGGGAGCACTGACCTGAATGGCTTTCATGAGTAACATAAGTTAAACTTATAAGTTTGAATCCTTTCCAAAAACTCACCTTGAAATCTCACCAGTAAGTCGCCAAGACGCAAAAAAGTTCAATTTAAATCATATACTTCTTAGTAAACTTAGCTTTTTAGCTTCTTTGCGTTAAGAGAAAAGATTTTTCAGAGAAGGCTTATTTTTTAAAATCACAAATTAAATTTTACAATTAACGTCTGGAAGATTAGTCCATTGTGACAACCAAATTATTTTTTTTAGAGAGAACTAATTTACAACGTCTAATTAAACAGTTGATCAAAATTAAATCCCGAATAAACCATGATGAAAGCAATTGTATCGTAGAGTCCGTGGGTCATTATACTTGGCCATAGATTACGGTTGGTTTTTAAGTATATAAAGCCGAAATAAACCCCGATGAGCCCTGTAAGGATCATCCCTGTAATACCCTTGGTATGAATGACCAAATCCGACCAGGATCGAAGTCACCAATAAAGACAAACCCCATCTTATCCGATCATTAAAATAATTAGCCGACAAAAGTTTATAAAAGGCGTTGATCAGGAAACCTCGGAAAAGCATTTCCTCCCCAAACGCTCCAAAAACCCATACTACAACCAATCCGGCCATTAATGCTGCTGGATTACCCTTGACAGCTTTAAATGCTTCGAGATTGGGAACTTGGTGAGTAAGGTAAGTCACAATGTGGCGAAATGCGTATGATAAAAAAATAAGATGAGAGTTGCTGCCAATGTTATTAGAATTATATTTCTCAGGTTCACTGACCTTTTTAAGCCAACATCGGCCCAATTCATATGTTGTAATCTTAATCCTAACCAGGCTAAAAGCAAACTAATAAATACTCCCAGCAATAATAAATTGCCTGATCTTAATAATAAAAATGAGGGAACAAGTACAATAATAATTTGCAGGAAAATGCCTTTCCGGCTCTTCCAGAAATAAAATGTTTGATTAGTCTCGTCAATTAGTGACATCATTTTAATAAAGTTCTGAATTACAGAATTCAGATGGTTCTAATCTCTTTGACCAGATAATATATCATAACAGTGCCAATGATCACCAACCCGATGCCGGTGAATCCACCGGCAAAGCCACCAAAATATTTTCCCGTAATGATAGTCGCTATGTTATGCCCAATACCATTTAAGATCATAATGCCGGCATAGATAATGCTCAAGCGCAAGGCCCATTTTTTATCCTGTATTACAAAATAGAATAAAACGACCGGCATACAAAAAAGTACCAGGTTTCCTGCGAGGTACCATCCTAATCCAAAAAAAAAAGAATCTATCAGCCAGAATCGTCCCCAAGCCTCCTCGAAAACGTGAGCTACATGATTCACCAACATTAAAAGATAAATTATGATAACTTTGTTTTTATTCATAAAATCTTCTTTGGTAGATTGTATTAGATTGTATTTAAAAATATTTGCACTTAACTATAATCCTGCTAGGCGCATTATGCTTGCCTGCCGGTAAAATTAAACATTATATATTTCGCTTATTCACATATAATTAATTCCCCAGAATTGTTTTTTACTGACACAATCCCATTCCTGACAGTATAATGTCATTTGTCCTCTGCCCTCTGCCCTCCGCCATCTTTTTCCCTCCTTAACAATTATTCAGAAACTGGTCTTTCAGCGTAAAATTCTTTACTGGCATTTAGTACTCCGATCAAATCAGGTCCAAACTTATTAACTTTTTGAGTACCAAATCCTTTTATAGAATAGAGTTGCTCAATTGATTTAACACCTGTCTTAACAATTGAAATTAATTCAACATTACTGCAAATCATAAATTGGGGTAATTCCAATTCTTCCGCTTTATCATACCTCCATTTTTTAAGTTCACGATACTTTTGATTTTCCTGATCAGTAAGTAAAGTGTTTTTTGGAAATGTGATTTTCGGGGATTTAGATAAATCCATTGTGTCTTTATTCTTTTCCCTATAAAAGACCAAAATGCTCCAATAATTGATTTGCTCTTTTACAAATTGTGTAGCAGTTTTTATAACAGTTATACTTTCAAGAAATTTACAAACAGTTTCTTCGTCCGATTTTAGATATTCTTCTGTTTGCCTGATATGGAATACTTTCAATCTCATAAATTCATGTTTTAAGCTTATAAAAGTGTTATAATTTTTTCTGATATTCTGTTGCTGACCGGTGTGATGGTTTTGGCAAATTTTATCGTTAATCCGCTTTATACTCATGCTGAATGAAAATGCGAACAAATTAACAATGGGATGTTGAGAAAAACTCTTCGACATCAGATTCCAACAACAATAGATGCTTTTTCTTTGCATCACCATGTCGAACTTTTTATCATCGAAACAAATTAGAGCTTTGAAAAGTATGCATAAGACATCTGACCGTAAAAAAGCCGACAAAATCAAAGCCATCCTATTATTGAACAGAGGATTTACACCTGAAGAAGTAGCTGAGATACTTTTACTTGATGACTCGACCATAAGACGCTGGTATGCACTATTTGATTCAGAGGGCATAAATTCTCTGTTGAGATATAACTATGTTGGAAGCGATGGCAAACTGACAACGAAACAGATTAAGATTTTGAACAATCAGTTGGATGAAAAGGTCTATAAGACAAGCAAAGAAATCTGCGCATACGTACAAAATGAATTCGGGATAAAATACACAACAAAAGGAATGACCAACCGCTTCACAGGCTTGGTTTTTCTTACCGTAAGCCCAAGCATGTACCTGGAAAGGCTGATCAAAAAGCCCAAGAAGAATTTATTAAGCAATACACTGAATTGAAAGAAACGAAGTCTAAACATGATAGAATTTGGTTTCTTGATGCTGTCCATCAGTTGCATAATTCACAACCCGCATATGGTTGGATGAAAAAAGGTTTCGACTATACTATTCCATCGAACACAGGTCGTCAACGAGTCAATATTAATGGTGCTTATAATATTCGAAGAACATAACGTCATCATTGAAGAAGCAGAGAGTATAAATGCCCAGTCAACTGTTTCTTTATTTAAAAAAATGCTAAAGGAGCAACCCTTGGGGGTTCTATATTTGATTTTGGACAATGCAAAATACTATCGTTCAAAAATTGTACAAGATTTTCAAAGAAAGCATCCGAGAATTCAACTTTTGTTTTTGCCTGCATATAGCCCTAATCTTAACATTATTGAGCGTTTGTGGAGATTTTTCAAGAAAAATATCACCTATAACAAGTATTATGAAAAATTTGCTGTCTTTAAAAGTGCTTGTTTGAATTTCTTTAAAAATATTGAAAATTATAAACTGGAATTACAGAGTTTAATGACCGATAATTTTCAACTGATTCAGGCTTGATTTTTTCGTAAATCCATTTTCACTGAGTATAAACCAAAAAGTAATACCCTAAATGAAAGTTTTTTAGTCCTTCCTCCATTCTCCATCCTCTTCCCTTCCTAAAAAAATCCTCCCATATGATGAACAATATCAATTAAATGTTATTTTCGTAGCATAAATTCAATGAACCGAATCTTCATCACTATGAGGAGTAATCTTAAAAACAAGAATTATGATGGAGTATAAAAGCCTTAAGGTGAAAATTTCAAATGGAGTAGCGCTTATTACTATTGCCCGCCCGGCCGCCTTGAATGCTCTGAATTCAGAATTCTTTGCCGCCTTCAATAAAATATTAGATAACATTAGTAAAGACGATACCATTAAAGTATTGGTGATTACTGGTGAAGGGAAAGCCTTTGTGGCAGGTGCCGACATTGCCGAGATGGTTGACATGAATTTAAAACAGGCGCATCAATTTTCACAACTTGGACAACAAACATTCCTTCGTCTTGAAAAAATGGTTATACCCGTTATTGCTGCCGTAAACGGATTTGCACTGGGTGGAGGTTGTGAACTGGCCCTGGCTTGTGATTTCCGTATTGCTTCGTCTGCAGCAAAGTTCGGACAACCGGAAGTGAATCTTGGACTTATTCCCGGTTATGCCGGCACCCAAAGACTTTCACGCCTGGCCGGAGTGGGAAATGCCCTGTACCTAGTCCTTACCGGTGAGATGATTACCGCGGATGAGGCCTTGCATATAGGGTTGGTACAAAAAGTTGTTTCCCCTGAGAACCTGATGGAGGAGGTCATGAAAATCGCCAGGAAAATGGCCTCTAATGGTTCGCAGGCAATCATTAAAACGAAAGAGATTATCAGGAAAGGCAGGGAGATCTCCCTCGCCGACGGTAGCAAAATGGAATCAGAGGCTTTTTCAAAACTGTTTGACTATCCATCAACAAAGGAGGGCATGAAAGCATTTTTAGAGAAACGGAAACCCAACTGGTAGCTGGAATACGATGATTATCAACGCCCAACACCCAATACTCAACACAGTTAAACCATAAAACATACAAATGAATTACCAAGAAAGATTGCAAAATGTATCAGTGCTGGGGGCTGCCGGTAAGATGGGCAGCGGTATCCTACTCCTGACAGCACTGGAGATGGCTGATCTGAGCCTGAAGCCGGAAGGTAAAGGGAAAATGTTTGTGATACACGCCATCGATATATCTGACGAAGCGCTAAGAGGCTTGATGAACTACTTGCGGGCTCAGGTGCTGAAGACTGCCGAGAAAAAGATCGTAACACTCAGATCTTTTTATAAAGATCGTCAGGATCTGGTTGAGAATTCTGACATCATCGATCAGTATGTCACGGATGTGATTTCGCTGGTCATGCCCTCCACACGTCTGGAGTCGGCCCTAGAATCTCAGCTCATCTTCGAAGCTATCAAAGAAGATCCTGAACTGAAAGTCAAAGTGTTATCGTATTTGAATAAAAACAGCACAAGGCAGCCATGGTTTTTTACAAATACATCCTCGATCCCGATAGGCATATTGGATAAAAAGGCAAAACTTAACAATCGCATCATCGGGTTTCATTTTTATAATCCTCCTGCCGTTCAGAAGCTGGTGGAGCTGATCGCCCCAAAGAACACCCTGAAAGAAGTTCAGGAATTTGCACTCACCTATGCAAAGAACCTGAAGAAAGTGGTAGTTTCCTCTAACGATGTTGCCGGGTTTATCGGTAACGGGCATTTTATGCGCGATATCCTTCACGCAACCCACGAAGTGGAGAAACTGCAAAAGGAACTTGGTTTTGTCGAAGCAGTCTATACTATGAACAGGATCAGCCAGGATTACCTTATTCGTCCAATGGGGATCTTCCAGCTTATTGATTATGTGGGTGTGGATGTTTGCAGTTACATCATGAGCGTTATGCAGTCTTACATGAAGGAAGAATCCCTGCACTGTACGCTACTGGATCAAATGCTTGCACTGAACGTCAAGGGTGGACAGTTCTCAAATGGTTCCCAGAAAGACGGCATCCTGAAATATGAAAAAGGGCAAGTCACTGGCGTCTATGATCCTGATATAAAGGATTATCGTATGATAGCTGATTTTCAACAAAGAGTGGCCGAAAGACTAGGACCGATGCCTGCGGTTCCAACGTGGAAGAGCATAGTCAACAATCCCGGCAAGGAAGAGATCCTGAAGGATTATTTTACCGGGATAAAAAATGCAAAGAGCTCGGGTGCAGAACTCACAAAAGCATATGCGTTGAAATCACGTGAAATAGGTACTTATCTTGTCACTAGCAAGATTGCCTTCAGCGAGAAAGATGTGAACATAGTTTTGATTACAGGTTTCTTTCATGCCTATGGACCCGTCAATGATTACCTTAAGTAAAGGAGATAAAAATGAAAAAGCTAAGAAGAAAAGTTTATATGATAGCCGGTTACAATACCATTTCAATGGGAACAGGCCGTAAAGAATTTAATCCTAAGAAAGAACGTCCGGGTCTCGAGGAATATATCAAAGAAGCTGGTCAGGGAACCTTAAAGATGATCGGGGGTGCAAAAGATATAGACGAATGTGCCATTGGCAATTTCATGGGATCCCGGTTTAACAAGCAGGCCAATATGGCAGCCTTCTTTCCTTATATTGATGAGGGTTTGAAAGGCAAACCGGCAATACGTGTGGAAGGCGCTTGTGCTACTGGTGCACTGGCTTTGATTACCGGGATAAAAAGCGTTCTTGCCGAAACTGCCGAAGTGGTGCTGGTGATCGGGGTGGAAGTGCAGAATAGTGTGAAAGCCATTTATGGAGCGGATATCCTTGCGGGTGCCGGCTGGTTTAAAGAACGAAAAAATGGCCATGCCTATTTCTTTCCCGGACAATTCAGCGATCGTGCATATGCTTATTTTGAAAAATATGGCAGGGATAAAACACGCAGGGCTTTTGCAAAATGGTACCGGAATGCCATAGAAAATGCACGTCTTTGCCCTACCGCACAGGAATACCATAATACGGTAAAAGACCTTGAGACCCTGGCTATGACAGAACCTGACGGAAGGAGTTTTGTTGATTACCTCAATGTTTTTGATTGTTCGAAAGTATCGGATGGCGCTTCAGCCATTGCAGTGGTCTCTGAAGAAGGTCTCAAACGCACCGGTATTCCGAAGGACCAGGCCATCGAAGTCATCGGCTTTGGGCAGGTTGAAGAAGATCTGACCAAGAAACCCGTTGAACAAACTGAACTTGCCACAACTCGTCTGGCTGTTAAAACAGCACTCGAATATGCAGGGATCACCGTTGACCAGGTGGGAACTGCGGAGATCCATGATTGTTTTACTATTGCGGGAGTCATGGCAGTGGAGGCAATGGGATTAGCTGATCCGGGGAAAGGACCTGACTTTATCCTCGAAGGACATACAACAAGAGAGGGGAAATTTCCAATCAATACAACCGGCGGGCTGATCGGCTGGGGGCATCCTACCGGCGCCACCGGCGTTCACCAGGCTGTCACCATCCTTGAACAACTGACAGGAAAAGCCGGCGATTCACAAATAAAGCTCACTCCTGACCGGCCCTATGGACTTACCGTAAATATGGGCGGCGACGACAAAACCCTGGTTTCAATTGTTTATCGCCGGGGATAATATATAGTGGTAGGCCGAAAGGCTTATCATCAGAAATTTCAATGAAGCAAAAAAGTTCTTACAGAATTATAAATGACAAATAACGATATCTTAAAAAAATTGCGTGTGGCGCTCCACCTGAGGGATGATGACATCATTCATATTCTAAGTCTTAAAAGTTTTAAGATTACAAAAAGTGAATTGGGAGCTATTTTCCGCAAAGAAGGTCATCCGAAGTATATGGAAGCCGGGGATCAACTCCTGCGGAACTTTCTTAATGGGCTGATTATTCACCTCCGTGGACCGGGAAAAGAAGAAAAACCATGATTGGGTTTACGCACAATAGCAAGAAATCCTTGAAATGCTGAATACGGAACCATATCCCTGGAACCACTCCCGCAGGTTTAACTCTTATGCTGAATACATTAAAAAACATTTCGGCGGCAGGGTCCAGAAAGTAATAGTGGATGCCGGATTTACCTGTCCAAACCGCGATGGCTCCATAGGGATGGGCGGCTGCACATACTGTGACAACCGTAGCTTCAATCCTTCATACTGTGACGCGCGAAAACCAATAACTCAGCAGATTAAAGAAGGTATTGAATTTCATTCACTTCGCTACCGGAAGGCAAAGAAATTCCTGATTTACTTTCAACCATTCTCAAATACGTTTGCGCCGCTTGAAATATTGAAAGAAAAATATAACGAAGCCCTTTCTTTTCCAGGTGTGGCAGGGCTGGTCATCGGTACACGCCCTGATTGTGTGGATGATGAAAAGCTGAAATTCCTGGCTGCACTTGCAAAAAATTGGTATATCCAGGTTGAATATGGCGTCGAAACCCACAACAACGAAACCCTGAAAAGGATCAACCGTGGCCATGATTCCAACCTTGCCATACAGATGATCAGGAAGACCCATGAATACGGGATAAACACCGGTGCCCATTATATTTTCGGATTACCGGGGGAGGACTTTAATGTGATGTTTAGAACAGGTGAGGTGATCTCGCGGCTTCCATTGGATACCATAAAATTTCATCAGCTCCAGATCGTGAAAGGTACCCGAATGGAGCAGGAATTCAGGGAAAATCGTTCTTCATTCCATTCATTTACATTGGAAGATTACATCGACTTTATCATCCTGTTCATTGAAAAACTGAATCCTTCCATTGTCATTGAACGTTTTACCAGTGAAATGCCTCCTAGGTTTCTTACAGGAGCAAACATGGGATTGATCCGCTACGATGAAGTTCTTCGCCGGATTGAAGCAGAACTTGAAAAACGGGAAAGCTGCCAGGGAAAATTTTACGCGTGAATAGAAACGTTCGAAGCTACAATGGCTCTCCTGATGGCATAGTCAATGGCTCCTATGATTTTTACATCTTCCATTCCCGGATCATTGAACCGGAGTAAATCTTTGATCCTTTTCCTGAATTTTGGATAATTAGCAAAGTTCCTGAAATTCTTACGAAATATTTTACAGGAATCCATCACCGAAATCATCATCAGGTCGTACCCATTCAATTTTTCTTCATTCACGATCCGGTTAAAGATCTCTTCTCTCACTTGGTTTTTAAGTTCGGAATTGATAATAGGATATTTGTATTGGTACATGACCCAAAAAAAACTGTACTCTTCTTTACGGATGATATTCTTTGCAATGAGTGAACGGATCATGCTTTTTCTGATCATCATTTTTTTATAGACCATCCGCTGGATCCAACTGCGGAGACTTCTGTTTTTCTTAACGGAATGTATAAACTCAAGTACTCTGTCAAAGAGAGGGTCATTCATAGGCGTCTGGTTCTTAACCACTAATACGCCTTCTTTAAACTCAATGCGGTCATGTTTAAAAAGGTCGAACAAAATCGCCCCAGCCAGTCCGAATTTAATGCTGTTTTCTGAATTTCCGAACCAACCTTTATCATCCAGGGCAAGGAGGATGATCATTTCCAGAAAATTTAACCTGGTACTGTTGTTGGTACTATCCATTTTTTGAATTGATTTCCGATCATTTCTGATCTGCTTATGCAAAATTGCAAAGAATTTCTTAAAGATCGCAAAGAAATTACCTTTTCGGGTAAGGAACTATAATATTTTATCATAATAAATTAGCCCTGATTAAAAACCCCGATTAAATTTTCAGATTCTGGCCATTATTCTATTTTTGCATCTGCATTCTTTATGCTTGAGATTTCAGAGTTTTATTATTATGTCAAAGAAATCATACAAGACCCGCTCCAGAAATGATTTAGCAAATGTTAAAAATTCCAGGCGGGATATCAAATCCAAACCAGTTGTTCAAAAACAATCATTGATTGAAAAACCTGTATTTTTAACGATTCTGATCTTCTGTTTGACATTTATTACTTTTTTCCCATCTTTAAAGAATGGTTTTATTACAACCTGGGATGACGGTGCATATGTTATTAATAACCAATCAATCCAGAATTTCAGCCCGGTTTCTCTAAAAGAAATATTCACAACTACGGTTGCCAGCAGTTATGTGCCCCTTCCAATCCTGACCTTTGCTGATGAATATAAAATATTCGGGCTCAATCCTTTCATCTTTCATTTGTCGAATCTCATTTTGCATCTGCTGTGCACACTGCTTGTATTCCAGATTCTAAGAATGCTCAAGTTAAAACCGGTCTATGCAGGGATTGGAGCGATGATCTTTGGGGTTCATCCCATGCACGTAGAATCTGTTGCCTGGATATCTGAAAGGAAGGATTTACTCTTTTGTCTGTTTTCTCTTGCATCCATAATTTTTTATTTCAACTATTTAACTTCGCAGAAGAAAAAAAACGTATTTTTTCTTCTGAGTTTATTTCTTTTCACTTTAGCCCTTTTTTCCAAAATTACAGCAGTAACCCTGCCTTTATGTTTGCTTCTTATTGACTATTACCTTGAGCGACCCTTAAAAAGCAAAATTCTTATCGAAAAAGTTCCATTTTTTATTTTTTCATTGATTTTCGGTATTACGGAGATTTTAGTGTTTCAAAAGCAGGGCGTTTTAAAAGCAACAGAAGTCGTCAACATTTCAGATCAAGTTTTTATGGGATTTTATGCCCTGAGTGCTTACATCATAAAATTCTTTGCACCATTTCAATTAAGTGCTATTTATCCATGGTTAAGCGAACCTGGCCATGCTCTGCCTTTCATATATTACATTAGCCCGCTTTTTATCTTATTCCTTGGATTTTTAATTTACCAGGCTACTCGAAAAAATCGCGCGGTTCTTTTTGGAAGTCTTTTCTTCCTGATTAATATAATTCTCATGTTCCAGGCTCAGATACTGACCCAAGGGATAGGGTTTCTTGCCGATCGTTTTTCCTACATGCCATATCTGGGGATTTGCTTTCTTGCAGGATGGTCTTCAGAACAACTTATACAGAATAAAAAAGAAGTGAAAAAACTGATATTGGGCGTTTTATTTTTTATAATTCTCATTTTTACAGCCATATCGTTCAACCGAACGAAAACCTGGGAAAATGATTTGACACTTTGGAATGATGTTATAGAAAAATACCCGAATAACGTTTTTAAGTCATATGCAAACCGCGGAATTGCTTTCTCCTCATTACAACAATGGGATAATGCAATAACTGATTTTACCAGGGTAATTGAGATGGATCCAAGGTATGGTTGGGGTTATATAGATCGTGGAGTGGCTTATCAGCATAAGGGCCAGTGGGACAAATCCGTCGACGATTTCACTAAAGCGATTGAAATTAACGAGAAGGATTTCGATGCCTATGCGGGACGAGCGGTTTCATATGGGGTCCTTGGTCAATTAGATAAAGCAATTACTGATCTTACAAAAGCGATACAAATGAACCCTAAATATTCGAAAGGGTACTCAAACAGGGGGTTAACTTATGCTAATCTTGGATATCTTGACAAAGCTATTGCCGATTACTCAAAAGCAATTGAACTCGACCCTGAATATAGAGATGCCTATACCAACCGAAGCCTTGCATATGGTAGACTTAATCAGTGGGATAATGCCATTGTCGATGGTATTAAGGCTATCCAAATTGATCCGGGAAATTCAGGATTATATGACAAAGTCGGTTATTTCTATTTGGCGAAAGGGGATCTTGATCATGGTGAAGAACAGTTCAGGAAATCCATAAGTCTGGAAAATAAAAATTTTGACCCTCTTTTGGGACTTGCTGTGATTAGTTATAGTAAAGGTGATAAGGTTAATGCAAAAAAATACTTTGATCAGGCAAAGAATATTGAATCAAGATTAAACAAAGGTATGGATGGAATAAATGAACTGGAAAACATAGGTTTCTTCAAGCCCGCTAATATAAAGGAAATCCTGAAAAAACTATTTGTGGAATTAAAATGAGAAAGTTAGTAAAATGACCTTATTAATGTTTAGAGAACGCATAGAGGTATTTAAAAATTTAGCTCTCCTATAGATTTTTAAGACTGTCTCTAATTGAATGTTCCCCCAAGGTATTGCTTTGTCTTCTCCATTCTGGGATTTCCAAAGACCTCTTCCACCGTTCCCTGTTCTATCACTTCCCCTAGGTACATAAACACGACATAATCGGCAATACGCTTTGCCTGCCGGAGGATATGTGTTACCAGGACGATGGTATAATCATTTTTTAATTCAACGAATTTTTCTTCGATATACTGGCTCGAAATGGGATCCAAAGCTGAAGTCGGTTCATCTGCAAGAATGATCTCCGGGTTCACGGCCAGTCCCCTTGCAAGGCATAGTCTTTGTTGCTGGCCGATCGAGAGATGTGATGCCGGTTCCCTCAAACGATTCTTCACTTCATCCCAAAGATTGGCCTCCTGAAGGTAGTGAACCACCTGTTTATGTAAATCCCTTCTTTTTTTTACATCTTTCAGTTTCAATCCGAAAGCAATGTTGTTGTAAATATTCATCGGCAAGGGATAGGGACGTTGTGATAGAAGTCCCATGTATTGCCTGAGTTTCACTATGTCTTCGCCGGCTTCGAGTACATTTTTTTCATTTATGATCACTTTTCCGGTCACTTTCAATTCAGGGTAAAGATCAGTCAGACGGTTTATGCATTTAAGCAGGGTTGTTTTCCCGCAACCCGAGGGACCCAGTATTACAGTGATCTTATTCTTCGGAATTTCGATGTTTATGTCATTCAGAATCTGCTGTTTTCCAGCAGAAACATTTAGATTCTCAATATGTATTTTATAAGTTGGTTCCATTTCCGTCATGTCTCACCGATTAAAAATTGACTTTTGTTTTATGGTATCTTTTTCCGAGTCCACGTGAAAACAAACTAACTAGGAGTATAATGAGCGTCAGCACGAGTGCGGAGGCGTAAGCGCGGTCCTGGACTGCAGGAACAGGCGAGGACAGCTGGAAGAAAATCGATAATGGAAGAGTTGCAACCGGTTCCATCAGTGAATTAGGCAGATTATCGGTGTATCCTGCAGTAAATAATACAGAGGCAGCATCTCCGATAGCCCGTCCAAATGAGAGTAAAATGGCGGTGATGATTCCTGACACGGTTTGCCTCGTAAAGATCTTAAATGCCAATTCTGATTTGTTGGATCCCAGGGAGTAAGCAGCTTCTGAAAGCCCGATCGGCACTGTTCGTAAGATCTCGTCCATTGATCGGATCATGATCGGCAAGATGAACAAGGTCACTGTGAGCATCCCTGCCAGCAGTGAGGTCTGGATGCCAAGTAGAATCATCATAGAAAACCCGAATGCCCCGTAAACAATCGAAGGGATACCCCAAACAAGATCTAAAATAAATCGGATTAAAGAGATCAGTTTTTTTTGCCTTACCAGAAAAACATTGATGTAAAGCGCTACAGGTAAACCTATAATGAATGCAAGGAAAGTGGCGCCAAATGCAAGGGATAGCGATCCGAGAATAGCATTCAGGATGCCTCCGCCTTTCCCATAATAATATCCTCCTTTAGGCACTTGAGTCAGGATTTCCCATGACAAGGCCTTAATTCCTTTGGCGAAGATGCAGAATATGATCAATGCAAGGATAGCAAGGATGGAATAGGTGGCGATGACCATCAGGATCTTAAATACCTTTTCTTCAACCTTCCCTGAATACTTCATGCTGAGAATTTATTATAACGGTCAATAAAGAAATGCATCACCAGGTTAAAGAATAACGAAACTAGAAGTAAAATCAGAGCAGCGAACATCAATGCAGATTCATATTTCGGGATAGAAAGCATTTCACCGTAATTGTTGGCGATCAGCGCGGGCAAGGTATAGCCGGGATCAAATACACTTTTTGGAAGTTTAACTACATTACCAACTACCATCAACACGGCCATTGTTTCCCCGAATGCGCGTGCCAACCCGAACCCGAAAGCCGCAATGATACCTGGAAGCGCCTTCTTGACCAATACACTTTTTACTGTTTGCCATTGTGTTGCGCCCAGCGATAAAGACGCTTCTTTGAGTTCTATAGGGATGGTACGAAAAACCTCAATCAGGATATTCAGGATGAACGGGATGATCATAACCGACAGTACCAATGCTGCTGCCAGGATACTGTAACCCAAGGTTTCGACTCCAAACAGAGGACCTACAAAATTGGAGATAAAAGGAACGATCACAAGTATGCCCCATACTCCGTATACAACCGAAGGAATTCCAGCCAGGATATCTATTGCGGGATGCATAATGCGCAGGAACCGTTTTCTGGTATATTGAGTTACATATATAGCTGTAAGCAGACTGATGGGAGCGGAAATGAACATTGCTAGCAATGTGACCCAGATAGAACCAACGATGAATGGATAAAACCCGAATTTGCCACTTCCCGGTTTCCAGACTTTTGAGAATAGAAGGTCACCAAGGTGGTAATCGTGAATCAGCAGGAATGATTTCAGGTAAAGCCCGAGAAACAAAAGAAAAGGCAAAGAAGCAACCAGCAACAAACTTACGATCATCCAGGTGTAATTAACCCGGTGGCGCTGAATTCGGTTGAGTAGATACATCCTTTTCTGCTAAGTTTAATTTTCTCTTCCGGATTATTTGAGCTTCTCAAGGCCGGCTTTCAGTTTATCCGGTGAAACCGGAACATATCCGGCTTCGGAAAGGTATTTTTGTCCATCTGTAAGAACCCAGTTCAGAAATTCAAGAACTACCTTATTGCTTGGTTTTCCTGCTGAAACAAAGTAAAGATCGCGGGCCGGGGGGGATGGATATACGCCATTCCTGATGGCATTCATCACCTGGTCAAGGCTGCCATAAAAATTTTCTTCCGGATCGATCTTTCCATTTCCGTTCAGGTCAATAGGAACGACGTCAATTCCTTCATAGGGTTTGCGTGTTGTCATGTCATAAACAAAATTAAGATTGTTGTAACCAATGCTACTTGCATTTTTACGGATGGCATCAGCAATACCAGGATCTCCATTAACGCCAAGCCCCTGGAGGTCTTCCTGTTTCTTACCCCTGAGGTATTTTGCCCACATTTCTGCTGCACCACAAGCATCGGAACGGGTGAACGATTCAAGTTTTACGTTTGAACCGGTTCCTGTAACTTCACCCCAGGTTTTGATCTTTCCAGAAATAAAAATATCGAAAAATTTTTGTTTAGTGAGCCCGTGAATCTTGAGATCCTTTATTACAGGATTTGCCGAGCTAATGGTTGGAAGTACGGCATCTTTGGAAACAGCAATATACCAAGCACCTTTGGCTTTCTCTTCAGGACTTACTTCTTTGGAATACATTCCTAGGTCGGCCATTTTCGACAATGCATCAGCCATGCCCTTTCCGGCTCCACCTGCCGAGATGTTGATGGTTACCTTTGGATGAATCTTCTGAAATTCCTGCCCCCATCTAACCGTCAGTGGATAAAGCGCAAAAGCCCCTGAAATAGTGATTTTCCCCTTAAGAAGATCAGTGTTTTTATCTGAAGGTGCTTGTGTGGAGGTACAGGCAGGAAAAAATAAGCAGATGATATAAATACCAAAAACAAGAACGGTTAGATATAATGTTCGTTTTTTCATCTTTTAATAAATTATTTTTTTCGCCCTAGCAGTGAAAGGGAATTGTTGAAATGAACTTAATCATTTATTTTATCAAGTGATCGATGATGTCTTCCACTCTGATTCCTTCTGCTTCAGCTTTATAATTTCGGATGATCCTGTGTCGAAGTACAGCATGAGCAACGGCTTTAATATCTTCGATATCGGGAGAATATTTTCTGTCGATTGCTGCATGGCACTTAGCTCCCAGGATCAGGTACTGTGAAGCTCTTGGACCTGCACCCCAAGTGAGAAATTGGTTTGATTTTTCGTCTGCTCTTGGCGTATTTGGGCGTGTTTTTGCGACAAGGTTCACGGCATAGTTGAAAACATTATCCGGAACAGGAATTTTCATAATCAACTCCTGGAAAAAAAGTATCTCCTCGGCGCTAACCACAACTTTTATTGATTCTGCGTGACGTGATGTGGTGTTTTTGACAACGGTCATTTCTTCCGCAAAGGATGGATAATCCAGCCAGATATTGAACATAAACCGGTCAAGCTGTGCTTCAGGCAATGGATAGGTTCCTTCTTGCTCGATAGGGTTCTGGGTCGCAAGAACAAAAAAAGGTTCTTCAAGACGATATGAAATACCCGAAACAGTCACAGCTTTCTCCTGCATGGCTTCCAAAAGGGCAGATTGCGTTTTCGGTGGTGTACGGTTGATTTCGTCGGCGAGTATGATATTAGCAAATACAGGACCCTTAATAAACTTGAATTTCCGGTTTTCATCTAGGATCTCACTTCCAATAATGTCGGAAGGCATCAGATCAGGAGTGAACTGAATCCGGGTATATTTCAAACCCAGAGCCCTCGAAAGTGTATTCACCATAAGCGTCTTCGCCAGCCCAGGCACTCCCACAAGCAGGCAATGCCCCTTACAAAAAATTGATATTAAAAGGTTTTTTACAACATCTTCCTGCCCGATAATCACCTTGGCAATTTCAGAACGCAAGACAGAGTACTGTTGAACAAGTGCGTCAACTGCTTCTACATCCGATTTATAGTGCATATTTCCCATCATTATTTTTTTGTCCAGTTCCTTTGAAATGGACATCTCTGGTATTCCTCGTCGATGCTAATGTAAGTTTTTCCTATCCTTTCCTTTATCCAGTTGTTCATAACATCCATCTTTTTCTGATCTAGTGCCATCTCGTGAATCTTTGCATAATCGTCCTCAATATTAGCTTTATGAGGAGCAGTTCTGGTTTTCAGGTAATATAGCCGATATTCTTCCTTTCCCCTGTCAGTCTTATAAAGTATCGGGGCAGAAATATCGCCTACTTTTAACTTGTCAATCACAAAGAAGACTTTCGGATCGAGTTCGCTAGTTTCAAATTTACTAGTGCCTGACACAGAATTGATCATCAAACCCCCGTTGTTTCGTGAGGGGTCATCTGAAAACCGGATAATGGCATCTGCAAAAGTGATCTTTTTTTGTTCAATAAGAGTGGCAACACTGTCGAGAATGTTTCTTGAACGTGTCAAACTAGCCATTGAAACCTTTGGCTGGAGAAGGATGTGGCGTACATTAATATACTCTCCTTTTCGCTCAATCATCTGAATAATATGATAACCATCTTCGGTTTCCACGATATCGGAGATTTCTCCTGGTTTTAATTTAAAGGCAGCAGCCTCAAATTCGATATGCATATCACCCCGTTTGAACATACCCAGTTCTCCACCTTTCTTTGCTGAACCGGGATCTTCAGAATATAAAACAGCTAGAGTGGCAAAATCATCACCTTTTTTAATTCTTTCTTTAAAGCCTTTCAGGCGGTCGATACAATCTTGCTTTTCAGCATCTCCGATGATAGGTGTTTTGGTAATCATGCCAACTTCTATCTCAGATGAGATTTCAGGAATACTGTCTTTCGGTAGTTTCTTAAGAAATCCTTTAACTTCTGATGGGGTAATTTTCACATCCTTTGTAATTTTTTCCTGGGACTCCTGTACCATCATCTGTTCTTTGATAATTTCACGCATCTCTTCTTTGATCTCCGAGATCGATTTCTGGTAGTATTCTTCCAACTTCTCCGGTGAACCAATCTGACCAATTAACATCCTCATCCTATGGTCCATTTGTTCATCCACCTGAGCATCAGTGATTTTTACACTGTCAATCTGTGACTGGTTGTAAAGAAGTTTCTGGAACAGCATCCCTTCTATGATTTGGCACTTGACCTTTTCCGAACTACCTTGGATATTTCCCTGAGAACGGAACTGGAGGTATTGGGTCTCTATATCTGATCGTAAAATCTCATTAGCGCCAACTACTGCAACAACGCCGTCAATAATTGAATCCTTATCACTTTGCGGTTTTGCCTGCATCGTTAGCGCGATAGTCAGAAAAAGGAATACGAGCACTTTTAGGAAATTTTTCATTTTAATAAATTTCAAAATCGTTTTTCTTTTGTGCCTGTTCGAAGATATCTTCACGCATTTTTTGTATGAGGTCAATTTTCCGTTTGTTCAGAATAATATTCCGGATGCGTTCTTTCTCAAAACTCAACGGAGAAATACTTTCTTTTATTTTAAAATCCTTGAACCTTACAAGGTAAATAAATGCAGAATCCTGGTATTCAAGATTCCGGTGATTTTTCAGAAACTCTTCCTGATTATATGTTTTAATAGGAATCTGTTTCAGCAGATCATTGAATGGTAGCCAGTTCTGGTCATCCAGGAAATAATCAGAGGCATAATGTTCGCATTGTTGCGAAAGACGTGTCTTGTCTGTAGCATTGTCAGACTCGAGCAATTTCCTGAATTGCTTTACATAGACTGAGTTCAACGGAAGTTTGATATATTGCAGCTGTACGATATTATCTTTTAGTAGAAAATTCTGCTGGTTCGCATTATAATAATTTTCAATATCTTCATTCGTAACCAGAGTGTCTAGTTTTTGTTTGATAAGTTCATTCTCATAAGTATAAATGATAAGTGAATTTTTATAATTGTCGAGTTGTTGTGAAAAATCCATCTGATCACTCGTAAGATTTTTCTCTGCCTGGTGAATGACTAATCGCTGATGAATCCATGCATCGATGTAACTTCTTGTTACTCCAATACTGTCCTTTGATAGTGTGCCCTTTGGTATGACACTTTTAAGGTCAGATTCGTAAAGATAATCACTGTAAACTCTGGCAACCGCATGCTCCGTTTTTTTTTTGAAAAACGAAGAACACCCCATATTAAGAATCAGTAATAGAAGGATGAGTTTTTTCACAGAGGATCATTTGATGTGTGAAAGAATATCCTTATTAATTGTTACAGTATATTTATGTCGCAGGTATTCTACCCATATCTTTTCCAGGAAGTTTTGATAATCATTAGTAATCAGACCGCGGGCTTCATCAATTGTCTTGACTTCAGGTGGAAGGACTTTCTTGACATTGACTATAACCACATTCGGATTTGCAGGTATATCATTTGATAAGCCGGGTGCCCAGGTCACGGCATCAATGAATTTGTTTTCTTTTTTTGAATATTTTCCGGATTCAATCTTCAGGTTCTTGGCTGTATCAACGTTAATTTCTTTGAGAAGATCATCATCCGTAAGTCCTGACTGAAGAAAGTTTCTTACTTTCTGAGCGAGTTTGGGATTCTTTATGGTATAGATTGTCGCATCCAATCGTTCTTCCCACATATAATTGTTTCTATGACTTTCATAGAAATTTTTAAGGCCCGTAGTATCTTTTGTGGCCCTTGACCATACTTTTTGATCAGTCAGGTCGAAAAGGAGAATTCCATCGCGGTATTCGGTCATAAGGTTTTTAAATTCGGGATATTTCGACTCCAAACGGGTGTTTTCATATTTTACTAGATTTTCGTTGACAAATTCTTTATACGCCTTGTCCACGAAATTTGTGATTTTCTGTTTCTCCATTTTATGCTGATTCTTAGCCAGGTAATTTGCAAAATCTTTTTGTGTGCAACGTTGGTTGCTGATCTGAAACATAGGTTTAGTAAGATTCTTTGCAAGGTTGACATCCCATTTTCCAGCAAAAATACTGTCCGTAACAACATTATAAAAATCTTTCAACATATTCGGCATTTCTATAACATTACCCTCTTTTCGGATCATGGCTAAAACAGCTTGTTTTGCAAGTTCTGACCGGCCATCTTTTTGAACTTTCTGTTTTAAATCTGCTTTTTCTTCTTCAAATGTTCCTGGCTTTTTTCTTTCAATGAGTCGGATAATATGCCAGCCATAAGGCGTTTGGACAGGTGTTGAGAAGTCGCCTTCTTTTGCAAGATTATAAATCGCTTCGATAAATTCAGGAACCATTCGATTGACCCCAAATTTAGGTAGTAGCCCACCTTTTAAAGCGCTGCCCTTGTCATCGGAATACATCTTTACCATATCTTCCCACTTTGAGCCATCTTTCAGTTTGTGGTAAACAGAATCAATTCTTTCGGATATACGCACAGAATCGGCATGTTTGGCATTTTTTGGAATTGACATGAAGATGTGAGCTGCCGTCACTTTTCCAAGCGCTTCCCGTTTGTTGGTAACTTTAATCAGGTGATATCCATATTCGGTGCGAACAATAGGTGAAACTTTCCCGACTTCTGTATTATAAGCTCCGCTCTCAAATGGATAGACAAAATCAAAAACCGTAAAATAGCCAAGGTCACCACAATTCCCGTGGAGAAAAGGGTGTTGTTGATTGGCTTCACGGTCTCTGGCTGAAGGATCTTCCGATTCTTCAAATGCAACTTGTTCAAAAGCTCCCCCATTTATAATTCTTTCCCTCATCTTCGAGATCTTCTGCCAGGCTTCTATTGTATCCTTTGGTGATGCATCCGGTGCCAGCTTTACGAAAATATGTCGTGCCCGCAAATCAAATTGTTCACGGTCATATGCTTCCTTAACCAGGCGGTCGATTGTTGCCTGATCAGTAAAATAAGGTTTTGCAAGCTGGTCACGATAGCCTTTGAGTTCAGTCACAAAGGTGCTTATAGTATCAAACCCAAGTTCCTCGGCTTCTCGTACTTTTAATTTAAAATTTATATAAAGGGTGAGGTAGTCTTCCAGTTTCTTTGTGTCGACCAGATCACCTTTCTTCATATCATTCTTCTGATAAACAGCCATGAATTCACTTACTGTAATCGGCTTGCCCCCAATGGTCAGAAGTACATCATTATCCTTAACCTGGGCCTTTATAGGAAACCCGAGTCCAATCATGATCGATAGTACAAAAGAAAATGCAAAATTTTTTTTCATCGTTCAACTGTTTAATTTATAAATATTGGATTAAAATCTCTGTGCAATCGTTTATCCATTAACGGCTGTAATTTGGAGCCTCACGAGTTATAGTCACGTCGTGAGGATGGCTTTCAACAACTCCGGCTGATGTGATCTTTAGAAATTTTGCTTTTTGTAATTCTTCCACATTTTTTGATCCTGTATACCCCATACCCGACCTGAGTCCACCTACCATCTGGTAAATGACTTCAGAAAGTGAACCTTTATAAGGAACTCTTCCGACGATGCCTTCGGGTACCAGCTTTGCGATATCATCCTCCATATCCTGAAAATACCTGTCTTTTGAACCCATCTGCATGGCCTCTATCGATCCCATACCGCGATAAGTCTTATATTTTCTTCCTTCAAAAATGATTGCTTCACCGGGAGATTCATCAACACCGGCGAACAAGGATCCGACCATTATTGAATGAGCGCCTGCCGCCAATGCCTTTACGATATCTCCTGTATAACGAATCCCGCCATCAGCAATTGCTGGTATTCCTGAACCCTTTAAAGCTGTGGTTACTGCATAGATGGCTGAGAGCTGGGGAATACCTATTCCGGCAATGATGCGTGTAGTACAAATAGATCCCGGGCCAATTCCAACCTTCACGGCATCAACACCCAGCCTGGCGAGGTCTATTGCTGCTTCCCCCGTGCCTATATTTCCAACAATAAGATCAATATTTGGGAATTTGCTTCGTACAAGCCTGGCTATGTCCATTACATTACGGGTGTGCCCATGGGAGGTATCGACGACGATTGCATCCACATCCTCATTCACAAGTGCAGAAACACGGTCGATGGTATCTTTGGCTATCCCGACAGCGGCTGCAACCCGCAAACGGCCCCGTGAATCTTTACATGCATTCGGCCGCGCCTTGATCTTTATAATGTCTTTGTAAGTGATAAGTCCAACAAGCGTATTCTTTGTATCAACAACAGGGAGCTTTTCGATTTTGTACTTCTGCAGGATCTCTTCAGCTTTGGCGAAATCTGTAAATTCAGTGGTGGTGAATACCTGTTTGGTCATCACTTCAGTGATCGGCCGCAACACATCACGCTCAAAACGCAGGTCCCGGTTGGTGACAATGCCAACAAGTTGATTCTCGTCGTTGATAACAGGGATTCCTCCAATGTTGTACTCTTTCATGAGTTCCAACGCATCTCCTACCAAACCGCTGACATTGATTGTGACCGGATCCAGAATCATACCATTCTCTGCTCGTTTCACTTTCCGTACCTCAAGTGCCTGGGCTTCAATAGTCATGTTCTTATGCAATACGCCGATTCCGCCTTCCTGTGCCATTGCGATCGCCATGGTAGAGTCGGTAACTGTATCCATTGCAGCAGAAACGATCGGGATGTTTAAATGGATGTTTTTCGAGAGTAAAGTCGTCACATCCACTTCGCGTGGAAGAACCTCTGAATAGGCCGGTAACAGCAGCACATCGTCATAGGTTAATCCTTCTCCTTGAAATTTGTCCGGATCCATTACCATTGGGCTGAAAATTAAGTGTGCAAAGTTAAGAAATAATTTATAATGAAAATAACTAAAAACCTGTGCCATTATTGTTTAAAAGTGGATTGAATTGCCTTCCGGGCTACGTAGAACAGAATACCATAAATTTCTGGCAAAAAAGGATGCCATGGAATGGAATGAAATACAAATAAATATTTATCGTCTCAGAGCTTCACATACATAGAATTTGATCTTCAAGATAAATATCAATTAAAGGAAGGATGTAATCCCGGTTCCTTCCGTGCAGTTGGTACAAATGTCGATGGATTTTCGCGAACAGAAAATTTTTTTCCTGAATTCATGATAAGATTCATCTTTCCATGTTTGTTCGAAAGACCGATCATTCAGTTTCCCCATCTTAAATGATGCATCTTTATCAAAGCAACAGGGCACTACTTCACCATTCCAGGTGACAACACATGAACTCCACATCCGGAAACAATGGTTTGGCTGCCGGTTTTTAATCTCGTACTGAGCTGGATCTTCATAATTTATCTGAATCTTTTTGTACCTTGAAAATCTCTGATCATCCGGCATTAGAGGATTTCCTTCTTTGAATTCATAGAACTGAGCGGTCTTTAACTCGACCTTATCGACTCCGAGATCTTTGCCAAGTTGCCGGATCTGATTTACCTGATGTTGGTTGGATTTCAGAATAAGGAATTGAAGTACGACCCTTGGTTTTTTTGATCCGCTTGTCTTTTTCTGTTTAACGATTTCCTTTATCCCTGTGATGACCTTGTCGAAATTTCCTCCAGAACGATATTGCTCATATGTTTCTGCATCAATACCATCGAGAGAAATGATAAGTTTGTCGAGTCCCGATTCAATTGTCGATCTGACATTTTCAGGAGTTAGAAAGTGTCCGTTTGTGGAAGTCACAACGTAAATAATTTTCAGTTTTGCGTAGCGTACCATTTCCAGAAACCGGGGGTTGATATAGGGCTCACCCTGAAAATAGAAGTTAAGGAAGAACACGGAAGACGAGAGCTGATCAACCAGGTTCTGAAACATTTCAAAATCCATATAACCCTTGTCCCTCGTAAGCAGGTTCATTCCACTGGGACACTCGGGGCAATGCAAGTTGCAGTAATTGGTTGGTTCAACTGAAAAGCTTGCAGGGTCTCCCCAATGAATTACTTTACGCAATAAACGTGAAAGAAAATAACTTGAGATAAGTTTTAGTAGATTAAAAAACGGGAAACCAAAGAAATTTACTATTTAGAATTGAATTTACGATGTAGGACTTACAATTGTTTTTTACTTTCTTTGCGTCTTAGCGTCTTCGTAGTAAAGAAAAAGTTAACGAAAAAGCTCAGGCTGAATTTTACAATAATGCCTTTCTAACTCGTCTTCTCATCAACTTTTCCTTCATCCTTGTTCAGCTTCTTCTTTTTCTTCCGTTTCCCGAGCCAATTCTTCCCAAGGGTAAAAACTTTCATCAAAATCGAAGATGGATTTGTGAGCTCAGTCGTTACCGTTGAAAAAAGATTCCTCAAGGAAAATGCAGAACGAATATGTCGGTAATTAGCCTTTATTTTGTCTTCTGATTTTATGAGTTCCAGTTTCAACCGTGCCTTTTCCAAATGCAACTCATGCATTGAATTTATCTTGCGGATCATACTCCGCTGAATATTATTTTTCTTCATTCTCTTCCTCCAGCAATATTTTTGAGATTTGCGATACAAGCGGATCTATAAAGATCTTGTTCCGCATAAAAAAAACTATGACACCTATCAGGAGATAAAACCCGGCTACAATCAGTGCTCCGGCATATAATGGCCCTGCATGATCACGAAACCAGAAGATAAATGCAAGACTGACAAACATGCTGATGAAAAGGAAAACAAGAAACAGGATAACTGAAATAAGTAATGCTGAAATGATCAGCGATAGTTTTTCTGTCAATGTCAGCTTTAGAAAGTCAATCTTCAATCGTATATAGGCCTTGACATTTTCAGAGATCTCGTTGAAATTATCACTTAACTTTTGTGATTCCATAGGTCAAAATGTTACAAATAATAAAAATACTTCATGTCATTATTGTGTCATAGGATAGTCATCACGTTTCACGAAATTTTGTCTCGTTTTTCACCCTTGACACTTTCATCTTCGGGTTGCAAATCATCATCTTCATCATCTTCTTCCTCTTCGCCTGCAAATACCGATTTTAGTGCTCCAAGTTTGTCATTAACATCATCTTCGATAAAATCAGCCAGGCTCATGAGACGTTTCTTCAATCTTTTCCTGGTTTTCGACCCTTTGGCGGGTGCAAACAGCAACCCGATGGCTACGCCTGCAGCCAGCCCTGTAAGGCCGGCCAACAAGACCTTTGAATTTGACTTGGACATACAAATTAAATTACGAATTACGATTGAATTTACGATTTTGGATTTACGAATTGAGTTATAAAGTTAATAAAGTTTGCTAGTAATATGTTCTATTATTTATTTCACCATTTCTCTATTTCTATTTTACCATTTTGCCATCTTACTATTTTGCTATTTCTCTTTAAATATTCTGAATTGACTGAAAAATTCCTGCCCGACAATCCGTAAAAAAGCATATGACGGCACAGCAACAATCATTGCCGGGATGCCACCGATGCTGCCTGCGGCAATGATAACAAGAAATATCTCAACTGGATGGACTTTCAGGCTTTTGCCCTGTATAAGTGGGCCATATAATATGTTGTCGAGCAAAATAACCACAACCATTGCAACAAGAACTCCTAATGCTGTAGAACCGATCGCACCATAATAACCTTCACTCACTACACCGGTAACTCCTAATACTATTCCTGTTCCAACTGCAATAAGAGGTCCGATATAAGGTATAATGTTCACTAATCCGGCAAAGAATGCAATGGCAAGTGCGCCATTTACTCCAGTAATACTCAGAGAGATAGAATAAGACGCAATCATAACGAGAACATTGATGAACAGGCCAGTGAAATAACGCGATAATACCGTTTTACTTTTACGCATAATGTTCTTGGCTTGATCTTCATATTTAAGAGGCACAAGCATGAGGATGAAGCGGGGAAGCATCATAACATCGAGAAGGAAGAAAAAAGACAGGAAAAGAATGGTAAACACATAGAAGAAAAGGCTTCCCGCAAAGGAAATAACGCTGGAAAGGATGTTTGAGAATATACTGAGATCGATAAAATGCGAGAGGTTGTCTTTTAGCAGCGATTCAAAGGTCGCATTTTTTTTAATAATTCCATAGTGGGCAAGGGTGTGTTGCAGCCATTGGAGCTGAGGACGGTAATAGTCAAGAAACTTTTGCCAATCAATTGAAGTCACCATGCTGGTTTCCTTTACAATCAAGGGGATAAAAAAGCTTAAAAGGCCGGTCACCAAAGCAAGAATAATGATCAGTGTTAGAAAAACATTGAACACATGAGGAAGCCGTAACTTTTTATAATGGATCCTATCAAACAGTTCAACCAAAGGATAACCGATAATGGAAATGATGCCGGCTATGATAATGCAGATGAGAATCTGAGAAAAATACCATGCCAGAAAACCAATTACGCAAATGATAAGGATGATGAAAAAAAGTTTGTATTTCTGGTACAGTGTGCTCATGTTTCAAGAGTCTTTAGAAGTTAAGTCAGAGGAGAAATCAAGGATTGCTGTTAAAATATACATCCCATAATGACACAAAGATAACCATGTTTTATTAAATCCTTTCTTTTGTTCCTGGTCTGTGCATTTCATCTGATGACGGCTGACCAGAGTTATTATTGAAATGTTAACGGGAAAATGATTGTAATCTTACCAGCAAAAATTATCCCAGGTACTATTCAACGAATAGGGGCCCCAGCGATAGAATCCACCGATGCCAATAGTATAAAGTTTTAAATCAATGAGTTTGTTGATGAGCAGTCCGGATTCATAATATCCAAGGGTCATGGTTTTATAAGGTTCCTGTGAAAAATTCACATAGCAGTAATGTTCCGGGTGATCGAGCCAGCCGAACCCGATATTCTGGGAGAGAGCAAATTCGGGATGGAACCATTTCTTCCCTTTAAAAAAGAGGTATCCAAAATCATGATACAAGTACAAAGAAGTAAATTTACTTGACAAAAATTCATTCATTCGCATGGTGGCAAAACTGTTTGGGGCAAAGAGTGTGATAAGGCGGTAACTGCCATCTCCATAATAAAGATTGCACGCAGGAACCGGTTGATCTACATAACCTGCATTGAATTGAAAAGTCAGTTTTCCAAGATATCTTATCTTAAAGGTCTTCCTGATCTTCAGATCAAGCCTGTTATAATCGAATTCTCCATCAAGAAGGCCTTTTATTCCGTGTGTATATTGCAGCCATACCACCGGATAATTGGTACCAAGTGAGATCTTGTCATCAATGGTTTGGATGAACTTCTCTCTGTACGCCCATTTCAAACCTGCAATGACATCTGTGAACTGGAATTGGTTTTGAAGAATGACGGCATCTCCAACGGTGTATGCAAAATCTGAAGTGGTTGAAGTCTTAAAGCTGCGGGAGAGACCAAAGTTAAATAGCCAGTATTTTCTCGCCCGGATGGTTAATGAAAAGTTTTCATTTTCCACTCGGTCAAGCTTTTTTAAAAGAAGAGGCTGAAAATTTCCACTAAGGACTGAGTTATAATCATCAAAAAATTTGACTCCACCCGATTCTACCAGGTCATAGAAATACCCGCCCTGGATAGTGAAATCGTTTCGCTTATTCAACAGAAAAGATACATCGCCGCCATATTTGGCAGTGGAGATCGCGAACGAATATTGGTAAAACCCTCCAACCTTGACCCATTTAGTAAACCGGTCATTAGTGTGGATGCCAAGCCCGGCAATCAGCCCTTCATATGTGTCATAGCCCAGGATTCTGTTCAGATCGAAATCAATAAATTTGTAAGGGATCCGGCCGGATGTTATGGTTTTTAGTGACTTTGCTATTTTATCAAAGTTGGCTTTCTTTCCTATACTATCAATAATGTGATAGGTCTTACGGTCTTTACTTGTAAGACTATCAACCCTGAATTGGTTCCAGTATTCTTCCGGCCGGTCAGTGGCTGCCTTCTCAACCTCCACATCGAGATGGTTAAACTCCCGCCTCACAAGGTCGGGATTCAGAACTATATCATGGATGTAACTTCGTCCTTTGGCTATGGCCGAGTATTTCCCGATTTGCATCATCAGAAATTTGACATCAGTATTTAACTGAACCGGAAACCAATGTTCTCCATCAACAATCTCATAAAGCTGTTGTATTTTGATCCTGAGTCCTCCTGTGTTTGGGTAAGGTTGTGCGATGACATTCTGTATGGCCCATTTATTCGTACTAATCGAGATGACTCCTTTCAATCCATCAAAATTGGTACCTTTCCTTGGCCGGTATGAGATGACAAATACTGTGTCTTTACCAGAATACAAAGTGTCTTCTATTTTGAAGAAATATTTACTAAGGCTTCCGGGACTGATCGGGTTCACATAAGTGCTCTGAAAGATAGTGATGAAAGGTTTATAAAAAGAAAATGACTGGATCTGAGTGGTGAGGAAAACAAAAATAGGATCTTTAAAGCCCGACATCCGCGTGGCAATAACCTGGTTATAATCTTTATCAGGAGCAAGGAATTTTCTTTTGGTCACATTCTCCATCAGGAAAAGGTATTGTTTGCTCAGGATTTTTGTTATCTCCTTATCTGTCGAATCTCTTCTTGCCGAATCTTTCTTTGATGTGTCGGAGATATTGACTCTGACCGTCATTACCTGCTGATCTTTTTTCGTCAGGGTATCTTTTAATTCCCTGTAAATTGATGTATCGTTTTCTGCAGTAAAGATGGTTTTATCATAAGAAGTATAAGAGAATGAGCTTAATTTCTCAGGATCATTCTGATCGCGATGTTCAATGGCATTCCTGATGATCCTGTGAGCAGGATTGATGCCGGGCAATATATCAACTTCCGATAGTTCAATCTCGGTGGGTGTAAGCAGGATCGAAATGTTATCTGTTTTATTTCCAACAGGATATGAAAGTGGAAGATAACCAACGTATGATAATTGAAGCTTCCTTACCGGAATAGAACTATGCAGCATGAATTTTCCGTCGATATCAGTGGTGCCGCCATACTGGCTGTTGTTAATGACGATGTTTACAAAGGCAAGAGGTTCTTTCGTCTTACTATCAGTTACTTTTCCTGATACATAATAGATATCCTGGCAGGAACCGGCCAGTGAAACAAAGATGAAGTATAGCAGGAATATATCTCTTGTTTTACCTCTCATAAAGATTAATATTCGTAATTTTGCTTTCAACGACTTTTCCAACCCGGAGAAATAATAGAGTGGGATTTTTTGATCTTACGTGTCCGGCTTTAGCTTGGGATTTTCATTTTCAAAGGTAAGAATCATTTTCAATCGTATATTTTTCATTGGAAGAATATTCGTATTTTTAATCGATGTTTGCTGTTTCATATTTTTCGGTTTTATAGATTCTCACTTTGAAAAATGAAGAAATAAATACACTCTATACTGCCAAAACTGTGGCGGGGATGGAAGAAGTTTTACAAAGGGAATTGGATTTCCTTGGTGCTACGAATACCCAGATCCTCAAAAGGGCAGTGTCATTCGAAGGGAATAAAGCCTTGCTCTACCGTGCAAATTATGCCTGCCGCACAGCATTGAGAATATTGAAACCCATTCTTGTTTTCCCGATAAAGAAACAGGAAGAACTTTATAATAATATCAAGAGTATTTTATGGGAAGACTATATTAGAAACAATAACAGCCTTGCCGTGGATGCCGTCAATGCTACTTCTGTTTTTACCAATTCCCAGTATGTCGCATTAAAGACAAAAGATGCAATAGTCGATCGTTTCAGGGAAAAGACCGGAAGCCGTCCTTCGGTCGATCTCGATGACCCTGACCTGAGGATAAACATTCATCTTTATAAGGAAACCTGTACAGTTTCACTCGACAGTTCTGGCTCATCACTTCATAAACGAGGGTACAGACATGTTACCGGGCCAGCTCCACTCAATGAAGTGTTAGCCGCAGGCCTTATCCGGCTTTCAGGTTGGGATAAAACCATTCCACTTTACGACCCCATGTGCGGATCGGGCACGATCCTAATTGAAGCAAACATGTTTGCGCGCAATATCCCTTCCGGTTATTTCCGCCCGTCATTTGGGTTTGAGAAGTGGATGGATTTCGATCCTGAATTGTGGGATAAGATTAAGAAAGAAGAAAATTCGAAAATACTGAAAAAAGGGATCGAAATCTTTGGCTCGGATATCTCATCACGGGCAATAGCCATAGCAATAGAGAATGTAGGTTTCACAAAGTTTCAGAAACAAATTTACCTGGAAGTCGCCTCATTTGAAAATACAATGCCCAAGGGCACTTCCGGCATAATCATCTGCAATCCCCCATATGACGAACGTCTTCATATTGATGATATTATATCATTTTATAAGTCTATTGGGGACGTCTTGAAGAAAAAATATACCGGATTCGAGGCCTGGATTATCTCTTCAGATCTGAAAGCACTAAAATTTATAGGACTGCATCCCTCAAAAAAGATCACGGTCTTCAACGGGCCCCTGGAATGCAGGTTTGTGAGGTTTAGCTTGTACTAGTTATTGGGCGTTGGGTATTGGGTAGATATTTGGATTTGGCAGATAGAATATGATATTTTTATTCTGTGACTCTGTGACTCTCTGACTTTTTGACTTTTTTATGACTTCCTGACTTTCGGACTTTATAACTTTATTATCTTTACAAAAAATCAACATCATCATGAAAAAGATATTACTAAACCTCGAAAATCTCAATGAAGTGTTTCCTGGTGATTTTACCCAGGAACAAATCGCCAAGGCCAAGACCTTGTTTTTGAAGAAACTTGCAGAGGAGGCCCATCACTTTTATTCAGGGAAGATCCAGACCATTCCCAAGGCTCCGGTAGTAGGGTTCAACTGGTTCAACGTGTGGTACACTCCTGGTGTTTCCAAGGTATCCACCAGCATCCGTGAAAGAGGCGATAGTTCTTTCGAGCTTACAAACAGGGGAAATTTTGTTGCTGTTGTAAGCGATTCCACTCGGGTTCTCGGTGATGGCGACTGTACGCCTCCGGGTGGCCTCGGAGTGATGGAGGGCAAAGCATTTCTGATGAAGTACCTCGGTGGTGTAGATGCCGTTGCATTGTGCATCGATAGCAAAGATGAACAAGGCAAAAACGATCCGGAAAAAATTATCCAGTTTGTCAAAATGCTGCAACACAGTTTTGGCGCTATAAACCTTGAAGATATCTCACAACCCAATTGTTTCAGGGTGCTGGACGTGCTTAGGGAAGAATGTGACATCCCGGTTTGGCATGACGATGCCCAGGGAACTGCCTGTGTGACGCTTGCAGGGCTCCTCAACGCATTAAAACTGACCAGGAAAGACATTAAAATGGTCAGAATCGTTTTATACGGTGCTGGTGCATCAAATACAACAATTGCGCGGCTGCTCATCACCGATGGAGCCAATCCTGCCAATATTATCATGTTCGACACTAAGGGTTCGCTGCACATTGGCCGTGAAGATATCAAGGCAGATAAACGTTTCTACAGGAAATGGGAATTATGCCAAACCACTAACCCCGGCAAGAGCCCAAACATGGAAGAAGCCATGAAAGGAGCTGATGTCCTGATCTCGCTTTCCACGCCCGGACCAGATATCATAAAGAAGGAATGGGTGAAGTCTATGGCAGAGAAAAGTATTGTTTTTGCATGCGCTAATCCTGTTCCGGAGATCTACCCTTATGCTGCAAAAGAAGCAGGGGCTTTTATCGTTGCCACAGGAAGAGGAGATTTCCCCAATCAGGTAAACAATTCAATCGGTTTCCCGGGGATATTGAAAGGCGCCTTGATGGTCCGCGCACGTAAGATCACCGACGAGATGGCCATCGCAGCAGCTCATTCCCTAGCTGATTTTGCAGAGAAAAGAGGGATACATGCCGATGATATCGTTCCGAACATGGAAGAAGAAGGCGTATTTCCGCATAAGGCGGCCGACGTAGCCATGCAAGCCATCAAAGACGGTGTAGCTCGCGTAACCATGACGTGGCAGGAAGCCTTCGATAAAGCTAAAAATGATATAGACTATGCTAGAGGCCTCACCCATTCCATGACGGATAATGGATTCATCAAGATGCCGCCAATGGAGATGATTCAATCTTCACTTGATTGGGCGATCGCCGAAATAAGAAAACCGAAATAATGGATTATTGATAACGGATAATTGAAAATTGAAAATAACTTTTCACTTTTCATTCTTCATTATCTTTATCAGCATTACCCCATGCGGTAAAACGTTCATCTCAAAATGCTTTTCAACAGCACCGAGATCTGTCTGTCTCCATAGGCCCCTCATATTCCAGCGTCCCGAAAGTTTAAGTTTTTTCATGTCAACCGGGACATCTAACGGGGCTTCCGTAAGGTTGAACAATCCAATGGCCTTGCTTCCATCTTCAAGGTCTTTGACCCAAATCTGCCAGGAATCGTTTGCCATTGCCTGTGTTGCCTGTTTCCCCAACGGATCCTGGTTCACGGAGATAACTTCGTCATTGGTCAGCAGATTCAGAGTAAAAGGATCGAGCTGGTCAAGGTCACATCCGATAAGTAAAGGAGCAGACAAAAGGCACCAAAGTGAAATATGTGTGTATTGTTCACTTGGTGTGAGCCGGGTATAATGAAGTGCAGGACCCCAACCTACCCATCCAACTACAAGCATATCCGGATCATTCCAACGACCGGGCGCAGAATAAGATGAACATTTCCCTTGGCTGAAACCAATACCCGAGAGGCTTTCCCATGTGTCTTCTATATCTCCTGTCGTTCTCCATGAATTGCCATCAACACTGGCTCCCCATTCCCAGACCTTGCCCATTCCATATTGACACAAGCTGAAATGAATATCGCGGTTCACCTTATGAAGCGCATTTCTCATAACCTCATATGGATATTTCAATTGTGCTTTTGTGGGATTCGGAAATAAATTTCCGTATGAACACCAGTCGTATTTCAGGTAATCAATTCCCCAATTGGCATATGCCTCTGCATCTTTTTCCTCGAAAGTACAACTGCCTTCATAACCACCGCAAGTCTTTGGCCCCGGAGACGAATAAATGCCGATCTTAAGTCCAAGTGAATGCACACAGTCACAAAGTGCATACATGTTGGGAAATTTCGAATTGGAAAGTATCTTACCATCTTTATCATGCATGTATTCCCAACCATCATCGATATTGATATAAGTCCATCCGTGATCTATCAAACCGCTGCTTTTCATAGATTCGGCCGACCGGCGAATCTTTTCATCACTCACACTCAGCCCCCAGCAATTCCAACTGTTCCAGCCAAGAGGAGGAGTGATCGACAATATATTGCCGCAAACAATCTTCAACTGACGGGTAGCTATGCCTGAAGCGTTTTTTACAAAAAGATTCACTATGTAATTTCCTTTTTTTCTGATAACACCTTTAATCAATCCGTTAACTGAATCTATTTTGAGTCCTTCCGGAAGGCCTTTTGCATAATATTTTAATGGTGCTTTACCGGTCGCGGCCACTTTGAACAGGAAAGGTGACCAGGGTCTGACACCAAATACCTTTGCCCCA
Organism: uncultured Bacteroidales bacterium; assembly: GCA_963785325.1. Classification (GTDB taxonomy): domain Bacteria; phylum Bacteroidota; class Bacteroidia; order Bacteroidales; family FEN-979; genus FEN-979. Next base: position 23,334 of record CAWAVC010000025.1, on the reverse strand, counting down.
TTGATCTTCGGCTCATTTTTGACAGCAGGAGTAAGAATGTAAGGAAGTTCCAGATTTTCATTTATGCTTTGTCCCGTATGCTTATCAGTGAAGATAATCTCAACGAATGCAGGCTTTGAAGGGTTGGTTTGCAGAAAAAAGCCGGTTTCGATCTTTGAGTTCTTTCCAAGTTTGAGTATTGTGTCTTCATGAAGAAGAATAGCATTATTATAATAAGAGATTACACTTACCGACATGTTTCCTGTGAACTCATCTTTGCCCGACTGGTTCTCAATAATGAATTTCCGCATGATGGAATTGTTCGAGAGGAAAATAAAAGTACTTTTTGTGAAATCAAATTTTACATAATCACTGAAACTGACCATGGAAACTTTAAACGGCTTTGAGAACATTCCTCCGAGTCCGCCCTGATCATAGACGCGCACCGCGATCACATTTTCCTTATCCCAAAGTATCCGTGTATCATGAACATTTAAAACATACCGCCTTTCTGTATTCCAAACTCCCTGTTCTTTTATGAAGTCATCACCGGGAATAATCTTTGCCGCCTGGGTCTTGGCATTCTGTCCGATCAGTTCACCGTTCAGGAAAACCTGGTCACAATCGTCAATGCGACCAAGCAGGAATTGGAGACTGTCTTTCATCAGTGCTTTTTCTTTTAAGGATGTGGGAAGAAAAAATCTAATCCGATACCAGCCAAATCCGTCAAGTTTATCAAAGCCCTGATATTCCCAATTTTTAGTTGGAAGCAGTGTGGTCCATCTGGAATCGTCGAATGATGGATTGTCCCAGGCCATATTATCTCCGGCTTTAAATTTCCAGGGAATGCTAAGGTCGACGAAATTCTCTTTTTTTTCTGTTGAACAGGAGACGGCAAACAATAATGATAGAATGAAAAGGATGTATATTTTTTTCATGATGATCAGGGATCAGTTTATTTTTCAATATTACGAAAGATGAGGGAATGTACCAACATCTTTTTTAACGAACAGCCCATTAATTTCATGACCTATATTCCTCCCGGGATCAAGATGAATAATCCAATGGTGTTTGAAGCGGCAATAAAAGCTTATTAAACCTTTCATTTTTGTATGGAAGATAAAACTATCGAGGATCTCTTCTTTTTTAAATGAGTCTCTGGCTTTTTTTTGCGATGACCTGATCAATTCATCAGCATTTCGTTTTGATGAAACAGGTGCTGCCAGTTTTTTTATATGCTTCCAGCCTTTTCCCCTCAGGGTGTATTTAACCTGGTAGGTAAAATAATCAATCTTTGAAAATCCTGAATCTGCTAAACAGCTCAACAATCCACTACCATCAAAATAATTAACATGGTTGATCAGGAGTTCAGAAGGTTCCTTCCTGAATTCCCAATTGAGATAGTGTCCCCACACATCTTCTTTCCCGTTTGGGGTAATGAAATGAAACAAACCGCTTCGGTTAAGCAACGTTGCGATGTTTGTGATGACCTTTCCTATGTCAGTAACATGTTCCAGGATATCCCTGGCGATGATGAGATCGAACTTCCTCTCTTCGAATAGATGGATATCTTCAGGGCTTCCACGGAAAGCAATGTATCCATGAATTTTTTGATTGTTTTTTAAAACATCTTCCACGATATCGGCAAATGTTATTTTGCATTCTGGAAAAATAAATTGGATGCCTGCCGAAAAATATCCTGATCCTGGTCCGAATTCCAGTAATGTTTCCGGATGATAGCCCTTCTTCTGGAGCGACCTTGCAAATACAATTCCCCTGCGGTAGTTTCTCACCAGATTCCTCTGTTGTTCCTGTAAGGGGGTTTCCAGAAGTTCTTTAAAATAATAAGCGTGACAACCAATTTCTGTATGATGCACGTTGATCATCGGGTCGAGCTGTATAAGTTTGCAGGAAGTACATTGTACGATATCGCAATGCTGCAGATCCCAGAATTCGGTCTCTGCAATCTTTATTCCTTCCAGAGAACCACAGATCCTGCAGTGTTCCTGACGTGTAACTCTTTCTCCTACAAACACGGATCGTTTAGCCATTTGGTTTGTAAAGTTTATAAAGTTCGTAAAGTTAATAAAGTTACTCACTCTATTACTTTTTTCGCGTCACGCGTTACGCGTCACGATTTTGTGACTCTTTGACTTTGTGACCTTGTCACTCATTTAACCGGCAATAGCTTTACCTTTGCCGACTAAGAGCAGTGAAGTATGGGATTTAAGATTATTGAGCTGAAAGTTCCGACAGGTTATACTGAAGAGGAATTAAAAAAGAGGATTGCTAAGGAATGCGGCAGCAGGGATTTCTCCTGGCAGATTGAGACTAAGAGCCTTGATGCCAGGAAAAAGACAAATATTCATTGGCTGATAAGAATTGCCGTGTCTTCACAAGATATCAAGGGTGATAAACCGGAAAGGGGTCCATTACTGGATATTCCTTATGTCAGAAGGAACAAGCGAGCTGTGATCATCGGCAGCGGACCGGCAGGATTTTTTGCAGCCTATGTTTTACAAAAGGCAGGATTTGATACCCTGATCCTTGAACGGGGAGCAGAGGTTGACAAACGTGCAGAAGGTATCGCAAATTTTGAGCATACTGGCGAATTTAGCAAAGTTGCCAATTATTCCTTTGGTGAAGGTGGAGCAGGCACATTTTCGGACGGGAAACTTACTTCACGTTCTAAGCACATTTCTCCTGAACGTGACTTTTTCATTAGAGAATATATTAATGCCGGCGCACCGGATGAGATCCGTTACATGACATTCCCCCACATCGGAAGCGATAACCTTAAACGGATCGTCAAAAACCTCAGGGCGAAATATTTGGCTCTTGGAGGAGAGATCAGGTTTGAAAATATGCTTTCCGGCATGGCCATTAATAATGGAAGGATTAAAGACGCAAGTACGGAAAACGAATCCCTGACAGCCAATTATTTTGTTGTTGCTCCCGGGAATTCTGCTTATGAAACTTACCGATCGCTGATCGGGATAGGAGTGACATTCCGTACTAAAGGATTTGCGCTCGGATACCGTGCCGAACATCTGCAGTCGGATATTAACTTTTCACAATGGGGCGTAGCAAGGCTACCGGGTGTCAAAGCAGCTGAGTATCGGGTAACATCTGAAGGGGATGGGAAGCATCCGGTTTATTCATTTTGTATGTGTCCGGGTGGCATCGTGGTTCCTGCAACTTCGTATAAACACATCAACATCGTGAACGGGATGAGCAATTATGAAAGAGATGGACGATTTTCAAATGCTGCCTGCGTTGTTGGAGTTCATCCGGATGAACTTACAGGGAAGAAGATGAATGCCCTGCAAACGCTTGAATGGCTTGAACGCCTTGAAGCGTCTTTCTATGATTACACAAAAGGATACATGGCGCCATTTTGCAGTATCAATGATTTCCTTTTGGAACGGGAACCTCATAAATTACCGGAAACAAGCTATCCTCTCGGAATTAAACCTGCTCCTCTCTGGAAAATGCTTCCATCTGCGGTTACAGCTTCAATGAAAACAGGACTCACTGATTTTTGCAGGAAAATAAAAGGATATGACCAGGGAAACCTGCTGGGATTGGAAAGTAAAACATCGTCGCCGATACAGGTAATCCGTGAGGAAAACGGATTATGCACAGGGTTTACTAATCTTTTCGTGGCTGGTGAGGGGAGCGGCTACGCCGGCGGTATTGTTTCCAGTGCTGCCGATGGAATTAAGATAGCCATGAATATAATAGACGCTGTAAGTTAATGTGGCGTCATGCATGACTGCGCTGCCAGCCATGCCGTTGAAAATGCAAGCTGGAGGTTAAATCCCCCTGTATCAGCATCAAGATCGATCACCTCTCCTGCAAAATAGAGATTCTTTACCAGTTTTGATTCCATCGTCTGTGCATTGATCTCACTTGTAACTACACCTCCTGCAGTGATGATCGCCTCTTTGAACGGACGATAACCTGTTACCCTGAACCGGAGGTCTTTCATCATCAGAAGGATCTTCTTACGTTCTTTGGCTTGAAGCTGGTGACCTTCTTTTTGTCCATCGATATTCAGTTCTTTCAGGAATACCGGGATCAGCGAAGACGGCAGCCACAACCTAAAAATATTATCCATTTTTCTTTTTCCGTTCTCATCTATGTCGCGTAATAGCCGGCTATCCAGTTTTACTTCATCAAGAGCTGGTTTCAGATCGACTGACACTTCTACCTTATGTCCTTTCAGAAGTTCTTCTACAATGAATCGGCTCAGGCTTAATATGATAGGACCAGTAAGTCCATAATGTGTAAAAAGCATTTCTCCGAATTCCTCTTTGAATTTTTTACTGCTAACCCATACAATGGCTTTGACATTCTTCAAGCTGAGTCCCTGAAGTCTTTGTGCCATATCGCCTTCTGTTTCAATTGGCACGAGCGCAGGGCGTGGAGTCTCAATCGTGTGACCGGCTTTTTTTGCCATCCTGTAACCGTCGCCGGTAGAACCGGTTGCAGGATATGAGCAACCACCTGTACATAGAATGATATTCCCGCAGTTGATATTTATAGTTTTCCCATTCACCTTCACCAGGAGTCCTTTTACTTCACCCCCGATGATGATCATTCGTTCGACCTGATGTCCATACCTGATCTCGACGTGATTTGCATGCAGCCATTTCAAGAGCGCTTCTACCACATCGGCTGAGTTGTTGGAAACAGGAAATACTCTGCCGCCTCTCTCTATGATGGTTTTTGTTCCATATTTGTCAAGTAGACGAATTATATCAGCAGAGAAAAAAGTGGCGAAGGCATGTTTCAGAAAACGTGAGTTGGTATAGATATGATCAAAAAATTCACTTTGCGGAGCATTATTGGTTATGTTACAACGTCCCTTCCCTGTTATCAGCAATTTCCTACCAGCCCGTTCCATTTTCTCTAACACCAATACTTTTCCACCAAGCTCGGCGGCCCTGCCGGCTGCGATTAGCCCTGCAGCACCGGCGCCTACAACGATTACATCATACTCACTCATGAAATAGGTGAAATAAAGTCGAAAAATCAAAGGTACAGTTTCTTTTTTTGGATTAAGCGGCGAGAATCTGACTAATTTTACGCAGGATAGCAGGATTACTGATTTAATGGGCCATATCACACATGATTTGATATTTCTATGATGTGGGGCAATGGTTGGGATGATAGTTTATATTGAAGTATGGATGAAAATAAAGTAATTACGAATTATGAATAAATTTATTTTTTCCTCGGTTTTTATTGAGCTGCTGTTTGTTTCAGGGTTCTTTTCTTCTTTATGTGGTCAGAGCAAGCCGGAGATTTTCAGGGACACGAAATATACACTTCAGGAACGTGTCGATGACCTGGTTTCAAGGATGACGCTGGAAGAGAAAGTTTTACAGATGCAGAATGATGCGCCTGCTATTACCCGATTGGGCATACCTGCTTACAATTGGTGGAACGAGTGCCTCCATGGAGTGGCCCGCAATGGCCTCGCCACTGTTTTTCCCCAGGCCATCGGAATGGCTGCTACTTGGTCACCTGATCTTGTTTTCAGGGAAACCGATATTATTTCTACGGAAGCAAGAGCAAAATACAATGCCATCAGATCGAAAGGGGGTAGCGGCCTATACCAGGGATTGACGTTTTGGTCGCCGAATATCAACATCTTCCGTGATCCGAGGTGGGGGAGAGGACAGGAAACATACGGAGAAGACCCTTACCTGACAGCAAGGATCGGTGTCGACTTTGTGAAAGGATTGCAGGGAAATGATCCGAAGTACCTGAAAGTAATATCAACGGCAAAGCATTTTGCAGTTCATAGTGGCCCGGAACCATTACGTCATAAGTTTGATGCCTGGTGCAGTGAGCAGGACCTCTATGAGACTTATCTTCCGGCATTTGAAGCCCTCATCCGGGAAGGAAAAGCATACTCAGTTATGGGAGCTTATAACAGAGTTTATAATATGCCCTGCTGTGCAAGCGATCTTCTTCTTGATGAGATCTTGCGGAAGAAATGGGGATTTCAGGGATATGTGGTCTCCGATTGCGGCGCCATCTGGGATATGTACAATGGTTATGCGTTGGTTGCCAACGCAGAAAAAGCCTCTGTATTGGGCGTAAAGGCAGGCTGCGATCTTACCTGCGGAGATGAATATGGGTCATTGGTGGATGCCGTGAAAACAGGTTATATCAGCGAGGCACTATCGACCAGTCAGTGAAGCGATTATTCACTGCCCGTTTCCGACTTGGAATGTTCGATCCTGACAGCGATGTTCCCTATTCTGCAATTTCTTCTACAGAGAACGATAAAGAAGAAAGCCGCTCACTTGCACGAAAGATTGCGCAGCAAAGTATCGTTCTCCTGAAAAATGAGAACAAAACCCTTCCGCTTTCCCGGAAAATTAAATCCATTGCAGTGATCGGACCTTATGCAGACAATCTCAGCGTCCTCGAGGGAAATTACAATGGAACTCCGTCAAGTCCGGTTACCCTATTGCAGGGAATAAAAAACAAGGCAGGAAAAAAGATTAGTGTAAAATTTGCTGTTGGGGTTCCGGCGATGGAAGACGATACAATTCGTTGGGACATGACACGTCATGTCCCTGCATACGGATCAGAAAAAGAGGCATTGGATCTGGTATCCGGATCTGATGTGATAATTTTTGTGGGTGGAATTTCTCCAAACCTGGAAGGCGAAGAAATGAAAGTTGAAGTTGAGGGCTTCAGTGGAGGTGATCGCACCAGCCTGGATATCCCGGACAATCAAACGGAGTTGTTGAAAAAACTGTATAAAACAGGGAAACCGCTGATCTTGGTACTTACCGGTGGCAGTGCATTATCGTTTATTTGGGCCAAAGAAAACATCCCTGCAATTCTGGATGTATGGTATCCCGGTGAAGAAGGAGGTAATGCGTTGGCAGATGTTCTTTTTGGCGATTATAATCCAGCTGGTCGTTTACCTGTTACATTCTATAAGTCGGTGAACGATCTTCCGGCTTTTGATGATTATTCTATGAAAGGACGCACATACAGGTATTTTAAAGGTGATCCCTTGTTTTCTTTCGGCTATGGATTAAGCTACACTTCTTATTCATATTCCGCTCTCGGCGTGTCGAAAACAATAGTTACCCCTTCAGACACGGTAATGGTCAGTCTGAGGTTGAAAAACACCGGCGATTATGACGGGGATGAAGTAGTACAGGTTTATTTAAAGCGACCGGAAAACGGTAATTTACAACCAATCAAATCACTAGTGGGTTTTAAGCGGATCACTATAAAAAAAGGTGAAGAACAAACGATTTCAATTCCATTAGTCATTAAAGAATTAAGACAATGGGATTATTCCAAAGAGGATTATTCTGTTGTCCCCGGTATGTATGATATCCTGGTTGGAGCCTCTTCAGCGGATATACGTTTGAAAACCCGATTAGAAGTGATAAATGAATGACTTTTTTATAAAAAAGAAAGACTGCCCGGTGGCAGCCTTTCTTGATGTAAATATCAGAAAAAGAATTATTAATTCTTCGCGACTTTCTTTTGTTTGATGACTGCTTGTGCAGCAGCCAGACGTGCAATAGGAACCCTGAAAGGGGAGCAGCTTACATAGCTGAATCCCAACGAATGGCAGAACTCTACTGATTTTGGTTCGCCTCCATGTTCACCACAGATACCGATCTCCAGATCTTTACGGGTGCCCCTGCCTTTTTCAACTGCAATCTTCATCAATTGACCGACACCTTCGAAATCAATTACCTGGAATGGATCAACGGGCAGTATCTTTTTATCAAGATAATCGGGCAGGAAGCTTCCAATGTCATCTCTGGAGAAACCAAAGGTCATCTGAGTGAGATCATTGGTTCCGAACGAGAAAAACTGTGCTGTTTTCGGCAATCTGGTCTGCCGTCATACAAGCTCTGGGAATCTCAATCATAGTTCCGATCATATGCGGGATCTCTTTTAAACCGAATTTCTTACAAACTTCTTCATGTACCTGGGCAATGATCATAAACTGATTATTTATTTCATTCGCACTGCATGTCACCGGGATCATGATTTCCGGGAAAGGATGCTTATTTTCATTGAGGAGTTCGGCAGCGGATTCGAAGACAGCTCTTACCTGTGTTTCGGTTATTTCCGGGAAAGTGATCCCCAGCCTTACGCCCCGGTGTCCCATCATAGGATTGGTTTCGTGCAACGCATCGGCACGTTTATCAAATTCTTCCTTCGAAATTCCAAGGCTTTCAGCAAGCTTATGACGTCCTTCGGGATTTTGAGGAATGAACTCGTGAAGTGGTGGATCCAGTGTGCGGATCGTCACCGGATAGCCGTCCATTGCTTCGAGCGTGCCTTTTATATCGGATTTCATGAATGGGAAAAGCTCATTCAGTGCTCTCCGTCTTTCTTCTTCAGTATTTGAAGCGATCATTTTACGAAGGATGAATAACGGTTGTTCAGCATGTTTCCCATAGAACATATGTTCGGTACGGAATAATCCGATACCTTCAGCGCCGAAGGCCCTTGCTTTTGCAGCATCATCGGGAGTATCGGCATTGGTGCGGATCTTCATCACGCGGATCTCATCACAGAGGCTCATGAATGCCTGGAAATCGGGATTTTCTTCTGCGGTCTTGATCATGTTGACCTTGCCATTGTAAACATATCCTTTTGATCCATTCAGTGAGATGTAATCTCCTTCATGAAGAACAATATTATCAACCGAAAGCGTTTTTGTAGAGGCTTCGATCTTAAGGGTTCCGGCACCTACGATACAGCATTTTCCCCAGCCTCTTGCAACAAGTGCAGCATGGCTGGTCATTCCTCCTCGTGCAGTGAGGATGGCATATGCAGCGCGCATACCTTCGATATCCTCAGGATTTGTTTCTTCCCTGACAAGAATGACAGCCTTCCCTGCTTTTGCCCATTCGACTGCTTTTTCGGAATTGAATACAATCTGTCCCGTAGCACCGCCGGGACCGGCTGGTAATCCTTTTGCCATTGGTACCAATCCGGTTTCTGCTTTTGGATCCAGAATGGGATGGAGCAGTTCGTCAATCTGTGATGGTTCTACACGTCTCACGGCTTCTTCTTTAGTGATCAGCTTTTCATGGTACATATCCAGTGCCATCTTCACGGCAGCAGGGCCATTTCTCTTTCCAACCCTGCACTGAAGCATGTACAGTTTCTTGTCCTGAATAGTAAATTCGATATCCAGCATATTGTGATAATGATTCTCAAGCGTATGCTGGATTTTATTCAGTTCTTTGTAGACATCCGGCATTGATGTTTCAAGGGATGCCAGATGCATGGTATGTTCGTTTTTCCCGATCTCATTTATTGGATTTGGTGTTCTGATCCCTGCGACAACATCTTCACCCTGTGCATTTGCCAGCCATTCACCATAAAAATAATTTTCTCCGGTGGCCGGGTTACGGGTGAATGCAACGCCTGTTGCAGAAGTATCGCCCATATTACCGAAAACCATTGATTGGACGTTTACAGCAGTTCCCCATTCATCGGGTATATTTTCAAAACGTCGGTAAGAGATGGCACGTTTTCCCATCCAACTCTGAAATACAGCACTGATAGCACCCCACAGTTGTTCCATAGCATCTTCCGGGAAAGGTTTCCCCAAAACTTCCTTTACTTTGTTCTTATAGATGTTGATCAATTGTTTCAGGTCATCAGCTGAAAGTTGTGTATCACTGTAATATCCCTTGGATTCTTTCATTTTATGAAGTTCCCGTTCCAGTTGGTTCCTCACGCCCATTCCTTCTGCGGGTTCAATACCGGCAGCTTTTTCCATTACCACATCCGAGTACATTTGAATGAGGCGGCGTTGTGAATCGTAAACAAAACGTGGGTTATTGGTCTTTTTAATCAAACCTTCACGAGTAGAATCGTTGAGACCGACATTCAGAACAGTTTCCATCATGCCTGGCATGGATGCGCGTGCACCCGACCTTACAGACACAAGCAATGGGTTGTTCTTGTCGCCAAAAATAGCACCCATCTCTTTTTCAGTTCTTTTCAAACAATCTTCAACCTGTTTCTTTAATTCTTGCGGGTAGTTCTTGTTGTTTTCGTAGTAAGCAGTACATACATCAGTGGAAAGTGTAAAACCGGCAGGGACGGGTAACCCAATATTAACCATTTCAGCGAGGTTTGCACCTTTTCCACCAAGCAGGTTTTTCATGTCTGCTTCACCTTCTGCCTTTTTACCTCCAAAAAAATAAACATACTTTTTTTCTTTAACATCTTTTGACATAGTTCACAATGTTTAAATAATTGATAATCTTTACTATTAATAGTAAAAGTTTGAAGCGGCAAAAGTACGAATATTTTTGCCATAAAGGTCGAAATTCATGGAAAATTAATACAGGATGAACCCGACTATTTCGCTATTCGCTACTTAGATATTTAATATTCGACCTTAACGATATTTGCCATGTTCCAAAGAATCCATTGTTTTCTGGCCTGGAGATAAACCGATGGCCGGGAAGGATCCCATTTTCGTGGGTTGGGAAGAATGGCAGCAATGAGTGCAGCCTGGTCACGGGTGAGTGAGGCTGCAGATTTATGGAAGTAGTTTTGTGATGCTGCTTCGGCTCCGTAAATTCCATTTCCCATTTCAATCACATTCAGGTAAACCTCCATGATCCTCTTTTTCCCCCAGATTTTTTCAATGAGAAACGTAAAATAGACATCGAGTCCTTTCCGCACCCAGGTTCTGTCAGGCCAAAGGAAAACGTTTTTCGCAGTTTGCTGTGATATAGTGCTTGCACCCCTTATTTTTTTGCCCTTTTTACGATCGTTGTAATCCTGTGCTTTTTTGATAGCATCAAGATCAAAACCGGAATGTTCAAGAAAACGATTATCTTCTGAGGCCACAGCAGCCAATTGAATCTGGGAGGAGATCTCATCCAGCGATTTCCAGTTTTTTGTCAATCGAAGGGATTCGCCATTGATGACTTGTTGGAAATTACGCACCAGCATCAATGGGGTTATCGGCGGATTAACGAAACGATAAAGTAAGACAAATAAAACAGAAGAGCTGAAAAATAGGATCAGAAAATATTTAAGGAATCGGAAACAGAATTTCCAGAATTTCTTCATCCTTCACTATTTGACCGAATCTATATAATGATCAAGATCGTCTTTCGATTTATTACTATGCAATGCGTTCTTTACATCATTATAGTTTTCAGGATCATAACAATGTTTGTAGGCATCTTTTGCAAGAGACAAACGTGAATTCTCGTAGCTTAAGAGATACATAGCTTCGACGATCTGGCGACAATACAGGCAATGAGATTCAACCATTTTTTTTGCCTGGGTCAGTTTAATACCATCAAAAGGAGCGCTTGAGATAGCTATTGTTGACGCCTGAAAATCAGGTTCAGCCATAGGATTATCACATCCGGCTCCGGCTTTCTTTGCAGTGGATTCACTTTTAGCTGTAGATTGTTTGTTCTCTTGCTTAGTGGACGACGACGTTGAAGTTTCTTTTACCGTTTCCTTTGAACTCACATAATCAGAACTTGTTTTCTCCATAACGTACTCACCTTTTTTCTTTCCCTGTCTTACAGCATAATATAGTTCCCCGCTCGGTGTGTTGAATACCGTTTTATTGATCTCATGGATACTGGGATCCTTGAATACCACCCTGACTTTGAAACTTGGGCCACCCAAACCTTCAACGGTTACATGATCGGCCTCTGGAGAATTTTTCTGAATTCCATTTACAAATACGATGAAATGTTCACCTTTTTCCGAAAAAACAGTTAGGGAAGTCCCCTGGCTCATAGCGTTCACTGAAAAACCGAAAGCCATAAGCAGAATAAATGTTCTGATATAAGTTTTCATGTGTATATTTATTAAAGGGTTAATTCGTAAAATCTAAAAATGGTTAAGAGAGTAAAGTTTCATGTTCGTGCTTCCGAAACAGATTGTGGTTTCTTTGCGACAGCGGTTTGTGCTTAACCAGTTTTTGATGTCAATTTCATACTCGGATGTCAGATTTGACTTTCCAGTAAACTAACCGACCTTTTGATTTTACGCTACTTTAACTTCTACATCGATACCCAATTCCTTGAGCTTGGCCAGGTAATTCTTGATCTTTCTGTTTTTACCTTTCGGATTCGTTTTCAGCAATGGCTCTTTATAGGCCTCCTTATTCTGAATGATCAAAAATGCTGATTCAATAATTTTGTGGCCGATGGCAACAAGCGATTTCTTCTTACCTCTGCGGGCAACCAGACTCTCGTATTTTCTTTTCAGGAAACAATCTTTCTTCCGTGTAGCGCCCCATGCACACTCTACCAGGGTAGATTGAACATACTTATTTCCGTGGATTACTCGTGAGCTTTTTTTTTACCTGCGCTTTCATTATTACCCGGACTCATTCCCGCCCAACTGCTCAGATGGTGTTCGTTGGGGAATTTGCTCATGTCAACGCCAATTTCGCTAACAATTCGTACGGCACTTTCTTTTCCGACCCCTGGGATGGTCTGCAGTAAATCAATCTCCACCGTATATTGTTGTACCGCTTTATCAATCTGACAATCGAGTTTTTCTATGATCTTCTCTTTCTCCTCGATGCTTTCCTTGATCAGATTTAACATAAATCGATGATGATCGGTGAGCGTTCCTTCCAATGCCTGACGTATTTCTGTTCGTGGAGCCTGCACTTTGCCATGAATATGCTGCATTAATCCTTCGACTTCTTCTTTCCCTTCAATAATGTCCTGGATCATTTTTGAAGCGCTGGCTCCACTCACATCACTAAACACGCTACTAAGCTTGATATTGGCATCCTCCAGTGTTTTTATCACCCGGTTTTTTTCCGATGCGATTTGGTTAACGATCTTCTTTTTATAGCGAACCAGATCACGTAACTCACGGATTTCCCTCGGAGGGATGAAACTTCCCTTTAACAAACCGCTCAGTAATAATTTGCTGATCCACCGGCTGTCTTTCTTGTCGGTTTTATGTCCCGGAACGTTTTTAATGTGTCGGGCATTGACCAAGATGATCTCGAAGTCCTCCTCCAGGATGTTGAACACAGGTCGCCAATAAATGCCTGTACTCTCCATGGCGATGTGCGTAACTCCTTCTGTTTTGCACCACTCTCTTAACGATTTCAAAGAACGTGTATATGTATTAAATTCTTTGGTCTCAAAGTCAGTATCGCTTCGGCGAACCGTTGCCATTACTGTCTTTTGATGAACATCTAAACCACACCCACATTTGATGATTTGGTTGAATTTTACTTGCTGTTCCATAATATCTTATTTGCTGGAACAGCAAAAATAAATATTCATCCTCGGTTGGTATGGCTTGATTTATGGATATTTCATAATTTGTTTTTTCTGCAAATGTAAAGCACTTTTAAGCCCGGGTCAATGAAAAAATTATAAACAAGGTGAATAAAATTAGTTTTAATGAGAACTAATCGAGCCAAACCTCTATAAAGTACTGTAAATCCAAGTTTTTTTTCTAATTTTGAACTCCAATTTAACTTTTACCCTGATGACAAATTATATCGGAATACGCCACGAAGATAAATATTTACTCGAAAAACGGGCTCCGCTTACACCAAAACAAGTTGAACGGTTAGTTAAGCAGAAAAAACTTGATATCATCGTTCAATCATCAGATAAACGGATCTTCGAAGATGAAGAATACCGGAAAGCCGGGGCAGTGATTGAAGATGATCTGAAAAAATGTTCGGTTATATTCGGTGTCAAAGAAATGCCACTGTCTTTCTTTGAGCCGGGTAAAACCTATGTATTCTTTTCGCATGTCGTCAAGGGGCAATCTTATAATATGCCCATGCTAAAAAAAATGATGGAATTAAAATGCAACCTGATCGAATATGAAAAGATCGTCGATGAACAGGGTAAACGTCTGATTTTTTTTGGCAAATATGCAGGACTTGCCGGCATGATCAATTCCTTTTGGGCATTGGGATTGAGAATGAAAGACTATGGCTATATCTCGAACCTGCTAAAGATTAAACAATCACATCATTATCATTCCTTAAAGGAAGCCCGGGAGGATATCTCTGCCATCGGACAGCGAATTGCAGAAGAAGGAATTCCAAATGAACTTTTACCATTTGTCATTGGGTTTACAGGCTATGGAAATGTATCCCAGGGTGCACAAGAAATCTGTGGCCTTTTACCAGTCAAGGAAATTTCTCCTGAAAAACTGCTTCATCTGCGTGATCGTAAAAAATTACCGAACAACATTGTTTACAAAGTAGTTTTCCATGAAGAAGACTTGGTGGAACACATCGGAGGAGATCCTTTTGACCTTCATGATTATTATACAAATCCCCAGAATTACCGGAGTGTTTTTGAAAAATATATTCCCCATCTTTCATTGCTGATTAATTGTATATACTGGGATAAACGATACCCTAGGTTGATCACAAAAGAATACCTTAAAAAACTATTTTCCAAAGGACGTCCGAAATTGAGTGTTATCAGTGATATCAGTTGTGATGTAGAAGGGTCGATAGAGTGTACATTAAAACCAGCTACGATCGACGATCCAATATATGTCTATAATGCAGATACCGAAAAAATAACAATGGGTCACAAAGGGGAGGGAATGTTAATGATGGCTGTCGATATCCTGCCTGCAGAATTACCGCGTGATGCTTCAAGTGGTTTCGGGGAAGTTTTAGTGAATTTTGTAAAACCCATTGCAGATGCCGATTTTGAAGATTTCTTCGAAGACCTAGATCTTCCAAAATCTATAAAAAAAGGATTAATCCTTCACCGTGGTGAACTCACACCAGACTTCAAATACCTGGAAGAATTCCTGGAAAAGCATTAGATTGATTACCCAGTACCCAGTACCTAATATCTAAAATCCAAAACCTAACATTTCATGCAAAAGATTCTTATTCTTGGCGCAGGCCTCGTTGCAAACCCGATGGTTCAATACCTATTGGACAAAAATTATAAAGTTTCAGTAGCTTCAAATACCCCTGACAGGGCAAAAGTCATGGTTGGAAATAACCCCTTAGGACAAGCCATTTTCTGGGAAGCGGATGATAAAGAAACACTGGATACCCTGGTTTCGGGACATGATCTCACGATAAGTCTGTTACCTTACCGTTTTCATGTAATAGTTGCAGAACATTGTCTGAAACACAAAAAGGACTTGGTTACAGCTTCCTATGTGAAGCCTGAAATGATGGCTCTGGATGAAGAAGCAAAAAAGGCCGGAATTCTTTTTCTTAATGAGATGGGCCTGGATCCGGGAATCGATCATATGTCTGCAATGCGTATTATCGATAAGATTCATGCCAATGAAGGCGCTGTTCTTGAATTTTATTCACTCTGCGGGGCGCTTCCAGCCCCTGAGGCTGCCAATAATCCTTTCCGGTACAAGTTCTCCTGGAGCCCCAAGGGTGTAATCCTGGCAGGGAATAATGATGCACATTTTCTTCGTCATGGCAAAGAAGTGAGCATTCCCACACAGGATATTTTTAAAAATCCTTTCGTAGTAGATTTCCCACAGGTGGGCAAGCTCGATGTGTACCCCAACAGGGACTCGATGGCTTATCGAAAGATTTATGGGATTCCTGAGGCAAACACCGTATATCGAGGCACATTCCGTTACAAAGGCTGGTGCGAAACACTCGATGTAATGAAGCGATTGAACCTCATTTCCGGTGATTTATTCGACATGAAAGGAATGACATATGCCGATTTGGTTTCTCACCAGATAGATGAAAAAAGTTCAACTGACATCAGGCAGCAGGTTGCGACTTTCCTTAATATTCCTGTTACCTCATATGCTCTTGATGCGTTGGAATGGCTCGGCATGTTCAAAACAGAACCTATGGGACGTGGAATTGATTCAACCTTTGAAGTGACCTCTGACAAGATGATTAGTATGATGGGTTTAGGCTCTGATGAACGGGATATGGTTGTCCTGCAGCATAATTTTCTAGCCGGCTATTCAGATGGCAGGAAAGAAATAATCCGCTCACGTATGCTTGATTTTGGCACCCTTGCTACTAATACTTCTATTGCACGGACTGTGGCATTACCAGCAGCTATTGGCGCAGAAATGATCCTCCTCGGAAAGATAGCGGTCAAAGGCGTTCATATCCCCATCATCCCGGAGATTTACAATCCGGTCCTCGATAAGCTCGAAAGTTTGAACATCCGGATGACCGAGGAATACGGGCTTCCGTTAAGCGAAAATATTGCATAAATATAACTAGTTTCAGTATGTCTTTTGTTATTATTCTTGTTATTGTTATCATCTTCGTTTATGCACTTTTTAGCGTAATGAACAAGAAGGGTGTGAATGAGAGCGGGAAAAAACCGCAGAGATATAAATATGGGAAGTGGATTGGCGGAGGACTTGGCTGGGCATTCGGAGGGCCAATAGGGGCTATACTTGGCTTTGCAATGGGCTCTGTATTGGATGGCGTTAGAATAGAAAAAACTTACTACCGGGGTACTGCTCGTGGGGATTTTGCCATGAGCTTGCTGGTGCTTTCGGCTGCCGTAATGAAAGCCGACGGTAAAGTCGTAAAGTCAGAATTGGATTACGTAAGGAATTATTTTCTTGCACAGTTCGGTATAGAGGAAACGAACCGTCTTATATTAATTCTTAAAGAGGTTTTAAACCAGGAGATCAATCTGCAGGATGTAAGTATCCAGGTAGGACAATTTATGGATTATCCGTCCCGCCTGCAACTTCTTCATTATCTTTTTGGTATAGCCACTGCCGATCGCCAGTTTGATCAATCTGAAGAGAATGTTATTCAGCAGATCTCCGGATATATGGGCGTCGATTCTTCTGATTTTGCTTCCATAAAAGCCATGTTTGTCAAGAATATAAATAGTGCCTACGATATTCTTGAACTCAATCCTGATGCAACTGATGAAGAAGTGAAAAAGGCTTACCGTAGGCTCGCTATCCAGTACCATCCGGATAAAGTAGCCCACCTTGGCGAGGATATTAAAAAAGCTGCTACTGAAAAATTCCAAACCCTGAATGCCGCCTATGAAGAGATTAAAAAACAGAGAGGCATGATCTGATTATACCCTTTCAGTATTTTCTTTCCAGGAAGAGAAAACCAACTTTTTTATATTCGAATCAACCTCCTCCGGTTCCTCTATTTTTATGAAATGAGCGAATTTGTTCCTTGAAGCTCTGACTGTCTTATAGATCGGGAACTCATTTAATTCTTCGTTCAGAACAATCTCTACATCCATATATTGTTTTTTTGGTTTCAGAGCCAAAAATGAACTTTTTCCACTGATGATAATGGCGTGATTTAAAAATGAAATTTGTACCTTACTGTAATCTTCGATTGCTGATAAGATAAGGTCAAATATCTTTTTTATCTTTTCCGGTTTGTCTGAGAAATGATGATCGGGTCCAAACACCAGGCAACTGTGT
Organism: uncultured Bacteroidales bacterium; assembly: GCA_963785325.1. Taxonomy (GTDB): domain Bacteria; phylum Bacteroidota; class Bacteroidia; order Bacteroidales; family FEN-979; genus FEN-979. Next base: position 5,928 of record CAWAVC010000025.1, on the reverse strand, counting down.
TCCTGATTTCTCGATCTAAAGATTCGATTACATTTCGGGCAAGTCCAAGGCATAGTCTCTTAAAATTATGAATTCCAAAATTATGAATCTCCTCTGAAGAATGGCTAATTCCTTTCATGTTAGTACAGTTTTGAGTTGACTTTTTATTTGAATTTTTGTCAACCTATTTCAGGACAAGTCACATGGGGGTCGACTAATAGCCTAAAAATAAATATCCCGTTGTCCTTCCTGGATTGAAAGGATGTTGTCTGATATTTTCGTTCTAAGTGCATTGCTATCTACTTCGCTGAGTAGTTTGTTAATTGCTGTCAGTCCTTTTGACTTAGTTTCAGGGGAAGCAAAGTCTTCAACGTATTCTTTAAAAGTAAAGAGCGCATTAGGCATACAATATTGTTTTATAAGGCCCGGTTTGGCCAGATCCATAAAATCCTGTCCGACTCTTCCTTTACGGTAACATCCAGTGCAAAAAGAGGGTATGAATCCTTCATTGGCAAGCGTGAATATCATCTGATCGAGTGTTCGATGGTCGCCTAAGGAAAACTGGCTGCCCGACTGCTCTTTATCATCCGTATAAGATCCCGGGTTAGTGCGCGATCCGGCAGATATCTGGCTTATGCCATAGTGGATAAGTTCAGTACGCATTGCATCATTCTCTCTGGTGCTAAGTATTATTCCGGTATATGGCAGAGCAATACGTAAAATCGCCACTAACTTTTTGAAATCATTGTCGGTTACCTTTGTTGGTATTTTTTCAGCATTGGGAGCTCCTACAGCAGGCTCGATACGAGGAACACTTACTGTATGAGGTCCGCAGCCAAACGCACTTTCTAGATGATGAGCATGTTCCATCATCGCAAGAACCTCAAAACGATAGTCAATTAAACCCAGAAGTGCTCCTATGCCGATATCATTAATGCCGCCTTCCATGGCCCTGTCCATAACTGTAAGACGATACTCATAATTTCCCTTTTTAGTGTCGGTAGAGTGAAAATTCTTGTATAGAACCGGGTCATATGTCTCCTGGAAGCAAACGTAGGTTCCTATCTTTTCCGCTTTCAGCCTTGCAAAGTCTTCGACTTCCATTGGAGCCAGTTCTACGTTAATACGGCGAATGTAGTCTCTCCCTCCATTTTCCCTGACCCCGTATGTGGTTCGTATAGCTTCCACCATATAGTCTGTGTTGTTGCGTTTACTTTCGCCGCAGATAAGCAACACTCTCTTGTGGCCTTCACGCAAAAGGGCCTTTGTTTCTTCGCCTATCTCTTCCATCGTAAGCACCTTCCGCTTAATGAGTTTGTTATCGCGTCTGAATGAACAGTATGTACAATTATTTATACAAACATTGCCCGTATAAATAGGGGCAAACAACACCAATCTTTTTCCATAAATTTCTTCCTTTACAGTCCGCGCTGTATCCATTATCTGTTGGATGACAGATGGGTCCTGAACACGAAGGAGTGCGGCAACTTCTTCCAGGTTCAGTCCTTTCAGCTTTAGCGCCTTGTTAAGAATGATGTTTATCAGATTTGTCTCCGGGATTTTCCCTTCAATGAGGGAATACAATTTGTCCCTGTCAATAAATACCTTGTTCCTTTCGCTCTTGTTCATGATTTTGCTCTTCCTTGAATTTAGTAAGAATAGACCTGACTTCAACGTCTTCCAAACGTCCAATCTTTCCTGTAAGAGCACTGATTATCTGGGTAGTACCTTCGATAACAAGAGAAATAACATGAATATTACGATGGTGAATAGGTAAACCCTGACGGGCCAGAATAATACTTCTGTATTCAGACAACAACGAATTTATGGCAGGAATTGAGGTTGTGCCTTTTATAAGTATTGTTATAGTACCAATTCTCTTTTCCATCAGACACTCTTTTGGATTGGATATTTGTTCAGATTATTTATTGGACAAACTTTGAAAAAGTAATTACTGTTTCTCAGAAAATGTCCGGATGCAAAGGTAAATAAATTTCCAGATCCGTATGAAGTAATTTACCCGCTTACTTTTACAAAAAATCAGAATTAAATTATTGGTCGAAAGAAAAGTTCTAAATTTGAGATGATAAAATTGCTTTATCTGAAATCAAAATGTTTGATGGTTACAAATCAAAATAATGATTTAAAAATTATTTCTCTGTGTCTCTCTGAACATTCTCTGCGGATCTTCGTGAAACGACCTAAATACTGATTGGGGATTAAACATAACGACACAGAAAAGGCACAAAGGATTTTATTTCGTTTTCAGTGACAAAAAATAAAAGATGAAAAAAATCGCATTACTTCTTTTGTTTGTTATAATTTCAATCGTATCGTTCTCACAGGAAGAGTCTAAGTATATTCCCGAAACTGATTCAGCAGTACTTAATAAAATTGAACAGTGGAAAGATCTGAAATTCGGACTCCTTATGCATTGGGGAACATATAGCCAATGGAGCATCGTTGAATCGTGGTCGCTCTGCTCAGAAGACGAACCCTGGTGCAAACGGAAAATCAAAAATTACATGGATTATTGCCGTGCATATACAAATCTAAAGACCACCTTCAATCCAGTGCGTTTCGACCCGGATAAGTGGGCTGCTGCAGCTTTCAATGCCGGGATGAAATATGTAGTCTTTACGACTAAACACCATGATGGTTTTTGCATGTTCGATACAAAGCAAACCGATTATAAGATTACCGATCCGGGATCTCCTTTTCATACAAATCCAAGAGCAAATGTGGCAAAAGAGATTTTCGATGCCTTCCGGAATAAAGGAATGTGGACTGGCGCCTATTTTTCAAAACCCGACTGGCATTCAAATGATTATTGGGCGGAAGAATGGGCCACTCCAAACCGGAATGTAAACTATGACATAAATAAATATCCTGATCGCTGGCAAAGTTTTTGCAACTATACTTATAATCAAATAGAAGAGCTGATGAGCCAATATGGAAAAATTGATATTCTTTGGCTTGATGGGGGATGGGTAAGTCCTGCCAACAACCAGGATATCAACATACCTGCCATCGCTCAAATGGCAAGAAAATATCAGCCTGGACTGATTATCGTTGACAGGGAAGTACCAGGAAAATATGAAAATTACCGTACACCTGAGCAACAGATTCCTGCTAAACCCCTGGATTATCCATGGGAAACATGTATGACTATGGCAACTTCCTGGTCATATGTCAAAGGAGACACCTATAAACCCTCACGTCAACTAATCCAAATGTTGATCGATATTGTGGCGAAAGGAGGAAATTTCCTGTTAAATATTGGCCCTTCTCCGGAAGGTGAATTTGCTGATACTGCCTATGCTCATCTCAAGGAGATTGGCAACTGGATGAAAATAAACGGTGAGGCTATTTATAAAACCCGCCCGATAGCTCCTTATAAAACCGGGAAAACCTGTTTCACTTCATTGCCTGATGGGACGATATTTGTTCTGTATTTAGCAGGCGAAAAAGAGACAGAAATGCCTTCGTATATTAATGTGAAAGGAGTTCTGCCTTTAAAGAAATCGACTATCGAATTGCTTGGAAGATCCGGATTTGTAAAGTGGGAAGCAAATGGGAATGATTTCAGGATAAAAGTTCCCTCTGACTGCATCCATCATCCGCCTTGCAAGTACGCGTGGGTGTTCAAGATCAGGAGGAACAATAATAGCAGATGAAAAAGGTATTTCTTGTTATTTCTCATTTGATCGTAATCTGTTGTTACAGCCAGGTTAAGACAAGTCATGACTTGCATTTTACCCGCTTGGCCAGTTCATGGGATGAAGGGATTCCATTAGGGAACGGAATGATGGGAGCCCTGATTTGGGGAAAAGATTCAAATTTGAGAATATCTCTTGACAAATCTGACCTCTGGGATCTGAGGCCGGTGAAAGAATTTACGTTTCCTCAGTTCAGCTTTTCCTGGGTTAAAGATCGGGTAGATAAAAAATCCTATGATACGGTGCAAAAGTTATTTGATCTTCCTTACAATCGTGATCCAGCTCCTTCAAAAATCCCTGCGAGAGCGTTGGAATTTCCAATAAAGACCTTGGGTGAGGTCGAATCAGTTCATCTTTATCTTGAGAACGCATTGTGTGAGGTTCGCTGGAAATCAGGTGCACGGTTTTTGGCCATTGTGGACGCAACACAAACACTTGGATGGTTCCGATGGGAAAATCCGCCGGTACCATTTACAGCCGTTTTTGATCCTCCCCAATATTCTGATTCTGTTAAAGATAAAAAGGGAAATGTGGTGCAGGGACAAAATCTTACAGGGCTGGGATATACCCAGGGTAAGCCTGAATACACCCCAAATTCTATTTATTACATTCAGAAAGGATATGGTGATTTTTTATATGAGGTTTCGGTAATTTGGAGAAAAGTCGATTCACAAGCTATTGAAGGATGCTGGAGTATTACCACAAGAAATACACCCTATTCGCCCGATAAATCCGCCTGGACGCTGACCCATGATGCAGTTGCACGCGGAACTTCTTTCAGTGAAGCCCTGAAGAATCATGCACATTTGTGGCAGGACTTTTGGTCAAAGAGTGACCTGCATATCCCGGATTCTATCCTTGAAAATCAATGGTACAGGGAGATTTATAAATTCGGTTCTGCTTCCCGGAAAGGAGCACCTCCCATCACTTTGCAGGCTGTATGGACGGCCGATAATGGATCGCTCCCTCCATGGAAAGGAGATTACCATAATGATTTGAATACTGAGCTAAGTTATTGGCCGGGTTATTCCTCTAACCATGAGGAAGAAGCTGATGTGTTTACAGATTGGATCCAACTAAACCAAAAACGTGCAAAGGAATATACTTCGACCTATTTTCAATGTCAGGGACTTAATTTTCCCGGTGTATCGACCTTGACCGGAGAACCTATGGGTGGATGGATTCAATATTCACTGTCGCCCACGACATCTGCATGGCTGGCGCAGTATTTCTACGAAGAATGGAAATTCGATCATGATACGATTTTCCTGAGAAAAACAGGATATCCTTATTTGCATCAGGTTGCAGTATTTTTAGACGATCTTTCCATAAAGGAAGGAAGAAAAAAAAAATTACCGCTCAGTTCCAGTCCTGAAATGGGAGATAACTCCATTATCGCCTGGCATAAACAGATCACTAATTTTGACTTGGCCCTTATACGATCAGTCTATTCAGAAGCATATGAAATGGCAAGATCTCTCGGAAAAGACAATGATGCCTGGTACTGGCTCCGGGATTTATCTTCATGGCCAGATTTAGCTTTAGATAAAGACAACTCTTTAATGATTACTAAAAAACTTCCATACACTGTTTCTCATAGGCATTTCTCTCATCTTATGGCAATCTTTCCTCTCGGAATAATAGATAAATTGAATTGTAAAAAAGACAGGGCCACGCGACGGCGTCCTTCCCGCCGCGCAGCGGCGTGACGACGTGAAGCCCCTTGCCGCCGGTCGTCTTGCAGAACGTGCTGAGGCCCAGCCTTTCGAGGCGTTCGTGGAGGACTCGAGCGCGGCCGCCGCCGCGGCGTCCTTGCCGTCCGCTGATGACGCGACGTCCAGGTCGAACACGAGCCGGCCAGCGACCTCCGGATCTCCGGGCGCGCAGTTCCACGGATGCAGCTCGAGTCCGCCCATCTGCGCGACGGCCGCGAGCGCCTCCACCCGATCGATCTCCAGATAGGGCGCCCGGTCGTCGGCAGCGGCAGAATCTCGATGCGGCCTTCGGCGGCGGCGGCCATACCTCCGCCGCTGTCCCTCAAAGTGGAAACCACTGCGATAATATCAGCATCCGATACGCCCGCCGCAATGATATTGTGCGAATCATGCGCAACTGAAGTGGCAATAGCTCCTTTTTTCAACCCCAGGCCGTGGACAAATCCTACCGAAGGGCGCCTGCCGGCTACGTATCGATTGTAGACCGCGGCTTTGAGCAAATCGCGTTCGGGGTC
>CAWAVC010000024.1:0-32906 GCA_963785325.1 uncultured Bacteroidales bacterium | reverse complement strand
TTATCTTTGTATCCCATGATTTCAATAAATAACTTATCCGTCCAATTCGGTGGAACTCCATTATTTGATCATGTTTCTTTTATCATCAATGATAAGGACAGGATCGGACTTGTGGGTAAGAACGGAGCCGGAAAATCCACTTTGCTTAAAATCATAAAAAACCTTCAGAAACCGGATGAAGGAGAAGTTGTCGTTCCATCCGGTAGTAGCATCGGCTACCTTCCTCAGGAAATAGTGACGGGAAGTACAAAAACCGTTGTGGAAGAAGCAATGACTGCATTTTCTGAGATTTTGGAACTTAAAGAAAAGATTGAATTGCTTGAGCACGAAATAAAAGTACGCACTGACTTTGAATCGGATGATTACCATGATCTTATCCATAAACATTCAGAAGCCTATGAACGATTCAATTTACTGGAAGGATCATTCATCCAAACTAATACAGAAAGAGTGCTTACCGGGTTAGGATTTGATATTAATGAATTTACCCGGCCGATGAGCCAATTTAGCAGTGGATGGCAGATGAGGGTTGAACTTGCAAAGATACTGCTGCGGGTTCCTGATGTAGTGCTCCTCGATGAACCTACTAACCACCTGGATATTGAATCCATCGAATGGCTGGAAGACTTCCTTATCAATTATAAGGGAGCAGTTGTTCTGGTATCGCATGACCGTGCTTTTCTCGATAATGTGACAAAAAGGACAGTGGAAATTTCATTGGGAAAGATCTATGATTACAGGGCTAACTATTCTGGTTATATTACATTACGTGAAGAACGACTCGACAGCCAGATTGCAACTTATAACAACCAACAACGGCAGATCCGGCAGATCGAGCGCTTTGTCGAACGGTTTCGTTACAAATCAACAAAAGCCGCACAGGTCCAGTCAAGGATCAAAATGCTGGAAAAGATCGACGAAGTTGAACTGGATGTTTTTGATGAGTCATCCATCAACTTCAGGTTTCCTAAAGCACCACATTCAGGGAAGGTCATCCTGGAAGCAAAACATCTTTCCAAGGATTATCCACAAAAAAGGGTACTTAATGACCTTAATTTTACTATGATCAAAAATGACCGGATCGCTTTTGTTGGAAAAAACGGCGAAGGGAAAACAACATTGACAAAAGTCATTGTCAGGCAAACTCCCTTTACCGGAGAACTGAAATATGGACATAATGTAGTGATTGGTTATTATGCACAGGACCAATCGGATTTTCTGGATCCTGACCGTACGGTTTTTCAAACCATTGATGATATTGCCACCGGAGATATCCGTCCGAAGATCAGGACTATTTTAGGAGGATTTCTTTTCAGCGGAGATGCCATAGATAAGAAGGTAAAGGTTCTCTCAGGGGGTGAAAAGTCAAGACTTTCTCTGGCAAAAATGCTTCTGATACCATCAAACCTTCTTATTCTTGATGAGCCGACCAATCATCTCGACATGCATTCGAAGGATATTTTAAAAACTGCACTCATCCAATATGACGGGACGCTCATCGTGGTTTCACATGACCGCGATTTTCTGAAGGGACTAACCAACAGGGTTTTCGAGTTCAAGAAAGGTACGATAAGGGAATACCTGGGTGATATTTATGATTTCCTTGATGCACGGAAGATCCAAACGCTGTCGCAACTGGAAACAAGAGAAAAGAACGCCGGCACTGAACCTGCTAAAAAATCATCTTCCAGTAAAATGAGTTGGGAGAAACGTAAAGATTTTGAGAAAGAAATCCGGAAAATACAAAACCTGATCACAAAATCGGAAGGTGAGATCGGACGGCTCGAAGAAGAAATCAGGAAAACAGAAGAGATGCTAATCCAGCCTGAAAAATTTAAAGATAAAGTACTGGGAGGGCAGCTTTATAATGAATATGAAAAATGGAAGTTTCTTCTTGATAAGGAGTTAAAAAAATGGGAAATTCTTAACCTTGACCTTGAGGAACTTGAGAAAAAAATCCGGACAAAGGAATTTTACCCCACTCCTGACCCCTCGAATCCAAAGCACCTCATCCCCTGACCCATTCTCCTGAATGAGAAGGGGAAAAAATGACCCCACCCCAGGCCCTGAATTAAAAGCACGTCACCCCCGGCCCCTCTCCTGAAAGAAAGGAGGAAGACGATTGTTAGAAATCCCTTTTTAATAAATCATTTACAAAGGATCTGAGGGACCTTTTTGCTACTTTCACCTTCCTGTAAACTATCCAACGATTGCATTGCTTTTGAGAAGTACTTTCCGATCTCTTTAAGGGTGAGTTCTCTGATTTTTAATAATTGATAGATGGTTTTAACCTGCGCGATCTTTTCTTTATCAGAGATAGACAGATTTGAAAAACATTGATTAAGTTCTGATTTTACTTTTTCCGGGGCAATTTCGTAAGCTTTCAACAGGAGAAATGTTTTTTTTCCTGATAGAATATCTCCTCCGATCTCCTTACCGAATTTTTTTTCATCGCCAAAAACATCCAGCAGGTCGTCTTGTAGCTGGAAAGCCAACCCTATGTTTTCTCCGAATGAATAGAATCCTATCAGTTTCAGTCGCAGGGGCTTTTGCAAGGATGGCGCCAAGTTTCAGGCTGCATCCGATTAATACTGCAGTTTTTAGCCGGATCATTTCAAGGTAATCGATAATTTTGACCACGTTCTGTGTCTCAAAATTCATATCATATTGCTGGCCTTCGCAAACTGAACGAGCTGTATTTGTAAATTCCGATAATGCCAGGGGGAGTATATCAGGGTCAACTTGTGAGAGAAATCCGCAGGCAAGAGCAAACATGGTATCACCTGAAAGAATGGCAACATTGGTATTCCATTTTTTATAAACAGTTTCTTTACCGCGGCGCATAGGCGCATGGTCCATTATATCATCATGCAGAAGAGTAAAATTGTGAAATAGCTCGATGGCTATTGCTGCCGGTATAGCCTTTTCAATATTTCCATGAAATAAGTCACAACCGAGTAGCACCAGAAGCGGTCTGATACGTTTTCCTCCGAGGTTTAGTGTATAGGCGACAGGATCGTAAAGTTCGGATGGGTTCCGTTTAAATAACTCCGGATCAAAAAATTTCCTGATGATATTTTGCAGCTCATTGATGGAATGCATAGATCAAGAAGTATAAGAATCATTGATCAAGTTCAGAAGGTACTGTCCGTAACCACTTTTCAACAATGGCTGTGCAATCTTTTCCAACTGTCCCCGGTCTATGAAATTCATCCGGAAGGCTATTTCTTCAATACAACCAATCTTTAAACCTTGCCGGTTCTCAATCACTTCAACAAATTGGGCGGCCTGGAGGAGTGATCCGAATGTGCCGGTATCCAACCAGGCCACACCACGACTTAATACTCCGACCTTCAGCTTTCCTTGTTCCAGGTAATATCTGTTAACGTCCGTAATCTCATATTCACCACGGGCACTGGGCTTTATATTTCGCGCAACTTCAACGACAGAATTATCATAAAAATAAAGACCGGGAACTGCAAAATTCGATTTAGGTTGTGCTGGTTTTTCTTCGATGGAAATGGCTTTTAAATTATTGTCGAATTCAATTACTCCATAACGTTCGGGATCATTAACATGATAAGCGAATACCACTCCTCCCTCGGGATCATTATTCTCCTGCAAGAGTTGAGGCAGGCCCCGGCCATAAAAAATATTATCACCCAGGATAAGAGCAACTTTATCTTTCCCGACAAACTTCCCTCCAATCACGAAGGCTTGTGCAAGCCCGTTTGGAACTACCTGTTCAGTATAGGAGAATGAACAACCCAGCTGTGATCCGTCACCAAGTAATTTTTTAAAGCTCGGAAGATCAAAAGGCGTCGAAATGATCAGGATCTCGCGGATTCCCGCTGTCATGAGCACTGACAGTGGATAGTAGATCATCGGTTTATCATAGATCGGCATCAGTTGTTTGCTAACGGCTAAAGTAAGAGGATGTAAACGGGTTCCAGCCCCACCCGCGAGGATGATTCCTTTCATTTTGTCAAGTATTTTATTTTATCTAATTCCTTATCCAGCATCCAGTATCCAGCATCAATTCTATTCCTCTTCCCCGGCATTATTCTCAAGTGTAAGTTCATCTAATTGTATGTCATCATCTTCTTCATAGAGGGGTAGAATTGGTTTTTTAAAGGATTTCGTTGTGCTCCATTTGTCGAGGGTCAACAACAGGGAAGGAAGTATGAACATATTCAGAAGACCAGCAACCAGAAGTGTGAAAGAAATGAGAAATCCAAGAGCTTGTGTACCTCCAAAAGAAGAAAGGACAAAAATTCCGAACCCAAAGAAAAGAACTGTTGAAGAATAGATCATGCTATAACCTGTTTCTTTCAGAGCTGAAATTACGGAAGAAGGAATATCGCCATGTGAATGTTTCAATTGAAGCCGATACCGCGAAAGATACTGTATGGAATTATCCACGGAGATACCGAGTGCGATACTGAATATCAGGATGGTGGAAGGTTTAATCGGGATTCCTGCAAATCCCATCAGCGCCCCTGTCATCAGTTGTGGTATAAGGTTTGGAACGAGGGAGATCAGGATCATCCTCCAGGAAGTAAATAAAAATGCAAGTAACATGGCAATCACAATTACGGCAAGCAGAATGCTTTCCCAAAGATTCCGGATAAGGAAATTAGTACCTTTCAAAAAAACGACACTTGTGCCGGTAATAGTCACTTTGTACTTTGCAGGGTTAAAAATGGAATCCACTTTTGGCTTCAGGCTCTTCTGGATACGATCAATATCTTTTGTCCCTATATTGGCCATCTGAACAGAGATCCTGGTGGTCTGATAATTTGAATCGATAAAATTTCTGAGAAGATTGATTTTCTTCGATTTCAGTTCGGGGATGTAGCTGGCCATAAAAGTAAGTTCACTGGATTCCGGAAGACTATAATACTCAGGGTCGCCATTGTAAAACGCCTGTCTTGCTGTTTTTACAACCTCTACGACAGATAATGCCTTTGAAAGCTCGGGAAAGGTTGCCAGGGTGTCCTGAAGACGGTCAATACGTTTAAGTGTGGACAGGGTCAGTACCCCCTTCTTCTTTTTCGTATCTACTATGATCTCGAGTGGCATAATACCCTTAAAATTCTTTTCAAAGAAAGTCAGGTCGACATAAAGAGCATCATGTTTTGGAATGTCATCTACGATTTTTCCGCTGGTATGAAGGCGAACGACCCCAGTTACCGCAATAAGTATACAGATAACGGTTAACAGGTAGATTGTATTCCTGCGCGTATTCACCAGGATCACGGCTTTATCAATAATCACTTTGGCTATGCTTGTCTCCTGATGCCGTGTATCTTTCGGTTGCGGAGGCTGAAGATAACTGAAGAAAATAGGTACCAGTGTCAGCGACAAGACATAGACAACCATGATGTTTAGGGATGCAATAGTTCCAAATTCAACAAGGAGTTTGTTATTGGTGATGATAAAAGCAGCAAATCCTGTTGCAGTAGAGGCATTGGTGAGCAAGTTGGCCTTCCCGATCCGTTCAATTACACGGGATAAAGATTTGGCTTTGTTTTTATGATCCCTGAATTCGTAATGATATTTGTTGAGCAGGAAAATACAATTCTCTACTCCGATCACAATGATCAATGGAGGAATGATTCCGGTAAGGATAGTAATTTTATATCCGAAAAGAACAATCATTCCCAATGCCCATATTACGCTGATCACAATAATGATCATCGGAAACAGGACCGCTTTGTAAGAACGGAAGAAAATATAAAGGAATACGGCTGCAACCAATAAAGCCATGAGTACAAAGAACTTCAGTTCTTTTTCGACTTTTAGTGAGGTTTCTGTGCGGATATAAGGCAAACCGGAATAATGAACTCCGGTATGGTATTTGATCCCAAAACTATCTGCAGTTGCTTTGATATCGTGGATGAGGGGAACCCTTCGTTTGCTATTGATTTCTTCCTTATTGATGGTAACCATCATGAGTGTTGCCCCGGTTTTTTTGTTAAAGATCAGATTATTATAGAGAGGCAGGGAATAAATAACGTTTTTCAGACTGTCAAGCTCTTTCTGGGTCTTTGGTTTTGTAGGGCATATCGGCTTGAACTCGAACTTTTTAATAGAGTCGTTCTTCTGAAGCCTGTACAAACATGCGTTTGAAAGAACTTCCTCTACTCCCTGAATCTTTCTAATTTTATTTGAGAGCTCAAACCAGTCATTAAATTTATCCAGTGTAAAAAGATTTTTATCCTGTATACCGATAAACAAGACTGTACCATCTTCCCCGAACTGTTTTTTAAAATTATCGTAGATGATGATTGTAGAATCAGATGCAGGAAGCATCCTTACCATATTATAAGAAAGCACTACTTCACGGGCTTTATACCCCATAAAAACTGTCAGAATACCGATAACAATCAGAATTACAACGCGGTCACGCAAAATATGCCGAATAAGAAAACTCCACACAGTAGTAAAATTAGAGTTCGAAGTTAAGATTTTATCCCGAAAGTTAATTTGAAATACTGAAATATCTCACGAAACTCGGTATTTTTGCACCGAGCTGCTTCGCCGTTTTCTTGATTCATTGGATGGTAAGAAAAATTTAAATCCGAAAGTGAAAAAAATTTTATTCATTGATTCTGTGCATCCTTTAATCTGTAAGGAACTGACTGCAAATGGATACACTTGTGAATTTTTTCTAAATCACAGGAAGGAAGAATTGATGAAGATTGTTCATGAGTATTTCGGAATAATAATCCGGAGCAGGATCAACCTTGATGAAGAATTTATCTCAAAAGCGACGAAACTGCGATTTATCGGTAGAGTGGGAGCTGGAATGGAAAATATCGATGTGAAGTTTGCTGAGAACAGGGGGATCAGGTGTTTCAATTCACCCGAGGGGAACCGGGACGCCGTGGGAGAACATACGACCGGTATGTTGCTGTCGCTGATGAATAATCTTAACCGTGCTGACCAGCAGGTCAGACAGGGAAAATGGAAACGTGAAGAAAACCGGGGAACAGAAATTAAAGGGAAAACAGTCGGGATTATAGGATATGGGAATATGGGAAGCGCTTTTACACAGCGGTTGCGCGGGTTTGAAGCCAATGTCATTTCTTATGATAAATATAAAAAAGATTATTCTGATGGGAACACATTTGAAACCACACTGGAAAAAATTTTCGAATTGGCCGATATTGTGAGCCTGCATGTCCCCCTGACGGAAGAGACACGATTCATGTGTGATAAGGATTTCTTTGAACGGTTCAAAAAAAATATCTGGTTTATAAACACTTCCCGTGGAGCTGTTGTAAATACCGGCGATCTTGTAAGCCAACTTAAAACAGGAAAAATTATTGGTGCTGCACTGGATGTTCTTGAATATGAGGATTCCTCTTTTGAGACTCTGTCAGGAGAGTTTCCGGATGCCTTCCATTACCTGTCAGTGTCAGACAGAGTCATTCTGACTCCCCATATTGCAGGTTGGACAGTGGAGTCGAAAAATAAACTGGCAAAAGTTCTGGTTGAAAAGATTTTAAAAGCTTTCGAATTAAAATTGTAATTATATGAAACTGGATCAGAAACTATTTACAGGAAAAACACTGGCGATATTATCAGGAGGTGGGGATACTCCTGCCATAAACCATAGTATTGAATCGATACGCAACCGCGCATCACTGCTTGGTTTTAAGGTTTATGGTGTAAGGAAAGGATGGAAAGGGTTGCTCGGCAAGGGTGATATAGTGGATCTCACTAATCATCCTTATGATGGTTGGTATGGTGGCAGTGCATTACGGTCCAGCCGTACCAATCCTTTCCCTTCAAAGAAAAATCCTGAGACCAGGGTTCCTCAGGTTTTAAAAAATCTCGATCAATATAAAATCGATGTATTGGTGACTATCGGTGGAGATGACACCAACGGAGCCGCCAAACGTCTTTTTGAAACGGAAGGTATCCCGGTGATCGGTTATCCCAAAACCATTGATAATGATTTGCGAACACACACCATGCATACGTACCGCGGGAAAGAGATTGAAGCAGTGCTTTGTCCGGGTTTTCCTTCTGCTGCAAAAGCCATTTCTGAATTTACTTCAAAAATAAAAACCACAGCCGAGTCGCATTCACGGATCATTGTTTTGGAAGTCATGGGTCGTGATGCCGGATGGCTCACAGGAAGCGCAACATTCGGCGGAGCCACACTGGGCTTGGTGCCGGAATTTGAAATCACCAAGGTTCGTAAAGAAGCTTTCTTTGATACTGTAAAAGAAGCTTACATGAAATCACGAAATAAATACCTTGTTATCCCCGTTTCGGAAGGGGTAAGATGGTTTGATGAAAAAACAGGAAAGATCGATGTGGTTTATGCGAGTTCGGAGGTTGATGAATATGGTCATCCGCGATTTGGAGGTATCAGCGGAATTATTGCTTCTGAGATTTATGCCAAACTTGGAATTGAAGCCCGTGCCCAAATCTCAGGATACTATCCACGTTGCGGACACTGCCGTAAATATGATCGCCGCCTTACGGCTGCTCTCGCTGATAAAGTTGTCGACCTGCTTCTTCGTGAGGATTACGGACAGATGCCTGTTGTGAAAAAAGTTGTTCCATTTATGGAACTGGAGGAATTCAATACTACTTCCATTGATATGGGAACCGTTGGAAACAAAGCACTTTCAGCGGAATATTATAACATTGAAAAGTTTTCATTCACTGATGCTTACAAGGATTTTCTGGGAAATATTCTGGAACAGCCTAATATTGAAGATTTCAGATATGATTTTCCGGTAGTCCTTCCCGAGGGATAGATGGTGAAGTGGTGAATTGGCGAACTGGCGAGTTAAATAATTACTTTGTGACTCTTTGACTTTGTGACTCTTTTAAAATTAGTCATTGGAGTACGAGGTGGACGGTATTCCTGGTTTTTTGTTCCATCAGTATTTTCCTGCCTTTTGTGACACGGCTGATTGCCGCCGGGTTATAATGACGAATAGTTAGCAGCTCAACATTATCATTGTATCGAAGGGTATAATTTTCCTGAAGCGCAGTCAAAACATCCGGTCCGTTGAAATGATCAGCATCCACGCAGATCGTGAATGAGATTGCTGAATTCTGCATCACATTCACTTTTATATTATGTTTTGCAAGAATGTGAAAAATCTGGCTTAGGTTTTCTTCTACGATAAACGAAAAGTCTCTGGGTGAAATAGAAATCAGTACCTGGTTCCTTTTGAGAATATAAATGGGATGCAAAACTTTCCAGTTTATGAGGTATTCAATGATTGTTCCATCCTGCTCGGGTTGTAAAAAAGATTTTACACAAAGTTTGATTTTGGCATTTTCCAGAGGTTTGATGGTTTTTGGATGGATTACTGAGGCGCCATAATAGGCAAGTTCAATGGCTTCACGGTAAGACAGAACATCCAGCTTTTTCGCATGCTTAAACCATTTCGGATCCGCATTCATCACACCTGGTACATCTTTCCATATCGTCACCGCCTTTGTTTTCAGTGACCAGGCAACAATAGCTGCGGTATAGTCGGAGCCTTCCCGTCCAAGTGTAGTAGTATTTCCATCCCCGTCGCCTCCAATAAAGCCTTGGATTACCGCCACTTTCCGGGGTAAATTGTTCATCCTGAAATAATCTTTCATTTTCTGGCGGATCTTCTTTCCGGTAAAGGTCCAATCTACCTTTGCATCACGGTATGAAGAATCAGTGCGAATGAGTTCACGGGCATCGAAAAGGCAGCTTGAAATGCCTGATTGTGATAGATAGTGATAAATGATGGTTGTTGCAAGAAGTTCCCCATAACTTACTATCTGGTCGTACTCAAAATTGTATTCCCGTTTCTTTTCCCTGGTGATTTGTCCTCTGCGCAGATATCCGCGAAGATGCTCAAAAAGATCCTCTGTTTCCGTAAAAACCGGATGATTCTTTTCCTGAAATAATTCCTGCAGAATATCCAGATGGAATGATTTAATCCAATAAAAGGATTCTACCATCGGAACTGCATCGTCCGACATGTAAAATTTCAGCAATTCTTCGAGGGCATTGGTAGTTTTACCCATAGCGGAGATGATTACTGCTATGTCATCATCAGGATATTGGCTGACGATAGATGTTAAGTTAATTACTCCCTTCGCATTGTTGACCGATGCGCCACCAAACTTGAATACTTTGATGTCCATAAAGCAAAAGTAGACAATTTCTTTATTTTCCTGACCATATATCAGAAAGGGATGGCGGTTCTTTTCATAACTTTGCAGATAAATCAAGCATCATGAATTTCATGAAAATCCACTCTCCCGGTTTTAAACCGGAATATCAGTCTTCATTATTTCTGCATTTTGAATAATACGAAGCTACTTTCAATTTATATTAATGATCCCAGGACCGGAGAGATATCCCGGTCACTGAAGATGGATGATCCATTCCTTCCCGGTAACGAAAATAAACAACCTGCTTTCGAAGGTATCAAATTGAAAGGGATTATAGGTTCATCTAAAGCCTTTGTTTCCGCTGCGGTTTTTACAACTGTTCCGGGGCTTCATCTTCATATTCTTACGGATAAAGAATCGGCAGCTTACTTTTATAACGATCTTGAACAAATCTTAGAAGACAGGAATTTAGAAACCGGAAAGAAACAAATTCTTTTTTTCCCTTCCTCCTTTAAAAAGTCATTTGATTCCGGACAGAAGGATAATCTTGGCCTTTTATCCCGGACAGAGATCCTGAACCGGCTTCATTCAAGGGCGAAGAAATTTATCATTGTGACCTATCCCGAAGCCATTTCAGAAAAAGTAGTAAATAAAAAATCTCTTGAGAAAAACACCTTAAAACTGAGATCAGGTGAGGCTGTTTCTCTGGAGTTTGTGCTTGATCTGTTAATCGAATATGAGTTTGAACGGTCCGATTTCGTGATCGAACCCGGCCAATTCTCATTGCGGGGAGGCTTGATCGATGTGTATTCGTTTTCAGGAGATCATCCCTATCGCATAGAGTTTGAGGGCGATAAAGTCGCTTCCATAAGAACTTTCGATCCCACCAATCAATTATCCATCGAGAAAAAAGAAGAAATTTCGATCATCCCTGATATCCGTATCAACCGAGATAAGATGATAAAGTATGATTCTCTTTTTTCATTTCTGCCGGAACATACGGTGATATGGTCTGAAGATATCAGATATACAGCAGATATCCTGGATAAAAATGAAGATGTAAACCTTTTCCTTCCCGGCAGGGAATTTCTGGATGAGATTAGACGGTTTCGGCTGATTGAATATGGCAGGAATTATTTTTCCGGCATTGGAAAAATGGTTCATTACAACATGTCGCCCCAACCATCATTTAATAAAAATTTCGACCTTCTTTTTACAGATCTTCAGCAGAATGTCGCCAATGGATTACAGAATATCCTGCTAACCGACAATCCAAAACAAGCTGAAAGGTTGCAAAGTATCCTGGATGATATTCAAGCTAAAAAGGGTGATAAGGAAGATGCATTGACTGAAACACATCACGCGTCACGCATCACGCATCACGATTTGCATACAACGATCAATTTCCCGCTCCATGAAGGCTTTATTGACAAAGACATTAAGGTTGCCTGTTATACGGATCACCAGATCTTTGAACGATATCACCGGTTTTATCTTCGTGACGGTTATGCAAGCAAGGAAACGCTGACTCTGAAAGAACTTTATGATTTGCGCCCGGGGGATTTTGTGACCCATATTGATCATGGGATCGGGCGGTTCGATGGACTGGAAAAGATCATCAATAACGGTAAGGAACAAGAAGCGATCAGGCTGGTTTATAAAAACAATGATATTTTATATGTAAGCATCCATTCCCTTCATCGTATCTCAAAATACGTGGGAAAAGAAGGGAACGCACCGGTTCTGAACCGTCTCGGATCAGATGCCTGGAATAAGCTGAAGAACAAGACCAAGACACGGGTCAAAGACATCGCCCGGGAACTGATACGGTTATATGCTGAGCGAAGGGCGGCTACCGGTGTTGCCTGTTCGCCGGATACATACATGCAGACTGAACTTGAAGCTTCTTTTATTTATGAAGATACACCTGACCAGATAAAAGCTACGGTTGATGTCAAAAAAGATCTTGAAGCAGAATTCCCGATGGACCGGCTGATTTGCGGCGATGTGGGGTTCGGGAAAACCGAAATCGCTGTGCGTGCAGCATTCAAGGTAGTTGCAGAAAGCCGCCAGGTTGCTATTCTGGTGCCAACTACAATCCTGGCATTACAGCATTATAAAACATTTTCTGAGCGGCTTCGCGATTTTCCATGCAAGGTCAATTTTATCAACCGTTTTAAATCCTCAAAGGAACAAAGTCAGATTCTGGAAGAACTCGACGAAGGTAAGATTGATATCCTTATCGGTACCCATCGTTTGTTAAGCAAAGACATAAAATTCAAAAACCTGGGATTGCTTATCATTGATGAAGAGCAAAAATTTGGTGTTTCTGCCAAAGAAAAAATCAAGCGTTATAAAATAAATGTCGATACCCTGACACTCACAGCAACTCCTATTCCGCGGACACTGCAGTTTTCTTTAATGGGAGCGAGGGACCTTTCGATCATAAACACACCGCCGCCCAATCGTTATCCGGTGCAAACCGAGATCCATACCTTCAGGGAAGATGTTATCAGGGAAGCTATTCAATATGAACTTTCGAGGGGAGGACAGGTTTTCTTTGTCAATACGCGGGTGCAGAATATTAATGATGTCGCAGGCATGGTTCAGCGGATGGTTCCCAAGGCAAAAGTCGGCATTGCACATGGACAGCTGGATAGTAAAAAGCTTGAACAGGCGATGGTTGATTTCATTGAAGGAGATTATGACGTTCTGGTAGCAACAACCATTATTGAATCGGGATTGGATATTTCCAACGTCAATACCATCATCATCAATGATGCGCACCATTACGGGCTGAGTGACCTGCACCAACTGCGTGGGAGGGTAGGACGTTCAAACAAGAAGGCGTTTTGTTATTTACTTGCACCACCGATGTCATCGCTGACCGATGAAGCCAGAAAACGTTTGCGCGCTATCGAGGAATTCTCCGACCTGGGCTCCGGTTTCAGTATTGCCATGCGTGACCTGGATATTCGCGGTGCCGGCAACATTCTTGGCGCTGAGCAAAGCGGCTTCATTTCCGAGATTGGGTTTGATATGTACCAGAAGATCCTTGACGAGGCGATCATGGAAGTAAAAGAACAGGATTTCAAAGAGGTGTTCCAGGAAGAGTTGCCTAAGGAATTTGTTAAAGAATGTCAGATCGAAACCGATCTAGAAATCATGATTCCGGACGACTATATCACGAACATCACTGAAAGGCTGAGTCTATATAAAGAGCTCGATTCTCTGGGATCTGAATATGAACTGCTGAAATTTAAAGGAAACCTGGAAGACCGGTTCGGGCGTATTCCGGAGCAAACATTGGCACTGATGGATACGATCCGTCTTCGACGGCTTGCTAAAAAAATTGGTTTTGAGAAATTGATCCTCCGAAACAACCGGTTAGCCTGTTATTTTATCAGCAATGAAGATTCTGCTTATTTTCAATCCCCGCAGTTTTCGGCAATTCTGGAATACATAAAAACCAATCCTCCCAGTTGCAGAATGAAAGAAGACAAAAACAGGCTAATGCTTATTTTCAGAGAAACTACGAAGATTAAAGATGCACTTCGCGCTCTTGAACAAATCCCAATAGCTTCTTAATGTTTGGCTTTAAATCAAAAACACCTCATCCCTGGCCCCCTGAATCAACAGCACCTCACCCCTGCCCCCTCTCTTGAAGTAATGGCGCTAACATAATATAATTATTATTATCTTTGGCAAATAATTAAAACCAAAGATTATGACACCAAACCAATCATTAGAACGGAGCAACCAATTAAGAAAGTTCTTTAGAGCAGACTATTTTCAAGGGATGTACAGTGTTTTTCCATTTGAAGTAATAGAACAGTTTGATACTTCAGGTACCAGGGATAGAGTATATAGTTGCGAAAACACGATCTTGACTATGGTATACTCTTCCACCCAAACAGATAAGACACTCCAAAATTCAGTAAACATTTTTAGCAAGATTCATCAAAACCAATCCGTGCGAATAATTAATGAAGCGGGAGCAGCAATTGAGCGGGAGAAAATGGAGGATTTGAGAAACGTTGAAGTTCGTAGAGGTCCAAAGAAAAAGTACAAGGTAAAAGTACCCAAAAGTAAAATTTCTGAAATATCAGTCAATACTGCAGGATATTCAAAAGCACGGAAGCGGATAAAATTCGAATTATTTCAGGAAATATTTAATAAAACAAAAGAGAATGACAGTTCAACGGCATTATGGCACGGAAAGAGAACTTTCATAACAGATGGCACTTATGTTCAAATGCAAGACACGGAGGAACTTCGAAAGATTTACAATGTCAACCACAATGATGAAGAACATAAAGATAGCTATCCTCAGGGCCTGATACAGGCCATAATAGAACAAGGCAGTGGATTTATTCATGATTATACTTTATCAGACAGACATTCCTCAGAGTTGTTCTTGATTTACCAATTAATAAAAAGTATTCCAAAGGATTGTTTTTTGCTGGCTGATGATTTGTATAACTGTTATGCAATATTTGCATTGGCCAGGAAACAAGGCTTTGATCTGATTGTTCCGGGCAAAAGAGTGAAAAATTATACTGTTTTAAAAGTGCTCGCTAAAGGGGATGAAATAGTTGAAGTGCAAAAGAGAGAGCATCCGAAATGGTTACCCAAGAGTGAAATTTTACCGGCGAAATTGTTACTTAGAAGATTGTCTTTTCTTTCTCCTGATGGTGCTACTACACTGGTTATATACACTACATGGATGGATAAGAATATTCCTGCAAGTGAAATAATCCTAAAATATTTTACACGATGGGACATTGAAATAACAATACGTGAAATAAAAACAATAATGGATGTCAATGTACTTAGAGGAAAAACGGATGATATTGTCAAAAAGGAGCTTATTTCGGCATTCATTGCCTATAACCTGATAAAAAAGATAATAATGCAGTCAACCGAAAAGACTGCTTTTTCCCCCGAAAGAGATATCATTCAAGAATTCTTTGAGAACAATAAGGACATTCTTATTGACAGAAAAGGTAGAGTTTACACCAGATGGTCTCCAGGTAGATATGGTAAAACTGGGAAAAGAAATCCTTAAGCATGTTATTAAAAGAAAACAAGGCAGACAATACCCAAGAAGAACAAAAAAAGGTGCTTATAGAAAATACAAATAATAAGTTATGTTAGCGCCATTATCTCTTGAAGGGGAGAGAGTGGATGAATCAATATACACTCAGGCTAAAGGCAGGAAAATTCATATTACTTCTACTATATTTTCATTCCAGCGTTTTAAAAAAATATTGTCTGTTTTTTTATTTCGATGGAATGATTTATTTTCGTAGAAAAAATTACGGTAGTGTCTGATAGTCTAGTCATCATCCCGACGTATAAAGAGAAGGACAACATTGAACGGATCATCCGCAAAGTGTTTTCCCTTCCTAAAGATTTTCATGTCCTGATCATTGAGGATAATTCTCCTGACGGAACTGCAGATATTGTACGTTCCCTGATGCTTGAATTTCCTGAACGGCTGTTCATGGAAGAACGAAAAGGCAAACTTGGCCTGGGTACAGCATATATCCATGGATTCAAGTGGGCATTGGATCACGGGTACGATTTTATTTTCGAGATGGATGCTGATTTTTCGCATAACCCGGATGACCTGCTCAGACTTTATGATGCAGCAAAAAACAAAGGGGCAGATGTCGTCATTGGTTCTCGTTATATTACCGGAGTAAATGTAGTAAACTGGCCAATGGGAAGGGTACTGATGTCATATTATGCCTCGGCATATGTCAGGTTTGTAACTGGAATGAAGATCAGGGACACCACTGCAGATTTAAATGCTATACCAGGAAAGTGTTGAAAGCCATCCCGCTCGATAAAATTCGTTTTACAGGGTATGCTTTCCAGATTGAGATGAAATTCACTGCCTGGAAAATGGGATTTAATATCATGGAAGTTCCCATCATATTTACTGACCGTACCATAGGGGAATCTAAAATGAGCAAAGGAATTTTCAAAGAAGCCATATTCGGTGTAATCAGCCTGAGATGGAGAAGTCTTTTCAAAAAGTACAAACCTCAGGCATAACGCTTATTCTTTCCTCTTATCTTTGCACTTGGTTTATTCACATGAATTTTCTCCATGGGACAGGTCCTTATTGCAGGAGCTAAAATTGTTAATGAAGGCAGCGTCTTCGAAGGCAGCGTATTGATCAGGAACGGCCGAATCGAAGAAATCGTCCCTGCAGGTTCCTGCAACTCTCTTCCGGAAGATGTTGAAAACATTGAACTAATTGATGGTCATGGGAAATTTTTGCTTCCGGGTGTAATTGATGACCATGTACATTTTCGTGAACCGGGATTGACACAGAAAGGCGATCTTTACACCGAATCAAGAGCAGCCGTAGCAGGCGGCGTCACTTCCTTCATGGATATGCCCAACACCGATCCCAAAGCCACTACCCTCAAGATCCTTGAAGAGAAATATAAACTGGCTTCACAGAAATCCCTTGCCAATTATTCTTTTTTTCTTGGTGCCACCGATGACAATCTGAAAGAGATTGAAAATGCAGATCCAGCAGAGATTTGTGGAGTTAAAGTTTTCTTGGGCGCTTCTACCGGAAATATGCTTGTGGATGACCCGGGAACATTGGAAAAGATCTTTTCAAATTCACGGCTGATCGTAGCTATCCACAGCGAAAATGAAAGGATTATCCAGGAAAATTTTTCTGTTTTCAGGAGAAAATACGGGGAGCAAATCCCGGTTGAGGCCCATCCATTAATCCGTAGTTGGGAAGCCTGTTTCGTCTCTACAAAAAGAGCGATCGAACTTGCCATTAAATACAATACCCGTCTCCATGTTCTTCATCTCTCGACAGCAAAAGAACTGGAACTGTTCCGAAATGATATTCCTTTAAACGAGAAACGCATCACAGCAGAGGCGTGTATACATCATCTCTGGTTTGATGATCACGATTATGCCCGGCTTGGTTCCAGGATCAAATGGAACCCGGCCATCAAGACAAAACAAGACAAAGAAGGACTTTTAAGAGGACTGCTGGAAAATAAGATCGATATTATCGCTACCGACCACGCACCTCATCTGGAAGAAGAAAAGAAACATCCTTACCTGAATTGTCCTTCAGGCGGACCATTGATCCAACATTCGCTGGTGATCATGCTTGAGTTTTTTCACATGAAAAAGATTTCCATCGAAAAAATTGTTGAAAAAATGTGCCATGCACCTGCTGTTTTGTATCGCATCAAGGATAGGGGATTTATCAGGAAAGGCTTCTTCGCCGATCTTGTACTTGTGGATATCCATGACCCGTGGACAGTTTCGAAAGAAAATTTATTATATAAATGCGGCTGGTCGCCTTTTGAAGGAATAAAATTGTCATCCCGAGTGACCCATACCTTCGTTAACGGGAATCTGGTATATAAAAATGGAAAAATTGATGAACGATACAAGGGACAACGGCTGGAATTCAATTCCTGAAAATAAATCACAAAAAATAACTTTAAAAGCCAATTGTTGATGAATATGAAAAAACAGTGTTTAATTTCCCTGCTTGTGATCTTTTCATTTACCTCATGTACCCACGAGACCAAAGTCATGGAAGAGACTTACCCGAATGGGTCGCCGAAGAGGGAATGCGTTTATAAAGGAAAAGATGCTTCACGTGAATTGATCCGCGAAACTACATGGTACCCTGATAAAAAGATTCAGATGTCGGGTGAATACAAGGATAAAAAACGAGATGGAAGATGGATATATTATTATTCAAACGGAAATGTGTGGAGTGAAGGCTTTTTCAAGAACGGAAAGAGTGTTGGTAAACGCATCATGTATAATGAAAATGGCAAGGTGTTTATTGAGGGATATTATCAGGATGATCGGCGTACCGGTATCTGGAAATTTTATGATGAAAAGGGAACCCTTGTAAAGACAGTAGATTATACAAAAGAATTTGAAAAAGGTCTTAAACCTTCCCTGTAAAAGCATAAAAAAAGAGGCAAATTATTATAAACTGCCTCTTTTTTAGTAGCTGCGTTAATATTAGTTAACCAGAATCACCAGGTATCTGACGTTGCTCCAGAACGCCTTGTAATCGGTAATCTGTAACGACTGAATGATCTTTTTATCACCAACCAGCTTATAAGAGGCAGTAGGATGATTGGATATAACCCTGGCTTTTTTGCTGAGTATGGAAACTTCAGTTAGTTTACGAATATCCACCTTTGTGAAAAGAGCTTTATTGAAATCGGATAGCAACTTATCGTTTTTACCAATGATCCCGTTCTTTATAAGGTCTTTTTCGGTTCCTATAACATAATAAGCTGTATTCAATGCAGCTTCCTGCTGGGCGAGGGTTTGTTGCTGTTCATTGAGTTTGCCTGACTGGGTCTTCACTACCTTGGTAAGTGTATCCAAACGCAGGTTGGCCTCTTCAATGGTGATATTCAGTTTGGCAAGTTTATCGCGTAGGGTTGTAATTTCTATATCCCTGTCATTAACGTCTTTCTGCAGGCGGTCAACAAGTTTCTTGAGCTCTGTTACCTTCATATTGCTCGATCTCAGCTTACGATTTAGGTCAGAGATTTCTTTTTTGTTTTTTTCCATCAGCATGTAAATAGATGTAATGTCAGTTTTAATCTGGTCCTTAGCAGACATTTTCAATTCACCGCTTTTGTTGGTGCTGAGGTTGATGATATTTTCCTTCATTTTAATGGTGTCCAGTGATCCCTGAATGTCGTTCACCGTAGCAATAAATTCGTTGATGGCTTCATCCTTTTGCATGGTTTGAGACATAAGACTATCATTTTTTGCCTTCATTGCTTCTGCTTCTTTTTTGGCAGCCCTGCCACAAGCAAAGAGAACAGGGATCAATAAGAGAATCAAATACTTTTTCATCTTGTGCAAATTTTAATTTGGTTTTAATAAAAGGCAAAATTACAAAAAAAATCGGGTTTTTGTACATCAAACAGAAAAAACTTTTCCTCCTTCATACGGAAATCATCCGAATTCCGTTTTCTGATAATAAATTGTTAAGGATTTTTTAGATTGACAGAAAATGAAAAGATACCCAAGGGTAATTCTTAAAAAAGGTAAAGAAGCTTCACTGAAACGGTTTCACCCCTGGGTATTTTCCGGAGCAATAGAGAGAACGATTGGTTCCTGTGTACCGGGCGATATTGTGGAGATCTATTCCATTTCGCATGATTATCTTGGTAGCGGTCATTTCCAGGATGGTTCCATCGCGGTTAAATTATTTACTTTCCAGCAACTGGAAATCAATTATTCATTCTGGAAAGAAAAAATTACAAGAGCCTACCTTTTGAGGTCAAACCTTGGACTGACTTCTTCATCTTCAACAAATGCCTACCGACTTGTCTTTACTGAAGGAGATGAACTTCCGGGTCTAATTGTTGACTGGTATAATGGGGTAGCTGTTATACAAACCCACAGTTTGGGAATGCATCTGATTAAACACGACCTGGTAAATATTCTGAAAGAGATTTACGGTGACGCATTAAGGGCAGTTTATGACAAGAGTGCTGAAACAACGTTGCTATCAGTTTCACCATTGAAAGGGGAAGGTGACATGATAAGCAGCCGGGTTGAGGATGGTTACATTTTCGGAGTCCCGCAGAAGGGGTTGATCAAAGAAAACGGGCATATATTTTCTGTTGACTGGGAAAAAGGTCAGAAGACAGGTTTTTTTCTCGACCAGCGCAGTAATAGAATGTTTGCTCAGTTTTATGCGAAGGATAAAAAAGTACTGAATGCATTCAGCTATTCCGGGGCATTTTCTGTTTATGTTCTGCAAGGGGGTGCCGCATTGGTTCATTCTGCAGATAGTTCAAAACAAGCTATCGAGTGGACAAAAGAGAATCTGGTTTTAAACGGGATCGACAGCACTCGATATGAATCTTTGGTTACCGATGTGAAACAGTTCCTTGTCAGGACAACTGAAACCTATGATATGATCATACTCGATCCTCCGGCATTTGCAAAGCATCACAACATCACAAACAATGCACTTCAGGCCTATATCCATATCAATTCGGAAGCAATAAAAAAAATAAACCCAGGAGGAATTCTGATGACTTTTTCCTGTTCTCAGGCCATCAGCCGTGAGATGTTTCGGTCAGCAATTCAATCAGCTGCCCTCGAAAGTGGTCGAAAAATCCGCATCCTTCATCATCTTTCACAGGGACCTGATCATCCAATCAGTATCTATCATCCGGAAGGGGAATATCTGAAAGGTCTTATCCTCCAGATAGATTAAAATAAATAATGGACGTTATTTATGATTAAATATTTATCTTTCACTTTTCATTTTTCATATACATATTAGGCCTTTTCTGAAATAAAATTATAAGAAGTAAATTAATATTGAAAAAGGAAATTTAAATTTGCGAAGTTTTGTAAGAATTTTAGTATAAATCTTTATACATGGATCAGTATAAAAAATTGAACAACGCTATCGGTTGGCTTGTTTTTGCTATTGCCACCGCGGTTTACTTTCTGACCATCGAGCCCACCGTAAGTTGGTGGGATCCGGGTGAGCATATTGCAACTGCTTATAAGCTTCAGATCGGGCATCCGCCGGGAGCGCCGACTTTTCAACTGATCGGGCGTATTTTTGCCTTATTTGCTTTTGGAAATACGGCAAAAGTGGCGTTGTTGATCAATTCCATGCTCAGTCTTTCCAGCAGTTTCACCATTCTTTTTCTCTTCTGGACTATCACTCTGCTTGCCAGGAAGATCGTCGTAAAAGATGGGGAGATGAACAAATCAAAAATGTGGATCATCTTTGCAGCAGGGTTTGTAGGCTCACTGGCATTCACATTTTCAGATTCCTTCTGGTTTTCAGCAGTAGAAGCCAATGTTTTCGGGATGTCGTACCTGTGTACGGCGATTGTTTTCTGGGCAATACTTAAATGGGATGAGGTGGCTGATGAGAAACACAATTATCGCTGGCTGATCTTCATTGCATTCATGATCGGACTTTCGATCGGGGTTCACTTGCTCAACCTGCTGACTATACCGGCCCTGACTCTGGTGTTTTATTTCAGGAAATTTAAGACCACACGGTGGGGGATTGTGCTTGCATTGGGGGTTTCCTTTGTGATCACGGCATTTATCATGTATTTCTTAATTCCCTGGATTCCCAAACTGGCTGGGATGTTTGAGTTGTTTTTTGTTAACTCTTTTGGTTTGCCATTTAATTCGGGAACAATTTTCTATTTCCTGTTATTGTTCGGACTGATCATCTGGGGACTTATTTACACGCGGAGGAAGGGCAAGCCTGTTCTGAATACAGTTCTTCTCTCGCTTGTATTCCTGTTGATAGGCTATGCCTCATTTATCGGCCTTGTGATCCGGTCAAATGCCGGAACCCCGATCAACGAGGATGCTCCGAAAGACGCTATCAGCCTGGTTTCTTTTCTCAACCGGGAACAATATGGAACCTGGCCATTTCTTTACGGGCCTTATTATACTGCTCCGATCGTGGATTATGCAGATGGATCGCCGGTATATGAACGGGATGAAAAGAGCGGGAAATATATTATTATTGATGACCGGAAAGGTACCATCCCTGTTTACGATCCAAGGTTCACTACGATTTTTCCAAGAATGTGGACAATTGATCTTGACCGGAAAGGTTCTTCTGATTTTTATAAAAAATATGGGGGGCCTGGAGTGCCGATATCTATTACGGGGCCGGATGGAAATCCCCAGACCGTTTATAAACCCACTTTCCTGGAAAACATAAAGTTCTTCTTTTCTTACCAGGTAAGATGGATGTATTTTCGTTATTTAATGTGGAATTTTTCAGGAAGGCAGAATGATATACAGGGGATGCGCCCGGACGATATTAAAAATGGCAATTGGATCACTGGCATCTCGTTTATTGATAAGATGTGGTATGGTCATGCCATGTCAGGAATTCCTGATAATCTAAAGAACAATGCTACGAATAAGTACTATATGCTTCCTTTTATTTTAGGGTTGATCGGGATCTGGTTTCAGTTTAAAAACGATTACCGAAGGGGCTTTGTGGTTACGTTCTTATTCCTCATGACCGGCCTGGCCATCATCACTTATCTTAACCAGAAGCCCTATGAGCCAAGGGAACGTGACTATTCTTACGCGGGATCGTGTTATGCATTTTCCATTTGGATAGGGATCGGAGTCTTATCATTGATTGAACAGGCGATAAAAAAGCTGAAGTTAAAGGATTTTGTCGCCATTGGAGGTATCACGGTTCTTTCAACGGTACTGGTACCGGGAATTATGGCACAACAGAACTGGGATGATCACGATCGTTCAGGGAAATTTGCAGCCCGCGACTTTGCCACGGACTACACAAATTCCTGCGATAAGAACGCCATTCTTTTTACCAATGGCGACAACGACACCTTCCCGCTATGGTACAGCCAGGAGGTAGAAGGGGTACGAACGGATGTCAGGATCGTGAATCTCGAACTGTCTTCGGGGTCATGGTATATTGATCAGTTGTATAAAAAAGCTTATGATTCAGATCCAATACCATTCTCCCTTACACGTGAACAATATCAGCCGGGGTCCAATGATGAAATTGCCTACTATGATTTCGGGATCAAAGGAAATATTGAACTGTCCGACTTGATAGATTTCATTAAGAGTGATGATCCCCGCACCTTTATGGTCACGCAGGGTGGCCAGAAAGTAAAAGTTTTTCCGTCCAAGAATGTCAAAATTACTGTTGACAAAGAAGCTTGTTTGAAATATGGGATTGTGCCTCCATACCTTAAGGATAAGATGGTAGATTCGATTTGCTGGACAATTAAAACAAATTATCTGAGAAAGAATGATATCATGAACCTGGATATTATTGCTACCAATAAATGGAAACGACCAATCTATTATACTGCAATTGCCAGTGTTAAAGATTATTTTGATGTCGATAATTATAGCATGGTCGAAGGCTGGGTATCCAAATTTATGCCGGTTAAGGCTGCCCCTGCAGATTACTACCCTACATTAGGTGGAGTCGATGCGTTGAATTCATATGATATCTTTATGCACAAATCGGCTTGGGGGAATATTAATGACCCTCATGTCTATATCGATCCTGAAACCCGGAACAATGCTTTAAAGCCTAAACTGAATATGCTTCGTGTTGCACAGTCATTGATCCGTCTTGGTGAGAAAAAGAAAGCACGGGATATAATTGATCTATTTTTCAAGTGTTTTCCATTAGAGAAATTTTCAGTTGATGTAGATTATTATTATTTCGCAGATCTCTATTATAAAACAGAGCAATTTGAAAAAGCAAATAAGCTGGTCGAAAGCATTGCAAAGATGTATAGTGAAAATCTGGAATATTATTATTCATTTGCCGACAACTTTAAAGATGCATATAAAGATGATATCCAGAATGCTCTGGAGATGCTTCATGGTTTACAAATGATGGCTTCTCAAAATAATCAGAACAATCTGGCAAAACAAGTAGAAGGCCTGTTCAACCGCGAGGTAGAAAAGTTTAAACAATAATACTGTATCTATGATTTGACTGACCAGGTTGTTAAGATTTCATTCTCAAATAAAAACAAAAGAATATACCTTCCATTAAAAAAGAAAATTTAATTTTGCGAAGTTTTGTAATGATTTCAGCATAAATCTTTATACATGCATCAGTATAAAAAATTGAACAACGCCATCGGTTGGCTTGTTTTTGCTATTGCCACCGCGGTTTACTTTCTGACCATCGAGCCCACCGTAAGTTGGTGGGATCCGGGTGAGCATATTGCAACTGCTTATAAGCTTCAGATCGGGCATCCGCCGGGAGCGCCGACTTTTCAACTGATCGGGCGTATTTTTGCCTTGTTTGCTTTTGGAAATACGGCAAAAGTGGCGTTGTTGATCAATTCCATGCTCAGTCTTTCCAGCAGTTTCACCATTCTTTTTCTCTTCTGGACTATCACTCTGCTTGCCAGGAAGATCGTCGTAAAAGATGGAGAGATGACCAAATCAAAAATGTGGACCATCTTTGCAGCAGGGTTTGTAGGCTCACTGGCATTCACATTTTCAGATTCCTTCTGGTTTTCAGCAGTAGAAGCCAATGTTTTCGGGATGTCGTACCTGTTTACGGCGATTGTTTTCTGGGCAATACTGAAATGGGATGAGGTGGCTGATGAGAAGCACAACTATCGCTGGCTGATCTTCATCGCTTTTATGATCGGACTTTCGATCGGGGTTCACCTGCTCAACCTGCTGACTATACCGGCCCTGACTCTGGTGTTTTATTTCAGGAAATTTAAGACCACACGATGGGGGATTGTACTTGCGTTGGGGGTTTCCTTTGTGATCACGGCATTTATCATGTATTTTTTAATTCCCTGGATTCCCAAACTGGCTGGGACCTTTGAGTTGTTTTTTGTTAACTCTTTTGGTTTGCCATTTAATTCGGGAACAATTTTCTATTTCCTGTTATTATTCGGACTGATCATCTGGGGACTTATTTACACGCGGAAAAAGGGCAAGCCTGTCCTGAACACAGTTCTTCTCTCGCTTGTATTCCTGTTGATAGGCTATGCCTCATTTATCGGACTTGTGATCCGGTCAAATGCCGGAACCCCGATCAACGAGGATGCTCCGAAAGACGCTATCAGCCTGGTTTCTTTTCTCAACCGGGAACAATATGGAACCTGGCCATTTCTTTACGGGCCTTATTATACTGCTCCGATCGTGGATTATGCAGATGGATCACCGGTATATGAACGAGATGAAAAGAGCGGGAAATACATTATTATTGATGACCGGAAAAGTACCATCCCTGTTTACGATCCAAGGTTCACTACGGTTTTTCCAAGAATGTGGAGCACCAACCGTAAAGGAACTGCTGATTTTTACAAAGAATATGGGGGGCCTGGAGTGCCGATATCTATTACGGGGCCGGATGGAAATCCCCAGACCGTTTATAAACCCACTTTCCTGGAAAACATAAAGTTCTTCCTTTCTTACCAGGTAAGGTGGATGTATTTTCGTTATTTAATGTGGAATTTTTCAGGAAGGCAGAATGATATACAGGGGACAGGCCCCAACGATATTAAAAATGGCAATTGGATCACTGGCATCTCTTTTATTGATAAGATGTGGTATGGTCATGACATGTCGGGAATTCCTGATAATCTAAAGAACAAGGCTACGAATAAGTACTACATGCTTCCATTTATTTTAGGGTTGATCGGGATCTGGTTTCAGTTTAAAAACGACTATCGCAGGGGCTTTGTGGTTACGTTTTTATTCCTCATGACCGGCCTGGCCATCATCACCTACCTTAACCAGCAACCCTATGAGCCAAGGGAACGTGACTATTCATACGCGGGATCGTGTTATGCATTCTCCATCTGGATAGGGATCGGAGTTTTATCACTGATTGAACAGGCGATAAAAAAGCTGAAGTTAAAGGATTTTATTGCCATTGGAGGTGTCACGATACTTTCAACGGTACTGGTACCGGGAATTATGGCACAACAGAACTGGGATGATCACGATCGTTCAGGGAAATTTGCAGCCCGCGACTTTGCCACGGACTACACAAATTCCTGCGATAAAAACGCCATTCTTTTTACCAATGGCGACAACGACACCTTCCCGC
Source organism: uncultured Bacteroidales bacterium (assembly GCA_963785325.1). Lineage (GTDB taxonomy): Bacteria > Bacteroidota > Bacteroidia > Bacteroidales > FEN-979 > FEN-979. The sequence goes on along the minus strand of CAWAVC010000024.1, from coordinate 7,147 downwards.
TATGGTATAGCCAGGAGGTAGAAGGGGTACGAACGGATGTCAGGATCGTGAATCTCGAACTGTCTTCGGGTTCCTGGTATATCGATCAGTTGTACAACAAAGCTTATGATTCCGATCCTATACCATTCTCCCTTACACGTGAACAATATCAGCCGGGGTCCAATGATGAAATTGCTTACTATGATTTCGGGATCAAAGGGAACATCGAACTATCCGACTTGATAGATTTCATTAAGAGTGATGATCCCCGCACCTTTATGGTCACGCAGGGTGGCCAGAAAATAAAAGTTTTCCCGACCAAGAATGTTAAGATTACTGTTGACAAGGAGGCCTGTTTGAAATATGGGATTGTGCCTCCATACCTTAAGGATAAGATGGTAGATTCGATTTGCTGGACAATTAAAACAAATTATCTGAGAAAGAATGATATCATGAACCTGGATATTATTGCTACCAGTAAATGGAAACGCCCAATCTATTATTCAGCGATTTCCAGTGTCAAGGATTATTTTAATGTCGATAATTACTGCATGGTTGAGGGATGGGTCTATAAGTTCATGCCGGTGAAGGCTGATCCGGAAGATTATATTTCAGGATTAGGTGGTGTTGATGCATTGAATTCATATGATATTTTTATGCACAAATCGGCATGGGGAAATGTTAATGACCCCCATGTCTATATCGATCCGGAAACCAGGAACAATGCTTACCGACCAAAGACGAACATCCTGCGTACTGCCCAATCACTAATCAATCTTGGGGAGAAAAAGAAAGCTTTGGATCTGATGGATTTGTTCTTTAAATATTTTCCCTATACAAAATTTTCGATTGATATGGATGATGCTATTTTTGCCAACTTGTATTATAAAGCAGGGGAAATAGAAAAGGCAAATAAAATAGTTAAAATGATCGCGAACATATACAGTGAAAACCTGGAATATTACTATTCATTTACCGACAACTTTAAAGACGCATATAAAGATGATATCCAGAATGCTCTGGAGATGCTTCATGGTTTACAAATGCTGGCTTCCCAAAATAATCAGAACAACCTTGCGAAACAAATGGAAAGCCTGTTCAACCGCGAGGCGGGTAAGTTTAAACAATAATTATATTACAGTTTAATTAATAAATAGTTCTAACAAAAAAAATGGAGACCAAAAACATGCAAAACAAAAAAGCTGACCTGGCTGGTCCAGGGATCGGTGACTATGCCGACGTAGAGAAAATCTTACCAAAGGATTATAATTCATTGCTTGATCCTAAGGAAACTCAGAATGCTGTAACCGCTGTCAAACAGTACATTGAAGAACATCTTTGTAAGGAACTCAACCTGATGAGGGTCGAGTGCCCCCTTATTGTTGATGTAGAAAGTGGTGTCAACGACTATCTTGACCGCGATGGGTCAAGGACCCCAATTCAGTTTCATATCAAGAATGATTATGACAAGCACCCTATTGAAGCCCAAGTTGTTCAGGCTGCCACCAAATGGAAAAGAATGGCCCTGAAACAATTTGGTTTGAAAGTCGGAGAAGGCCTTTATACCGATATGCGGGCAGTTCGTAAGGATTACTTTCTGGACCATGACCACAGTTGTTATGTAGACCAATGGGACTGGGAAAGAGTAATTACAAAAGACGACCGTAACCTTGATTTCCTGACCGGAGTGGTGGAAAGAATATGGAAGGTTCTGAAAGGTGCTGAGCAACATGCCATGCAACTTTTTCCTAAATTAAAAACCAACAAATATCCCGACCTGCCCGATATGATCAAGTTTCTTCATGCAGAAGAAATCCTGGAACGTTTTCCTGATCTGCCAAGGAAGCAACGTGAGACAGAGATTCTTAAGATATACCCTGCAGTCTTCATTTACGGCATCGGTTGGACTCTTAAAGATGGTTATCCTCATGAAATGAGGGCTGCCGATTATGATGATTGGGTAACTCCAACGGTTTCAAAAGATGGCAAACCTATGCATGGGCTAAACGGTGATATTCTTGTTTGGAATTCGGTAACCCAAAGACGTCACGAACTGACTTCTATGGGAATAAGAGTTAATGCTGAAACTTTAAGGCAGCAGCTCGAAATGACCAAACAACTTGATTTCCTGAACTTCCCTTACCATAAAGCAATAATCAATAATGAGCTGCCACTTAGTATAGGAGGTGGTATCGGGCAATCAAGGACTTATATGTATTTGCTTAAAAAAGCGCATCTTGGAGAAACAAGTGTGACTGTTTGGCCGAAGATCCTGAAGGATATGTGCCATGAAAAACACATAGATGTACTTGAATAAATCACTAATGCTCTTATTATAAGAGCTCCACACAAGGTAAGAATCCGTTATCTCTTTATTGGGATAACGGGTTCTGTTTTTATCTTTTAATTTATCAATATCTTGGCGATACGCTGCACTACGATGCGTAAATAGTGTGAAAGGATGATTTTTGCTTTATAATGCAGACAGGATCCAGAACTTTCTTCGATTATTAATTCTGTTCCTTTAATAATAAATCGTTTATAGCTTTCTTCATTGAATCTTTCGATAAAGCACCTACCGACATTTGGGGTTGCCCTTCTTTTGGACAGAAAAGAATTGAAGGGATATTCCTGATTCCAAAAGCTGAGGCAAGTTCCTGTTCAGCTTCAGTATCTATCTTGTAGATATTGATTTTACCAGAATATTCTGATGAAAGTTCTTCAAGAATCGGAGCTACCATTTTACAAGGTCCGCACCAATCAGCATAAAAATCGATAATACAAGGCAAATCGCCTTCGAATTTCCAATCCTGATTCACTTCATAGTTGAAGACTTTATCAAGAAATGTTTGTTTTGTTAAATGTTCAAGAGTCATAAAATGATTATTAAATAGTTAAACAATATACAAGTTCGATTTACTTAAGTTCTAAGATATTAGTTAGTCGTTTCTGTACTTAATAGCAGTAAATTTATTTGCCGGATATAGTCTTCCTTAACTGAAAGACCTACCGACATCTGAGGCTTTCCATTTGCCGGAACATAAAGAATTGCCGGTATTGACCGGATATTAAATGCCTCCGACAATTCCCTTTCCTGGTCAGTGTTTACTTTATAAAAAACAACCTTCCCTTTATATTGTACGGCAAGCTCTTCCATTATTGGAGTTACCATTTTGCATGGTCTGCACCAATCTGCATAAAAATCAATGATGCAGGGCAGGTTTCCTTCATACATCCAGTTGGTCGGATTTTTCTGGTAGTTATACACAAGTTTTTTAAACATATCTGTAGTCAATTGATTGACAACGCCTACTTTTATCTCTGTCGCAGGGTTTTCTGTTTTATTGTCCCCTGCAACGGTACATGAGATAAAACCCAGCAAGGAAAGAACAAATACAATAGCTGATATTTTTTTCATTTGAAGAAAGGTTTAAAAAATCGATGCAAAGATAATCATATTTTTAAATATAAATCGCATAAGTATCACCTTTTTTTATTATTTTTGTAAAATAAAGTAAGAGGAGGTTGACAAGTTTCTGATAAAAATGAAGATATATCCATATGTACCTAATAAAACTATTGAAGATCAATATTTAATATAACATGAGATTTCATTTCGAAAAACTGGAAATCAATTCATTCGAATCAAAAGAAGCCTGTCTGAAATTAATTGCTGATCAGAAGTGGGCTGAAGGGTATACGTGCCGGAACTGCGGAAATAAAAATTATTGCAAAGGGAAGACCCCTTATTCCAGGCGTTGTACCCGTTGTAAACATGAAGAATCAGCAACATCGCATACCATTTTTCACCGATGTAAATTAGAACTTCCCGAGGCATTTAGGATCATGCATATGGTATGCAATAATCCTAGTATATCCAGTTATGAATTATCGCGTCAGATGGAACTACGGCAGATGACTTGCTGGAAATTGAAAAACAAGTTGATGGAATGCATCAGGGAAAAAGGAGAGATTGATATTTTGTTTGAAGGGGAAAAATTACATGATCCTGGAGAAAAATAGATTGCAAATGACAACCTACCTTGAAAGTATGACAATGTTATCCAGATCTGGTTGCGTTGAATAAAATCAATGAATATTACCCCGTCTGTAAATTTCAGTTGAAAAGGATACCAGTATTTCAGTTAGGAAAGAACACCACTTGACAAAAATAATAAAAAAAATAACAGTTGATTAATGGATTTGAGACGGGAGATAACTCGAAGAGTTATCCTCGGCTCAAATCCATTCTTTTTTTGGTTCTTTTTTTCTTTGTTCATAAGTGCTAACTTTGTTAATAACTCTGGTGGTTCGATGCCTTGCCTGGTTGTTTTCATTTTTCCATAATTTACACTGGTTCCTTCTACTCTAAAAAAATCTTCATTCATATTCTGGCGGTTCGACATCTTTACTTGCTGTTTTAATCTCTCAGGTAAATTTCTCAATTCTCTTGGGAGAGGATCCGGATTCAGGACTTTCCCTTGGGTTAATGCCAGTTTATTTTCCATTCATTTGTCTGATTTTTTTACCCTAAAAAGATTTTCCATTCATGTTCTGGCGGTTCGACGTCTTTACTTGCTGTTTTAATCTCTCGGGTAAATTTCTCATTTCTCTTGGGAGAGGATCCGGATTCATGATTTTACCTTGGGTTAATACCAGTTTATTTCCCATTCATTTGTCTGATTTTTTTTACCCTAAAAAGATTTTTCATTCATACCCTGGTGTTTCGATAACTTTATTGGCTGTTTTCATTTTCTATCATTTGTCTGGTTTCTTTTACCCTGAAAGATTTTCCATTCATGTTTACGATATAAGCTTTGTGGGTAAGCCGGTCAACCATAGCAGCGGTAAGCACCGGGTCGCCAAAAATTTCTTTCCAGCGGTCAAACGACAGGTTGGTAGTAATGATTGTCGACTTTCTCCCACATCGCAACGATAGGTGACTAAAAAGAAGTTCAGCTCCTTCTTTGTCAAAAGAGATGTATCCGAACTCATCGCAGATGACCAGGTCGAACTTCTCGAACCGGTTTTCCACGGTACGCAGATATCTCTGCGAACGGCTTTCGCGCAATTGGGTAAGAAGACGTGGCACAGTGGTAAATAATACATGATATCCCATCTGGCACGCTAAAATGCCTAAGGCGGTAGCAAGATGTGTTTTTCCGGTTCCTGGGTTTCCTGAGAAGATTACGTTTTGGCCAGACTTAATAAAATCCAACCGTTCCAGAACGGGTAACTTTGAAGCGGCATCTTCCGGTAGGTCTTCCCGGTTAATATCGTGCAGATATTTGTACTGGATAAAACCTGCTTGACGCATCTGGGCTTTTCTCCGGTTTTCAATACGAACAGCCAACTCCCGTTCCATAAGCCGCAGTAAAAAGTCTTCATAAGAAAGCTTCTCACGGGCAGCCTCTTCGGCCACAGACTCAAATTCACGGCGAAAGGTAGGAAGCCGTAGCTCCCGGGTGAACTGATCAATTTGTTGTTTGTTTTCCCGTGTTATCATGCTACCTCCCCTATATTAATGGTCATCAACCTTGTAATCTCCTCCAACTGGAGGTTAGAGAAAGTTTCAATCTCACCATTGGCCTCCTCCTTTTTTGGGTCATTGTTGAGCAATGGCTGATTGCCCAACAGGGCCATGATTTTTTCCGCTGAGACATTAGCAGGGCAAATCCCACTGACATAAATAGCAGTTTCAAGCAGCTTTTGATGATCCACCTGCAACTGCTGACAAAACTGAAGCAAGAGAATAAAATCACGGGGTTGATTGGTGAACCACCGCGAATATACTTCCCTGACAGCCTTTGGCGCTTGTTCCAGTGCAAGCGATCCATGCAGTGCCCCAGGTTTGCGAGAAAGGGTTTTAAGGTAATGGTCCAGGGTGATAAACCATTTGTTTTTTTCATAGCTGCGGTCATGACTGCAGATCAACCCATGGGCGTAATACATTTTTAAAATGTTAGAGTATATCTTCACTTCCACCATCCTGCCGCACAGATCGTCCGGCACCGAATAATGATTGGTACCAAAGCAGACCGTAACATATTTATCCACTTTCATCTGATCGGTTAAAAAGCAATCCATTGGCCCCGGATAGTTCCACAAGAATGAGCGTTCCTGACTAAGACCGTCCAGGGGAACCTTGCTTGTGGACCCCGGAAGTTCATTCAGGTGATTGCAAGTGGCTACTAAATGGTTTTGAGCGGCATCCAATGTGTCAAACGAATCGGTATGGCAAAACGCTTTACGCCGTACAAATTCAACACTCCTTTCCACATGTCCTTTTTCGTTGCCACGCCTTGCATTACAAAATCGCCACCTGAACTGAAACCAACCGGAAAGATTTATCAATGCATCGGTCGGGGTCTTCTCACTACGACCCACAAACTCTTTAATTGCCACCCTCATATTATCATAAACCATCTCCTGATAAACCCCTCCAAGGTGAGCAAAAAACTCATTATGGGCTTCCATAAATGCCAGGGTGTCCTGTCGATGGTATAATCTACAGTAGCGATAATTACTGTAGGCCGAGGTGAACACAGCAAGATACAACCGCCTCTTAACACCTCCTATTATCAGCTTGAGCTCGGCCCAGTCAAACTCACATTCTTCTCCCGGTATGTAAGCCTGTTTGATAAAGGCTTCTTGTTTCCGTAGTTCTTTGTCACGAATATAGTTGCACAGGGTCGTGTACCCAATCTGGCCTCCCTGACTTAAAACGTAGTCATGAATGTCGATTTTGCGTTTTATCTGTTTACGTAATCCTTCCTGTCGCTTGCGCTGGTTATCGTCCAACTGGCTATTGATCATATCCTCAATCTCCGTTGTAAGCTTGCGCTTAAACCGGTTTTTGATATCATAAACAGGCGGACTGCTCAGGTAATCTTGTAAGGCTTTTTGGTCAATCCCTAAGTCGGTTGTCTCTTTCGATTGAGCATAAGAAAGAAGATGTTTTTTTATTGTCTTACGACTTATTTGCAAATCCCGGGCAATCTTCCGGGCACTATCAAACTCACGAAAGTACCGTCTGATAATCTCTTGTTTGGTATCCATACTTATCATCGTTTTTGTGCTGCTTTTGCATTTGCAAAGCAACTGGTTTAACTTCGATAAGTGGTATACTTTTCAATTGAAATGTGGTACCCTTTTCAATTAATACTTA
>CAWAVC010000023.1:0-11901 GCA_963785325.1 uncultured Bacteroidales bacterium | reverse complement strand
AGTTGAATATTAATTAACCATATAATAAATACAAAAATCATTCCTGCACAAAGGCCTGATAAAAGCAGGAAAAACATATTGTTAAAGGAACCGCCTGCCTTTAAAATGGATGGTACCAAGTTAACAAACATTATGAGTGGTTCTAAGACTAACACACCTATTGCTGCAGATGTGTAAACAGCCGTTTTGTAAAGTCTCTTTATGGGAACGCTTGATGCCATAATCACAAATTTATGGATTAATATGAATCCAGGGTTCAATTTTTATAATTATTCAAGAAATCTTCTATAATTATATTGGAGTAAAATTTCAAGGAACAATAGCCGTTTTTTCCTGAACAGTTTGTGCACTAAAATAACCAAGTGCCCCTCCTGTTATATTACTTATAGGATTGGCTGGCGTACCTGAGGCGTTTTGTTGGCTTCCATCGATTTGGTCCAATGAAAAGAAATATTCATAAACGTTCGCATCAATACACATCATTTGGATTTGAACGGAATCACCTGAAGAGGCTGAGACATTTTTAGACAAATCAACTAATGGTTGTTTGATTGTTTGCCCATTGTTATGATTATCGTTGCGTACAAAAATTACGTTTACCTTGCTTCCATTTACCAATTCAACAAAACGGTAATAGTTCCTGAAATTTTCCGGATCCTTATAAACAGGCACGGGCACATTTTGTGTACCTCCAAAAGCATTGATTTTTGAAAAATAAAGACTGTCTAAACTTACTGGTCTGGGCATGGTTGAAGTAGCCATGAATGAAACCTCCCCAATAGTTATGTTAAGCGTATAAGTATTTCCAGGTATACCTTGCAATGTAACTGACGAATAGATACCAGGTTCTTTCTCGTGAAGGGTATCTTTCGCCCCCAAATTATCTGAAATTATTACTATAGCATCACTAACAGAAGGAAATGTGTTGTTTTCCCCAAAGTTCACCGATTTTGTAATTGCAACCTTGCATTGACCAGGATGATTAGTTAATACCCCTTCGATGACATATCTGGGCGTGCTACTATTTAATTCGTAATTGATAACTTTTTCGCATGATGTCATAATAAGTAATACTGACAGGATTGATTGAATAATTATTATACCTTTCATAATTTGTAAATTAATATAGTTATTTAATTGGCTAACCACTATTATTTAGATTTGAAATCCCATGAAATTGATGGTACCCACCTAAATAGGGTTGTCTGGACTACTTCTGTCTTTGATGGGTCTGTTTTGCTTTGCCTGAAATTTATACTATATGCATTTTCGCGACCATAAGCATTATACAGGCTGAATGAAATTTCGGACGAATACTTAGGCTTATCTTTTAACTTCCAAGTTGCGCCCAAATCGAGCCTGTGGTAATCTGGCATCCGGTATCCGTTCCGTTCAGTATAAAGCCAGGCGATTGAACCATCCATAGAATATTTTCCACTTGGAAATGTAACCGCATTGCCAGTGTAATACGTCCAAGAAGCAGAAATACTCAAGCGTGGTGACAGGTCGTACATTCCTACCAGGATAACGTCGTGAGTACGGTCCTGCTTAGCAGGGTACCATTTGTTAGAGTTTATGCCATCAATTAGCCTCTCAGTACGGGAAAGCGTGTAACCGGCCCAGCCGGTGAATTTACCGGCTGTTTTCTTGACAAAAAATTCTATTCCATATGCTCTTCCTTTCCCAAACAGCAACTGTGCTTCGATGGCATCGTTAGTACGCACATCAGCACCATCTTTATAATCAATTTGGTTTTGCATCCATTTGTAATATGTCTCGATGCTAATTTCATATTGATTGTCAGCCAAGTTTTTAAACCACCCCATAGATATTTGGTCGGATATTTCTGGCTTAATAATATTACTGCTGGCAATCCATTTATCGGTAGGATTAGTAGACGTAGAATTCGAAATCAGATGCAGGTTTTGGACGTTCCTGAAATAACCGGCTTTTAATGAAGAACTCGGAGTTAGAATGTAATTCAAAGAAAATCGTGGTTCCAGATTAAAGTAATTTTTTACAAGTTCACCTTTTTTATAACGTAAGGTATCTATTACCTGAAGGTTATTGTCTAATGTATAGTAGTTCCCATCCCCAAGAATTGCAAATGACGTCAATCTTAATCCAATATCAAGATTGAACTTTTCACTAAACTTAATATCGTTGCTCACAAATAATGAATTTTCAAGTGCATGGCGATTTTTAAATATATCTGAGGATGAAGAATTATCGGAACGTTCGACCTTGCCAGGAACGATTTCGTGATATATGCTATTAAAACCAAATTTGATTAAAAATTTTGGATTTACATAATATTGAAATTCTTGTTTCAGGTTGTAATCCTGAATTTTTGAATCTATACCAAATTTATCACTTCCTGAATTAAGAGTAATATCGTCATCATAATTGCTAAAAATAAGTGATGTATTTGAAAATATTTGACTATTTATCAAATGGTTCCAACGGAGTGTTAAAGTAAAGTTGCCCCAATCAATACCAAAAGATTCACCGACTCCGAGTTTATCGCGTCCGAAATATCCGGAAAGGTATATCCTGTCCTTTTCCGAAACTTTATAGTTGGCCTTAATGTTAACGTCGTAGAAATATAAAGTACTGTTTCTTACAGTCTCGTTTTTCGAAAGCGGCAAGAAAAGATCGGCATATGTGCGTCTGCCTGTTATCAAAAATGATCCTTTATCATTTACGATAGGGCCTTCAATATTTAATCTTGAAGAAATAAGCCCTATACCACCACCAACCGAATATTTCTGATTGTTCCCTTCGTTCATTTTCAAATCAAGAACCGACGATAAGCGTCCTCCATACTGAGCTGGCTGCGTTCCTTTATAAAGGGTCGCATCCCTGATTGCATCTGAATTAAAGGTTGAGAAAAAACCTAATAAATGTGAAGCATTGTAAACAGGTGCTTCGTCGAGTAAAATCAGGTTTTGATCATCTGAGCCGCCCCGAACGAAAAAGCCACTGTTACCTTCTCCAGCGCTTTTAACCCCAGGCATAAGCTGAATTGTTTTCAACAAATCCTTTTCACCAAACAATACAGGTATTTTATTTATTTCTTTAGGATTTATCTTTTCCATACCTGATTGTACCGAACTAATGTTTTCGTTCTTACGCCTCGAAGTAACAACAACTTCCTGTAATTGTACAGCATTATCAGAGAGCGTTATATCTATTTTTAAATCCTGGTTGAGATTAATCCTTACCGTATCTGCTTCATACCCAATAAAACTGGAAATAACAGTGTAGTTACCCTGTATGAGTGTTAATGAATAATAACCATATTCATTTGCAACAGCGCCGGTCCCGGATAATTCTTTAATGGCAACAGTAGCGCCTGTAAGTTGTTCCCCGTTTTTTTTATCTTTAATTGTTCCATTCAATGTGAATTTCTTTTGTGCGAACCCGTTAGAAAGAAAGAAAAAAGGCAAAATAAACGTTAAAATCAATCTGATTAAGTTCATAATACGATTTTTAGGTTCCAGTTGAATTAAATATTATGGAACAAAGTTGCTTTTATAAAATGTGCCATGAAATGAAACTGTAGCTGAAACGGACAAATTAAGGGGTTAAAAGGACAGTATAAAACCAGTTATCAGAAAGTCATTTGAGAAAAAAGAGATACTGAGGTTTCAAAACAATATTTGTTCCTTGTAATTTACAGTCAGGTTGAACAGGAGTTTGTAAGGGAGATAATGAGAAGGCAGCTGATATCAGATTGACGAAGCGAATAAAGGAGGGAGGGACGCTAATGGACATTATGGTCTTGGATCATTTGATTATTGCATCAAATGGCACCTATTTTACTTTTGCGGATGAAGGGATACTTTAAGAAATATTTAGAGCCCGGTGCCGACGCATCGGGTGGAAAAAACGATCAAGCTGACCACCCTTAACCGATTTTGATTGACCACCTTACCATCTTAAATATCAATGGGGTAAGACGGTCAGGTTACTCCGACGGCGGCTGGTAAAAGTAAGCGTTTTTTTTACGGATCAGTCAACAAACAATAAAAAAAGGAGGCTTAATTGCCTCCTCTCGTTGTTGGAGCGAGAAAGTTCCGCCTGGGGCGGATACACTCCCATTTGATTTCCTGCAACCAATACAAGCAGGTTAGCCGACTACGCCATGCCCCTTTGTCAGACCAGGCAAATAAACTGAACAAGGTTCACATTTTTAGGAAGAGCCAGTTTCTTTCTGAGGCGGATACGGGAGATTTCAGTGCTTGGAGCGGTGATCTTGAGGATCTGTGAAATTTCTTTTGTGCTCAGGTTTCATGCGCAGAAGGGCACAAAGTTTATGGTCGTTGGGAGTAAGTTGAGGGAATTTTTCACGCAGCCGGTCGAAGAACCCGGGATGGATTTTTTCGAAATGAGCCTTGATCCGGTACCAGTCGTTCTCGAATTTGACATTTTCATCTATGGTTTTCAGGATCTTAATAAAGTCATTTTTTGTAATTGCCTTTCCTTTCCTGAGATACCGGTTCACATCTTTCCTTATCAGTCCAATGATCTTGTTCTTTTGTGAAATAAAGATTGAAGATGTGGCAAGTTCGCGGTTGATGAGATCCATCTCAATCTGGTGCTTCTGCCTGTGCAACTGATTAACTTTATGTTCAGCTTTGATCTTTTCCTCTAAACGCATCTCGGTTTCTTTTTCCGCTTTTTTTCGCTGTTCGACTTCGATTTTAAGATCGGCGATGGCTTTTTTCTGTGAAATTTCAAGATTACGCTGATAGTTGGAAAGTTCGATCGCCATCTTTAACTGATCGATATCGACCGGTTTAAAAATGTAAGCATATGGCTTGATTGAAAAAGTCCTGTCAAATGCCTCCACTTTATCCATCGATGTCAGATAAATGATTCCGCACTGATGTTTTTCCGAGAGGATCTTTGCTGCTTCAATTCCATTCATTTTTCCGGCAAGGGTGATATCCATAATAATGATATCAGGCAGCTTGCCACCGATTGCAAGTGCATCGACCGATTCAATTGCCTTTTCCCCTTTCCCATCAATTCCCAATACATCATAACCGAATCCTGTAAGGCGGTTTTTTAAATCATTGGCGATGATAATTTCATCCTCGACAATGTACAAATTAATTTTTCCCATTTTTTCCTTTTTTTAAGTTAACCAATTCCGTGAATCTTTTTCCAGGGGATGTCAGAATTTAAGATCAGAATTTGTAACAATATTATAAGTGTCGGTAGCGATAACCAGTTCTTCATCGGTGGGCATCACCATGGCAAGTACTTTTGATCCCGGGCGGGTGATAATCAATTCTTTGCCCTTTGCCAATGAATTCCGTTCGTTATCATAATCGATGCCCATGAATTCGAGTCCTTCGAGGATCCTGCGCCGGGATTCGGTATCATTTTCTCCAATTCCACCGGTGAATACGATAAGATCTACGCCTCCCATAGAGGCAGCGTATGCTCCGATGTATTTTTTAACACGGTAGGCAAACATATCAAGTGCAAGGCGGCAGCGGACATTACCTTTTTCAGCAGCAGTTTCCACGTCGCGCATATCGTATGATACCCCTGAGATTCCCAGGATTCCACTTTTTTTATTAAAAAGGTCGTTGGTTTCTTGATGCTCAGGTTATCCTTCCCGGCAAGATAAAGAAGAACACCAAGGTCAACATCCCCGCTGCGAGTGCCCATCATCAGTCCTTCCACCGGGGTAAATCCCATGGAAGTATCGACCGATTGTCCGTTCCTGATTGCGGCTACAGATGATCCATTTCCAAGATGACATGTAATGATGTTGATATTATTAAAATCCCTGCCAAGAAAACGACATGCTTTCTGACTGACAAACTTATGAGAAGTGCCGTGGAATCCATACCTTCTGACTTTGTACTTCTCGTAAAGTTCGTACGGGACCGGATAAAGATATGAGTGCGGAGGCATGGTTTGATGGAATGAAGTATCAAATACAGCCACCTGCGGAATATGGGGAAGAATGGATTCGATGGACAGGATTCCTTTCAAGTTGGCGGGATTATGCAATGGCGCCATCTCAATACACTTTTCTATATCTTTTTTGACAGAATCAGTGATTTGCACGCTGGTTTTGAAATTTTCTCCTCCATGAGCAACCCGGTGCCCGACTGCTGCAATTTCGTTCTCATCCTGGATTACACCAAATTCCGGGTCCTTAAGAGTTTTAAGGATAAGGTTGATGCCTACCTGATGATCAGGTACAAACTGAGTAATCTGATATTTATTCTTTCCCGGAACCTGATGGGTCAGCAAGCTACTTTCCAACCCGATCCTGTCCAGTAGTCCTTTTGAAAGCAATTTGTAGTCTTTGCCCATGTCAATGAGCTGATACTTAATGGAAGAGCTTCCACAATTCAAAACAAGAATTTTCATAAATTCAGTACTATTATTTAGCGGAGATATTATAAGTTCAAAAAAAATCTGTTCTGTAGCGAGGATAGCAATTGTTATGGCAGACAAATGTATAACAAAAGAATCCCGATTCCAAATATATTGATAAAATTTGTTTAAAATCAGCCCCAAAGATTTTCAAATTCTGTGCCGGTGTGGGAATTTTTAGGTATTCCCTGAATTTAAACTGTTAGGAGGTTAAATCATACGTAGTCCAGAATCAATTAAAATAAAATATTGTTGGTTTGTGAGTCGTCATAAATTGTACTTTTGATTCCGGATTAACTATCTCCTTATGGCTCTGATAAACTCTGTTCTTTCCTGGCTAATGAAACAAAGAATCCATCAAATGGAACTCTTCATGAAATATCCGCATGAGGTGCAGTTTGATTGGTTCACCCAGTTGTTAGACCAGGCAAAAAATACCAAATGGGGTCGTATGTATGATTATAAATCCATTAAACGGCCGGAAGAATTCAAGTCGCGGGTTCCACTCAACGATTATAGTACGATGAAACCTTATATTGAAAGGTTGCGTAAGGGAGAACAGAATTTATTATGGCCTTCGGAAATCAAGTGGTTTGCGAAATCATCAGGGACCACTTGTGAGAAGAGCAAATTCATTCCGGTGAGTAAAGAGGCACTTGAAGAGTGTCATTTTAAAGGTGGAAAAGACCTGCTTTCCATTTATTGCAACAACCATCCAGACACCTTGCTGTTTGATGGAAAAGGAATTGCCATGGGAGGAAGCAGCCAGGTAACTGAAATCAATAATGAGTCATTCTATTATGAAGGCGATCTCTCTGCGATCATTATTCAGAACCTGCCATTTTGGGTAGAGCTCCGGCGGACGCCCACTCTTTCCATTGCCCTGATGGACGAATGGGAAGACAAAATAGAAAAAATGGCCGGTGCTACGATAAACCACGATGTTACGAGTGCATCCGGTGTTCCTTCGTGGACCCTATTGTTATTCAGGAGGGTGCTTGAGATTACCGGGAAACCGAATCTTCTTGAAGTATGGCCGCGATTCGAGTTATTTATTCATGGAGGTGTGAATTTTGTTCCATACCGGGAGCAATTCTATAAGTTGTTACCGTCGACTAAGGTGAATTATCTTGAAACATACAATGCCTCCGAAGGGTTTTTTGGTATTCAGGACCGTGATCATTCTGACGATATGCTTTTAATGCTGGATTATGGGATTTATTACGAGTTTCTTCCCATTGACCAGCTTGGGGCAGATCATCCGGAGACTTTCTCCCTGGAGGATGTGAAAGCAGGGGTCAATTATGCTTTGGTCATCTCTACAAACGCCGGTTTATGGCGATATCTGATCGGGGATACAGTCACTTTCACATCATTGAGTCCTTACAGGATTAAAATTTCCGGAAGGACCCGGAACTTTATAAACGCTTTTGGGGAGGAGGTGATCATGGATAATGCGGAAAAAGCCCTCGCAGTTGCCTGTGAAAAATGCCAGGCCGTAATATCGGAGTACACCGCCGGTCCTGTCTATTTTAACAAGGAAAAACGAGGCGCCCATGAATGGCTCATCGAGTTTGAAAAAGAGCCAGGTGATCTCGGCTTTTTTATAAATACACTTGATAATGCCCTAAAATCCCTGAATTCAGATTATGAAGCCAAAAGATACCATGATATGATACTGGGTGAACCCATTGTCAGGGTGATGCCTAAGAACACATTCTATTCCTGGCTTAAATCCAAAGGTAAACTGGGTGGACAGCACAAAGTGCCACGTTTGTCGAATGACCGGAAATATATTGAAGAGATTAGCGGGGTACAGGATCAGACCCCACCCCCTAACCCTCTCCCCCAGGAGGGAGGGGGAATAATATGAATAAAATCTTATTAACATTTCTATTGCCTTACGACATTTTTCTCTATGTTTGAAATATATTAGAAACAGAATTATGCATATTGCTATCGCGGGAAATATCGGATCAGGGAAAACAACATTAGCCGGACTTCTGGCTAAACAATTCGGTTGGACGCCACATTATGAAGATCTGGATACCAACCCTTACCTGAACAGTTTTTATGAAGACATGCAGCGTTGGTCATTCAACCTGCAGATATATTTTCTAAATACCCGTTTCCGTCATATTGTTGAGATTCGAAAATCGGCGACTACGGTGGTACAGGACCGTACGATTTACGAGGATGCCTATATTTTTGCACCTAATCTGCACTCCATGAACCTGATGAGTACAAGGGACTTTGATACTTACTCCTCTCTTTTTTCGCTGATGAGTTCGTTCATTCAACCTCCCGACCTGCTTATGTACCTGCGGGCCAGTGTTCCCACGCTGGTAAACCAAATCCAGAAGCGGGGACGTGAATATGAAAGTGCAATCCGGTTGGATTACCTGAAAGGGTTGAACGAACGATATGAAAACTGGATATCCGGATATGAACTTGGAAAACTATTGATCATCGATGTCGACAATCTGAACGTTGCTGAGAATCCTGATCATCTGGGAAATGTTATCGAGCGTATCAACGCTGAATTGCACGGCCTTTTTTAATTTACGATTGGACTTTATAATTTACGATTGGACGATTTTAGATTTACGAATAAATTTTGTGATTTACGATTTACGATTAAAGTTTTTATGGGTTTAATTCCCGGCTGGTTGCGGCGGGGATCTTCATTTTAATTTTCGATTGGACGATTTTAGTGTATACAAATAAAAATTTGCAATAACTCAAAAAAACAAGTAATTTTTAACTTATTAATATTCAATAGATTCAAAATTAGTTTCTTAAGAGATTTACGAATGAATTTTTTGATTTACGATTTACGATTAAAGTTTTTAAGGGTTTAATTCCCGGCTGGTTGCGGCGGGGAGATTCATTCATATGAAAATAGTTGGAATAATACCGGCCCGGTACGGTTCAAGCCGTTTTCCAGGGAAACCACTGGCGAATATTATGGGGAAGCCCATGATCCAAAGAGTATATGAGCAAGCGAAAAAGTGCCTTCTGCTCGATGAATTAATCGTTGCGACCGATGATGAAAAAATCGAAGAATGCATCCGGTCTTTTCATGGTAATGTAGTGATGACGCCGGATAACCTGAACAGCGGAACAGAAAGATGCAATGATGTTGTAAAAAAGTTCCCCAGTGGAACAGCATTTGATGTGGTGATCAACATCCAGGGCGATGAACCTTTTATTGATCCTCAGCAGATCTCTCAGCTTGCAGGGTGTTTTCTTTCGGAAGATGTATTTATAGGTACCCTGGTTAAAAAAATTACACAACCCGATGACCTGATAAATCCGAATGTAGTAAAAGTAGTTTTCAGCATCAATAACAGAGCCCTCTACTTCAGCAGACAGCCAGTTCCTTATCTGCGTGGAAGTGATCCAAAGGATTGGTTGAAGAGAGCAAATTATTACAAACATATCGGAATCTACGGATACCGTACAGAAATCTTAACCAGTATTACGCAACTTCCGGTTTCACCACTTGAAAAAGCTGAGTCACTGGAGCAGCTTCGCTGGCTTGAGAATGGATATCCTATTGTTGTTAAGGAAACTGATTATGAGAGTATTTCCATTGATACTCCAAGTGATTTATTAAAAATTACGAACATTTCCTGATAATTTGTTCCTGTTTTTTCTATCTTAGCAGATCGAAGTAATTTTCGATTGGACGATTTTAGATTTCAGATTGAATTTTTTGATTTACGATGTACGATTAAAGCTTTTAAGGGTTTAATTCTTCGTTGCTTGCGGCGGGGATCTCCATTGTGCTTTAATTTATAAAGATGAACATGAACGTTGAAAAATATATTCAAGAACTTTTATACGAGCATGATTGTGTGATCATTCCCGGATTCGGGGGATTTATTGGAAATTATTCCCCTGCCAGAATCAACCCGGTATATCATACTTTTTTTCCACCTTATAAGGCCCTGTTATTCAACATTCATCTGAAGCAGAATGATGGTTTGCTGGCTACACGGATTTCACAGGCCGAACAGATTCCTTACGAGCATGCCATGGATTTAATCCGGAGGATGCTGATTGATTGGAACCGGGAGCTGGAAAACAGGCAGGAGCTGGTAATTGAAAGAATCGGAAAGATTGTAAAAGAAGCTAATAATATTCTTCAATTTGAACAGGATATTTCTGTAAATTATCTTCCGGAGGCCTTTGGATTGACTTCTTTGGTCTCACCTGCCATACAGCGATCGAGAAAGCAGAATGAACCGGGGGGAAGACCGATCCATTATGCCGCTGCTTCTTCGAATAAATCAGGAAACGTGGCACGAACATTGAAATGGGCTGCTGTAATAGCACTTCCACTAGGGCTCGCCACTTTCTTCAGTCTCTCAAATATAGATCAAATCAGGAGTTTTCAACAAAATTACACCGGATTCCTCTTTTCCAGATCAATCCCGGCTGTTAAAAGAACCGTAGAATCTCCCAAAATTATTTTCCCATCAAAAGGATCTACTCATTCACTTCAAAAAAGTGTTGACCCAAATAAAACTAATTCTTCCAGTACTGTATCACAAGTCATTAAGCCTGAAGAAAGGGGAACTCAGGGTACTTCTGTTTTTAAGCCATATGCCATTATTGTCGGAGCTTTTCGCTTCCGGGAAAATGCTGAAAACATGGTTGCAAGATTGAAAGAAAAAGGATATGACGGCGGAATCTATAACATAACCGCCACCGGCTTGTTCAGAGTCAGCATTGGAAGCTATACCAGCCGGGATGAAGCCATCAGGCAGCTTGCAGTAGTCCGCAATGACAATTACTCCTCGGCCTGGTTACTGACCAAATAAGATCTTCTGTGCCCAAAAAAAAGCTTATCCACTTCCGGGAAAATCTTACTTTTCCGCACCTTTTCCAACCCCGCTTTAATGAAATTGAAGAAAATTTTCGATTCTATTCCAGATGGAATAAGGAATTTTTCTTTAATGAGAATCCTATAATTCTTGAGCTGGGTTGTGGTAAAGGAGAATACACTGTAGGTCTGGCTGAAAGATATCACGAAAAGAATTTCATCGGCATCGATTTCAAGGGCGCCAGATTATGGAGAGGCGCCAAAACTGTACAGGAAAAAGAGATGAAGAATGTAGCCTTTATCCGGACACAGGTTGATCATATAAATAAATTTTTCAGTCCCGGAGAAATATCGGGGATCTGGATCACATTTCCTGATCCACAGCCCGGGAAGGAAAGGAGACGATTGACTGCACCGGTTTTTCTTGACCGGTACAAGAGACTTCTCAGTCCCGAAGGCATTATTCACCTGAAGACGGACAATGAGGATTTCTATGATTACACGCTGGCAATAATCAGCCAGTATCGTCATATACTTTTATACTCCACCAACGACCTTTATCATTCCGGTTTTTCAGAAGATGTAATTTCTATACAGACGTATTATGAGAAGATGTGGCTGGAGGGGGGAAAGAGGATATGCTATATCAAGTTCAAGCTGAAGTG
>CAWAVC010000022.1:0-30686 GCA_963785325.1 uncultured Bacteroidales bacterium | reverse complement strand
CAAGAAATCCGGAATAAATATCGGATGGCTTGTGGGAGTTTGATTGAATACGGGCAAAGCCTAAAAGTCCCCCAGGATAATTGCAGTCACGATGAACCATGTCATATCCAGACCCAGGTTAAGAGAAAGCCCCATCAATAATCCCAACATACCGCCAATCCCGATCATATGCAGGCTGATTTTCCGGTAAAAAGAAATAATCAGGGCAAGGATGGTAAGAAATGTCGATCCAAGCATATAATAGCTGAAAATGAAGGAGATAGGAAAACTTTTCAGTATGTAGTATGTAAAATAATAAAAAATAGCCAGGGTCAGCAGTGGGTAAATCCTTTCTTCTCTGGATTCCAGATAAAATGACTTAATCATTTTCAACTTGAATAACAGGAACACGATCAACAAAGGAAACAATACAGTCGTAAGAAAAACCAGCCCGGAAAGGATCAATTTTGCTTTAACCGGGATCATTATTGCGAAAAGGATGTTGACATTCAGAAGGATCATCAGCATATAGAAAGGAATAAAAAGAGGATGAAAAATAATGGTCAGCAATCTGGCAAATCGGTCTTCCATGCGTTTTAAGTTTTGAGATCAGAGTTCCTTCCGGAGCCTTGCTACCGGGATGTTAAGCTGCTCGCGGTATTTTGCAATGGTCCGCCGGGCAATATTATATCCTTTTTCTTTCAGGAGATCGACCAGGTGATCATCAGTAAGGGGATTTGATTTATCTTCTCCTTCAATACAATCCTGAAGTATTTTTTTAATTTCCCTGGTGGAAACTTCTTCCCCTTTTGTATTTTGCATGGATTCTGAAAAGAAACTTTTTAAAAGAAATGTACCAAAAGGAGTTTGCACATATTTGCTGTTTGCCACACGGGAAATTGTAGAGATATCCATGTTGATGGTAGTGGCGATGTCTTTCAGAATCATCGGTTTCAACCTGGTTTCATCTCCGGTCATGAAATAATCTTTCTGGTACTCCATGATGGCCTTCATGGTGATATACAGCGTGTCCTGACGCTGCTGTATAGCATCGATAAAATTTCGTGCTGAATCCAGCTTTTGCCGGATGAATGATGCTGCAGCCTTTGATGATTTGCTGGCATTTTTTCCTCCGACGGAATATTCGCGTAGCATTTCAATATATTGTCGGTTCGGACTCAGGTCAGGCATGTTCCTCGAATTCAGGCTGAGTTCAAGGATACCATCATGGTTTGAAATGGTAAAATCGGGGATGATATAATTCCCCTCTCGTGAAATATCGCTTATCGAAACACCGGGTTTCGGATTTAACTTTTGAATCTCTGCAATAGCATCCTTCAATTCCTTTTCTGAAGACTTGGTTTTCAGCATGATTTTGTCATAATGCTTCTTACTGAATTCAATGAAATAATCTTTCAGAATAATTTTTGCCGGCTCTATTTTTTTTGATCCCTGGGGCATTCGTTCCAGTTGAAGTAACAGACATTCCTGTAAATTACGTGCACCAATACCGGGAGGATCAAATCCCTGAATGATCCGTAGAACTTCCTCAACTTCTTTCTCATTGGCCTCGATCCCGTGGTTAAATACAAGATCGTCGCACAGGGCAGAAATCTCGCGGAAAGAATACCCCGATTCGTCAAGATTGCCAATAATAGTCGAAGCGATGATGTACTGTTTATCTGTTACCCGGTGCATGCCCAACTGACTTAACAGGTAATCCTGAGGACTGACTCCTGAAGCAAGCGGAGCTTCCCTGATTTCATCATCAGGGCTTTTGTTATTCGCATATAGTTTATATTCCGGAATCTCATCTTCCGAAAGATAATCTTCGATAGTGAAATCATCATTTTCGCTACCGGATTCCTCATCCGGCTCCTCCTTGAATTCATCTTCATCCGATTCCACTGAATCAGTCAGTGTATCCTCCTCAATATCCTTTTCGTCTTCGTCAGGACTAGATTCTTCCAACGCAGGATTTTCTTCAATTTCCTGTTTAATCCTCTGCTCAAAAGCCAGGATTGGCTCTTGTAACAGACGCATTACCAGGACCTGCTGAGGTGAGAGTTTTTGAATTAGCCGTTGTTGTAATTTTTGGTTCAACATAGAGAACAAATATAACACATTATCTTGTTTTTGGAAACCAAAATTCGTGGATACAGGATAAAAAATTTTGATCCGTAATGAGATAGTATCCAATTTATCAGGTAATTATAAAATAGTAATGACTTCCCGGTTGGAGTTTATCGGGAAGACACTGCTTTCTATCGTAGAATCTTCTGTCCTTGTCTAAAATGACGGACTAGCCTCCTGGTTTGGATTATATTTGCAAACAAATAAAGAGTAATGCAAAAGCCATCCGGGAATCAGTCCAGATTTTTTGTGATTGCAATCCATGTTTTGATCTGGATTGGATTTTACATGATTCCATTCATTGACGATACCCGACAACATATTTCTCCGCATTTCATTTGGATACATACACTGCTTTCCCTTCTTTTGGTTTTCTTTTTTTATTTCAATACCTATTATCTTTTCCACAAACTTTTTGTGCCGGGCAGACTCTTCTATTACCTCCTGACCATCTTAGGATGTGTCATTTTCATGTCAGGAACGAATTTTCTTTTAGCAAGCATTATAGATAAATACGTTCCTTCTGAATTCCATCACCCTGATATCTTTCACCGGCTCCTTTTCCCGGTCTTTCCTGCCATGTTTATCTTTGCGATAGGTGCAGCAATAAAGATCACGAACGAATGGTTAAAGGCTGAAAAACAGAAGAAGGAAATGGAAAACGAGAAATTAAACTCAGAGCTTGCTTTCCTGAAATCACAGGTGAATCCTCATTTTCTTTTCAATATCCTGAACAATATATGTTCACTTGCACGAAAAAAATCAGATAACACAGAAAATGCCATCATTCAGCTTTCCCGGATTATGCGGTATATGCTTTACGATTCAAAAGACGAGAAAGTGAGCCTTGAGAAGGAAATAGAATACCTGCAAAATTATATTGACCTTCAACGGCTGAGGATGTCTGATTCGGTGATCATTAGTTTTACAATCGAAGGAAATATTGATGGCAAAATGGTAGAACCCATGTTGCTCATCCCATTTGTGGAGAATGCGTTCAAACATGGGGTCAGTTACCTGGACGAATCCAATATCGACATTCACCTGAAAATCGATCAGGGAGTTCTTCATTTCCGCGTCGAGAACAACAGGATCAAAAAAATTGATGGACCAGTTCAACAAGAATCCGGAATCGGACTGAAAAATATACTCCGGCGGCTCGATTTACTGTATCCCGGAACACATATAATTAATATCGAAGAAACGGCAACGAAATATATTGTCAACCTATATATTTCATTATAAATTATGATACGATGTATTGCAATTGATGATGAAAGACTGGCCCTCGACCTGATCGAAGACGACATCCTGAAGATTCCTTTCCTGCAGCTTGTAAAGAAATGCAAAAGCGGAATTGAAGCCCTTGATGTGCTTCAGACAGAGAAAATAGACCTTCTTTTTCTCGATATCCAGATGCCGGATATTTCCGGGATTCAGTTTCTTAAAAGCCTTCCGCATAAGCCCTTGGTTATCTTTACGACTGCCTATGAAAAATATGCCCTGGAGGGTTTTGAGCTTGATGTGGTTGATTATCTTCTGAAACCTTATTCTTTTGAGCGATTTCTTAAAGCAGTGAACAAAGCACAGGAACATCTTTCTATTCAAAACAAGAACCAGAAACAATCTGACGAGGAGATCAATTTCTCAAATCAGTTCATCTTTGTGAAATCAGATTATAAACTGGTAAAGATTGAGATCGCAGAAATTCAATATATTGAAAGTCTGAAGGATTACGTGAAGATAGTTGTGGGCGATAAACCTGTTGTGACGTTATCAAGCATGAAGGCCATCGAAGAGAAACTGATTGAACCCGATTTTATCAGGGTTCACCGGAGCTTTATCGTTAATCTGAAGAAGATACAGTACATCCATCGTAATTTTGTGAAGGTGGGTGAAAAAGAAATCCCGATTGGTGACAATTACAAAGACAATTTCCTGCAAATCATAAATCAAAAAAATAAGATCAACTAAAATGCAAAAGAAATCAATACTAATTTTTGTTACCTGCCTGCTTTTTATTTCTGTCAGGGCGCAACATCATTTATGGACCTTCCAACAATGCCTGGATACAGCACTTCAAAGAAATATTTCCCTGAATGAGAGCCGTGCGAATAACGATCTCAACCGCATCACCCTTGACGAATCACAAGCAAACCTTTATCCATACCTCAGTGCAACCGGGAAGGATGGTGTAGGCTTTGGCAGGAGTCTTAATCCCACGACCAATCAGTATGTCGCAAAAACCACCAATTCTTCATCTTTTGGACTAAGTTCCGCCGTTACTTTGTTCAATGGTTTTCAGCTTACCCGGACTATTCTGCAGAACAAAATGAACCTCGATGCCGGTAAAACAGATATCGATAATGTTAAAAACCAGGTAACTCTGAATATAACTACAGCATACTTGCAGGTATTATTTGATTATGAAATACTGGATGCTGCCAAAAGTCAGGCTAATGCAACGGCTGTGCAAGTCGACCAAACAGAGAAACAGGTCAAAGCAGGAATGATCCCTGAAAGCAACCTGTATACGATTCGTGCCCAACAGGCAACCGATAACCTGGCTGTCGTAAATGCTCAAAGCACACTGGACCTTGCAAAAGTGACCCTTGAACAACTTATGGAACTTCCCATTGTCGATAGTTTTGATTTAAAAGTGCCTGACTTTGTGGAACCATCTCTGATGATGAATAAAACCAACCAGGAGATTTATTCCAAAGCATTGACGATTCAACCTCAGATAACAGGAGCTTCTATACGTACAAGCAGTGCTCTTCTTGGAATAAAAATAAGCGAAGGGGCAAGATATCCTACACTAAGTCTGAGTGGTGCAGCAAGTTCCAACTATGCGGTTTCCTCAAGAACAGGGGTTGCTGCCAGCGTCCCAAAAGCCTCACCTTTCTTTCCCCAGTTGTGGAACAATCTTGGTGAATCAATCGGGTTAAACCTTTCTATCCCTATTTACAGTAACCGGTTGATCAAGAGTAATATCGAACGTGCCAAAGTCAATTTCCTCTTAACGCAACTGAACGAACAGGACCTCAAACTTCAACTCCGGACGACTATCGAACAATCCTATACCGACCTGAAAAATTCCATTAAAAAGTACGAAGCCACAAAAGATCAGATTGCTTCTGCCGAACTTGCTTATAAAAACATGGAACGAAAATACAAGGTAGGCATGGCAACTGCCATAGATTTCCTGATTGAAAAAAATGCTTTTTACCAGGCGCAATCCAACGGTATTCAGGCAAAATATGACTATATCTTCAAATCAAAGATCCTGGATTTTTACCAGGGAGTACCAATTACATTTTAAACGAATAAATTTCATAAAACGATGAAAAAAAAGTATTGGATTATACTCACCGTTGTGGTGATAATCTTAGCAGTTGGGGCATGGTTATGGTTTGGTAATAAAAGTTCTGCCGCCATACAATGGAGAACAGGAAAAGTCGAAAGAGGTGATTTGAAAGTTGTTGTGACCGCTACCGGCACATTGAGCGCTGATACTACTGTACAGGTGGGTACCCAGGTTTCAGGAGTCATTGACAGGATTCTCGTGGATTTCAATTCTGTAGTAAAAAAAGGACAGGTAATTGCAATACTGGATACTACTTATCTGGCATCCTCGGTTGAAGATGCAGGCGCAGCTATGTACCGTGCCCAAATCCAGGTTGATCTGACCAAATTAACATATACCCGGGATAAAGAGC
Organism: uncultured Bacteroidales bacterium; assembly: GCA_963785325.1. Lineage (GTDB taxonomy): Bacteria > Bacteroidota > Bacteroidia > Bacteroidales > FEN-979 > FEN-979. The sequence goes on along the minus strand of CAWAVC010000022.1, from coordinate 24,855 downwards.
TTTTAGGTGAAAAGGTAATTGCCCAATCGGATTATGATCTGGCATATTCCGATTATATGACTGCTTTGGGAAACGCCCGGTCGGCAAAATCTGCACTTGACAGGGCAAAAATCAACCTCCATTATGCAACTATTGTTGCCCCTGTTTCAGGCGTTGTGATTTCAAGGGCAGTTGACCGTGGTCAAACCGTAGCCGCCAGCTTCAGTACACCAACCTTATTTGCAATTGCCAACGACCTGACGAAGATGCAGGTACAAGCAAGCATTGATGAAGCGGATATCGGAAAAATTAAAAACGGACAGGATGTGACTTTTACAGTTGATGCTTATACTGACTTGACCTTCTCGGGAACTGTGTCGCAGATACGTTTAGAGCCGACCATTGTATCAAATGTTGTTAACTATACGGTTATTATTGATGTCCCCAATCCGGATCTGAAATTAATGCCTGGGATGACCGCCAACATAACGGTTATGATCCAGCAAGCCCAGAATATCATGAAAATTCCTGCAAGTGCGCTAAAATTCTGGCCACCTCAGGATTACCTGGATAAGGCGATGAAAGAATACCCTGATTCAGTGAATAAGTTTCTTCAGAGGCTCATTGATTTTCGCAAGCGAACAACTGGACAGAGAGGAACAGGTACTTATGCAAATAGCGGAAATGCTGGTGGGCAAGGAGGATTTGGCGGGACTGTAAGAACTCCGAATCAAAGTGGATTTAGTGCTGGTAGTGGACAAGGACAAACCGGACAAGGTTCTGATTCCAAACGAAGTGGCCGAAGCCGGTTTGGCCTTGTTTGGGTAAGAACTCTCGACAATAAACTAATGCCGTACAGGGTTACGACAGGATTATCTGATGGCAGCTTTACTGCAATAGAAAGTAATTTGAAAGAAAACGATGAAGTCGTGGTTGGTATGATCAATACTCAAACCAGTGCAACAACTACACAGACGCAACAAAGCCCATTCCAGCCTCAAATGCCAAGGCCGGGAGCAGGAGGAGGCAGGGGAGGACGTTAACATGACAGATATAATTATTTCGACCCAGCACCTGATCAAGATCTATAAAATGGGGGATCTTGAAGTCCATGCATTGAGAGGCATCGATATGGATATTCACAAAAGTGATTTTGTAGCTATTATGGGTAAAAGTGGCTCCGGGAAATCTACTTTCATGAACATAATTGGATGTCTTGATGTTCCTACCCGGGGAACCTATTTCCTGGATGGAGTGGATGTGGGGAAATTGAACAAGGATCAATTGGCACAGTTAAGGAATATGAAAATCGGTTTTGTATTCCAATCCTTTAATTTGCTCTCACGTACATCTGCTTTGGAAAATGTAGAGCTTCCTCTGATGTACAATAGCAAGATCAGCTCTCATATTATGCGGGATAAAGCAATTAAAGCCCTCGAATCGGTAGGGCTGGCCGATCGTTCACATCACCTTCCAAATCAGCTTTCAGGAGGAGAGCAACAGCGGGTGGCAATTGCACGTGCTTTGGTCAACAATCCGGTTGTGATCCTGGCAGATGAGCCTACGGGAAACCTGGATACCCGGACAAGTATCGAAGTAATGGATATTTTCCAGCAGTTGAATAAAAAGGGGATCACCGTTGTAATCGTGACGCACGAACCCGATATCGCATCATACACCAACAGGAATATAAGTTTTCGTGACGGTAGGATTCTTAAAGATTTACAGGTTGAACATCCCCGGAAAGCAAGCGATGAACTTCTTTTGATTCCGGCTATCAGTGAGGAGGAAACGATATGAAATTAAAGAATCAATTAAAGGCGGCTTTGCGTTCGCTGTCGAAAAATAAAATGCGGACCTTCCTGACCATGCTGGGGATCATTATCGGTGTAGCATCCGTCATTGCCATGTTGGCTATCGGACAAGGTTCGAAGGAAAGCATTCAGGCGCAGATCTCAAACCTGGGAACCAACCTTCTGACCGTTTTCCCTTCTGCCAGTATGACCGGAGGTGTGAGGCTGGAAGCCGGTACATCGATTAAAATGACAATTGATGATTATAAAGCCGTTGCCAGCCGTTGCCCGGCAGTGATGTATTCAACTCCAACCGTTCGGGTCAGTGGCCAGCTTATTGCCGGTTCGCAGAACTGGAGAACATCCGTTTGGGGCGTTAATCCTGATTATTTCGATATTCGCAACCTTGCAATCCATTCAGGGACTTTATTTACCACTGCCGATGACCATTCAGCTTCTAAAGTTTGTGTGGTAGGTCAAACGGTAGCTACCTATCTTTTCGGTGAAGGTATAGATCCTGTAGGCAAGACAAGTCCGCATAAACAAAATCCCTTTTCTTATCATAGGGTTGTTGACTGCGAAAGGACAAAATGCCTTTGGGCAGGACCAGGATGATATTGTGATTGCACCATTTACTACCGTGCAGGAGCGCATGATGACAGTAACCTATATCCAAAGCATCATGGTTTCGGCAACTACGGAAAAACTGATCCCGGAAGCATCTGATGAGATCACACCAGGTATTGAAAGAAAGACACCATCTCGGGCCATCGGAAGACCCTGATTTTACTATCCGGTCACAGGCCGATATTGCAAATGCTGCTTCAGCCACTGCCAGTATCCTCACCATTCTCCTGGCCAGCATTGCAAGTATCTCATTACTGGTAGGAGGGATAGGTATTATGAATATCATGCTGGTTTCAGTTACAGAAAGAACACGCGAAATCGGGATCCGCATGGGAGTAGGAGCCCGTGGACGCGATGTGTTGCTTCAGTTCCTGATCGAAGCACTCATGATCAGCCTGATCGGCGGAATTCTTGGTGTCGGCCTGGGAATCCTGACCTCAGAGATCATAGCGAGTATTATGAAATGGCCGGTAGCAATTACCCTGGAATCGATCATCCTTTCCTTTCTGTTTTCCACAGCCATAGGGATTTTCTTTGGCTGGTACCCGGCAAGGAAAGCCAGCAAATTTGAATCCGATTGACGCTTTGCGTTACGAATAATCTTTTTTATTACTTTTATGGTCTAATTCCATAAAAGATGAAAAAACTTATTCTGATTTCTTTTGTGATTGTTTTGTCCGTTGGATTAAATTCCTGCTCAAAAGATAGTTCAAGCAGTACTTCTATTGTCGTATACCAGGTACCTGTTGATATTGCAGCCCGTTATATTACTATGGCTTTTTGCAGTGCCTCTGCCGGCATCAACCTTCACCTGGAGAACGCAGCCGCCTTTACAGCCAAGGGAAAAAACAGCTTCGATTCAACCTTTACAATAAAAAAAATGGACTCCGCTGGACCGTGAAATACGAGTACCAGGTGGGATATACATTAGCTCGTCAAACATCACCTTCAGAAGTCATATTTGATTATACTGCTGGTGGAAGTTTCTCCTCCAGTGTCATTCTATCAAAGGATGAACAGGATGGCACCTGGGTTTTTACGACTCTTGACCAATCACAACTAACTCTGAACGGATCGGGCTCTGACGGCGGAACTCAATATACCGTCGTGGATAAAGTTCAATTCACCAGCCAATTCAGCTATACATTCCAGAATGTAATGATAGATAAGATGACTGACATGATTACTTCCGGCACCGCGACTATCACCATCAACGGTGCTGGCCCGGCTGATGTTCACTTTAATTATTCCGGTACGCTTACCTTTTCCGGCAAAAACGAGGCTGTTTTAGTACTCGGTGGATCCACATTTAATTTTAACCTGTTAACCGGTAACCTCACAAAATAAATTTCCATCAGAGAGATAAAAAATAATTTTATTCCTTACCAAAGTTGATATTAAAAGTTGCATTATGAAAGCATTACATCTACTATCTCATATCATGAAAAATATACTGCTGGTCGGTACTCTTTTTCATTCCTGTTTTTCTTTTGGCAGAAGGAAATTGGCCGAAAGAAATTCAGACCCCTAAATCGACCGTTATTATTTATCAACCTGAGCCCGATTCGATGCGGGGAGACCATCTATACTCAAGAGCTGCGATCTCCTTTACCAATGCCAAATTTCCGACCCCAATCTACGGGGCAATCTGGATGGATTCCAGGTTCAGCACTAATCGTGAGACCGGGACATGCATAATCTTCGATGTAAAAATCCTGAATATCAGATTCCCGGGTATCGATACAGTTAATCCGGTTAAAGTCCAGAACTTTAAAAGCACTCTGGCAGAACAGGCTACGAGTTGGAATCTGGAATATTCCCTCGATGAATTATCATCCTCCCTGACATCAAATCAGGAAGCTGTCAATACCTCACCAAATTTTAATAATGATCCTCCTGAGATTATCTATGTTAAAAACAATTCTATGCTGCTCCTCTTTGATGGTGATCCGGTCTTTAAAGAAACAGGGAACCCTGGAATCAGTCGTGCAACTGATATACTCCGTTTTTAGTATTTAAAAGATCTTAAAACCAACACCTTTTACCTTAACGGAGGTGATTATTGGTACATGTCTGCTGATCCGGTAAAAGCATCCTGGAATAACATTCCGAATCCACCGGCAAATATTGTTGCGTATTTTGATGAATTGAACAAGCAAATTGATTATTCAAGCACATCAACCCAAAAAACAATGACTACCCAATCAACAGGTAGTAGCACATCCGGTATTCCGGAAATAATTGTCCGTACAAAACCATGCGAACTAATTCAATCTAACGGAGAACCTGAATGGGCGCCAATCCAGGGGACACAGCTTCTTTATATGACCAATACAGATGATAATATTTTTATGACCATTGAAAAAAATCAATATTACGTTTTAATCTCCGGAAGATGGTACCGGTCACTTGCCCTGACAGGCCCCTGGTTATATATCGATTCTGATAAACTTCCTCCTGATTTTTCCAAAATCCCTGTAGGTTCAGAAAAAGATATAGTACTGGCAAGTATCGCTGGTACTGATGCTGCAAAAGATGCTGTAATGGATGCACCAGATCCCCCAGACATCTGCCGTTGACCGCAAAACAGCTCAATGCAATGTTGAATATGACGGAGATCCGAAATTTGAAAAAATCAATGGAACTGAAATTGCAAGAGCCGTGAATACCAGCAGTACCGTTCTGCTTTACCAAAACACTTTTTATGTATGCGACAACGCCGTTTGGTTTACGGGTCCCGGTCCTAATGGTCCATGGGAAGTAGCAACTTCGGTTCCTGATGAATTTCAGAATATTCCGCCGGATGATCCTGACTATAATGTAAAATACGTTTATATTTATAATGTTGATCCGGATTTCGTTTATACCGGATATACACCAGGATATACAGGGTGCTACATTGATGGATCGACAGTAGTTTATGGTACTGGTTGGACATATTCGCCTTTTTATGGTTCTTTTTATTATCCGCGACCATATACTTACGGTTTCCATATGAATTACAATCCATGGTATGGTTGGAGCATGGGGTTCTCAATGTCAAGGGGATGGTTTCGCTATAGTTTTAGTGGCTGGATGCATCAACATGGTGGTTGGTGGGGGCCACCGATGTATCGTCCGCCATATCATCCGCGGTACAATCACTACTATGGGCCAAGGCGACCTGTTTATCGTGGGGGAAACGAAAGCATTGTTAATAATAACCGCACAAACATATATAATAAAAGAGCTGACGGTAGTGCAAAACCGGCCCAGCAGGCTTATAGTACATCTCGTTCTGGAACAGGTGAACGTACAAGCAATCTGAAGCAACCCAATGACAGAACAAAGCCGGTAGTCAACAAGGGTTCCAATGAGATTAAACCTATTAACCGTGCTGCCGGCCAGAAGAACAACCTCTTCACAGACAGCAAAGGTGATGTTTACAGAAATAATAATGGGGTGTGGCAGAAAAATAATGGTAAGAACTGGAGTCCTGTTCAGACAAAAGTACAACAGGGTAAACCTGCAGAACAGTCCAAGCAGCAGGCAAAAACTGAACCTTCACAACCTAAGGTACAACAAGGTAAGCCTGTAGAACAGTCCAAGCAGCAGGCAAAAACTGAACCTTCACAACCTAAGATACAACAAGGTAAGCCTGTAGAACAGCCCAAACAGCAGGAAAGAATTGAACCGTCACAACCAAAGGTACAACAACAAGTTAAACCTGCAGAGCAACCTAAACAACAGGAAAGAGTTTCACCACAGCCTGTGCAACAAGTCAGAAGCAGTGGATTTAACCGGCAGGAACTTGAAAATCAAAATTCGGCACGGGAAAGAGGTGCTCAAAACCTGAATAATCGCAGCACTGTCCAGCAATCACAGCCATCTGCTACAAGCAGTTCAAGGGGAAATTCCAATGAAGGTCGAAAAAAATAATAATTGAGTCCACTCCGAAAACTCACCTTAAAATTTCACCGCCAGGACGCAAAAAGTTCAATTTCAACCATATACTTCTTAGCGAACTTAGCGTTTTCTAGAGTCTCTGCCTGCCGGCAGGCAGATTTACAGTGAAAAAAGGCTTTTCAGAGCAGGCTCATAATTAAAGTTCTATTACCTGTGAAAATGTGAGAGAAAAGATTTCTCCTGAACTTATTTTGATGTCATGGAAATTCATAAATTTCGGGACTGAATCAAAAAATTAACCTTTAACCCTTAAGAAGATGACAAAAGCAGAAATTGTAGCTGAAATTGTAAAAAAGACTGGAATTGAAAAAGTTGCCGTTGAAGCAACAGTTGAAGCCATTATGGAATCCATTAAAACCTCCATGTCAAATGGTGATAATGTATATCTCCGGGGATTTGGAACTTTTCTCCTGAAGAACAGGAAAGAGAAAACAGGAAGGAATATTACAAGGAATACATCAGTTACGATTCCGGCTCATGTGATTCCGGCCTTTAAGCCTTCCAAAGAATTTGCCGCAGAGATAAAGGAAAAAGTTAAAATTTGATTTTAAGTCCACATAAAACTGTAATTACTTCTTATCAAGTTTCTCCAGTATTTCCAGAATAATTTTATTCTGATTCTCGAGGTGCATAAGTATTGTCTCGATTTCAAGTTCGGCTTTTGTGTTTACTTCAAAATCTGCTTCAGCCCGCATTTCTGCATGATCGCTTTGCAGGTTCTGGCCGATCATAATAAGAGGCATTAGGAATATTTGGATCACATTAGAGATAAAGAGCCATAATACGAAAGCTGGAAAAGGATCAAAACGAACAACTTTTGGCGCCAGCGAATTCCAACCAAGCCAGACTACCGTCCATAGAAAAACGATTAAGAAGAATCCCATCGTCCCAACATTGTTTGTAATCCAAATCGCGATTTTATCGAGACGTGTCAATTTCTTCTTCATTTCGACATTTGCATTCCGTATGGGTTTACGAAGGGCTTTAAGCTCTTTTAACGATTTTGGTTTATGACTTTCCATATATCTGTGATAAGAAAATAAACAAGAGAAATTATCTTTTGTTATAACATTCCAATAAGTTTTTCAAGAGCCTCCTTAACCGTAGGGAACCAGGTCCCCACCCGTGGATCCATGATATCACCGCCAAATCCATTAGGTTCATTAGAGGCCGATTCTTTTATTTTTATTAGTTTTTCTTTCAATTCTTTAGGATTAAAGGCAGTAAGTGTCCAGATACAAATCACCTGGACAAAATTTCCTCTGGTCGTGTCACTTATAACTTTTAGCAATTCCTGCTTGCACTCTGGTGTATTATAAGCGATCAATGCACGTGCTGCCGAAACCTGGTTATGAAAATTTGAAGTGTCGTTAAGGAAAGGAATAATGTATTGATAAAAACCTTTCAAGCGAAGGTGATAAATACATTCCAATGCAACGTGTTGTCCATAAAAAGTCTCAATTTCTGATGTGTCAAATCCAGCTGGTTTTCTTGACAGGAATTCTTTAACATAGTCATTGATGAATTTTTTATCGTATGGCTGGTAATGGTAGTTATTAAAAATTGCAGTCATCGTTTTCTCATAAATGTCAACAGGAACAAGGGCCTGATGATAACTATGCCGGTAAGTCGCATTGACTTTGCCTCCTTCGAGATAATCAAAACCTGTTGTGGGCGTCGCAATGCAATAGTTCCCCTTCACATTTTTTTTAATAAAAAAGTAACTTTCCTTAATGCCATCAAACTCAAACTGAACCCCGTGTCCGCTTGAATTATTTGTCAAATTAAGAAGATAGAAATCCGTAATTTCGAGAATTCCTCTAAGTTCTTTTCCAGCCAATGTCTTGATAATTTCAATAGACACCCCCTTATCTTTATTGAATGATTTAATTTTTGCCAGTACAAATGAATCTGCCTCTTTTATCACTTTATACTGCCAGGGTTCATCCCAGGTGGTTGCAAATGTGGTAATTGAAATGATTGTAAAAACGATGAATAAAATTGATCCGAGCCTTTTCATTCCGGGGGATGATGAACTTCAGATATTATGAAAGTTTTTTGATAATCCAGGTCGCAATATACGATTCAAGGATACTTAAAGGAACACCGTACCATAAAAGGCCGTATGGCAAGACTCCCAAATTGCCTATGACCACCCACATCAGTACAAACGCCACAAACCAGGAAAGGAAAGTCGTTTGTATCATGGTGAATTTTTTAGCCATAATAAAAATAGCGACAGCAAATAGAAGCGACCAGATTCCCCAAACAGCTCCATTAATAGGTTCTGAAGGAAATTTAAGTCCCAGGCCCTGGTAATGTTTTGTCCAGAATGAGATTACTATAAATTCATTCCTGACAAATTCCGATATACTAATCCAGATTGTCGCTAAAAGAATTGGTAAAATTGTTTTTTTTATAAATTTCATAATCCTTATTTTTAATGATTGATCTTAAAACAAAGAAAATAAACAGGATACAAATATAGGGGAAAATGATACGATCGGGTAGGGACATCACTTGTGATGCCCCTGCCAGGCAGGTAATAGATGGCCAAAAATTTGAATGACATCTTATTTTTTATTAGTATTGATGAAATTTTAGAGGATGAAGAAACCTTATATGCCATAGCTTAACGTTCAATTATTTAAAACAAATATCCGATGAAAAACTTTTCTTTTATCTTGCTTGTCCTTTCGCCATGGCTTGTTTTCAGCCAATCAAAGCTAACGTATTTTGATAAACATATTGGATTCAATTACTGGAGCATCGATACAAGTAATAATGATATACGATCAATAACTCAATTGTGGAATAATTATCTCATCAGGAGAGTTTATGGGTTTACAGACAAAATCGATACAGCTGGATATTGTTACTGGAATGAAGAAGAAAAACAACAGTATAATGATCCTGACCTGATCCTTTCAAACGATCCATACCTTTGTTTATCTCAAACCAATATTCTTAATATTACAGCCATAGGACAAGGCTTTTTCCAGATAATGAATGTTAAAGGTTTCGTTGACGATTCAACAGAGAGATTCAAAACCCAGGCAATATTTTATGTATTGGCCAAGAAGGTTAATGACAAATTTAAACTGTTCAACTACTTTTATCTGGATAAAGAGAAACTATTGCAGACAAAGATTGGGAATGTCTTTTATTACTATCCTGCTGATTATAAATTTGATAAACAGAATGCCCTGAACTTCGTAAATTTTGAGGATAGTCTGTCAAACCTGTTTAATAGTCTGATAGCAAAGGACTTGATCTATCTTGTTGAAAAAAATCCTACTTCCCTGATGAATCATCTTGGGTTTATTTATTGGGTTCTTCGCAAAGATGCGTACCTGGCTATTTCAACAGATTGATTATAAGCATTATAAATATGGTTCTAAAAATCGCTTTGAAATGATTTTTTTTTGTAATTGTGAAATGAGAATAACCCATAACACACAAGGCTTTCCGAGGTTATTTCCCATTTCACAATTTTAACAACAAAATATGTTATTTTATTCATTTTAAATTGATTAACTCAGGTACGCATTATTGCGATGACCCATTTATTGTAGTTTGACGGGTACCGGAAAACATGATGGAAGGTTCATTTACAAGGATAACATCATTCTTTCATCTGTCAATGAGAACCACAGACATGAATTGGTACACTATTTCACAAAAATTAAAAATCCTGATGTTATAGGATTTTTTGATGAAGGCCTGGCAACGTATTTTGGCGGCAATTTGGGCAACCCTTTCCAATGGCATCTCAACTACCTGAATGAATACATAAAAGACAAACCTGATTTAGATTTGTCCGATGAGAACAAATTCGGATACATAGACGCCAAGACAAATCCTCAGTACGTTTTGGGGGCTATTATAATGAAATATACGATTGCGAAATATGGCTTTCAAAAAGTACTAGCGTTATTGCAATACTCACGAAAGCAAAATAGTTATTCAGATGTGATTGAGAAGGAATTAGGAATAAAGAAATCGGAGCTGAACACGTTCTTTAGAAATTATATAACGGAAAATGCGACAAAAGATCATAAGTAATATTCCTTAATACAAACTATCATCATCACCTTATTGTCTAACTTTGCCATTCAAATGTTAAAAAATGAAAGGAAAACGATATGAATGAAAATGAATCAAAACATCTCAGGATAAACGAAAAAAAATGGGATAAATGGGCAAAAACAGTTGACAATAAAAGTTTGAAATATGATTACTTAAGATCAGCCCAGCTTGGTGTTATTTCATTATTAAATCTTAAAGAGAATGTCAGCATGCTTGATATTGGTTGCGGTTCTGGCTGGGCACTGGGTAAGGCTTCAGAGTTGATAAATAATAAAGGCACTTTTTTTGGTGTCGATCTTTCCTCTAAGATGATTGAAAGAGCTCTGGAAAACTTTAAAGGAAGGGAAAATTTTCATTTTCTAATAGCTAATGCAGAAGAAATTCCTTTGGAGGACAATTCTTTTGATGTCATCATCTGCACCAATTCCTTTCATCATTATTTACATCCTGAAAAAGCCCTGAAAGAAATGTACCGGCTTCTCAAACAGGGTGGTGAACTCTATATTCTTGATCCGCCAATTGATAATTGGTTGTCCAAAATAATAAACAAGGTTTTTAAAATTTTTGATCCTGCGCAAGTCAAATTATATACCACCAAAGAATTTCAGGAATTGATTGCCGGGGCGGGTTTAAAATATACCGGGACTAAAATTATCAAAATACACCAGAAGGTTCATACCGGAATGAAATAATTTGAATATCAGAAATGAAACCCGACAGGGTATAAATTATTGAATCCAGGAATGTAACATGGACCTCAGGGAGAAAATTTACAGATTGACAATTATCAGGCGAAAGATCATCGGCTATCTCCTTCGGATCTTTACCCACCCGAAGGTCAAGAATCAGATTGCCAGGTACGCTAAAATATTCATGGGAGAAGCTTCAAGGTATTCTTCAGGGTTTAAAGGAGAAGCTATTGAAACCAAAGAATCTTTCATTATTCTGACCAAATATATTAAAGGGGAGAAGATCACGAAACCTGAAAAAAAGCAATTCAAACAACAGGTTTTTGATCTTCTGAAGGGTACCGGTGTAGTAGTTCCGGTCATGTTGATCCCACTGCCATTTATAAGCACTCTGCTTTTAATAATAATGGATCATGTGTTACTCAGTATGAACATCAGGATACTTCCGTCCCCCTTTTATCCTAAAAAGAAATCGGGGTTACTGACTACTAAGGGAGTCGAAGAGGATCTGAAAAAAATGATTTATAAATGAACTGTCATCACAAGCAAGGAATATAAAACCATTTGCAACTTCTTCCGATCTGCCCATACGTTTCATCGGGTGCAAGTCGATGATATGTTGTTTTATATCTATATGGTCACTAATGCCTGCCTGAGTGAGCATAGGGGTTTCAATAAATCCGGGACAAATCTTTGGTATGATATATGTTACCTTTGCATATCATAAAAATCCGTGCTATGAAATCTCTTATTTTATGTTTTATTTCGTTCCTGTATCCTGTTTTCCTGGTTAAAGGGGATAATCCTCAGGAAATAACCAATGGCAATAATAAGTTCGCTTTCAAACTATATAGTGAAGTGAGAAACAACAAGGATCAAAACCTGTTCTATTCTCCCTTCAGCATTTCAACGGCACTGGCCATGGTATATGCCGGTGCACGAAATGAAACAGCTTTACAGATAAGCCAGACCATGGATTTCCCTCAGAATGAGAATTTTCATTCTGATTATAAACAGTTACTGAACGCAATAAATAATGGAACTGATAACAAGATAGTTCTGAACATTGCCAATGGCTTATGGGCTCAAAAGAAATTTAAATTTCTGGATTCCTATTTTGGTATTGTGAAATCAAATTACAGTTCAGAACTGAAGAATGTCGACTTTACTGATGATTCAGAAAGAGAGAACGCCCGAAAGGATATTAATGATTGGGTGGCGCAGAAAACAAAAGATAAAATTAAAGACATTCTAAGTCCGGGTGATCTGGACTCTTATACAAGACTGGTATTAGTCAATGCCATCTATTTTTATGGTGATTGGGCAGAACCTTTTAAAAAGCAGGCCACGGAGCCTAAGGATTTTTTCTTATCAGACGGGACCCGGGTCAATGTCCCTTTTATGAACCAGCATGATAGACATAACTACTATGAAGATTCTAATATCAAGGCTATTGAGATGCCTTATATGAACAATAAGGCATCTATGGTGATCTTTCTTCCAAACGAAAAGAACGGAATCAAAGAATTTGAAGGATCGTTCGATTATACATATTATCAGAAAATTCTTGCCGCATTCCAATTCAACGAGGTCCGTGTTTCTCTTCCCAAATTTCAAGTAACCTTTAAAATCCGCCTGGGGAATACACTTTCACAAATGGGAATGCCACTGGCTTTTTCCGCTGGAAGTGCGGATTTTTCCGGTATGGATGGGAAATATGATCTTTACATCAGCGAGGTCATCCATCAGGCGTTTGTAAATGTCGATGAAAAAGGAACAGAAGCTGCCGCTGCAACAGCGGTAGTAATGAAAATGACAGCGATGCGACCTTCATCCGATATAAAGGTTTTTAATGCCGACCATCCGTTTTTATTCCTTATTAAAGATAATACTACAGGAAGTATCCTGTTTATGGGGAAGATCATGAACCCAAGCCTGGGTTTACATTGAACGAGTGTAATCGTTAAAAGATAATTTACGATTTGACGATTTCCGATTTACGAATGAATTTTTTTGATTTACGATATACGATTGTCCGTGGACATGAAGTATTCCGTCAATATTTTTGCGAATTAATCTTTTAGAAGAAACATAAATATTCCTTGCCTTAATATATTCTTTGTAAATTTATTCACTTATTTTTACGTAGAAACCGGACAAACATTATATGATCTTCATTTGCAAACAAAAATTATCCCTGGCAGTCTTATTAATTGCTCTTTTTGGTGTCATTGCAACACAAGCCCAAAGCAAAAAGACTAATGAGCAGAACCAGAAAAAAGGTGATCAGAAGGATTCCCTTGTAGTCAGTTCTGAGAAACATAAGTCCCGGGGTTATTATAATGTGACAAGCCTGGAAGTTCTGAATTTTGACTTCAACTATTTGAAACCGGTTTCCTTAAGTCCGGTGCCAGGCATCTCTACCATCAATGGATACAGGTTTTCGCGCAATGTTTCACTAGGATTGGGGGTTGGTTTTGATTATATTGGTGTCTGGCTGCCGGTCTATATTTTTCCAAAAGGTTCAAATACCGGTTCGGGCGAGGCGGTTTACTATAAAGAAGAGATGTCATTTATTCCTGTTTTTATTGATTTCCGGCTTAACCTCTCAAACACATTAGTTACTCCTTATATGTTTGTTGATGCCGGATATGATATTTCACTAAATCCCAATAAAACAGTATTTGTCGATACCGAAAATTTAGATTGGTACGTAGGTGTTTCCTCCACAATTCATAATTTTTCAGGAGCGTTCTACAGTGCCCTGGGGTTCGGACTGAAATTTCCTGTTTATAAAAATATTGGAATAAATACAGCTATCAAAATTACTTACCGGGGTATAAAGTATACTGATGATATAAATAATAGATCGGAAGGGAGACCTTTCGAATGGTTCTATTCCACTACCACCCAATCTGTATACAATAGTTTATTTCTCCTTGGTCTTTTGATAGGCGTATCCTTTTAAGTGATCCCCAAATATCACGACATCAGTTGACAGTACAGAATTACCTGATTTGAATAAAATAAGCGATCCGTCGTGGGAATGACGACGGATCGCAAATCAACCTGTACTTTAATATCAGGCTAAACCAATACCATTGATCTTTTATTGCGATTTAATGACCTTCCTTATCATATTGGTTCCTTCATCTGTTGTTATCCTTAAAATGAATATTCCCGGTTGTAACTTTTCAGTATTAATAGTAAGAGTGTTGTTCCCCGTACTAAGGTCATAGGTTTCAGAAACCAAATTTCTTCCGGTCAGATCGTAAAGCATCAACAATATGGATGCATCCTTCTTTGATGTAATGCTCAGCGTCAATTTGTCCGTGACCGGGTTTGGATAGGTATTTATTCCTTCAATCAAGGATTCGCTGTCATTAATTCCAAGAAGGTGGGTTCCTGAATATGTCATAACTACACTTGCGACAGGCTTATCCTTGGTTATTTCAATCCTGACCAGGTCGCTTGTACATCCGGGAAGTTCGGCACGCAGAAAATATACACCATAGGCAAGCGAGGAAAAGTCAAACTCCCCTGAACCACTATTATTCCTGAACTGAAGGGCATTTCCCGATTCATTCAGCAGGATCATCCGTATGTCGTCCGATAAACTATTGGTCATCTTTTCTGTATTAAGGTGAACATTGATCCCTCCATTTCCTGCTATCCCGTTAGTAGCCTGAACCAGTTGGATGTTATAGGGGTTTGCCGGGGTACCAAGCCTGATAATAGTTGCCTGCTGCCAGATTATTACATTTCCATAGTAAGTCGGGAGATAGTTTGAAGAATCAAGAGGAATAACCCAAACCACAAAGTTCCCCTGGGGCACATAATTAAAACTGTATATTCCGGATGAATCGATAGGGGAGGTTGCTGTGTATGGATTGTTGTTGTTCGTGCTGTCGATGGAAAATATCATGGCAGTACCTGCCGAAAGCGGGAAATTATTTTCCATGACTTGTCCATAAATCTGGTTGAACTGGCTGCTGTCGCCTACAGGAATAGTTTGTCCAGAGCTGTATGTGCAGTTTGTCGAATCTGTCACTGTTGTTAGTGAAACGTAATACATCCCCATTGTGGCATAGGTGTGTGTAACATTTTGTCCGTTTCCGCCGGCACCATCCCCAAAACTCCAGGTATAGGATGCCGGAGAACCGTTGACAAGGTTTCCCTGGAAAACTACCATCAACGAATTTCGCGAGAATGTAAAATAGCTTGCACAACCACTACTACCTCCGGAATTTACATTGGCACACCAGGTACTATTACAAGAACCACTTTGATTTGTAATCGTCAGGCAAACATGATAGGTGATATTTGCCGAAAAAATATGAGATGGATTCTGTAAATCTGATATATTCATTGTGCCTGAAAGAGAATCACCGAAATTCCAATGCCAGTTGGCAGCGCCGATGGAAAGATCTGTAAATTGAATCAAGTTAGGATTATTCAGAGAGTCTGGGCAGTACCATGTGAATTGGGCCTGGCATCCATTCAGACCATTGACAACGACTGTATCGCAATACTCACTATAACAAGTGGAATCATTACTCCGGATGGTCAGACAAACATGATAGGCATTTGGCTGCACATAAAGATGCACCGGGTTCCGTTGACTGGAAGAGGTGCCATCGCCGAAATTCCAGAACCATGAAGCAATGTTATTTCCGGTCGATTGATCATAAAAATAAATATTCATGGAATTAGCGGTATCATGCATATAATTGAACATTGCATGACATCCACCGGCAGAGTCAGGCACCTGGACATTTTTCATAATACTGTCACTGCAATTTATGGTGCTGTCGTATATGTAAAGCGTCACCTGATAATTGCCCGGAGCTGCATAATTATGCAAAGGATTCTTTATATTTGAAGTACTTCCATCGCCAAAAATCCACGTCGTCGTATGCTGGTTGCCTGCTGAGGAATCGGTAAACTGAACCGATAAATTACCCATATTCTGCCATGTAAAATTTGCATGACAGGGTGGAGTGTTATTGCAAATCGTAAAGTTATGAGTGAGCGAGTTATTGCCTGGGCCAAAAGGCAAGTTTACACTCACAATATTCTGATTGCAATCGAACGTGTAAACAAAAAGGTCTGAAGTTGGAAGTGTCCCGGTATTAAAAAAGACAGTATCTATATAAAATCCGGTTTGTGAGGTATAAACCACATCATGATTATAGTATCCTGAAGTGGTATCAACCTGGATATTAACTGCATGGTTCACGATAGGTGATCCGTTTGTATCGGATACATAACCCTGAACTGTTACAAAACTGACCTGGGCTATAAGGGGCAGGAACGCCATCCATAAGAGTACGAAGAGTGCAAACTTTTTCATGATTTTTAGATTTTAAATGTATTTTTTTCTTTAGAATGATTTATAACAACTAAATCCCAAAATATAAAAAAGTTGTCCGTCATTTTTTAGAAGGTTAAAAATTTACAAGGAATGAAGTCTGGAGTCCAACAGACCATGGCTTATCCGTCGGGCTTAATTTTTCATTTACCGAATCGAAATAGTACCGGATATTGGGTTCCAGTTCAAGAATGAACCGGTGCGACAATCGAAAGGCCGCATTCATTCCCGCCATAGCTTGCCAGTTAAGATGAATCCTGTCGGGCGAAATATCGTTAATCATGATTATTTTATCTTTCCCGGCATCATAAGCAGAGGTAAGTACCTGGGTATGTAACAGAACAGACATAACCGGACCGACACGCACTCCAAGGGTAAACCATTTCGTTTCCAGGAAATCATCTCCCAGGATCAGTGGAACCTGAAGATAGGTGTACTCCATTTCACGGGTATAATATTTGTAATGCAGAACTGTATCATACACATTTTGCGTGGTGGTATAGACCGTTTTCAGAAGATAATAATGCCTTGAATCCCAATGATAAGTCATTGAGTCGAGTTTGTTATAGCTGCCAAGATATGGGTTAGTCTCAACCACCATTTCATTATATGCCTTTGTGATGGACAAACCGATACCGGTCCGGATGGAATAAGGCCCGAACCGGAATATTCCTTCAGCGCCGAAATTGTCGACATATTTGTTTCTGTCAAGACTGTTAAAGATCCATTCAGGCATATAATAAATACCGGCACGGATATTCCATATTTTATCTTTAAGAGATGCGCTGTTTGAATGTTTATGGCCTTTCATGGCAGGCGGAATTCCCGGATTTGCGGTTGTGTCTGATAATACCAGTGACTTTTCGTGAACTTTTGAAGAATCTTCAACAGGTATTGAGTCGCCTGCTTTCTTTTCAGGTAAGAAAACATTTTGGTTCTCCGGTTGTTGCGAAGTAATGATTGTCGATAAGCTCTTACCTGTATCTTTAGATAATGAAGTCAAGGGCGTAAAGGAAATTAAAGAAATTGTTCCTTGATCAGTTTTGCTTAGGGTTTTAGTTGATGTGGCTGCTAATGGGATGTAATTATCATTACTATTTTGTATTGCTTTATTTCTGAACGCAACGGGCGACTGGGGTTTCAGTTGTGAGATACCGGGGGTATTTTGAAGATGAATCGGTTTTTCAGGGGTTTTTGTTTCCAGACCGAAAATGGATTTACCAGAGTTCATTTGTGATATTGTTGCTTCGACCTTGTTTTTCTGATCCTGGTCTTTTGTCATATTTTTAATGAATAAATAGGCCCCTCCCAGAATACCAATCCCAAGGATGATGGCTAAACCCGGCATCCAAAATGTGCTTATTGAACGTTTCCTCAGTTCCTGCTTTGCTTTCTTCAGGAACCGGGATTTACCGGAAGCCGTAGGACTTATTTCCAAATCGGCAAGTCCCTTCCGGAACAGTTCATCGACACCATGTTTCTTTGTGTCCATATTCTTCAGCTTTTTCAAAATCCTTAATGCGTTTCTGAAGCCACGCCCGGGCTTTCCTCAGTTGAGTTTTTGAGGTGTTTTCCGAACAGTGCAACATTTCTGCTATCTCTTTGTGAGAATAGTTTTCCAGTACATAAAAATTAAACACAGTCCTGTATCCCAACGGCAATTCAGTGATAAGCTGCAATAACCTCTCCTGAGACATTTCAGGATAGGACTGATCATCCTCATCATCCGGAATATTCAATTCTTCATTCACAGGTTCGAATGAAAGATGTTTTTTGGTATTTTTCGTGATCCCGCAAATATTTAAGTGAAGTGGTGACCATAATTTTTTTCATCCAGGCCTCAACGGATCCTTCTCCCCGTGACTGGAATTGATGAACATTACGGATGATATTTAAAAATCCGTCATGCATAATATCCTCGGCATCTTCACGGTTTCCGCAATACCGGTAACATAATCCAAGAAACCGCGAAGCATAGCGGTTATAGATGGTCTCTATACCTGTAACTGATAACAGATCCTCTGCCTTATCTTTTCCGCGGGTCAACTTCATACAACTATTAATAAAATCCCAAAAAACGAAATAGTTGTCTGGAAAAACAGAATTATAATAAATAGAATTTACCGGCTTGTGTATGCTTTCTTTCCCTTAAAGTCAACCACCCATTTTTCAACATTAAGAAAACTTGCTTAATGGTAAGATATCTGTTAAATTTGAGGGTTCGATATGTGCGAATTTAACAACTTATATGCCATTATTGGACGTTCAACCATTGAAAACAGATATCTGATGAAAAAAATATTCTGCATTTTAGTGTTTATGGTTCCTGTTGTAATCTTTACCCAGCAACCCTGGTACAAATATTCTCCGTTGGATTATATGTGGATGAATGTTGGAAATGCTGGTTTTTCAGGGGGGCAGGCATGGTATATAAGCCTTGCTTTCAGTCCGTCCGGTCAGCCTTATGTGGCTTATATGGATTGGGTAAATGGCCAGAAAGCGACCGTAATGAAATTTGACGGAAACAGATGGGAAACAGTAGGAAATGCAGGATTCTCAGCGGATGTGGTTGAATATACAAGTCTCGCCTTCGACTCCTCTGATCAACCTTATGTGGCTTATATGGATTGTTGGTATAACTTTGGGGCAACCGTGATGAAATATAATGGAACCGACTGGAATCCTGTGGGTTCAGTGGCTTTTTCAATTGGAGAGACTGAAAGTGAAAACCTTGCCTTCAGTCCATCCGGAGTAGCCTATGTGGCTTTCACTGATGTAACAAATGACGGAAAAGCCAGTGTAATGAGTTTTAACGGAAACGACTGGGTGAATGTGGGAAATCCTGATTTTTCAACAGGAGCAGCCTGGTATACAAACCTTGCCTTCAGTCCATCCGGTGAACCATATATTGCTTTTGAAGATGCCGGAGATTCTTCTAAAGCAACCGTAATGAAATTTGACGGAACCAATTGGGTGTATGTTGGGAAAGAGGGTTTCTCGCTACGACAAACATGGTACACAAGACTTGCCTTCAGTCCATCCGGTGAACCTTATGTGGCGTTTGAAGATTGGGGGAATGGTCATAAGGCAACCGTAATGAAATTTGACGGAAACAACTGGGTAAACGTCGGAAATGCCGGATTTTCAGCAGGTGAGGCTTTTTATGAAAGTCTCGCCTTCGGTCCATCCGGTGAACCATTCGTTGCCTATATGGATTCTGTAAATTTATATAAAGCCACCGTAATGAAATTTGACGGGAACAACTGGGTAGATGTTGGAAATGCCGGATTTTCAGCAGAAAACGCCGGTTGGACGAGTCTTGCCTTCAGTAAATCAGGAGAATCGTATGTGGCTTATACGGATGGCGGAAATTCCTGGCAAACAACAGTTATGAAATTTGATTCTGTCTTTGTCGGGATCAATGATAAGCAGGGATCAAGATTGTCCATCTATCCTGATCCGGCAACAGATAAAATAACGATAGAACTATCAGGACCAGTAAAAGAAATCGGGATGACAGTTGTAAATATCAACGGGCAAAAACTTATCACCCGCCAAATCACAGAGCCAAAAACAGAGATCGATATCAGCAATCTTCCCAGCAGTGTTTATTTTGTGCGGTTGACAAATGATAATGAAGTGGAAGTGAGAAAGATCGTAAAAAATTAATCACAAATTACGAATTACGATTATGATCGACGATTGAAAGACAACAGCCGGCAGCAGGGCAATCAAGAATTATGATATACCCCAATTTTAGGGCAGAGAGTCGGTGTTTTTAAGTTGGTTTTTTCTCTTTTCTTCAAAATTATAAAACCTTTCTTCCGGAGTGAAATTCCTTCTTGTTTTCGTCATACGCTTTAAAATTAGTCAGACCTAATCTGTTTACCAAATTATGTCCAACAATTTATGGAGCTAAGACATTATTCTTTAATCCATTTCCCGGTCTCAATAATCCTGTCGTTAAAAACGATTTGCCAGACATAGGTTTCTGAAGACAGAGATTTCGTTTCCAACGTTTTTCTTCTTTCATCGAGTGTTTTAGCAATTACCTGTTTCCCTTCAAGGAAGTCATCAATAATCATTACAGAATCTTATCATAGTAAATTTCCAAAATATTTTTTCATCGATAAATAATGGCCAACAAAGCCTTTTTGGTGGATAAAGTAGAATTATGATTCCTTCCTGAAAAACATTTTAAACCTGAGCAAGATGAATAGAATACCCTAACAATAACTTAGAATATATTTTATGTTATTAAAACTCATTATAATACATTGAACAATGTTATGTATATAATATATTTCTATATAAATGTAATTTTAACATATATATTCTATAATTTTATGATCTGTTACATTAGTATTTACATGACTTACTTTTAGTCTTATATTCTGTATTTCTTTTCGCATTCACTTTTTCATTTTTTACAAATGTACCGTAAAGTTACCTTGACAATTATTATTTTTCCATTCTCACTTCTTCTCTTTATAACGAGATTCTCACTTCATTCAACTTTGATGGTCAACAATAATCTGCCATTTTTGTTTCCGAACCCTGTCATTTTATTACAATCTGTGAGAAGCTCTACGATCGAAATGACAATTTGGGATTTAGAGAAAAATAACTTAGATATTCATTCCCCTGCAATATCCTTTCGTTTGCAGGGGAACAAAAGACGAAAAAGCGAAAAGATTTGCAATCCAATTCCTATGTAAATCTTGTAGGATTAAGATGGAATTTTTGAATGAAAGGCTCATTAAAATTACCTTTCGAAATTAATGAGTGAATAAATGGAAGGTTCATTACAGATTGCCGAATCTCGTTGTGAATAGTTTCATACGGTTTATCTTAGAGATATACTCATGCTGAATGAAAATGCGAACAAATTAACAATGGGATGTTGAGAAAAACTCTTCGACATCAGATTCCAACAACAATAGATGCTTTTTCTTTGCATCACCATGTCGAACTTTTTATCATCGAAACAAATTAGAGCTTTGAAAAGTATGCATAAGACATCTGACCGCAAAAAAGCCGACAAAATCAAAGCCATCCTATTATTGAACAGAGGATTTACACCTGAAGAAGTAGCTGAGATACTTTTACTTGATGACTCGACCATAAGACGCTGGTATGCACTATTTGATTCAGAGGGCATAAATTCTCTGTTGAGATATAACTATGTTGGAAGCGATGGCAAACTGACAACGAAACAGATTAAGATTTTGAACAATCAGTTGGATGAAAAGGTCTATAAGACAAGCAAAGAAATCTGCGCATACGTACAAAATGAATTCGGGATAAAATACACAACAAAAGGAATGACCAACCTGCTTCACAGGCTTGGTTTTTCTTACCGTAAGCCCAAGCATGTACCTGGAAAGGCTGATCAAAAAGCCCAAGAAGAATTTATTAAGCAATACACTGAATTGAAAGAAACGAAGTCTAAACATGATAGAATTTGGTTTCTTGATGCTGTCCATCAGTTGCATAATTCACAACCCGCATATGGTTGGATGAAAAAAGGTTTCGACTATACTATTCCATCGAACACAGGTCGTCAACGAGTCAATATTAATGGTGCTTATAATATTGAAGAACATAACGTCATCATTGAAGAAGCAGAGAGTATAAATGCCCAGTCAACTGTTTCTTTATTTAAAAAAATGCTAAAGGAGCAACCCTTGGGGGTTCTATATTTGATTTTGGACAATGCAAAATACTATCGTTCAAAAATTGTACAAGATTTTCAAAGAAAGCATCCGAGAATTCAACTTTTGTTTTTGCCTGCATATGGCCCTAATCTTAACATTATTGAGCGTTTGTGGAGATTTTTCAAGAAAAATATCACCTATAACAAGTATTATGAAAAATTTGCTGTCTTTAAAAGTGCTTGTTTGAATTTCTTTAAAAATATTGAAAATTATAAACTGGAATTACAGAGTTTAATGACCGATAATTTTCAACTGATTCAGGCTTGATTTTTTCGTAAATCCATTTTCACTGAGTATAATCCCGCATCTACAAATTACTATACCATGACAATTATTGTAACTAGATATTATAATGGTGTTCAATGTTTCACTGTGCTCGGTAGTAGTTATGGATGGTTCACTGTTGTAAATAGTATTTATTACCTTGCTGCATTTAGTACCATTAATCTTCCTTCTTTTTAAAATAGTTTGATTTGGTTGCCTGTCAAAGTTGATTTCTTTCATTGATAGGCAACCTTTTTTGAAATGATTATCTTTGTAATGAGGATCGATCGTAATTATTTTATGAATAAAATCTACTGCTTTTTTTTCCTTTTTCTATTAACTCCATTTTCATTAATTGCACAGGGCGAATGGAACAACTGGTATTTCGGTTGGAATGCAGCTATGACCTTTATCTCAGGAAGTCCTGTTGGAGTATCAGGCAGTGCAATGACTCAATCGGCTGGAGGTACCTCAACCAGCATGTCAGATTCTTTGGGAAACCTTCTGTATTATTCTAACGGATATAACGTCTGGAATAAAAATAATTCAATGATGCCTGATGGTTCAGGTATCCTTGGAGGAAATGTCTGTCGTCAACCCATTTTTTCGGTGCCAAAAATGGGAAACAGCAACCAATATTATATATTTACTGTAGGAGAACCGGCTCCATATAGTCCTCCTATTATTGGGTTGCACTATTCCCTGATTGATATGACATTACAGGGAGGATTAGGTGATGTTGTAGCAGGGGTAAAGAATATTTCTATCCCTTTCGGTGACAGTGCCGTGGATCAATTGACAGGAGTAAGGCATAAAAACAATAAGGATGTTTGGGTGGTTGTTCGCAAACATAGTCCGATAAGCCAATATCTTGCATATCTTGTCACTGCAACCGGTATAAGTTCTTCTCCGGTTACAAGCACAAGTAGTTTAGCAACACGTTTTTACACCCAGGATGGTCTAAGAAAGATAAGCGAGGGCGGTGATTTAAAAATATCGCAGGATGGAACTAAGCTGGTCTGTTCTGATTCTCTTACGGAGATTTGCGATTTTAATACTTCGACAGGTGTTGTAACACCATTGTTTAAAATTGGAGTCAATGCTATCGGAGCAGAATTCTCGGTTGATTCCAGGTATCTTTACTTATGTACGGGTGGTGGAGAGGGTATCCAAGGTTGGCAGTTTGACTTATCTTATACAGATTCGCTCGGTTTTATTCAGTATCAGGTTGGAATTGGTGATGGATTTAGCGGCAAAATGCAATTGGCCCCTAATTGGAAGATCTATGCAACTGCGGATCCCCTGATAGATTCATTACAATGTATTAATAATCCTTCATTAGCTGGATCAGCATGTAAGTATCAGAAAAATGCAGTTAGTTTAACCGGTTGGAATGCTGCCGGCCTGCCTCAATTCCTTCAAAAATACAAAGCCTATATCCATTATATTGGTAATTGCCAGAGTAATCCGATTCATTTCTCAGGCGATATCTGGCCTCCTGCCGACAGTACTCACTGGGATTTCGGCGATCCGGGATCGGGAATAAACAATTATTCAATCCTGAATACCCCTTCGCATGTTTATTCAAATGTGGGAACCTATACAGTTACCTTGTTTGTCAGGCATAATGACAACCGAACGGATACATCCTGGCAAATTATTACCATTGTAGCAAGTCCTCAGGTCGCTCTTGGTGCGAATAGAACAATATGCATAGGAGATTCCACTACATTTGATGCAGGAGCCTGTAATGGATGCACTTACTTATGGAAAAACATCGGAACAGGGCTGACAGTCGGAACTTCTCAGACATTCAAAACCGGCCAGGCCGGGACATATGCGGTTATAGTTACAAATTCCAATAATTGCATGGGTTCAGATACCGTACAGTTGATGACTACCCCGGTTCCTTCGATTACAAACAATCCGCTTTCCAAATCTATTTGCTCAGGAGATTCCACTGATATTGCTTTGACATCGAATGTTACCGGTACAACTTTTTATTGGACAGCCGGTCTTACGTCAGGGAAGATAACCGGCTTTAGTACTGACTCCGGACTTGTAATTAATCAGATATTGGTTAATTCGCTTTCGACACCTGGAATTGTCATTTATCAGATCACACCAAAAGTGGGAAGCTGTGCAGGGAATGCGGTAAATTATGCTGTTACCGTCACTCCCGGAGATTCAGTAAAAGTAAGTATTACAGCATCAACAAACAACGTTTGTGCCGGAACTCAGGTCACCTTTACAGCCACACCAACCAATCCCGGAACAACGCCAATTTACCAATGGAAAGTAAATGGGGCAAATTCAGGGACAAATTCTCCGACTTTTACATACACGCCACTGAATAATGACATTATAACCTGTGTACTCAC
>CAWAVC010000021.1:0-89280 GCA_963785325.1 uncultured Bacteroidales bacterium | reverse complement strand
ATGAATTGCTGATCGAGATCATGGAATCTGTTTTCAGAAAACATCCTGGCGGGGGTGGTTTTGTGCTGGACGGGTTTCCACGCACCCTGAAACAGGCGAAGGAACTAGACCAAATGCTGATAAAACTGGGAACAAAAGTCTCTCTTGTACTTTCACTGGATGTAAATGAAGAAGAACTTGTGAAACGGTTACTCAAACGTGCACAGGAGCAGGGCCGGAAAGACGACACCGAAGAAGTGATCAAAAACCGCCTGGTTCAGTATCATCAGCATACAAAGCCTCTTATTGATTATTATAAAGAAAAAAAACTGCTGACCAATGTAATGGGAGTAGGCAGTATCGATGATATTTTTGCAGCCTTATGCCTTTCGATACCTGAATAGTCACAAATATAACAGATTGAATTCCTGTCAGAGAAAATATGAGTGAATCGAATTTTGTAGATTATGTAAAGATTTTCTGCTCCTCCGGTCATGGAGGTGCAGGTTCGGCACATTTTCTAAGAACACGCGGAGTCCCGCATGGTGGTCCTGATGGAGGTGACGGTGGCAGGGGAGGTCATATTATTTTAAAGGGCAACAAACAATTATGGACCCTGATCCACCTGAAATATACACGGCATCTCAGGGCAAAAGACGGTGAAAATGGAGCAAAGCAGTTAATGCATGGAGCCAATGGCCGTGATGTTGTGATTGAGGTTCCACTGGGAACTGTCGCAAAAGATGCAGAAACCGGCCAGTTTGAATGTGAGATCACCGAGGATGGACAGTCGGCAATACTTGTCGCCGGTGGGAAAGGCGGGCTGGGAAACGATCATTTTAAGTCATCTACATTTCAATCACCGAAATTTGCACAGCCTGGCGAAGAAGGAATAGAAGGTTCGAAGATCCTTGAATTGAAACTCCTGGCAGATGTCGGATTGGTGGGATTTCCCAATGCAGGGAAATCCACTTTACTCTCAGTAATATCTGCAGCCAAACCCCAGATTGCCGATTATCCTTTCACGACACTGATCCCAAACCTAGGTATCGTCCCTCTGGAAAATAACAGATCATTTGTCATGGCCGATATCCCGGGAATCATTGAGGGGGCTCATGAAGGAAAAGGGATCGGGTTGAGGTTCTTAAGGCATATTGAGAGGAATTCCATATTACTTTTTATGGTTCCGGTCGACAGTACCGATATCCGGAAGGAGTATGAAATTCTTTTGAATGAACTCAGAGAGTTTAATCCTGAATTGCTGGATAAGGCAAGGGTTCTTGCAGTTACCAAATCAGACCTTGCCGATGCAGAAATTACGAGGGAGCTAAAAAAAGAGCTTCCGGAAGTTCCCTGGGTCTTCATCTCTTCTCATAAGAAACTTGGCTTGAACAAACTTAAGAGTATGCTTTGGGAGGAACTGAACCGGATAAATACCGATTTCATTTGATTGAATTTCTGGATCATATTGACCGTACTTTTTTTCTGTTCCTAAACGGGTTCCACAATCTTTTCTTTGACAACCTGATGTTCGGAGCTACCAAAGGTTTATTGTGGGTACCACTTTACCTGTATTTCCTTTTCTTCGTGATCCGCAAATACAAGTGGCATACCCTGATGATATTGGTGTTTACAGCATTGATGATCCTTGTCAGTGACCAGTTATCCGATTTCGTCAAAGAATGGGTACACAGGCTGAGGCCTTCGCAACAACCAGGACTTATGGTCCATCTGGTAGAGGCTTACAAGGGAGGAGTCTATGGTTTTTACTCTGCACATGCTTCTAACACATTTTCTGTAGTTATATTCCTTTGCATTCTTCTGGGGCGAAAGTACCCCCATGTTTATATACCGGCCATTCTTTGGTCATTGGTAATGTCATATTCCCGTATTTACCTGGGAGTTCATTACCCGGGAGATATTTTTGTGGGTTGGATTGCAGGCTGTTTGCTGGGGTTTCTGTTTGGAAAAGTGACAATGCAAATGATCAGGGTTCTGACTAAAAGAATGCATAAATCTTCGGTTTGACGCTGGCCTGTGAGGAATTATTAATGAGCCTGCTTCGAAAAGTCTCTTTCACCGCAAATACGCTAAAACGCTAAGTTCGCAAAAAGAAATATATGATTAATCCTGAATCTTTTGAAAGTGAGTGAAAATATTAAAAACTCATTATTCTTTGCTGTTAATAATTTGTTTATTTAAAAGGTATTTTCTTTCTTATTTTCCTTGAAGATTCTCAGTATCTTTGAAAGACATCTAATCCTTAGTTATTTATCATTAATTATGTTAAATGGGAACAGAATTATTACCGGACCATATAAGAGAATATTACGAAGTCCATGAATGGAAGCATGCATGCGCAATTTTACAAAACGATTTTCCAGATGAGTGGAATGATCTTATTGCAGTGCTTGAAAATTTCAAATTATGTAAAACATGGATAATAACTGGCGGAGGTGGTAAATCTGAAATTTCTAAATCAATCGATGGGTTCTTATCTGAAAGGGGTTGGATAGAGAAAAAATTTGAAACATCCGTCAAGGTCGATGAAGAAATTATGGAATCGCCGACACATAAGATAGATTGTTATAAGAACAGAGTTGCACTTGAAATTGAATGGAATAATAAAGATCCATTTTATGATCGCGATTTAAATAATTTTCGATTATTATTTGATTTACGGACAATTTCTGTTGGGATAATAATAACCAGATCTGACCATTTACAAGAAATTTTTGATGAAATTGGGAGAGGCGCTTCATATGGAGCATCTACGACACACATGTCAAAATTATTGACTCGAATACAAGGTGGAAGTGGCGGAGGATGCCCAATTTTAGTTTTTGGCATAACAAATAAACTTTATGATAAAGATTGTTGAAAATAAAAAACTTACCGTTGCCGAAGAATTTTTAAAGAAAGTCCCTCAAATAGGATTTGGGACAATATTGGCTGATCCTCCCTGGCGGTTTACAAACCGAACCGGTAAAGTTGCGCCCGAACATAAAAGATTAAACCGCTATGAAACATTATCACTTGATGAGATTAAAGCTATCCCTGTCTCTAAAGTGACGGCTCAAAAATGTCATCTTTATCTATGGGTTCCAAATGCTTTATTGCAAGAAGGTCTTGAAGTTCTTAAAGCATGGGGGTTTACTTACAAATCAAATATCGTATGGCATAAAGTAAGGAAAGATGGTGGACCAGATGGCAGAGGCGTTGGTTTTTATTTCAGAAATACAACTGAATTGATTCTATTTGGTGTAAAGGGCAATGTTCGAACATTAGACCCAGGAAGATCACAAGTCAACATTATCAGAACACAGAAGCAGGAACATAGCAGAAAACCTGATGAATTGTATGAGATAATTGAAAAATGCAGTTTAGGTCCTTATCTTGAAATCTTTGCAAGAGGAAAAAGAAAAGGTTGGGATGTGTTTGGAGATCAATCAGAAGTGTACCAAATTGAATGGGCAACATATGCGAATCATAGTCAGGTAAAAATTAATGGGGATGAATTATTACTGAATCTTCAAGAACCCTCTTATAAATTCATAACAGGAAACGGAAACCACAAAAAGAAATCAAAAACAAAATCTTAATTTTACCTATTAAGTGGGTTAATTCATCTTAGGTGATTTTTTCTTTTTCATAGCAACAGTAAAATTAAGGTTTGTTTTTACACCTTAACTCACTGTCCTAATTTTAGGGAGTACTATACCACTTCTGCGAGAAGATACATTTATGATTATTCACTAGCCCAAAACTCGTCAGATTCAAGCAAAGCTGGCTCAACCGGTTCGATGCTTTCCCTTTTTCATTCTGACCGTT
Organism: uncultured Bacteroidales bacterium; assembly: GCA_963785325.1. GTDB lineage: Bacteria > Bacteroidota > Bacteroidia > Bacteroidales > FEN-979 > FEN-979. The sequence continues at coordinate 85,470 of CAWAVC010000021.1, read as the reverse complement.
GGTGTCTGTTTAAAAATACATCTTGTTTTTAAAAATACTTTATGTTAAAATTTCCTAATATTAACTTAGATTAACATATATTTTATCTGATTTCTATTCGTTTCCTATACATTTGATCATCATTTTCCCCCCGTAACCAAATACAATAATTATGAGATCTCAAAAAACAATAATTGTAAGTTGCATCCTGATCATCATGAGCATGACAGGATTTGCGCAAGATTCCAAAGTTTCAAAATGGATAGTCGATAAACAAACATCTTTTACATGTAAAAGCATTACCTGTTCTGAGGATTCTGACACCGTGATATTTCAGAATACTATAATTTTTCATTCACCTTTTGTTGAAATTGATAGTGCAGAGAAAATACTATATAGGGTCTGCTGATTTAGTTGGTTAATTTTAATTCAATACTTTCACTAAAATCCCGGACGAAAAAAATCTTCCTAAAGGACTCCACAAAATCTTTTGCTGAATATGTAATGGTCGAAAAAATTTGGCAAAAGATACTCACCCCGGTTAATTTAACCAGGTTGAGTACTAATATTATTGTGGCTATCCACGATTCACTTGTTTGTGAAAGCCTTGCCTTTATCCGGTTTAACCCGTACCCTGTTTTAGCTTGTCCAAACTTGCCCTCGATTGGATTTCTTTCGCCCAGTCTTACGTGTTCCACATCCACTGCCTTTGGCCTTCCAAGAGGTTTAGCCCTAAGCGCTATTCCAAGTAACTTGAGTGCGGCCCTGTTGGATCGGTTACAGTATATTTTATCTGCCAAGACTTCTTCAGGATAATAGCCGAACCGTTCCTTATACTTCTCTACGGTGGCCATTAACCGTGTGCCTTCATTAAATGCCTCCCACGAAAGATCATCCAGAAAAGCAAAACCATTCATGATGGAGACATTTATCTTTGCCCCAAATTCAACATTAGCATTTGTTTTTCCTCGTACTATTGGTCTTACATGCGGCTGATGTATGCTCACAATCCGGTGTTCAATACTGTGGCTCCCTTCTTTAAACATCTTTAGTTGTTGCTCATAAAGTGTATGAATCACAAGAAGGTATTTGAAGTACTTTTTGTTTAGCGGATTAGAAGGATACTGATCCAACAACAAATCGATGCTTTTCAGGTTTCTCCTCACATAGCCCAGTTGCTTTTTTACTGCGTTGTGTATTTCTCTTTTTGATTTTATCTTTTTCTGCGCTGTTTTGAGATAGTATTTTCGAGCCACCTTCCTGTAAGTTCTCGGTTTCTTTTTATGACGATTTGGATCAAAAAGTATATCGATGATCTCTTCCGATTTTTCCCTGGCATCATTGAGCAAATTCAAATCTGTTGGGTAGGCAATATCTTGAGGACATGCTGTGGCATCTGTAATGAGTTTCCCTTTATGGGTTATAGCGCTTCCTGTCTCAGTAAATTTGTCTATTTCTGAATCATCAGCTTCTGGATTACTATCATCGTCCGGCTTTTCATCACTAACATTTGAGTCGTTGTTGCTATCAGAAAGTTTGCTGGAAGAAGCGTTTGACAACCCAAGTATTTGCTCATTGATCTTATTAATTTGATCAATCCCCAACCTCTTTCTAAATTCAACGAACAACGATGGATCAAAAGGAATTTCCGGGCTAAAACTGCTGTAGCCGATGAAGTACTGCATATACATGTTCTCCTGTATCTGCAATACTGTTTCTCTGTCGCTCATATTGCAAATGTGTTTCAAAATCATGGCCCCGATTGCTACACGAGGGTTGATTGCGTCTGCCCCTGTCTCACTATTGTTCAATTGTAACAAATAGGTATCCACCAAAATATCCCACGGAATTTTGTGGGCAAGTCTAACCCATCGGTTATTTGGATCCAAAGATTGAGAATAAGGACTTTCAAATCCGCCTAATATTAATTGACTCGGACTGACATATGCAGTTTTAGATGCACGGAATTTCTGAGCTTTTGCCATATTTCTTTGCAGTAAACAACAAGCAAATATGTGAAAAATAATTGAATTCTAATGCATTGAGATAAAATCAGCAGACCCTATATAATAAGCGGTCTAAGAAACTATTAATAGAACCTCCTTTTAAAGGTCGAATAACTTTGAACGATGGGAAGAACGGAATGAAGTCTATTTCAGGATTTCCAACTTACAATGTTTATAATTGGAAAATAGTCAGATCTATAGAATATACTCTTGGAGAACACCTTCTTATTGAGAAATGACAAGATGCAATCAAAAAATACTGAAATAGATTTATCAGACTAAAATGGGGATAAGCTTGGAGAAAACGACAAGATAACTACACCCAGCCGATTTTGATTGACCATCCTACTATCTTAAAAAACAATGTGTTGAAGCGGGCAGTCTGTTCCGGCGGAGACTGGTTAAGTTTAGCGTTTTTTCCATTCTACGACAAAATCACTTTATAGAAGTTATCTGTGAATAACTTATCAAATCGCCTTTTTCATTGTAATATTCCGATTTTACCGTACCCACTCCCTTTGCGATCCATTGCCTGACCTTGCTTTTTGTTTTCATATTCATCATTGTGGACTCAACATCGTACTCGATCTTGTAACAATTAAAATTACCTTCAGGAGTTGTAATGTTTTCTTTCCCGGTTACGGTCCGGTTGATGATATTTATTATGGTTTTCATGGTCATAGTGCCTATTGGTACCGTGAGGGTCACATTTCCGTCATTCAGCTTTTGTCCGACGGTTATTGAATTGGGGAAAAGAATATTATTGGCGTCAATGGTCATTTCTCCTCCGCCTGACGATTTTTGCATTTCAGAAGGAATAAAACTCTTCATGCTCACTGATACTGTATTACCATCGCATGTTGCTTTATATTCCATGGTACTGTTTGTATTTCTGGAGTTAGTGGTTTCCGACTTCAGAGTGTATTCTGTCATAGTTCCGCTTTTCCTGATGGAAACAAGAGTAGTAACCGATTTTCCTGTTTCTTTTCCATTCTTGTCGTAGCTGGTCATTTCTATTTTGGTTCCTTCCTTTGAAGGGAAAAAAGAAGAGGCACAATCCTGCGCCTTTGCCATATAAGCAACCGGAATTAAGGAAACTGCCAATGTAATTGCTGCTATTTTCATATAAAATTATTTTTCTTGTTAAACATAGGTGGCTTGTTTATTCTGTAAAGTTAGTTCTAACTGGCCGAAAATCGTCCAAAAAGTGATTTTAAATTTATGAATATACCATCAATAATTTAATTTTTCATTTTTAAAAATGATCCCAAGAAATGTACGGGTAAAGCATTGAAATCGAGATCCTGTTTCTTGCAAAAACTTTGTGCCATCGCACCTTGAACTTCATAAAACTGGAAAAACCTGTTAAAAATACCAGTCTTCGCCGATCTAAATTGACCACCTTATGGCTCTTAATATCAATAACAATAACTGGCTAAATCCGGTCGGCGCTGATTGGATATTCAGAGTGTTTTTTCCTCAAGAAGAAATAGTCGATTACATTAATAATGGTCTTCCATTAATAAGAAAGAATATAAAGAAGATTGAAGGGAAAGGGAAACATCCTAAGAATGATTATACTAAAATCTGGAAAAAATTTATATCTGAATTCGTAGCCGACTATTTTAATCTGCTAGCCTATAGCTCAATCCAGCATTAAGGATTCCATAAGTTCCGACCCCAAATTCAATAAAACCACCAAAAGCACGCCCTAAACGTAATCCCATTAAAGTGAGCTGTCCTGCAGGAAATAATTTCCGGTCGGAAGAAGATTCACCATTTGCTTTTTCTGTTGCAAAATCCATTGTTATTCCCATTCCAACGCCCGAATACATATGAATGAAGGGTTTGCTCACATAGGTGAAAGTGATTTTTGCAATTCCCATGAGCAACCTGTCATCGACAGTAGCAGGAAATGTAGAATTCGATTCGTATTTAGTTGCTGTCCCTGTTGATTGAAAATCCTGGTATCCAAACATAAATCCGGTTGAAATTACTTTATTTAAAATGCGGGAATAACCAATGTAAATACAGCCGGGAGAAGAGGGATCTGAAAGATTGCCAACGTTATAATCCAAATTAAAATTAGTAACTAATTGTCCAGAGAAATAAAATACCGAAAGTCCTCCATATCCTATATAAAAATCATTGGTCAAAGTTGATTGTGAAGTCTTTGTGTTTGTTGTTACCGTTGTAAGATCGTTTTGTGAGAATAAAAATGAAGAGATCAGCATAAAAGCCATGAAAACAGGAAATATCTTTTTCATATGTACAATTTGATATGTTAGTAATAGGAAATTCGTGTAAAAATACAAATTAATCTGAAATCCCAATATCTTTCACTGATCTTTTGTACAATAACCTTAGAAAAGTCGGGAAAACAAAAAGGAGTAAAGGCATGGCAACAATAAAACCTCCGATAACAGCGATGGCAAGCGGTTGCTGCATCTGTGCCCCGATGCCGATACCCAGCGCCAGGGGAGTAAGTGCAAGGATAGCACCGATGGCAGTCATTAATTTAGGACGGATACGCAGGGATATTGCATATGCTATAGACTGATCGACATTTCCAGTTTTCTTTAACGTAGTTATGAACTGGTTGACAGTAAAAATGGCATTTTCAGCAATGATGCCGACGATCATGATGATCCCGGTATAACTGGCGACATTCAACTGGATGCCTGACAGGAATAAAGCCCAGATACTGCCACCAATTCCTGCGACGGAAATAAAGATAACCAGGAATGTGATCCTCAGGTTCCGGAACAGAAATAACAATACGGCGAAAACCAGCAATATTGCGGATATCAGGATCATTAACAATTCCCGGAACGAGGATTGTTGTTCTGCATAGGTTCCTCCGTATACAATATAACATCCCGGAGGAAGCAGAAGGTTTTTATTAATTACGTTTTTTATTTCTTTGATCGCACTTCCCAGCTCCCTGTTATCCAAACGTGCAGTCACTACTACATTCGATTTCAGATCTTCTCTTGTGATATCAGGGTCACCGGCAGACAAACTGACATCTGCAAAAAAATCAAGTGGGCGGTATTGTCCATCCGGCGTAAAGATCATTTGCTTTTTAATCCTTTGAAGGCTGTTTTCCCTGAAATTTGTAAAACGCATCAATATCCTGAGCATCTGTTCCCCCTCCTGCACCTGGCCAACATCCACACCTTCATTGTAAGCCTTTATCTGAGTCTGAAAATCGGCAGGGGTGAGGTTAAACAGTGCCAGTTTTGAAGGATCAGGAACAATGGTGATGGTCGGACCATCAACTATAATGCCGCTTTGAACATCGGCGACGCCCCTGATCTTAATCAATAAGGATTTGGTTTTATAGGCCAGTTCATGTAATTGATCCAGATCATCCCCGAATATCTTAATTTCAACCGGTTGAGGCCTGCCAATAAGGTCACCGAGCAGATCGGCAATCCGCTGTCCGAATTCAATATTCAGTGCAGGTTCCTTTGCCAGCACCTGCTGCCGTAATTCAGAAATGACTTCTTCAGTTTTTTTGCGTGTGGTTTTTTTGAGTTGAATAAGATAATCACCTTCATTCGGAGCGATCACACCTGAAGCCATGCTGATGCTCGAAGCCATATTTGTCCCGGTTCGCCTCATATATGTCGATACTTCAGGATGTTTCATTACAACGGTATCGACCTCCCTCAGAATAGCGTCAGAAGCATCCAGAGATGTCCCGGGTGGAGACAGATAATCCAAAACAATTGAACCTTCATCAAGAACGGGCAAAAATCCCGTATTCAGATGGTTGATCAATAAAACTGATGAAATACCAAGAGCCAGAACAAAAATAATAGCATAGACCGGCTTGTCAAAAAACCAGATCAACCAGGATAATCCGGATACTATCTTCTGACACAGATTTTCTGGTCAGGAACGAGAATTTCCTATGAGGTTTGTAACCAAATAACAGATGAAGGGCAGGCAATCCCAACCAGGTTGAAAGAAATGAGCAAACAAGAGTGATCTCCATAGTCAGTGTGAGCTCCTTGAAAAAACTGCCGGCGACACCACTCATCATGACGAAAGGGAAGAAAATAACGATGGTACTCAACGACGAACCTATCATCGCAGGGAAAAGCATTTTGATCGTTTCCCTGACCACCGTGTACTTGTCCTTGTCTGGTTGTTCCTCATGCGTACGATGGATCTGTTCGATCACAACGATGGCATCGTCGATGATCAATCCAATGGATGCTGCGATGGCACCAAGTGACATGATATTCAGCGTGATGCTAAACAAATTGAGGGCAGTGAATGTAAGCGCAAGTGTGACCGGTATTATAAGGATCACATTCATGCTTGCACGGAAAGAACGGAGAAACACAACGACAACAAGGATCGCAAGAATAAGGCCTTCATAAATGCATCGCAGGACACTATCGATGGAGTTTGAAACAAAAACTGACTGATCATAATAGGGCTTAAGATATATACCCTGAGGAAGTTGTTTTTGAATTTCTTTCGCTTTTTGCCTGACATCTGCCGAAAAATCAATCAGGTTGACTTCCCTTTGTTTTATCAGATCGATGATGACGGCATCATGACCATTAGCGTTGATCCGGATAAATTCCTGTTGTTCCTCAATATCAATTGCTGCGATATCAGTTAATGAAATAACCCTGTGACCATCATTCCTGATAACAATTTTTTTCAGCTCCCCGAGGGTTTTAACTCTTGCATCAGTGAGTGACAGATAGAGACGATGATAATCAGACAAAAGTCCATTCGACTCAACAAAATTGGTATTACCTAAAGCTGTTATCACCTGTTGTGGAGTGATCCCGAGTGCGATCATCTTTTCCGGATACGGTGCTATTACAAATTCCTTTGTTTTGCCTCCTCTTACAACAACATTGGAAACACCCGGTATCATCGAAAATTGAGGTCGTACAAAATAAAGGGCATCTTTTTTAAGTTCCACCTGGCCAAAAGTATTGCTCTCAAGCGTGTATCCAATAACAGGATAGATACTCTGTCCCATTGCTTCCACCACAATATTAACTGTCGGCGGCAACTGGTTCTTGATCTCTGCAATGCGTGATTCAAGCCTTGTTTTCGTATTTTGGATATCAATATTCCATGTAAAAAATGCTTCGATCGTACAACTGCCACGATTGGTGCTGCTCCGCACCATCTGGATCCCATTCACCCTTTTGATCGCAATTTCGAGTGGCTTGGTAACTGTTACCATCATCTTATCCACCGGTTGTTCACCATTATCCGCAATGACGGTTATTTTTGGGAAAACCACATCAGGGAAAAGAGACGTTTCCATCCTGTGATAAGAATAAACTCCGGCTATCAATGCTATAAGCAGGACGAACAAAATGGGTTTATAAAAGGTCCGGTAATAACGGTGTTCCGGCATAAGATCGACAGTTCAGGAGGTTATTTGGAAATCATTTTCTTTGTTACAATTACGGTTACGGTATCTCCCAATCCATAATTGCCGGATGAGAGGAACCGGTCGGATGGAGAAAAGACCGGGGATGTGATCTCAATATCATTTCCACTGCTAAGTCCGGTGGTCACAGGGACTTTTATCGCGACAGAATCATTGATCATTTTCATCACCCAGAGGTTCTGCATTACTTCGTCGGCAAGGATGCAGGATTTATTCAACAGAACGGCTTTTGGAATGACCCTTTTTACGATCCTGATCTTCGCGATCAGGTTTTCAGGCATATTTTGTGTCTCAGACGGATGGATAATATAACGTTGGGTTTGTGAGCCGGGTGTTATGGATGGCAAACGCGAGTATATCTTCCCGGTCAAATTCTGGCCATCGGGCAAAATAATTTCACACGAAGCAGATACTTTGATGAATGAAACAGATTCATAGGGAACATCGAGGATAAAAACAAAACTCGACGGAACTGCAATTGTTGCCAACTGATCACCTTCCTGGATGTAATCCCCCCTGGGATGATCCATAGTAAGAATTATGCCGTCCATGTTGGCTTTTAAGGTAATCAATCCTGAAAAAGAATATGGATTTAATGAATCGTTTTGCAATGCGGCGGACTCCTTTGTCCGGAGTTTAAACAAAACCTGGTTCTTTATCACCTTATCTCCCTGGGTCACATTAATTTCTTCAACATATGCATTGGTGGGAGATTTTATTATCGATTTTACCAGAAATGAGGAAGTGGCGTTTAATTCAAGATAATCTGTAACATCAGCCGAATGGATGTTCACTACAGTCACCGGTATTTTCGCCTGGATTTCCTTCTCGCTATCTTCCTGCCTCCCTCCACAATTAGTCAGCAGGAAAATACAAGGCACAAATAAAAAAATACTCAATCGTTTTATTTTCATAGTTCTCTTTTCATCACTTACTCATTCATAATTTCTGACTCATAATTTATAATTTATGCCGGTCATTTCCAATAATTGATCTCATTCTGGATCTGAAGAACTCTCACCTCATATTGGTTAAGGCTTTTACGTACTGAGAGGTAGTTTTTAACTGCAATCAAGTATTCCGTGATTGATCCTGATCCTTTGCTGACCAAATCCTTTTCCTGAGACATCAGCAATTCCGTATTATGAACCTGTGATCTGACGGCAGGAAGCAGTGCACGCGTTTGCGCCAGTTCATCCAGCAATTGTTGCAATTGCTGATTATATTCCCGTTTGAAGGCTTTTGCGTAACCGGAACGTATATCCTCTTCATTCCTTAGTTTTTGCCGGTTCAGTTTACGTTGATTCCCGTCATATACCGGTAAGGAAAGACTCAGCCCAAGGCTCAATCCAAAATTTTGGTAAATAACACTTGGATCGTTGTTGATCAATCCTGCATCTGAGAACCAATTAATCGCAGGTTTATAATTACGGTCGATGAGGAGATTTTCATTGCTTATCCTGAGGCTGTCAATAAAAAAACGCATAAACATGGGCGATGAAGCTTTCATTGAAACGGATTGATTCTCCAGATCAGGTTTAACAGGTAAGAAGACTGCCGTATCCTTGATACCGCAAAGAATGTACAGGTCAGATATCTGTTTACGGAACCGGAGATTTAGTTCCCGCACCTGGAGTTCCTGTTCCTGCTGGTCGATGGTGAAGGAAAGATAGTCGGTTTGCTTGTAGATACCGTTTTCAGTAAGTGATCTCAGGATCTTTTCCTGTTCCTTTGCGAATGAAAGAAGCTCAAGGTTGACGGAGATTTCAGACCAGGTGGAATAAGCATCGAGATAAGCAGAAGTGATTGCTTTTTTTAGACTGTTTTCGGTCAGAAGGGCTGTATTTGTCAGTGCTTGTTTCTTTATTTCGTTCTTCGACAGATTTGCTTCAACGGTTTTCTTGTTTAAAAATGATTGCGAGACACTCATCACAGAGGTGAGGTTCGCAAGGTTTGTCAGGACTGTACTATATCCAAAATTGTTGATCACAGGGGCATAATATGCGTATCCTTTGAATTCCACCCTTGGCTTATTCATAGCTTTTATGATCAGGCTATCAATTTGGTTCTCCTTTATCTGCCCATTAAGATCACTAATAAGGGGGCTATTTTTTATTCCCTCCTGAAGGAAATAAAATAATGTCTGCTCCTGGCTCTTGCCTGATAGGAAGAATAATAAAAAAGAAAGAATCAGCAGAATTCTTCGACAGATCATTTTCATGTATAGAATAGCTTTCGTCATCTTTTCCCCTGCCCTCAACCAACCCGGAGCTGATTTTTTTATATTTAATTTCCGATGAGATATAAAAGCTCAAAGGTAAAAAATCCTTCAGTACCTCAATTTATTTTGATTTCCAAACTTCAAACCCTATTGACAAAATAAAACCTAACTTTCATTTTCTTCCTGGAAAATACTTTTTTAAAGATTTATACAAAAAAACATCTTGCTTTGTTATTTTATTTGAAAAAAGTTATACCTAACTTTTAACAATTGTGTTATGTCTTGAAAAAATGGTTTTAGAGGAATATTTTCATAATTCATCAAAAAAATTGTACTACATATCTTTATTTGCAAATTATATATTAACTTTGTTCCAAAATTAATCTAACATGAAGTTATGTTAAGAACATTTGTTAGACTGTTATATTTATTTGAAAATCAATAATATGATTGGTATAAAAGATTTTATTATCATTTAAGAATTATAGCTACAAAAAAGATAGAAAAATAAAAATTACCAATAAAATTGCAAAATTCCTGAAGGAGGATATAAATTACGGTAAGATTAACAAAGGAGAAGTAATTATTGATTGAATTTGTTAAAGAAGCAAATGCTCCCACCGGATTGAACTACTCATCGGAATTGGCAAAGTTGATTATAAACCGAAATATACCCATTATCCGGGATATATTTGAGAAGATTTATAAAGGAATAGCTCCAGCACAAGTTCATAGTCAATTTGTCGGGCTTTGTCAACAGAAGGATACAAAGAAATCTATCAAAATCCGGATTGACGAGTTTGAAAGAGTGACAAGGGACTTTGTCGCGATTTTTGATAATTCCAAACCTAACAATTCATAAAAAAGAATTTGAACAATGAAAAAGAAAAAAGAATCCACAACATCGAACAAAATTGCAGATTCCCTTCGTGAGGCAATAAACTATGGGACTTTAAAACCAAGTGATAAAATCATTGAGCGGGAGATCGCAGAAAAGTACCAGGCGAGTCATATTCCTGTGAGAGAAGCATTAAGGATTCTGGAGGGTGAAGGCTTTGTGGTTCACCGGAAATTTGCCGGTTATACCGTTCGGGAAGTAAACCCGGAGGAAATGATTGAGTTATATAATATTATGAGATTCCTTGCGGTTCAGCTTCTTAACCGGGCAATACCAAGATACACAGAGATCACCTATTATCAGTTAAAATCAATTGTAGCTGAGATGGATAAGACCCAGGATGCGGACAAAAACATAAACCTTTTGATGCAATTTGCAGATGTGATCTTTTTGCCGGCAGGATTGAACTTTACAAATAATCTTTCAAAACAAATCCTGAAAAGGAATATTCCGATTCTCCAGGGTGTGATCCGTTTGATATCTAAGGGATCTATGCCGATCGCTTCATTTAATCATTTTATCGAATTGTGCCAGAAACATGAAATTGAAAATGCCGTTAATTTCGTGTCTGAACAATTGGATGTCGTGACCAAGATGTTTGTGGCCTATATGAGCGAATCCAGGAAAGCTGTTTAAGAGAAAAGACACTTGGAGGGAATTTCTTAATACCCGTTAATTTTCCCCTCCATTTTGTCGATTTTAACAATCCAGCAACAAATTTCTTTCATCGAGGGTAGATTATAAGTAAATTCCCCGGAAGTATAATTTTTCATGACAAGGTTCATGATGTTGGTTTTTTGTTCCAAATCTTCAATGAATTCTACTTTCCCATAAGCCAGGACACTGCGGTATTTCATTGTATAGCTGCATCCGACCTTTGCATTTTGAGACCGGAGAAGATAATCAGTGCTGAATTCAACACAAACCTGAGGGTTACTGATCAATATTCTCATCTTTTTTCCCTGCCTTGCCGAATGAAAATATATGACGTTCTTATCATATCCAAAATTAAACGGAAGAACGTAAGGCATTCCATCGGAATCAACCATAGCAATATGGCACACTTGGCATTTCCTGATAATTTCTTCCATCTCTGAACGATCGGTAATTAATTGGTGTCTCATGATTAGCGGAATAGATGAGAATACAGGTCGGTGATATTTTTTATTGAGATAATTTGTATTGAAAAACGTTTCTGATCAATACCTTTTTGATTGTACCTGGAAATAAAGATCCGTTCAAAACCCAGCTTATTTGCCTCTGATATTCGTTGGTCAATACGGTTAATCGCACGGATTTCACCTGACAGACCAACTTCGGCCGCAAAACAGGTCTTCGAATCAACAGGAATATCTTCATTGGAAGACAGGACCGCAGCAGTTACGGCAAGGTCAATGGCAGGGTCATCCACTTTTATGCCGCCGGCAATGTTGAGGAAAACATCTTTGGATGCCAGGCGAAACCCACTTCTTTTTTCCAGGACTGCCAGCAACATATTCAATCGCTTTGTGTCGAATCCTGTGGAGGGACCTCTGGGGTGTTCCATAGGCAGCAGAACTGACCAATGCCTGGGTTTCGATCAGCATGGGCCGTAACCCCTCAATAGTGGCTGCAATGGTTATTCCACTTATATCTTCATCCCGCTGGGATAAAAGGATCTCTGAAGGATTTGAAACTTCTCTCAGCCCACTGTCCAGCATTTCATAAATACCCAATTCAGAAGTGGATCCAAACCGGTTCTTTGCTGCCCTTAAAATACGGTAGCCATAATTACGGTCGCCTTCAAAATTCAAAACAGTATCTACCATATGTTCCAGGATCTTGGGACCTGCAAGACTCCCATCTTTGGTGATATGTCCGATCAGGAATACCGGTGTATTAGTGATCTTAGAAAAACGTTGCATTTCGGCTGCAGTTTCCCTGATCTGCGATATGCTACCGGCAGAAGCCTCAATGCTTTCAGTATGAAGTGTTTGAATGGAATCGATGATCACCATACCGGGATGAAGTTCTTCCAGGTGCTGAAAAATGATCTGGGTTGATGTTTCTGTCAGAATATAACAATCTATATTTTTAATGCCTATTCGCTCTGCCCTCATCCGGAGTTGCTGTTCACTTTCTTCCCCACTTATATACAACACTTTTAACCCTTTGCAATTCAGTGCAACCTGCAGCATCAAAGTTGATTTGCCGATTCCCGGTTCACCTCCGATCAGGATAACAGATCCTGGTACCAAGCCACCGCCGAGAACCCGATTAAGTTCTGCATTTTGAATATTGATCCGTTGATCGGTATCAAAAGTGATCTCTTTTATGGCCTGTGGTTTTCGTTCTCTGCCACCTGCACCCATTGATTGCCATTTATTTGCCTTCTCTTCACGCTGAACAACCTCCTCAACATAAGTATTCCATTCACCACAGGAAGGACACTTTCCAATCCATTTTGAAGATTGTGCCCCGACAATTCTGGCAGAAGAATGTGGTCCTGGTTTTTACCATCGCAGTAATATAATTCCTTATTGATGAAGCTTCAGAATCTTTTGTTCGATCCCAGTTGTGCTGTAACCCGGTGTAAGTTCAATGGTTTCGACCTTTCCGCCTTTAGCTAGAACAATGTCAAACCCGGCAATCTCTTCAACCTTCCAGTCTTTTCCTTTAACAAGAATATCTGGCTGAATAGTTTTGATCAGTTCATAAGGTGTTTCTTCATCGAAAAGAACCACTGCAGTGACAAACTCCAGTGAAGCAACCACCATCGAACGCGAATGTTCATCATTGATCGGCCGTGTTTACCTTTGATCCTGTTATGGACCGGTCAGAATTTAAACCGACTACCAGTACATCACCTAATCTGCAGCTTTTGCTAGATATTCAATGTGTCCCAAATGCAGGATATCGAAACATCCGTTCGTGAAAACAATTTTCTGATTTTTAAAATTCCACACTACACAGGCCCGTTTCAGAGACTCCTGGTCAAGGATCTTGCCAGCTATGATTTCAAGCTTGTTCATCTGGATTTTTATTAAAAGTTAACAAGATCATTGATAAACTTCCAACTATTAAGATCTATGGCAGTCTGTGCTGTCCAGGCAATCCATCCCCAGAGCTAATCCGGTTGTTCGTGAAAGCCCGTAAAGCAATAATGTTTCCTGTATAATTGCCGGATAGAGCCCTATTCCTCCCGGTGTTATCATGATCCCTATACTGCCAGAGAACCAGTGAGGACAAACCGGCTCCCGGCTCAGGGTACTGGTGGAAGGAAAACAGAAGAAACAGATATAAACCATCAGGAAGTATAGGAACCAGATGGCCAATGAATAAAAAATAAAGAGAAAAGGTTTCCGGATCTTGGCTGAGTGATTTAAACCCTTCCCAGAAGCCAAGCACCAGGGATAAAACTTTATGCCAAGTCTTGCTGTTCCTGATCTTTTTTCTGAAAATAATAAACAGAAGGATAAACATTGAAAGAAAACCTGCAATTCCGGAAAGAATCAGGGGATTTGAAAAAGGATGGATGAATTTTCCCTGGAGCCCTGGGTATACATGTTTATCAAGGTACTCATGCAGGGTGCCGATCTGTGTAAAAATAGTCAGAAGGAATAAAAGGAAAAAAATGACCAGGTCCAATGCCCTTTCAGTGACGACTGTCCCGAAGGATTTATTAAATGGGATCTTTTCGTATTTTGCAAGAACCCCGCAACGGGTAACTTCGCCAAGCCTTGGAAATGCCATGTTGGCAAAATAACCAACCATGACGGCATAAAATGTATTTTTGAAGGAAGGATGATATCCCATGGGCTCAAAAAAGATCATCCACCGTAATGAACGAAGGATATGACTTAAAATACCCAGGATAATTGCAAGGAAAACCCAGTTATAATTGGCAATCCGGAAAGAATGAATGATTTCATCCTTTTCAGCAGGGGTAAGGTTTCGTACCGACAACCAAATGATAAGGATTCCTAATCCCAGGAAAAAAATGAACTTGATAAATGTGCTGATTTTGCTCCTGAAAGTAGTGGATCCAGCTTCGAAAAATGCCATTAGTTGCGTTTTTTACCCTTGGTAAGTTGGTTGTTCTCGTCGGGAAACACAAGTTGTGGCTTGAATTTTTTTGCCTCTTCAAAATCCATCATGGCATAGGAGGCAATAATAATAATGTCGCCGACAACAAATTTCCGGGCAGCCGCGCCATTCATGCAAATAATACCGCTACCTTTTTTCCCTTTAATAACATAGGTTTCGATTCGCTCACCATTGTTGATGTTCAGCACATGAACCTTTTCGAATTCGATCAGGTTGGCGGCTACCATAAGGTTTTCATCGATGGTGATACTACCGATATAATTGATATCCGCTTGGGTGACTGTCGCTCTGTGGATCTTGGATTTCAATATTTCGATCTGCATCATAATGCAAAATTATGAAAAAAGTTCAATATTATCGATAAGCCGCACATCTCCAAGATAAACGGCTGTACAGGCCAATGCATTTTCTTTTTCTTTCCAGTTTTCAATAATATGAAAATCGTTTTTATCCACTATCTCAAAATATTCGACCCTGAAGGCCGGGTTCGAATTGATCTTCTTAACCGCCCATTGCCGGAGCTCTTTTACTGGTAAATGCCCGGTTTTCTCTTTCACCGTGCAGAGTATCTGGTAGATATGAGATGCTATTTGCCGTTCACCGATGGTGAGTCGTAAATTGCGTGAACTCATGGCCAATCCATCAGGTTCACGAACAATTGGGCAACCATGTATCTTAACAAGAAGATGAAAAACCGAAACCAGGTACCGGATAACAAGCAATTGCTGATAATCTTTTTTTCCAAAATAGGCATTATCAGGAGTAATGATCTCAAATAATTTTTTCACAATTATGGCCACTCCTTTAAAATGGCCTGGACGGAATTTACCTTCAAGTATCCTGTCGAGTGCGCCAAAGTTGATTTCAAGACCGGGAATTCCGTCAGGGTACACCTCTTCTTCACTGGGAACAAAAACATAATCACAACCTGCTGATTGAAGGAGCCGGAGATCTTCATCCAGGTTACGCGGATATTTTTCAAGATCCTGCTTGTTGTTGAATTGAACCGGGTTGACAAAAATGCTGCAAACGGTTATGTCGTTTTCTTTTCTTGATTCTGCAATCAGTGAAAGATGTCCTTCGTGCAAGGCGCCCATCGTTGGAACGAACCCAACACTATGGCAGGTTTCATGTTCCTTTTGTATAGCCTTAGCGATCTCGCTGATCAGTGAATATTTCTTCATGGAAATAAGTAGGAAAGAAACTTAAGGTGACTTTCACCGGGTCAAAATTATGACTATTTTAAAGAATCCGGATAAGAAAAAAATGGCAAAATAGTTACAATGAAAAAAAAGAAAGCCGCCCTGTTAGGACGGCCTCCTAAGATTTTATTGAATGTTAAAGGTCAGAGGGTACCTTCATCATAAGCTTTTTCACCATGGACGGAGATATCCAGACCAAGCTTTTCCTGTTCTTCCGAAACACGGACTTTCACGACCAGATTGATCAAAGCCAGCATGATATAGGTAAAAATGAATGCATAGGCTGAAGCAGCCAATACTGTAATTAATTCTTTGAAGAAGAAACTTGTTTCTCCAAATACCAGGCCACCCGTATGAACTGCCGGGTTAATCGCCTTTGAGGCAAATGTTCCAAGGAGGAGCATACCAATTACACCTCCGACCCCATGAACTCCCCAGACATCCAAAGCATCATCCCATTTCATTTTGTTCTTCCATTGAACAGCAATGTAACAAACAACCCCCGCAGCAGTGCCTATTATAGGTGATGACCATAATGGAACAAAACCGGCACAAGGTGTTATGCACGCAAGTCCTGCGATAGAACCGGTCAATAAACCAAGGAGTTTGGGACGGCCTTCCCTTATCCATTCCACGACCACCCACGCTGTTGTCGCAAAAGAAGCCGCAATATCCGTATTTAAGAATGCAATAGCCGTTATATGGTCGACCTGGAGCTCACTTCCGGCATTAAAACCATACCACCCAAACCATAATAGCCCGGAGCCGATAGCGACCAATGGAATACTGTTGGGAGTGGAATTTTTATCAACCCGTGCTCCCACATAGAATACAGAAGCAAGGCCGCAAAACCAGCAATGGCATAAACCACCGTACCGCCGGCAAAATCAAGAACACCCCATTGAGCGAGTAATCCGCCACCCCATATCATATGAACAAAGGGATAATAAACCAGGATCTGCCATGCTGTCAAGAAGATCATGTATGATTTAAAGGTAACCCGGTTTACAAAAGCGCCTGTGATAAGGGCAGGGGTAATGATGGCAAACATCATTTGGTAAGCGACAAAAACGATTTCAGGGATTTTGCCATTTCCGGCAAAAACAGAGTCCAGGGTCACTCCATTAAGAAAAGCCTTATCAAGATTCCCGAAAAATCCTCCTGCGCCTCCACTGAAGCATAAGGAATATCCAAAAGCAAACCATAAAACGGTAGTCCACCCCAAAGAGGCAAAACTCTGGATCATAATACCCAGGATATTTCTTTTTGTAGCCAGCCCTCCATAAAAGAAAGCAAGAGCCGGTGTCATAAGCATTACGAGGCTTGCCGAAAGCAGCATAAACCCCGTTGAACCAGTATCAAATTGTCCCATAATTAGAAGAATTAAAATTTAAAGATTAAAAATTAAAAAGTTATAATGTTTTAGTATTTTACTTGCCAGTTCTATAGTGAGATCCCCAAAACCAGGAAAACACTTTGTGCCTGAGGATTCGAAATAACAGAAGCATAAACAGGTAACTCGTACTCTTTGGAGATCTTTATTGATTTTGAAAGGGTCAGTCCTGCATTAACAACGCCTCCGTAGGGTCCATACCACCCACTGCCAAAAGGTATGCTTCCCACGAATGGTTTTACTCCAATTCCTTTGACCAGAAATGGATAAGAAACTTCAAAATAGGTCGAATAATTATTTTTAGTGCCAAGTTCATAAACACCGGTCGAGTCCTTCCCTTTATCTGCACCATAAAAAAGCGTTCCGGCATATACCTGCAGTGGGAATTTTATCGGACCTGTAAATGTCAGGGAACCTTCAAAAGTATGCCCGGTCGTTTTGGAATTGTAGTTGAAGTAACGGTTGTTATTATTTGGTGTAATGCCATTCGGATAAAAATAATCAGTAACACCTATTGTGAACCATTTCCAGGTATAAGAAATATAGGGGTCAAATTCAGAATAATTTCCAGTATTCTCACGATAGATGACACCGTATGAGCCCCATGCCCCGATCTTTAGTCCGGCAAATGAAAAAGAGATGTTTGGCTGGATGGCAGGTGAATTTCCATAATCCTTTCCACGCCAAATATAACGGCTTACAAGATCGGCACCCAGGTTGAACTGGACAGGATTTGAGGGAACTTTTTCATCTTGACGGGCGTCTTCAGGTTGAGAAAAACAAGGGATAATAAGGAGTGAAACAAGGATAGTAGCCAGGAAATACCTGAGTGCTTGAACTCTATCATTCATTGGGGCAGAATTGTGTCGATGCTAATTGAGTGCCACAATTTTACACACAATAAAAATAGCTTACAATCCTGTAATTTACTGACATTAAAATAAGTGGAATGAATTCATGTTTACGTGAAACACGTATTACCTGAAATAAAATGACCAATATAACAGGGAAAAAAGATCAGATTTCAGCGATTTTATTCCTTATCGCAAATTTCACCAGTTCAACGGTCGATTTTAATCCCAACTTCCTCATGATGTGATTCTTATGGGTTTCCACGGTACGGATGCTGATATCGAGCTTATCGCTGATCTCCTTGTTTATCAATCCTTCAACATACAACTTCAGAATTTCAATTTCGCGGCTTGTAAGTATCGCGTGGGGTTTGTCCGCAGGCTGATCCTCATCAGTTGCTCTTTTAATATAGCTTTTCAGCATAACTTTTGAGATCGATTCGCTGAAAAATTCCTCCCCCCTGTTAATGGTATAAATGGCTTCAAGGAGTTCTTCCCGTGAGGTATTCTTTGGAAGATAACCCTTGGCGCCAGCTTTCAGCGAGTTGAAGATAAACTCTTCACTGTTATACATTGAAAGAATCAATACGTTGATGCCTGTATATTCACTATAGATCTTTTTTGTGAGTTCGATGCCTGAGATTTCAGGCAGGGAGATATCCATGATCAGGAGGTCAGGTTTCAGGCTTTCAAGTTCACTGAATAACTCGGCAGCCCCGGAAGCTTCGCCGATGATATCAACATCAGGAATGCCGGTGAGTAAAGCTTTGATCCCATCCCTCACCAGTTGATGATCGTCAACCAATATAATCTTGATCTTTTCCATGGTTTTATTGTACAGGTACATTAATGATCAGGGTTGTTCCTTCTCCCGGTGATGAAAGAATGTGGATGGTTCCCTGCATCAATGCCACCCGTTCACGCATGTTATGCAGGCCGTTACCTTTCTCATAAGCAGCATCTTCCACATCAAATCCTTTTCCATCGTCCCGGAGAATAAAAGTAATTATATCTTTAGATCTGGACAAGGTAAAAGTGACTTCTTTTGCTCCTGAATGTTTCAATATGTTGTTGAGCGCTTCCTGTGCAATCCGGTAAAGGTATGTTTTTATTTTCGTATTAATCTCTTCCAGTTCGCCTGTCGTCTGAAAAAGTATCTCCAGGAAGCCATGTTCTTCGGTTTCTTCACAGAGGTTTTTCAATGCCACGGTGATCCCGAAAACTTCAAGAACTGAGGGCATCAGGTTGTTGGAGATCCTTCTAATCTCATCGATAGTAACATTAAACTGGTCTTTCAGCACCCTTATCTGATCCTTAATCTCGGAATCGTTCATATACAAAAGACTCTCCAGGCGTAGTTTATGTGCGATCAGCGATTGCCCGATCCCGTCATGGATTTCCCGCGATAACCGCTGCCGTTCTTTTTCTTCAGCGTCGATTACTGACCGTAACCTTCCTGTTCGCTCAGATTGCAATTCACGAGTTTTCTCTTTGATCTGTACTGACATGGAATTAAAAGCCCGGGTCAGTGAACCGATCTCATCATTCGATCTTACAGGGATATCAATATCATACTGGCCTTTGCCGACTTTAAGGGCGGCTTCTTTTAACTGGTTAATTGGCCGTGTTATCCGTTTTGAGATTATGAAAACAAAAACAAAGAAAACAATAGAGATCAGCGTGCTTAACAGCAATATGCTATTTCGCATCCTATATATAGGCACCATAGCTTCTTTCAGGTCGATCTCAGCAAGTATGAACCAGTTTAGTCCTGGGATTTTTACGCTGCTGTAAGATGACAGAACCGGGATAAACCGGTAATCACGGGTTATGGTATGACCTTCTTCCCCCTGGATAGCAAACAACATAGGCCGTGTATGCACCGTGGTTCTGAGGATTGAATTCCGGATGAAACGCGAACTGGACCTCATCTTAAAATCACTTCCCACGAGATAAGTCTCGCCTGTCATTCCCAATCCGCTGTTCGGGTCGTTGTTCAGCATGATCGTGTTAATCTGATCTTCAGGCAACTCAAGGATGATATTACCGGTTAACTTATTTTCAGTATTGAATATGGGCGCTTCCATGATCATTTTAATTTTCCCAGACGAATGATCCATCACCTCGTCACAAATAACTACCGGCATAGCTCTGTTTATTTGATCAGGTTGAAGGCTTTCTTCGGCCTGACTTTTGTCACTGCCCGATTTAATGGCAGGATCGGCTGTAAATCCTTTTACATATTTGTTGTTATTTGAAAGGATCATTACACTGGTAAAGTAACCGGTAAGTGATTTATATTTTTCCATGTAAGTAGCAAGCTCCCTTTTACAGTCCTTATCCGGGTTCTTATCTTGTATCTCAGCAATTTTTCTCGTTTCATCCGACCCTGAAAGCAGGATTACCTCTTTAATCCTATCCCTGAAGAAAATCTCGACCTGGTTTTTTTTGGCGATCCTTAGCGAGGTAAGCTGATCAAAGGTCCGGTTCATCAATGCTTCCTGGGTGCTGTAATAAGAATAGATACTGATAATAAAAATAGTTCCCAACCCGAGAAGAAGGAAATAGAGAATAAGTTTCTCGCTCAGGTTGATATTCCTCATCGAAAATTTGCTATTTTTGGCTTTTGACTTCTGCAAAGTCACTGATTATAAAGGGTTATAAACACGTTATTTTTTGAAGACATGGCAAATATCGGAATATTTTACGGCTCAACGACCGGGAATACTGAAAAAGTTGCAAACCTGATCCATCAGGCTTTTGGTGAGGAGAATGCAGATGTTTACAATGTGGACATCACAGAATTATCAGATATTGAAAGATACAAATTCCTGATATTTGGAGTATCCACCTGGGGTGTAAGCGATCTGCAGGATGATTTCGAGGATTTCATGGAGATTCTTGAACAGGTGAATTTCTCAGGGAGGAAAGTAGCTCTTTTCGGCCTGGGAGATCAAAGTACATATACAGATTCTTTTGTGGATGCGATGGGGATACTGTATGATCGCCTGAAGAAAAAAGGTGCAAATATCATTGGATTTGTTCCCCGGACAGGATATAGTTTTAATACCTCTATGGCCCTCGTGAAAGATAAACTTGCAGGACTTGCCATTGATGAGGAATTTGAAAGCAACCTCACCGGTCAGCGTGTATCCGGATGGGTTGAACTATTAAAGAGGGAATTTACATAGAGTCACAAAATATGTGGTGAACTGGTGATGTAGTGAACTAGTGAGTTATTTTAAATAATAGATATGATTAGGTTCTTTACGAGCTTATTTTGTTTCTTAGCTTTTATATCGGTTTTTGGGCAGGAAAAGACAACAACTTACCTTAACGACCCGGCTGGTATTCCTCCAGATCTCATTATCACGCTGAAGCATATCCGTGCCGATGTGAGCTTTAAGCCGGAAGAAAATCTCGTCCTGGCAAAGACAGAATTCACTTTTACACCCAACCGTTACAAGACAGACTCGATCGTTTTTTATGCTCCTGAATTCAGGGTAAACTCAATTCTGATTTCCGGGAAAAATATAGCGTTCACACTTCATCCGTCCGACTGGAAATTCATGGGTTCAGACCTTGTTATCTATCCTCCGTCTTCCATCCTCAAATTTCATTCAGAATATAAGGTTTTAATAGACTATACTACTCAGCCTAAATCCGGAGCGATCTATTTCGTAGGTTGGAGGCTTGAGGAATATGGAAAAAGGAAGGAGATCTGGGCACATCGTCCACATGGATGGCTGCCATATATTGATGCCCGTATTACCATGGATATGTTCTACACTTTTGACCGCAATTATAAGGTGTTTGCCAATGGAGAAAGGGTAGAGGTAAAAGACAATCCCGACAGTACCCGGACCTGGCATTACCGCATGGCAAAGGACCATCCTTATTTTTCAACGGCATTGGTTATCGGTGATTATGATTATAAAACCTCCAGGTCAGCAGGTGGCGTTCCCCTTGAATTCTGGTACTATCACGGCCAGGAAGATAAAGTTAATCCCACTTACCAGTATACGGAGGCGATGATGGATTTTCTGGAAAAGGAAACAGGTGTAAAATATCCGTATCCTCTTTACCGGGAGGCGCCTGTGATTGATTATATGTATGGCGCAATGGAAACGACAACCTCCACCATATTCGGAGATTATATATTCATTGATCCGCATGCATACTGGCAACGAAACTATATCAATACAAATGCCCATGAGATGACACATCAATGGTTCGGCAATTGTATTGCACATCTTGTAAATAGAGACGTATGGCTCACTGAAAGCTTCGCTACCTATTATGCGAAGATCTTTGAAAAATCGATTTTCGGGAAAGATTACTACCAAAATGTCATAAACGATGAATTGAACCTAGTTCTCACCGCAGCAAAGTCAAACAATTACCCGGTGGCAAGTTCGATGGGCGGAAATGCCAGGATCTACCAGAAAGGATCCCTGGTACTGGGAATGCTCCGGTATGTCATGGGCGACCGTGAATTTAAGGATGCAATAAAACTCTATATTGAACGATACAGTTTTGGTTACGCGCAAACCGGAGATCTTCTTCGCTGTACTTATGATGCAACGGGAATTCCCTATAGCTGGTTCTTTGAAGAATGGATCTTTCATGGAGGCGAACCTGAGTATAAAGTATCATATACGGTTTTGGATGACACGACAGGGAAACGTGCAACTCGCATAACCGTCACCCAAATGCAGGAGACTAACAACATGGTAGGTTTATTTAAAATGCCCATCAGGTTTGAAGTTCATTACAAGGATTCGCATTTTGATACACTCGTTGTCTGGATTGAAAATAAAACACATGAAATAATAATCCCCAATCCGGAAAAGAAAACAATCGACTATGTTTTATTCGACCCGGGAAGGAAAGTGGTAAAGAAAGTCACTTTCGACAAAGGGTTTGAGGAATTGTCGTCCCAGGCTCTGAAAGCGCCTGAAATGATTGACCGATATGATGCCCTGGTGGCCCTACGTTCTTTTCCGGTTACTCAAAAAAGTGCGATTTTATTAGACTGTTACCCGAAAGAGACATTTCAACTGACAAAATCCGAGATAATCAATCAGCTTTCCGCCGACCGGACCGATATTTCCATTGGACTCTTCAGACAAGCCCTGAACGATACGGATGCCAATGTGAGGAAAGCAGTTCTAAAAGATGTTTCTCCCGTACCTGCCTCATTACAACCCGAAGTTGAAAAAGCATTGCAAGATTATTCGTATCTGAACCAGGAACTAGCGCTTCAAAATCTATGTCAATCCTTTCCTGAAAATACGGATAAATATCTTGAGATAACCAAAAACCTAACAGGCTGGCGGGGATTGAACATCCGTATGAGATGGCTGGAAATAGCAATCGCAAAAGGAAAGTTAGAATTCCTCCCCGAACTTATAGCTTATTCAGGACCCCAATATGAGTTTGAAACCCGGATAAATGCATTTACTGTGTTAAAGAGATTGCGATACATTAACGAAGTTACTTTGGCCAATGCAAAAGCAGCAAGCCAGCATTGGAACGGCAAGCTCAAAGATGCAGCGAAAGACTATCTTACTTATTTCGGGAAATAAAAAAGCACCCCACCCCTGGCCCCTCCCCCAAGAGGGAGGGGAGTTGGAACAATGCAAAATAGATTTATCGAAAGAGTGATGTAGAAGTACCAAAAAAGAAATATCAGTACATTTCTATGACTAAATCAAAGATTTTTACACGAACCATCCTGTTGGTTTCTTTTGTCAGCCTCTTCACTGACATTGCAAGTGAAATGCTTTATCCGGTCATGCCGGTTTATCTGCGTTCGATTGGTTTTTCTGTTCTCCTGATCGGGATTTTGGAAGGTGTTGCAGAAGCGACAGCCGGTTTATCCAAAGGTTATTTCGGAAACCTTTCCGATGTCCTTCAGAAACGGGTCCCGTTTGTCAAAGGCGGGTATACCCTAAGCGCCATTTCCAAGCCCCTGCTTGCAGTTTTTAAGTTCCCTCTATGGGTCTTTTTTGCCCGTACGCTCGACCGTCTCGGAAAAGGGATACGTACAGGTGCGCGTGATGCTATTTTAAGTGATGAAACCACTCCGGAACACAAAGGAAAGGTTTTCGGGTTTCACCGTTCGATGGATACCGTGGGAGCTGCCATTGGCCCTGTTTTTGCATTGATCTACCTTTATTTTTATCCGCATCATTATCAGATGCTGTTTATCATAGCTTCTTTCCCGGGACTTATAGCCATCGCACTTTCTTTTCTTTTGAAAGAAAAAAGTAAAAACCTGAAAAATGACAAGGGCTCTGTAAAAATATCCTTCTTCGGTTACTTCCGCTACTGGAAACACGCTTCTCCCGGGTATCGAAGGCTTACAGGTGGTCTGCTGGCTTTTGCCCTGTTCAATAGTTCAGATGCCTTCCTTCTGTTAGCCATGAAGAACCAAGGAATGACTGATACCCGGATGATCGGTTTTTATATCTTTTATAATCTGGTATATGCCTTGATGTCCTATCCGATCGGAGCAATCGCCGATAGGATTGGTCTGAAAACAATGCTCATCACCGGACTGTTTATTTTTTCATTGGTCTATTTTTTCTTTGGATTCGCTACTTCTTTCGTGGCATTTGCAATTCTTTTCTTCTTTTATGCCATCTATACCGCTTCTACCGAAGGGGTTTCAAAGGCATTGATCTCAAATTTAGCCGACAAGTCGGACACTGCGACGGCCATTGGTTATTATACCAGTTTTGCCAGCATCTTTACACTCCTTTCAAGCAGTCTTTCAGGATTGCTCTGGTACTCTATCGGACCCAAGGCAATGTTCATGATCTCAGGAGTCGGCGTTTTTTGTGTGGTAATTTATCTGATTAGCCAATTGGTAAGACGGAGAAAGTTGTGACACGATTATTCTTACCTTTGCTGCCTTTAATTTTTAACTGGGTATTTCAGTGACAGGAAAAAAAAAGGTTATCGTTGGCCTGAGTGGGGGAGTCGACTCTTCGGTTGCAGCTTATCTTTTAAAACAACAGGGATATGATGTTACGGGGGTGACCATGTCGATTTGGGATGGCAAACCAAGCCTTGTTCCTTCAGGAAAGCATGCCTGTTATGGCCCGTATGAAAATGAAGAAATTGAAGAAGCAAGGGAACTGGCCGCTATTCTTGATATCCCGTATCGCGTATTTGACTGCTCTCAATGGTATAAAACATTGGTTCTTGACTATTTTCGTGAAGAATATCTTTCTGGACGCACTCCCAATCCATGCGTGAAATGCAATCAGCTTATAAAATTCGGGTTGCTTCCGGAATTGGCAAAAATGGAAGGACTTGACTATGATTATTTCGCCACCGGTCATTATGCCATCGTCGAATGGGATGATCAACGGGGAAGGTATTTGCTTAAAAACGGAATGGATCCGAAAAAAGATCAGACTTATTTTATCTATCGTCTTACGCAAAAACAGCTTTCAAAAGTAATCTTCCCGATCGGAAGGATGACAAAACAAGAGGTCAGGGAGATAGCGGCGAAGATCAACATTCCATTGTCTGAAAAAGAAGAGAGCCAGGATTTCTACAGTGGAGACTATAAAGATTTGCTTGACGTCAAAGATAAGCCTGGCGATATCGTTGATCGCCGGGGGAATATTCTCGGGAAACATAACGGATTCTGGAATTTTACCATCGGACAGCGTAAAGGATTGGGCGTCGCTTATTCTGAACCGCTTTATGTGCTCAGTCTGGATAATGAAAATAACAAGGTGGTAGTTGGAACCCGGGAAGTGGTAATGAGTTCTTCTTTCATTGTGAACGATCTGAATTGGATTGCTTTTGAATCATTAAGCAGTCAGATGGAGGGAAATGTAAAGATCAGATCAGCTCAGAATGCCGCCGCCGCCCGGATTGAACCCAATGAAAAAGATTCAGTTAAAGTAACATTCCATTTACCCAATGATGGAATCACTCCGGGCCAATCCGCCGTTTTTTACCAGAATGACCTGGTGCTGGGTGGTGGAGTAATTAATAAGGTGGTGAACTAATGACGTGGTGACGTGGTGACGTGGTGACGTGGTGACGTGGTGACGTGGTGACGTGGTGACGTGGTGACGTGGTGAAAATTTATTAACTGTTAAGGTACAAAGAAATATAACATAGTTAAAGATTCAGACAAATAAAATTAATTCGAAAATCGTAAAGATGAAAGCTCTTATAACATACATTTTCATTTCCATTGTACTGGCCCCTACAGCAATCGGGCAACGGAATCCTGAGATCACCGCTAAAGAACTTAAGACGGATGTTTATTTTCTTGCATCAGATTCTTTGAAAGGCCGGAAACCTGGAACAAAAGAAGCTGATATCGCGGCAAATTACATCCGCAACCAGTTTATTGTTTCAGGATTGAAACTGATCTGCGATAGTGGGTTCCAGTATTTCGAAATTGTAACTGATGTCACGGCAGGACCTCATAATACACTGAGGTTTGATGATTTCCAGGGAACCTTCAATAAAGATTTTATGCCGGTTGCTTATTCCTCTAACGGAACCATCAGCAGTAACGTTGTATTTACAGGATATGGTTTTGACATCGATCAGGACAGCCTGAAATGGAAGGATTATGAAGGATTGGACGTGAAAGGTAAATGGGTAATGCTTTTCAGGGGCGACCCCGAACTGGATAACAATGAAAGTAAATTCATCCCTTATACTGAGATCCGGGGAAAGGTGCTGGTGGCAAAAGATCATGGTGCTGCCGGTGTCCTGGTAGTTACACCGGTTGCCGTGGATAAAGACGATAAACTGATCGGCCTTCATTCAGAAAATAATGACGTAACTTCCGGCATCCCGGTCATTAATATTAAACGGGAGGTGGGGGATTTGCTGTTAAAATCATCCGGATACAAGATTGATTCATTGGAAAAGATCCTGAATAAAACAAGAAGACCCAAATCCCTCGAACTTCCTATAGTAGTTTCTGCATCAGCCGAGATCATACAGAAAAAAGCAAGAACGGAGAACGTAGTCGGGATGATCGAAGGAAGCGACCCTGTTTTGAAGGATGAATATCTTGTTGTAGGGGGCCATTATGATCATTTGGGCTTTGGCGGTCCGGGTTCGGGCTCCCGGATGCCCGACACGGTTGCCATTCACAATGGCGCCGACGATAATGCATCGGGAACGGCGATGGTCATAGAACTTGCCGGCAAACTGGCCACCGAAAAAAACCGTTTAAAAAGAAGTATTATCTTTATTTCCTTCAGCGGAGAAGAAATGGGACTACTGGGATCAAAATATTTTACTGATCATTCACCGGTAGACATGAAAAAGATAAAAGCAATGTTCAATTTCGATATGGTAGGCCGTTTCGATAAAGAGAAAAATTCCATTTCTATAAGCGGGACAGGGACTTCTCTTGAGGCCGATTCAATAATCCGGATCTATGAAAAAGGTCTTCTTTTTACCGTTACTCATTCTCCCGACGGTTATGGACCTTCAGATCATGCTTCATTCTATGCCTCAAATATCCCTGTTTTCTTTTTCACGACCGGTTCTCACATGGATTATCATACTCCCTTTGATGTGGCCAGTAAATTGGATTACGAAAAAGAGAAAGAAATCGGCGACTTCAGTCACGACCTCATCATGAACATTGATAACATGCCCAAGGCCCTGACCTTTCATGAATCAGGCAGGAAAGAAGGTTACGGAAGAGGAGGACGCCGGATGAAGGTTACACTTGGAATCATGCCGGATTTTGCGGGAACAGAGAAAAAAGGATTACGGGTAGATGGTGTCACTAAAGTTGGCCCTGCCTATAGGGGAGGAATGTTGAAAGGCGACATTATTATTTCTATTAATGGATTGTCAGTTGGAAACATCTATGAATACATGTCACGGATGGGAAAATTTAAACAAGGACAAACAATAAATGTTGAAGTACTGAGGAATGGGAAGAATGAAGTACTGATTATAATGTTATAATATTCTGATTATGGACGTAAGTAAAATTCTTGACAAGGTTTTCCTCCTCAAATTTATCAAATTCTGCTTGGTAGGATTTTCCGGAGTTTTTGTTGATTTCGGGACTACTTATTTTTTTAAAGAGGTAGTAAAAGTACAGAAATATATTGCCAATGCCATTGGGTTTACTCTGGCTGCCACTACCAACTATTTTCTCAACAGGATATGGACCTTTAACAGCCATAACCCCAGAATAGTGGAAGAGTTTTCAAGGTTTTTCATTATTGCCCTGATCGGACTAGGGATCAATAGTGCCATCATCTGGCTGTTGAATGGCAAGTTCAAGATCAACTTCTATCTTTCCAAACTTGTTGCAACAGTGATTGTGACCCTATGGAATTTCCTCATCAACGCTTATTTTACCTTTGCCTGAGCCGGAGGGTTAATCATCATCGTCGTCGTCATTATCATCACCAGAGCCGGTATCAGGAACAGTTTTCTTAAGGGTATCTGCCTTGGCGCTTTTTATCGGGGCAACAGGGGTCATCGCAGCAGGTGGCGTAACAATGCCTGATGAAGGCTCTTGAGTTTGGGTCATATCTTCGGGTATACAAACAATAAAATCGGCTTTCCCAATGTTGGTTTTTTCAAGTTCATCCAAGTTGTCCTGGTCAACAGAGGTTATCGTCAGGATCTTCAGATCGGTAACATTTCTTTTATTATATTCCTTAAGGTACCATACAATCCCTTCATGAATATCAGTGTGATAACTGCCGTTAATATGAAAAAATACATATCCTTCATTGGTATTCTTTAAGATGAAATATGCCATAGTGGCATCCTTGATAGCCTGCGCTTTTGGCAGATTATCTCCCATGTGCATAGGGGAACCTGCAACCATCTCACCGATCTTTTTATAACAATCCAGATCAGGATTGTACTTGAGTGGCAATGGTGCAATCATTCCGCGTTCCAATGCATTGATGCTGTCGAGCCCTTCAAATCCTTTGAGATTTACAATAGCCGCAAAACGTCTTGGGATGTTTGTTGCAATGAATTTAATCCTCTTCTTTGATGCAAAATCCACAATTGGAGCATAATCTGTCTTGTAATTGGGCCAAAGCTTTGCTTCCGCTTCAAAGTCTCTTTTCCGTATCATAGAAGAAATGTACTCATTTAAAAGCAGTTGGTCATCTCTTTCAAACATTTCTGCCCCTATGACCAGCTTTCCATTTTTCTCTTCATAAAGATCTTTTACCAATTGTAATTCCAGCCAGTGGCAAATCGGATTGGTATGGCTTTCTCCAAAGAATACCACATCTGCATTTTTTGCGGCTTTAAGAATGTCCCCATAATCGGCTGAATGGCCCTTTATATTAAATATTTTATATGTTGGCCGGTCGCTTTTTGCTGCGACCAGAAGTACGAGAATTACAAGAATTCCCAGGTATATTTTAATTTTCATTTTATCAAGGTTATTCATTTACAAATTGGAAGCGTTTATCAGTGTAATCCTGAATCATCATCATCGGACGAATCATCATCCTCGTTTGTCTTATTCTTGTCTTCAATGGGAGGCTTGTACGTTCCTGTGAGAATAGATTTATACAAATCCTGGTCTGTAATAACATTTATTGCTACAGCAATGTCTTTGTCAGTATTCAGCGAAGCGATTATCTTGCCTTTCTGGTAATAATACCTGGAAACGATTTCCTGTTTGATCAGTTCGCAGATCTGGGACTTGAATTTTGTCAGGTCACTCTTTTTATCATTTTGCATCTGATTTTTGAGGGCATCATATTCAGATTTGATAGCATTGAAATAATTTTCTTTTTCTGAATTCTTACGAAGGTCTTCCAGTGCTTGTTCACTCTTTGTTTTATAATCATATTTTTTATCAGAAATAAAAGCTACGAAAGAATTGAAAATAGAATCGGTGATTTCAAACTTATCGGCAGGAGGAATAGATGGATGGTCCCTCCTGAATTTAGTCGCAAAATCAAATATAAGGTACTTTGAATAGAGAGCCATTGCAATATTGCTATAGTCGACTTTATCGGTGTGAATATCGGGTTTGATTCCCCTTCCTTCATAAACGATTCGCCCATCCTTTGTTTTAAATGCAGTAATCAGAGAATCGGGAATCGTACCAAATACTCCTTCTTTATTTTTATGCGAATAGTCTATAGCCTGGATGCACCTGCCGCTCGGAATATAGTATTTAGCTACAGTGACTTTCATCTGAGCATTATAACTCAGTGGAACGACATTTTGAACCAGCCCTTTTCCAAAGGTTCTGCGACCGACGATCACACCTCTGTCAAGGTCCTGAATGGAGCCAGACAGAATCTCGCTTGCCGAGGCACTCTGACCGTCGACCAGCACAACTAATGGTACTGTCACATCAATAGCTGCATTCATGGTTTTGTATGTATGGTTTTTATCCGGGAGCTTTCCTTTAGTAGTAACCACGTCCTGGCCGCGATCAACAAAAATATTTACAATATCGACGGCTTCATTCAGTAAACCACCTCCATTCCCACGCAAATCTACGATAACACCTTTCATCTCGCCTTTTTCACGAAGTTTCGTGAAAGCCTGTTTGACTTCTGATGCTGCTTTTTGAGTAAAACTGGTGAGTTTGATATATCCAACCTCATGATCCAGCATGCCGGAATAGGGAATATTATCGATCTTAATGATTTCCCGGTTGAGGGTTTTCTCTATTGGCTCATCCTCGCCAGGGCGCTGGATTTTCAGGGTTATTGAAGTTCCTGACTGTCCTTTCAGAATGGCACTTACGTCAGAATAGGATTTCCCTTTTGCTGATTGCCCATTGATTTCCAGAATAATATCTCCAGCTCGTAGGTCGCTTTTCTGTGCAGGGGCGCCTTCGTAAGGTTCAGAAATTACTACATAATCCCCGTTCTGATGAATCAGAGCACCTATTCCCCCATACTCACCGGTAGTAATGAATTTATAATCTTCGATTTCATTTTCGGTGATAAAATTCGTATATGGATCAAGCGATTCAAGCATGGCGTCGATTGCCGTTTTCGTGAGTTCTCCCGGCTTGATCTCATCCACATAATTCGTATTCAATTCTTTTATGACATTTGAATAAATGTCAAGATTCTTTACGATCTCGAAACCCTGTTCGTTTGGGGCTTGTGCAGGTGCAAGTTTACATGCACCCACTAAAATCAATATCAATAAAACAACTGCTCCTCTTCGTATCATAATCCCTTATTATATTATCTGTTAAACATATTATTCAATTCCCGGCATTCACGGAACCGGATCATACCCGCTTCCACCCCAGGGGTGACAATGCGCCAGTCTTTTCAGGGTAAGCCAGATGCCTTTGAAAGGTCCATGTTTTCTGATCGCCTCTATACCATAAGCTGAACAGGAAGGTGTGTACCTGCATGATGGCATCAAGTAGGGAGAAAGGACGCCCTGATACAACCGGATCAAAAGAATGAAGAAGTTACCAAGTAATTTTCGCATCTCCTTTCCTTAAACGTTGTAAAAGTAATATTATTTTTTCCCGGATCAGGTTGAAAGGAAGGATTTCTTTCGAAGTGTAAATTATGCAAAGTGCCATCTGTTGTTGTCTTTCGGTAAGATCATCATACAGTATTCCCTTGTTAATTCGATAGGCTTCACGGATCCTGCGTTTGATTTTATTCCGTTGAACCGCTTTTCGCAGGTTCTGTTTGGGAACAGAAATGAGTACTTGTGCGGGAATATTAACAGGAATCTCAGTCTCTATGAATGTTACACGAAATGGATGGATATAAAAAGAATGACCTTCCCGGAAGAGTTTTGCGATCAGAATTTTCTTACACAACCTTTCATCCTTTATGAAAGTTTGATCCATGTTATTTTTTCTTCAACTCATTCTGCAGGTAATGCTCGATGGCCATGATCATAGAAGGTTCCGTCTTTGTAGGTGCAGCAACATTCAGTTTAAGTCCCGCATCTGTAACAGCTTTCGCCGTAGTTGGCCCGAATGCAGCGACAGCAGTATTATTTTGTTTGAATTTAGGGAAGTTCTTAAATAAGGATCTGATCCCGGCAGGACTGAAAAAGACCAGCATATCATAATCCTCTATTTTGATGTCGGAAAGATCGCTGACAAGTGTTCGGTAGATCACCGCTTCTTTAAATTGGACCTTATTTTCTTGCAGCATATTGGAAATCTCTGGTTTATGAATATCCGAGCAAGGCAACAAGAATTTTTCAGTTTTATGCTTTTTGATCAGTTCAACAAGATTCGCAAAGTTTTCTCTACTGTGAAAAACTTTTCTTTTCCTGTACTGGACATATTTCTGGAGATAGTAAGCCGTAGATTCGGAGATACTGAAGTACTTCATGGCATCAGGTACCTCGATACGCATTTCTTTGCAAATCCTGAAAAAATGATCCACCGCATTGCGGGACGTAAAAATAACAGCAGTAAAGTCGAGTATGTTGATCCGTTCTTTCCGGAATTCTTTAGCAGATATTCCTTCTATTTTGATGAACTTACGGAATACAACATTGACATTAAACTTCTTTATCAGATCAGTATAAGGCGATTTTTCAGGATCTGATGGTTGTGGTTGAGAGACAAGGATGGTTTTTATTTTCAATGTTGTGTGTTTTTTGTTGTTGCACACTCAGGCTAACTTTCGGGATCGCTTACATATAGTACTTCAGAGCAACTTTTACTAAAACGATCAGGGGTAATATTTCAAGGGTGCAAAGATACACAAATAAAAACAAGTAGGAAAATTTCGTTATTGAGATTCCTATCAAAAAACCTCTGATCAATCGAAAGAAAAAGAACAAAGCAAAGATTATCACGCAAATCCAAAGAAAAACAACACATTTTAAATATATCGTTAAAACCAGGAATGGCAATAAAAAAATGCCTGTTAATATGTTAAAGATCAAAATATTTAAGAGATATTCCAAGGATGTCTGACGGGTCCTGAAGATAAACGATAGAAATCGGATCATAGAAATTTTAACAATCCAGTAACCCAATAAGAAAATGCAGATTAGTGTAAAAAGCATAAGACCCCCGATAGACAACGATGGCTCCCGGGTGAAAAAAAATTCAATAAGCTCGTATAGAAATAATGAGGTCGTGATGAAATAGAGGAAACCCGTACCCAATGAGATCCGTTCCGAAAAAAGATCACCATCCCTTATCAGTTGACTTAAGAATCTTTTTGAGTATGGCGCCATCATGATCTGCTGGAGTCTCCTGCGGGAAAACACCTGAACCCATGCAATCAGTATAAAACATAGCAAAAGAAAACCCAGAATCCAATCGGGCTGATATTTTGTGAAAGGAACAGGCCGGATGTCCTGTGTCTTTAATTGGTGAGAAGTGAAAAAGGAACTTACAGGTGCAGGTGCAGGGGACAAAAGACTCTGAAACTCTAATGTAGAATCACAACTTGGTTGATGATAAATCAACTTCAGATTCCGTGAAAGAATCGTATCAGGCTGCAGAATTATTTCTCCGGTTTTCATTTCATAGATGGTAATAACAATCCTCAGGATTTGGTATTAAATTGCGATAGAAATGATGCCCAGAGCTTATCCTCCGGTGGATCGGCAACCACTCGTATTTCTTCTTTACTTACCGGATGTATAAATTCAACCTGCCTTGCATGCAGGCAAATCGAACCATCAGAATTCGAACGGCCGAAACCATATTTCAAATCGCCTTTGATTGGGCATCCGATTTTTGAAAGTTGAGTGCGTATCTGATGATGACGTCCTGTCAGCAGCGTCACCTCCAGAAGAAAATAATTCTGACTTCTCGCGAGCAGTCGGTACTTCATTTCAGCTTTCCGGGAACCTGTCACTTCCTTTTCATAGGCGAAAGATTTATTTTTTTCTTCATTTTTTTTAAGATAATGAATAAGATGACCACTTATTCCGGGTGGCTGGTTTTTAACAATCGCCCAATAAGACTTGTGAATTTGACCTGCCTTGATCATTTCATTCATACGGGTAAGAGCTTTACCGGTTTTTGCAAAAATAACCACTCCGCTTACGGGCCGGTCAATCCGGTGAACCACTCCAAGAAATACATTACCGGGTTTATGGTCACGTTCTTTAATGAATGCTTTAAGCAGATCACTAAGCGGTGTATCACCGGTCTTATCTCCCTGCACGATCTGCGACGGCTGTTTATTATAAATAATAAGATGATTGTCTTCGAAAAGAATATCGTTTCCTATTGACTCCTGTTCATTAGTATTGTTCCCGTTCATTTGGGAAATCAAGAGATTTGACATCATTGATATAAGCATTTACTGAACCCTGGATCTCCTCTGCGAGATTATTGTACCGGCGAAGAAAACGCGGAGAAAAATCCATTGTTATGCCCAACATGTCATGCAATACCAAAACCTGGCCGTCAACATCCCGTCCGGCTCCGATTCCGATGGCAGGAATCTTTATTGTATTTGAAACCTGAGCTCCGAGTTTTGCTGGTATCTTTTCGAGGACGATAGCAAAACATCCTGCACGACTGAGCAATTGAGCGTCTTCCATAAGTTTTTGTGCTTCTTCCTCGGTAGTGGCCCTCACGACATAGGTTCCGAATTTATGAATGGATTGTGGTGTAAGACCCAGATGACCCATCACAGGTATACCAGCAGATAAGATTCGATCGACAGACTCAATGATTTCTTTTCCTCCTTCCATTTTAACTGCATCTGCACCGCTTTCTTTCATTATCCGGATGGCAGAAAACAAGGCTTCTTTCGAATTGCCCTGGTATGTGCCAAAAGGCATATCAACAACTACCATCGCCCTTTTAACCGCTCTCACAACCGAGGATGCATGATATATCATCTCGTTCAGGGTGATGGGCAGAGTGGAAGTGTGTCCTGCCATTACATTGGAAGCTGAATCCCCGACAAGTATGATGTCAATACCCGTTCCATCAAGGATACGTGCAAATGAGTAATCATAGGCAGTAAGCATAGCAATTTTCTCCCCTTCCAGTTTCATTTCCTGGAGCACATATGTGGTGACTTTAGGAACATTTCGATACAATGGTGTCATTCTTTTGCAATTTATCAGCAAAACTACGATAAATAATTAAAAATTATTTACTTTTGCCTTCTTTCCCAAATAGAATCACCTATGCATTATTTCAGAAATATTTTCTTTGCCCTTGTGATCCTCTCAATTATTTGTTCCTGCAATGATAAGTTACAAGTAAATGCAAATTGGAAAGACATTACTGTGGTTTATGGACTGCTGAGCCAGAATAATGATACCGCCTACATTAAAATCACAAAGGCGTTTCTCGGTAATGGTAACGCCCTGCAATATGCAAAGATTCCTGATTCAAGTACTTATCCGGGTAAACTGGATGTCAGGCTGGAAGCATGGCTGGGCAGTACCCTTGTTAAGACCTATGTATTTGATACAATGACTATTCATACCAAACAAGCAGGAGATTCAATATTCTATTTTCCCACCCAAATGGTTTATTATTGTCCAACCGGGCATCTGGATCAGAACAATACTTATCGGCTGAAAATTACTCATACGAAGACCGGGGTTGTTGATTCTGCTTCTACTACTTTAGTTCACAACTTCAATGTTGATACTCCGGATCCTTATATTAAACTGATGGACTTTATCCCGGGACAATATTTCAATGTCATATTTGACCAGGCCTATGGTGGGAAACGTTATCAGCTGGTAGTCCGTTTTCACTATCTTGAAACTACTGGAAGTGGTTCTAAGCCGAAGTCCTTTGAGTGGCTGGTATTCAATGATTATGAAGTTTCTGATCCCTATGAGGTCTCATCTGAACCCCTTGAACAAAGTTTTTCGTCAGATGTTTTCTACACTGTAGTGAAAGCCAATATAAAAACATTAAAAGCAGATCCCTCTGTTTCTTCGAGAACAGCGCAGTATGTAGATTTTATCTTCAGTGTTGCTTCTGATGATCTTAACACTTATATGAATGCCACTGAGCCATCTCTTTCAATCATTCAGGAACGGCCGTCGTTTTCCAACATTTATAACGGGATCGGACTGTTTTCGAGCAGATACGTAAATGAAATTGATACAATTCGACTTGGGTCGAATACGCTCGATGAATTTAAAACCGATACGGCTTTTATCAACCGTGGTTTCTGACATCCTGATAATTTCCTTTTACTGTCGTTTTGTCACAATCTGACAGCCAAATTTATTTTGGCATAATGATTGACATTAAAGGACAAAAATCCGAAAAATATTCATAATAAATTTAATAAAAATGGGAAAAATTATTGGTATCGATCTTGGAACTACAAATTCTTGTGTAGCGGTCATGGAAGGGAACGAACCGGTTGTCATTGCCAACAGTGAGGGGAGAAGAACAACTCCTTCAATAGTTGCTTTTACAGAAAATGGTGAACGGAAAGTTGGTGATCCGGCCAAACGGCAGGCAATCACAAATCCTCATAATACTGTTTTTTCCATAAAAAGGTTCATGGGAGAAACATATAATCAGGTTGAAAAGGAAATCAATCGGGTACCTTATCACGTTGATCGTGGTGAGAACAATACACCGCGTGTCAACATCAGTGGCAAACTGTATTCCCCACAGGAAATTTCCGCCATGATACTTCAAAAGATGAGAAAAACGGCAGAAGATTATCTTGGGATGGAAATAAAGGAAGCCGTTATTACGGTACCTGCATATTTCAGCGATTCACAGCGTCAGGCGACAAAAGAAGCAGGAGAAATTGCAGGCCTTGATGTCAAACGTATTATCAATGAACCCACAGCAGCTGCCCTGGCATATGGTCTCGACAAAAAGAACAGAGACATGAAGGTTGCGGTATTTGACCTTGGAGGTGGAACTTTTGATATTTCAATTCTTGAACTTGGAGAAGGTGTATTTGAAGTTAAGTCTACCAACGGGAATACCCATCTTGGTGGGGATGATTTTGACCACCTTATTATAGACTGGCTTGCTGATGAATTTCTGAAAGACGAACGGATTGATTTAAGAAAAGACCCGATGGCACTTCAGCGATTAAAAGAAGCTGCTGAGAAAGCCAAAATAGAATTGTCCAGTTCAACTGAAACGGAGATTAATCTGCCATATATAATGCCGGTTGATGGTATCCCCAAGCATCTGGTAAAAAAACTTTCACGTGCTAAATTTGAGCAATTGATTGATTCCTTGATGCGATCGACCATTCCACCCTGCGAGCAGGCCATGAAAGACGCCGGACTGAAAACAGCTGACATTGATGAAGTGATTCTGGTTGGCGGCTCGACAAGGATTCCTGCTGTGCAAAAACTGGTTAAGGATTTCTTCGGAAAAGAACCTTCAAAGGGTGTAAATCCGGATGAAGTTGTAGCTGTCGGCGCAGCAATCCAGGGAGGTGTCCTGACAGGAGAAGTGAAAGATGTTCTTTTACTTGATATTACCCCGTTGTCACTGGGAATTGAGACCCTAGGTGGCGTGATGACCCGGCTGATCGAATCAAATACGACCATTCCGACTAAAAAATCAGAAGTTTTTTCAACCGCAGCTGATAATCAGACTTCAGTTGAGATTCATGTACTTCAGGGTGAAAGACCCATGGCAGATCAAAACAAGAGCATCGGACGTTTCCATCTCGATGGCATTCCTCCTTCGGCACGTGGTATTCCGCAGATTGAAGTGACATTCGATATTGATGCAAACGGGATTTTGAATGTTACGGCCAGGGATAAAGCAACCGGGAAATCACAACAGATCCGTATAGAAGCCTCTTCGGGATTGTCAGAAGCTGATATCAAGAAAATGAAAGAAGAAGCTCAGATAAATGCAGATGCGGATAAACGAATCAAACAAGAGATAGAAAAATTAAACACAGCAGATTCTCTCATTTTCCAGACGGAAAAACAGCTAAAGGAATTTGGTGACAAGATACCGGGAAATAAAAAAGAATCGATCATAAAATCGCTGGAAGAATTAAAAACTGCACATAAAAATAAAGATCTTTCGGGTATTGATAAAGCAATGGCTAACCTGAATTCGATCTGGCAGAGCGCAAGTGAAGATATGTACAAGAATGCACAACCGCAACAGCCCCATGAAGGCCCTCAGGCAGGATCCCAAACCGGTCCGGAACAGAAACAGCAAAGTGGTAATGATGAAGTCACCGATGTTGATTTTGAAGAAGTAAAAGATAAATAACCTGAAAACGGAAAGAAAATAATTTTCATCTGTGTATTACCTTTTAATGGCTTAGCCGATTAATGGGTAAAATAAGCAGATGAAAATTATTTTTTTGCTTTATCCGGTATTCTTTATAATTTTTTTAGGGCAAAAAGCAACGTGCCAGGGGTTAGAAAATTTTAACAATTATACAGGCACCCGAGGGCATTATCATAACGGTACTTTTACCGGGCAGGATGGCTCGACATGGACTTATAAACAATGCCGCAATGATCGCCCGATCAATTCTCCCAGTCCCTGTATGGGTAAAGCACGGGATACAACAGCAAGGGTATATTCAGGAACTCTTCTTAACGGCTGCGGAACATTTAATTTTGATTTTAAACAGGCCTATTCAACTGCGGTTGATCTGGATGTGTACGTCAATAATGCTAAATTTTGCAATGTAACAAGTCCGGGAGGAATCGATGATACTGATAATGTTCACAATTCGGGTCCCATAACTGTGAATATTACCGGTAATTTTGTCTTTCAATTCGTCCAGGCTGATAGTACAAATTCAGGTCAGGTGACCATTGATAATATTGCATGGACATGTGATACCGCCTTCCCGGAACCCTTGAACTATCCGACAAATTTTACTGCTACACCAGGATATTTTAAAGTCACCCTAAATTGGATCGATGCAGTCGGCGAAGAAATTGCCCCTTCTTACCTTATTCTTGGCAGTGACGCAAATAACATAGTGGCTCCGACAGACGGTCTAACTGTTTCTGATGACCCAAATTTGGGTGATGGAAGTGCTGCCATGAATATTCTTTCGGGAGTACAGACCTGCCTTTTTACAGGGTTATTAAGAAATACAACCTATTACTTTGTCATTTTTCCCTATACCAATTCAGGAACATTTATTGATTATAAAACAGATGGAGCAGCACCTGCCGCAAATGCAACTACTTCAGACGGAGTAATTATTTTCCATCATGATTTCAATGACTTTTCTTTATCCCCCATTATTCCCAGGAATATTCAGGGTCCGGGCCAGGTTTGGATGATAGATTCCACACATGGAACTTCTTCTTCCGGATGTGCAAGAATAAGCGGTCGGAAAGATGGTTCCCCGTTTGTGAACGAAGATTGGCTGATCACACCTGTCATGAATTTTGATCTTTATAAAAATGAGGTCTTTTCCTTTATGAGCGCTTATAATTATGCGGGAAACCCCATGGTAGTGAAGATCTCCAACGACTATGACGGTTCCGGAGATCCTGATGATTTTGATTGGACAAGTCTCAACTCAGAATGGTCTCAGGGAGGGTCGGCCTGGACTTATTCAGGCGATATTGATGTTTCAGGAATAAATGGTAACAATGTGTATATTGGATTTATCTATACATCAGACACAACAAATGCTTCGATATGGGAATTGGATGACATCCTTGTTATCGGCACCCTGACTACCGGGATAGGAGGAATAAACCCTTCAAATGATTTCACACTCTTTCCGAATCCATCCCATGGTTTTGTCAAAATTATTTTTAAGCATGAAAGGATCAGAAAAATAAAAATAATGAATATAATCGGCAGGGAAGTATACCAGGAAACGACAAACCTTACAACCCAAAATATTGACCTTGTAAATTTATCACCAGGCATCTACTTCGTCCAAGTTACCGATGTGTCAGATAACAAAATTGGTGTACAGAAATTTATTCTGCAATGGCCCGAAATAAAACCTGTTAGGGAATAACCCAACTTATCTATCACTCCCCCTTCTCTTTCGGAACATGAACCATAGATGTAGGTATCAGGGATCGGGGGGCAAAGTGATCACTCTCTTGGGGGAAGGGTTGGGGCTCTTTATTCTTGTTGGAATATTTTATAAATTTGTACAGTTAATTCAAAGTAAATGTTAAAGGAAACCGTTTTCTGTTTCTTTCTGTTTTTTTCTTTTTTCCCCGGGCTTGTATCCAGAAGCCAGGGCCTTAAATCTTCTCCTGACATTGACAGACCTGTAAGAGTCGAGATTCCAGTAAAATCAACTGACGAGACATATCATCTTATCCCTTTAGGCGAAACGGGGGTGCTGCTTTACTTCAAAAGCGTCGAAACGGTGAATGATTCTCTCATAAAATGGTATTTTTCCCTCTATGATAAAAATCTTAATCCCCGTTGGGTTAAAAGTATTTCTATAAGGTCGGGACTCGAGGTCAAAGATTTTTCGATTGAAAAAGGTACCATTTCTTTATTATTCATTGCAAGTGAGAAGACAAAGGGAATTACAGGGCTGGAAATGATTGTCAAGCTTGAATGTATATCCGGAAAAATTACAGGAAGCCGTTATAAATTGAACGGCAATATTGTTCCCGTAAAGTTTCTGGTCTTTCATGATTATTCCTTCATGGGATATAACCTGAAGAATGAACCCGCACATTTGCAGATCATTGAAACTGAAACCGGAAAAGTAACTGATTATAAATTAACCACTCAGGAAACAAGTTCAGCAATTACTGGTTTTATCATAGATACATTGAGCAACACCCTATATGCAACTATACGGAAAACAGTTTCGAAAAATACGACTATCAATGACCTTCTGAAAATAACGTTTTCAGGAACAAAAGTTTCAGAAACGGAAATCAGCACCATTTCCCCCTCATGGGATATTAAAAATCTTCAACTGATTCTCGTGAATACGGATGATGTATTGGTGATTGCTACCTTTTCAGGCTCCGGAAAATCAACAAAAGATGAGTCGTCTAAAAACGCCTCGGGATTTTTTACATGCAGGATCAGGAATGGAGTTCAGACAGACATTCGCTTTAAAAATTTCCTTGAACTGAAGAATTTCCAAAATATTTTAACAGAAAAAGACCTGGAGATCATCAAAAAAAAGTCATTAAAGAAAAGTCAATCAGTGAACCATTTTACTGCAGAATTGAATTTGCTTGTTCATCCGTTAATAGTTCATAATGATCAGGTTTTGTTTATGGGAGAAAGTTATGTCCCTGAATATCATCCTGAGAATTATACTGAATTTGACTTTTACGGACGTCCGTATATAAATACTTACAATGTTTTTGATGGATATCGCTATACATGTGCTATTATTGCCGGATTTGATAAATCGGGCAACCTGAAATGGGATAATTCAATGGAGATCAGGAATCTGATCTCTCCTGAATTGGATCCCAAAGTGAATGTGTTCTGCTTATCTTCGGATACGATGGTGCTGTGTTATTCCAGCGAAGCAAGAATTGCATCAAAAATTATCAGGGAGAATGAAATTGTAGAGAAGCTTGATTTTTCTGCAATGGATCAAATGTATCCGGAAGATAAAATGCTCACTGAAAGTAAAAATTACATGATCCCATGGTATGGCTCTTTTTTCCTATGTTACGGTTATCAGGAAATCAAAAACATCAACTCAGCAGAGAATAAAAAACGACTGGTCTATTATTTTACAAAAATAAAATTTGATTAATTCCAGAAAGAGAACCTGCGATCTTACTGTAATTACTGAATAATTAAAAGTTTTTTATCACAGGAAAGGATGGTCAGTGAAG
The DNA here is from genome assembly GCA_963785325.1 of uncultured Bacteroidales bacterium. GTDB lineage: Bacteria > Bacteroidota > Bacteroidia > Bacteroidales > FEN-979 > FEN-979. The sequence goes on along the minus strand of CAWAVC010000021.1, from coordinate 43,685 downwards.
TGTCTCTGTCAATTCCAGTTGCAGATATATTAATAGAGTATGTCACATCACTTGTCAATGTACTACAATGCATGTAATCTTTCAAAATAGTAAACTGGTCATGAGTAGTTTTAATGCTGACAACAATGGTAGAATCCAATTTGTTTTCAATGCACAAAGTTCCCTCACTGTTACAAGGGGTAGCTTCATTTTTATTTGAACATCCTGAAATGAAAGAACCGAGGATCAATAAGAAGAATAATGGGAAAAAATTTTTCATAAGGACCAGATTATTGAATTCAGTAATGCAAAAATAAGATGATATATTGAATAACAAAATTTATTTTGAATTATTGTTCAGGCAACCAAAGTGATTATAGAATGTCTTAATAACATATTTGGATAATGTTAATTATTTTTTACTTTTGTTGTATGATAAAAAGTAGGAACCCTTTTCCCTTTATTAGACCATGAATTGTAACCTTTTTATCTTTTTATAGTATAAAATTATTGCATGGAAATCAAACAATATTCTAATAATAGCAATATGTTTCAGAGATTTTTACGCTACCTCACCTGTTCGACCCTGATTCTTGGTATGACTACTTTCTCACTTTCTGCGCAAACCTGTGCAGATACACAACCGGAAATTGCAGGTACTTCCATAGTTTGTAACAACCAGACGGGTGTTATTTATTCAACACCGAATATTGCAGGACACACCTATTCCTGGTCCCTCACCGGTGGTACAATTATTTCGGGAGGAAGTACAAACCAGATAAGTGTGACCTGGGGCGCAGTCGGCACCGGGGCGGTGAGTGTTACTGAGACTAACCCATCAATCCCCTGTAGTACTACAGTATCATTATCAATAAAAATACAACCTCTACTGGTTTCTTACTTTTATTTTACTAATACATCCTGCTATGGAAACGTGGTATCATTCTGGGATGCATCTGTTGCCGACGCTACAAAACCTATTGTGAATTATTATATTGATTTTGGAGATGGTACAACACCGTATAATTCCTCCGTTCGACCAGATTCAGTCCCACATATTTTTGCCGGACCACCTTGGGATATTACTTACACCATTACTTATATAGTGACAAACAATGAAGGAGCTACGGATACTATCTACGATGCAGTTTATGTTAATCCCAACCAGTTTATTCCTACTGCTGCTTTTAATACGACGATACCCAATTGTTCATATCAGGCGGTTAGTTTTGACGGAACAATTTCGACAACACCCCTACTTACGACCCCGATAATAGAATATACCTGGTATTTCGGAGATCCTACTTCGGGAAAATCCAACACTGACAGTTGTTCAACATGCAGCAAGCCAACGCATGTTTTCAGTGGCCCTGGTACTTATACAGTGGAACTAAAGATTACGAATAAAAAGTATTGTACAAACACTACTACACAACAGGTTGTGGTTGCCCAATCTGTTCCGACTGCTTCGTTTTCTTTCTCTTCTCCAACCTGTGAGTATAACGAAGTAAGCTTCTCTAATAGCTCTACTTTTCCGTCGACGGATAGTATTATAACATGGAAATGGAATTTCGGAGATGGATCTTCACCAGTAATTCTAAATTACCCTGAAAGTCCGGATGTTAACCATGTATTTCCGGCCTTCGGACCTTATACGGTTCAATTGGTAGTGACCAATAACCTTTCCTGTACCGATACTGCAATTCATAGTATCACCTTGACACCTTCTCCTATTGCCAGTTTTATTTATGGTACTGCCTGTGCCGGAGATACTCTGAAATTTGAAAATCGTTCCATTCAGAATAATGGCCCTGCCATTGTTTCTTACTATTGGAATTATGGCGATCCTGCTTCCGGAAATAACATATCCAATTTAATTAACGGCTCACATGTCTACGCTGACTCTGGTACATATATCGTTACAATGGCAGTTGCGAATACTACCGGATGTCCGGATACGATAAGAAAGACGATTCATGTAAATATCAAACCGGCTGTTGAATTTTCCTGGAACGTAGGATCTCAGAACAATCAAATCCAATTCCATATTGATTCATTGCCTGGAGGTATTACTAATCTTGGCGAAATAGGAAACATGTGCCTGTGGAATTTTGGCGATGGCAATTATGGATATGGTCATAACCCGGTACACACTTACCTTGGACCCAGTAACTGGACTGCGACACTAACTGTTACCGATACTTTAGGCTGTTCAAATTCGGTAAGTCATATTGTTGATGTACCGGAAATTCCAATGGCATTCTACTCGAGTAATGCACCTGTTTGCCTGAATGTGCCAATGTGTTTTAATGACCTATCTTCTGTCCCCTCTCCCCCATTTGGCTATATTAACATGTGGGTATGGTACTTTGGTGATGGAACGCCCAACGATACTATCTATTTCCCGAACAATCCGGATGTATGTCATACTTATGCAACAACAGGAACTTACACTGTGACATTGACAGTCACTGATAATTCTGGATACACTGATAGTTATAGTCATGATCAGACTGTATTGCCTCTTCCCATTGCGAATTTCTATTATACAACACCTTGTGCAGGAAGTCTGGTTCAGTTTACCGATGCGTCTTTCGCGAATGGTGGTGGAAATATTATTTCATGGGTTTGGAATTTTGGAGATCCTTTATCAGGCAGTAGTAATGCATCATCTTTGCAAAATCCGCAACATATATTTACTACTGGTGACTCAACATATAGTGTCAGATTAATAGTTCAGAATTTTGATGGTTGTGTGGATACGGTAATAAAACAGGTATATGTTTTCCCTTCCCCTCCGGTCGCATTTACCAGGGATTCTGCCTGCCTGACCGAACTGGTTCATTTTCATGCCGATACAACCATCATGCATCCGGATTCAATTGTAAGCTGGTCATGGAATTTCGGTGATGGAACACCTCTCAGCGCAGACGCGGTCAGTACCTCACATCTCTATACATCGGCCGGCACGTACATTGCTACACTGACCGTGATCGATCATCATGGTTGTACAAATTCTGTTTCACACCAGGTCAAGGTCAATCCGCTTCCCATTCCTCAGTTTAGCTGGTCATCCCCTGCATGTTCAGGCAGTCCGGTATCATTTACAGACCAGTCTTCTGTTCCAGCTGGCTATGCCGGATATATAGCAAAATGGTTATGGAATTTCGGAGATGGAACATCTCAAAGTATCATTATTCCGGCCTCTCCGAATGTTACCCATACCTTTCCAACAGGAACATCGAATTTTACTGTGACCCTTACAACATGGACAAGCGACAGTTGTTCAGCAGTCGTATCACATACCGTTACCCTGATTCCTTCGCCTATTGCTAATTATACATATTCAACCGTATCCTGTATGGACCAGGCGGTACAATTTACAGACCTGTCTCAGACCAATGGAGGTGGGAGTATCACTAAATGGAATTGGAATTTCGGCGATCCGACTTCCGGTTTGAACGATCTCTCCACCATTCAGAATCCGGCGCATACATTTTCAGCAGGAGGTTCATATACTGTGACACTGATTATTCAAAACGCGACAGGATGTACGGATACAATCGTTAAGACCGTTGCAGTGAATTTGTTACCGCTATCAAATTTCAGCGCGGATACGGCCTGTTTTAATACCCCTACTCAATTTACCAACCTTTCAGTTCCCAATGCAGCGAATATGATTAGTTATTCCTGGGATTTTGGGGATGGAATGTCCTCAACGTTGCAAAACCCATCGCATACTTATCTTTCATATGGAACATTCACTGTTAAATTGATTGTTGTCAATTCCAACGGTTGCTCAAAAGATACGACAGAACAGATTCTTGTTAATCCCTTGCCTGTGCCTGCATTCAGTTTCTCTTCTCCAAATTGTTTAGGAGCTGTGGTTCATTATACTGATCTTTCAAGCATGGTGCCGGGATATCTTGGCCATATTATTCAATGGGTTTGGAATTTTAATGATGGAACATTCGATACCATCAATTACCCTGGAAACCCGAATGTCAATCATACTTTTGTAGGCTCGCCCGGGGTCCTTTCGCATACCGTACGACTGACTATTACGACCAGTGCAGGTTGTACTGCATTTATCGAACATCTTGTCACGAGCATTCCTTCGCCCATTGCTAATTTCGGGTTTTCCTCAACTGATTGTGCCGGCCAGTTGATTCAGTTTACTGACCTTTCGCAGAACAATGGTGGAGGCTCAATTATAATATGGGCATGGAATTTCGACGACCCTTCATCCGGTCTAAATAATGCTTCAGCGGCGAAAAACCCTGAACATTCTTTCTCAAATGCAGGAACGTATAGTGTTTCTCTGGTTGTGACCAATACAAACGGTTGCCAGGATACAATCCTGAAATCGATTACGATACACCAGTTACCGGTTGCATCATTTACTGCAACTACTGCATGTGTAGGTTCTTTAACAACATTTACAAGTACCTCTACGCCTCCACTCCCTGCAAGCATAATAAGTTATTCGTGGGATTTTGGGGATGGAACATTCTCAACATTGCAGAATCCGACACATACCTATACTAATTACGGCATGTATAACGTCATCCTGAACGTCGTCAATTCCAATGGTTGTTCAAAAGATACAACAATGCAGGTATTGGTCAATCCTTTGCCAATTCCCGCGTTTTCGTATACTAATCCTAACTGTTTGGGAGCACCTGTTCAATATATTGACCAATCTACGACGGTGACAGGTTACGTGGGTGCAATAGTCGAGTGGATCTGGAATTTCGGCGATGGTACTATCACCACCATCACTGCTCCGGGCAACCCCGATGTGACACATACATTTTCTATAACCGGAGCTACGGCGCATACAGTCACACTTACCGTTAAAACTTCCGACAGTTGTTCCGCATCAATCAGTCATTTAGTTAACAGTACGCCTTCACCTATCGCCAGCTTCAGTTTCCCAACCAGCGATTGTGCAAATCAAGCGGTACAGTTTACCGATCATTCACAGATGAACGGAGGGGGTAGTATTATCCAATGGAATTGGGATTTCGGTGATCCTTTGTCAGGAAATCGAAACAATTCACAAGCGCAGGATCCTACACATATCTTCTCTTCTAATGGCATATTTACCGTGACGGAAGTTGTTTACAATGCATCTAACTGCACTGATACAGCCACCCAGAGCATTACTATAATTGCACCGCCTGTTGCAGACTTTACTTTTGACACAGTCTGCTTCGGGTCATATACTTCATTCACAGATTCATCGAACAGACAGGGATCCGGTGGAATAGGAACCATTACACAATATTATTGGCAATTTGGGGATGGACAGACTTCTAATGTAAAAAACCCGACACATTTGTATGCATATCCAGGTGTATTTAGTGTTATCTTGACGGTTACGACCAATGAAGGATGCACAAATAGTATCACAAAGCAAATTCTTGTTCTTCCAAAACCTGTTGCCTCCTTTACTACTAATGCCCCGATGTGTGCAGGAGATTCGATTCATTTCACTGATCTCTCTACTACTGGTCATGGTCTCATTGATAAATGGGTTTGGGCTTTTGGAGATGGCAGTTCTAAAACTATTCTTTATCCAAACCCGCAGAATGTTAACCATCTATATACACATGGAGGCACATACAATGTAACATTGACTATTTCTACTTCCGATAGTTGTACGGCTTCAACAACTGTGCCGGTTCAGGTTGAATCTGCTCCTGCGGCAAACTTTACATATGCCACTACACGATGTGCCGAGATGCCGCTTCAGTTTACCGATTTGTCGCAGCAATATGGGGGAACACCAATTAACCAATGGTTATGGAACTTCGGAGATCCGGGATCCGGTAATTCAAATTCATCCCCACTCCAGGATCCTTTACACAGTTTTTCCCATAGTGGGACATTTACTGTCAATTTAACCGTGACAAATGCAACAGGATGTCATGACTCGATCAATAAATCGGTAGTCATCAATGCTGCACCGGTTGCTAAATTCAAGGCGGATACAGCCTGTGCCGGAAGTCCGACTATATTCATAGATTCATCTGTTGCGAATTCTGCAAGTATGGCTTCATGGTCATGGAATTTTGGAGATCCTTCTTCGGGACCTAACAATTACTCTTCATTGCAGAATCCAACACATATATATACCACTACGGGATTCTATTCGGTAACAGAAACGGTTACGAACTCAAATGGCTGTACGAATGATACTATAATTCAAATCTCTGTTAATCCGAACCCTCAGGCGATGTTCAGTGCATCTGTCGCGTGTGTAAACGATTCGACATCTTTTACCGACTTGTCAATTGCACCGGGAAGCGGTCTCTCGGCTTGGTTTTGGGAATTCGGAGATGGTGGTACATCCACTCTTGAGAATCCAAAGCATAAATATACAACGGCTGGAACGTTCAATGTGACATTACGGGTTACCAACCTGTCTAATTGTAAGGATTCCGTGACAATTCCAGTCACTACCCACCCGACACCGGTTGCGGCATTCTCTTACACTGGCTTCTTCTGTCCGGCAGGAGAAGTGTCTTTCCAGGATAAATCGCATGGTAATGGATCAGCTATCGTTACACGGGAATGGATTTTCCAACCGGGATCGACATCTTCACTGATTGATCCTACTTATACATTCCCGGTTACGGACTCTACTTACCTTGTAACACTAATCGTAACCGACAGCTACGGTTGTATGGATACTATCAGTGACAGCGTTTATGTAAAGCCTGGGTTTACCTTCACTTTCAGAAATGATACTGTTTGTTATAAAAACACGACCCATTTCAGAGCAGTCGATCTCACACAGGGCGATAGTCTTTATAATGTCAGATGGAATTTCGGCGATCCGATGTCAGGACAGAATAATATATCCTATCAGTTCAACCCGACCCATACCTTTTCACAACCCGGGTCATATTTCGTAGAACTAAAAACTACAGATGCTGATAATTGTACCGATAGTGTTTTTCACACTGTGACTGTACATGCATTACCGGCACTTTCATTCTCGGTAATTTCTACACCTTGCGACAGTGTCATCCAGTTCAAAGATTCGTCTTTACCCGGCAGTGGTAACATTGCCTCATGGCAGTGGACCTTTGGAGACGGCTCACCAACATTAATAATACCAGGGTCTGTCGGATCAGGAGATACTTCTCATATTTACGCGGCAGAGGATATTTATCCTGTTGTTCTTAAAGTGACAAACAGTTTTGGATGTTATGATACCCTCCTTAAGACAGCTGAGTTGTTTCCTTGTATTTTAGCATCGTTTGTACACAAGGATACATTGATGTGTGCAAGATACAACATTTCATTTACGGATAGTTCCCATCCTGTCAGCATAATAAATCATTGGCACTGGATCTTTGGTGATGGACTCGATACTTCTTACACACATCATACAGCTATGGTTCACCATACTTTTGCCAACCCCGGAGTGTACAATGTTAAATTGATAATTCATGCAACGGTTTCTAACTCCGGTCATACTTTTGTTGATTCTTCTTTGCAAGCTGTAGTGGTTCACGCAACGCCCTTACCCTATTTCTCTAACAAATCAGTATGCAAGGGCCTGACCACCGTATTCAAAGATACTTCAGATATATTTGGTACTCCTATCAATTCATGGAAATGGATTTTTGGCGAATCATATTCTGGATCGAGTGATTCTTCTGTCCTGAAAGATCCGACACATAAGTACGATTCTGCCGGCACATACAATGTCAGGATGGTAGTAATGAACCATTACGGTTGTAAAGATTCACTTATAAAGCCAACAAGAGTATATGAGATTCCAACTGCATTATTTAACCATTCTTTAGCCTGCAGCGGCAATCCGACTTATTTTACCGATTCATCCTTGATTGCTGATTCAGCTAATATTGTTAATTGGTTTTGGAACTTTGGTGAGACGATTTCTCAGAAAGACACCTCTCATCTCAAAGATCCGATTCATCAGTACAAAACGGACGGTGAATATAATGTTCGACTGGTCGTTAAAGATCAGCATGGGTGTTTTGACACTGTTGATTCGAACGTAACTGTTTATATCACTCCTGTGAGTTCATTTGTTTTCTCTGAGAATGTTAATAACATGACAGGCAAATTGCGGTTCACCAACGAATCGACTGGTGCAGATACATATTTCTGGAACTTTGGTAATGGGCAGACCTCAACAGATGAGAATCCGGTTGTCACCTATGCAAATGATGGATCCTTCCTGATTACACTTATCTCGGGTAACCAATACAATTGTTCTGATACGACTTACTATACTTATGAATTCATCTTTAAAGGCCTTTATATCCCGAATGCTTTTTCACCGACAAGCTTTGGTTCAGGGGCAAATGTTTTTGCTCCTGTCGGAGTAAACCTGAAGCAATTCCAGATTGAAGTATTCGATTCCTGGGGTCAAATGCTATGGAGTTCAACAGCACTTGACGTGCAAGGCAGGCCAACAGAATCCTGGGATGGAAAAGACCAGACCGGCACATTGATGCCATCGGGAACCTATTTGTGGAAGGCTAAAGCAACATTCATTGATAACTCTGAATGGGAAGGCTCTGATATAGGTAAAGGGTCATATAAAACAATGGGGACAGTGACATTAATTCGCTAATATCAAATCATTTATAGATGAAAAAACATTTAATCTTTCCTGTAGTACTTATTGGATGCCTGTCTCTTTTTTCCACTGTAAGAGGACAGGATCCTAACTATTCGCAGTTTTTCAGTACACCTTTATATTATAATCCTGCATATACAGGGATCAATACAGGATTAAGGGCCAGGTTTTCTTTCCGGGACCAATGGCCCAATTTGCCTGTGGATTTTCGTTCCTATTATTTTTCTGCTGATATTGGTGACAGGAATTTACCAGGTTCCGGTGGACTGGGGCTGATCGTCAATTCCAACAATGAGGGAATAGGATTCATTAATGATCTCTCGGTGGGACTATCTGCTGGAGTAAGAATTCCAATAAGCGCTTCAGTGGTTAGCCAGGTCGGTATTAAGGCTGCTGTTGTTCAGAAAAGTATTAATTGGGATGATTTTGTATTTAGCGATCAGCTGAGTGAAAAATATGGGAATATTTACCAAAGCTCTTTCATTCCTCCCAGTGCAAATAAAAAAGTTTTTCCGGATTTTGGTGCCGGTGGTTTACTGCAATTCGCCAATCCCGAAGGAAACATTACCGGTGTAGCCGGATTTGCAGTTGATCATATATTCAAGCCCGATGAATCATTTATTTCTACTACTACTGCCCCTTTACCCAGAAAGTATGTTGCACATTTTGATATCGTAATCACATCAAGTGGAGGCGGCACTTCATCTTCCATGTATGCAAATGGAGGAAGCAATGATCCTCTGAAGGTCAATCCTGGGATTATTTACCAGAATCAAAACAACCTGAGTACACTTCAGGCCGGATTAAATTTACTTAAATATAATATCTATCTTGGCGGATGGTACAAGGTTGGTTTTGGGGGTCTATCCAATGGCGATGCCGTTGTTCTTTTAGTCGGCTATCGCTATACGTTTGCTGAAGATATGAGCATAAAATTTATGTACAGTTATGATCTCATAACTACAGGAAATTTGCAGGGACTTGGTGGCGCTCATGAAATAAGTATTGTCCTGGATTTTGATAAAATTTCGATCTTCGGCGGCGGTGGCGGTGGAAATGTTCCCGGACGTTCAATGCGGTCCGGTGGTGCCTTGGAATGTCCGAGTTTCTATTAATACCCGGTCAATCTTTTTCCTGATCATTGATGTACACACTTTTAAAGGTGGGAGTACATTTTTATCATGGATTTGCTGACAAGATTTCCAGCAGTCTTTCTTGGTATGATCCGGGTAAGAAAATAATAAAATAACCTGTTTTTCCACCCCGGAATACAAAACGACCTTTTCCCAAGCATTTTTAGGGCATATGTGGCAACTTCCATGGGTTGCAGAACACCAATTATCTTGTTTTGTTTCCCGGGATTGCTGCGCCAATATGTCGGGGTCGATGTAGGACCCGCACAACAAGCTATAATATCGACCTTATCTTTCTTCATTTCATAAAATAAAGATTCGGAGAGAACTAGCGAAAAGGCTTTGGTAGCGGCATAAGGTGCAGCAAATGCGGGCCCAAGCATCCCGGCAAGGGACGACATCAGGATGACCCCGTACCGTTGTCCTTCTGGCCTGTTCTTTAAAAACGTGTGAATAAAATGAACAGGAGTCCTGACATTTAGTGAAAGAAACCGGTCGATATCCTCTCCTGTATATTCTGTAAATTTCCCAACGGGACTGAATGCAGGAATATAAACCAGTAACCGGAAATCAACGGCTTTAACTCTATCGAAACAACACAAACTGGCATTTTCTTCAGAGAGATCCTGAAAAATACGAATTGTCTTTATCTTATAAGTCTGTTCTAATTCATCTGCCAGTGCATCTAGCGAAGGGAGATTTTTATCAGCAAGAATGAGATTCATTCCTTCACTTGCAAGTGCAGTCGAAAAAGCAGCGCCTATACCTTCGGCAGCACCGGCAATAAACGCCCATTTGCCATAACGGTAAACTAAATCATTCATGAAAATTTCTAACTTTGCTGTTTGTACCTTACGATCTGCAATAATAGTTATTTCTTTTCACTATGAGGAGTTTGTTGTTTCTATTTTTAAAAGTCCTGAAATTCTTCAGGCGATTAATTTTAAAAATCAGGGGAATAAAACAGAAGGATCTCCATGCTGAAAGAGTGGTCATGGGAAAATCATGGGATGAATTTTGTGATCAGCTGAAAACAGCAGGAGCAGCATTGATATATCCCGGAGCTCCTAACGATCCTTTTCAGCAGGCGGAAGGGTTGCGCTACCTTACGCGCCTTACCCGGGCAGGCCTTGAGGCATATGTAGAATATAGTGACCCTGCCTTTCCTGTTCTCCGGCGAATGGTGCATGAAACCGTGAAAATGGGGGCGGATAACCCCGACAACTATTACTTCAACGCTCAGATCAGCGGGAACTATGAGTACCGTATTACAGGGAAAAGAAATACCGTGCATTACCTTGGCTTTTTTACCCGGAACGGAAATTATGGCACCACCGGGAAGCTGACTCCATGCGGCCAACTGGAACACACTGAGCTGGAAGTTATGCCGGACGGCAGCTTCGTGATAATCCTCAGTAAAATAAAAAAAGGAACAAACTGGCTGAAAATAGAAGATGAAACTTCTTTGCTAATAGTCAGACAGACCTCCTCAAACCGTTTCTCCGAGGTGCCTGCAGAACTGCATATCGAAAACCTGGATGGAAGAAAGGCTCCTGATCCAATTACTCCTGCCTTGATTGATGAAGGTCTGAAGACAGCATCCCTTTTTATTGCAGGAGCGTCTCTTTTGTTCGCACGCTGGGCAAAAGGATTTCAAAAACACACCAATCAGCTTCCATTGTTCGATCCTGATATTTCCAACGAGGCTGGAGGTGATCCGGGCATCTTTTATTATCACAGCCACTGGAAACTGGCTTCAGATGAGACATTAGTCATCGATATGAAGCCGCCCGCCTGCGATTCATGGAATTTCCAGTTGGATAACTATTGGATGGAATCACTTGATTACCGTTATTTTCATGTCTGTATAAATAAAGCCTCTGCTATTACTAATAAAGATGGGAGTGTAACTGTGGTTGTATCGCACAGTGATCCCGGATTTCCCAATTGGATAGAGACTGCAGGTCACAATGAAGGTACCATGTGTTTGCGCTGGTACCGTCTGAATGAAGGAGTACAACCTGTTACTCCTTCGTGCAGGGTAATAAAGTCAACTGAGATATCTTCTCTGTTAAATACTATAAAATAAATAGACTAACTGTTAAAAATGAATCCTGACCGAATTACCCACTCCGGGAATTTTGAGAAACGGCCTCTTTGGGTTACGCTGTTGAATAGTTCCTGGAAAGCTACCTGGTTTCTTGGCACAAAGATAAAACTTGATAAAGATGAGCTGATAAAAGCAGCCAGGAAAGTCACAGGTCTTAATGACCTCGGAAAAGATTTTTCAGATGAACCCCTGGTAAAACTTTTACAATCGGTAAATGAAGAAGCAAACCTGCACCCGGTGGGAAGGTTCATCACTCGCCAACGATTCATCAGCCTTTTGAGTATCCGCCTGCGGGCGGAATATTTCTTCCGGCGTTACCCTGAGATCCTGGATCAACCTTTATATCCTGCCTGGATCATTATCGGCCTGCAGCGTACCGGCACTACAAAGCTGCAACGCCTGCTGGCTACCGATCCCGATCACAGGGTGATCCCCAGTTGGGAGGTAATTAATCCGGTTCCGCTGACTTTGGATAAGAAGGGAGAGGATAAACGGATTGCCATTGCAAAAACTTCCGTCAGTGCTGTAAAATTGATGTCGCCAGGGTTTTTTGCCATTCATCCCATCGATGTATACGAACCGGAAGAGGATATCCTGCTTCTCGATGTTAGCTTTTTAAGTACCACCCCCGAAGCCATGATGAGTGTGCCTTCTTATGCGGAATGGCTCGAAAAGACTGACCAATCAGAGGCCTATGCCTATGCCGTGAAACTGCTAAAATTCCTGCAATGGGAAAAACCGGCCAGACGCTGGGTACTTAAATCGCCTCATCATCTTGAATTTCCCGATCTCATCGAAAAACACTTTGAAGAAGTACATTTTCTCTGGCCCCATCGCAGGGTTTATGAATCGGTTCCTTCCTTCCTGAGCATGGTGACCTATAATCATATGATATTCAGCGATAAGGTCGATGAACGGAGGATCGCCGCACATTGGGTCAGGAAAACCGGTTATATGTTGGATAAAGCCTTGGATTACCGGTTAAAAGACAATAATGAAGATAAATTTATTGACATCTACTATGACGATCTGATAAGAAATTCAGAGAAGGAACTCTCAAGGATCTATTCTCTGGATGGAGGAATAACTCCGGAATTGCACCAACGCTTCATGAAACATGAAAAGGAACACCCGCACAGGAAATATGGTTCGCACCATTATTCCCTGGCAGATTTTGATCTGACAGAAGATGATATTGACAAATATACAAGCCGTTACAGGCAATTTATCTCGACGCACTATGGGACTATATAATTTTTTGATATACTGAAACGAAAAGATAATTTACGATTGAACGATTTTCGATTCCCAATTGAATTTTTTAATTGACGATTTACAATTGAAGTCAAAACGACTTATAAATTGCCTCAGACTTATGATTGGGGCAATTCATATTCGTCTTTGCACATCAAATACAGAATTAGCCAATTATGACCGATAAAAAACAGGATAAGTACAACAATCCGTTCACTGCCACAATTACCGGGATCATGGATCTTTTCCGGAAATACGAACCTGCAGGAGAGTTGAAACCAACCGATCGTCTTGACGGAAAAACCGTGCTGGTCGACGGGGCCAACTCGGGACTCGGCTTTGCAGTGGCCAGAGAAGTTGCACAAAGAGGGGCAAAGGTCATCATGGTTTGCCGTAGCGGCATTCCCGGGAAAGGTGAGGAAATAAAAAGACTATCCGGGTCGAACGATGTTCATATGTTACCGGTCGATTATTCTGACGTGAAATCGATCCGCAGGCTGGTATCGGACATTCGCGATCAATCCGGACAAATTGATATTCTCATCTGCAATGCCGGCATAGTTCCGAAAAAGAGCCGCAAGACACCCCAGGGACTCGAAGAAATGTTCATGGTGAATTATTTGTCAAAATTCATCTTTGTGAACCTCCTGGTAAAGGAAAATTGCTTCCGTCAATCAGGTCCAGAACACCCCAGGATCATATTTGTATCTTCCGAAACACACCGGAATCCTAAAGAATTTGACTGGGATTCTTTTGGGATTTACAAGGATTACAACATCAATAAGAGCATTGAGCTTTACGGCTACTATAAACTGCTCCTGACCACTTTTGCCGTTGAATTATCCCGCCGGTTGGATGCAAACGGGGTAACCTGTTCCGTCTTTGCCCTTTGCCCTGGCCCGATAAATTCGAATATCGGGAGGGAGGCGCCAAAGATATTCCTCCCCCTCATGAAACTGATCTTTTCTATCTTTTTTAAATCGCCTTCCAAGGCTGCGATCCCGGTTGTTTACCTGGCTGCCTCTCCCGACCTTGAGAATAAACCTTTCGATTACCTCTTCCTGATGAGCAGGAGGGAAGTCAGCGAAAATGCCCTTAATCTGCAGAATGGTAAAAAATTATGGAAGCTGTCTGATCTGTTAGTAACTTCTATTAAGGAATAGGGCAGGAAGAGTCCACCCCAGACCCCTCAGTCGGCAGTTGGCAGTCGGCAGTTGGCAGTCGGCAGTCGGTAGTCAGCAGTCGGTAGTCAGCAGTTGGTAGTCAGCAGTCGGTTGTCGGCAGTTGGCAGTCGGTAGTTAGCAGTCGGTAGTCGGCAGTCGGCAGTCAGCAGTCGGCAGTCGGCAGTCGGTAGTCAGCAGTCGGTAGTCGGCAGTCGGCGGTTGGCAGTCAGCAGTCGGCAGTTGGTAATTGGCAGTCGCAGTCGGTAGTCAGCAGTCGGCAGTCGGCAGTTTTTGAAGATCGTGAAGTGTGATGCGAAGGACACTACCCCTGGCCCATTTTCCTGAAGGAGATGGGGAAAAAAGGAGAGAGGGAGAAAAGACAATTTACGATTGGACGATTTTGGATTTACGATTGAATTTTTTGATTGACAATTTACAATTGAAGTCAAAACAACTTATGAATTGTGCCAGACCGGGGTGGAGGTGGGGTTTTGATGATTAAAGAAAAAATGACATAGCTGATCTGTTAGTAACTTCTATTAACGTATAGGGTTCAGCGAAAGGTACAATTCGATTCTTATCGTAATTTTGCATCCCGGAACAAGTTCAGTTTAGAAAAAAAATAGTGTCAAAACTCCTGCTTGACGATGGAACCCGCGTAACGGGAAAGCCTTTTGGGGCGTTGCGTTCGGTTTCAGGAGAGGTAGTTTTCAATACGGCTATGACCGGTTATCCGGAAAGCCTGACCGACCCTTCCTACAAAGGTCAGATTCTTGTGCTGACCTATCCCCTGATCGGGAATTACGGGGTTCCGGGGAAAGCCATCAGGGAAAATATTTCAACCTCTTTCGAATCCGACCGTATTCATGTTTCCGGGCTTGTCATTTCAAGTTATACCGCAGAATACAGCCACTGGGATGCATTGGAGAACCTCTCCGACTGGCTCCTTGAGAATGATGTGCCGGGGATCAGCGGGATTGATACGCGTGCCATCGTCAAGAGGCTTCGCGAAGAGGGAACCATGCTCGGGAAACTATATCAGCAGGATGAAAACGAAGTGGACTTTTACGATCCCAATAAGGAAAACCTTGTGGCACAGGTCAGCGTCAAGGAAAAAATTATTTACCCCGGTAATGAGGTGCGGATCATCCTTGCCGACTGCGGAGTAAAAAACAACATCATCCGTTGCCTGATGAAAACAGGTGCGACCGTGATAAGGGTTCCATGGGATTATGATTTTACCAAGGATGATTATGACGGACTCGTGATCTCCAATGGCCCGGGCGATCCGCAGGTTTGCGGGGAAACGATCGGGAATCTTGAAAAAGCCATTGTATTGGGTAAACCCATCTTCGGCATCTGCCTCGGAAATCAGCTCCTCTCTATTGCTGCGGGAGCCACTACCTATAAACTGAAATATGGTCACAGGGGATATAACCAACCCGTGTTGCGTTGCGGGTCGATGAAGACTTACATTACCTCCCAGAACCATGGATTTGCAGTTGATTCCACGAATCTTGGAAAGGATTGGGAGCCGTTTTTCATTAACCTTAATGACGGCAGCAACGAAGGAATACGTCATAAGAAGAAACCTTTTTTCTCGACGCAGTTCCATCCGGAGGCCTCCGGCGGACCGACCGATACAAGATTTCTATTTGACGATTTCATGGATCTTGTCAAATCTTTTAAAATGAAAAGAAAATGACCGGAGGAATCCATAAAGTACTTATCCTTGGCTCAGGAGCGCTTAAAATCGGCGAGGCCGGCGAATTTGACTATTCCGGTTCGCAGGCACTAAAAGCCTTGAGAGAAAAGGGGATAGAAACGATTTTGATCAACCCGAACATTGCTACTATCCAGACTTCCGAAAAGATAGCCGACAAAGTCTATTTTCTGCCCGTTACACCCTTCTTTACAGAAGAGGTGATAAAGAAAGAAAATCCCGACGGGATCCTGCTTTCTTTCGGTGGGCAGACTGCGCTAAATTGCGGCGTATCCTTATACAGGGCAGGGGTTTTCGATAAGTACAAGATACAAGTACTGGGAACCCCGGTACGAGACTATCATAAGTACTGAGGACAGGGAACTGTTTTGCAAAAAGCTGGAAGAAATAAATGTATGCACACCGCGAAGTGTGGCAGTGACCGATGCAGAACACGCCAGGAAAGCAGCAGAACAGATCGGTTATCCTCTGATCGTCAGGGCTGCTTTTGCGCTGGGCGGACAAGGGAGCGGGTTCTGCTCCGACGAAAAAGAACTCGACCTGCTCGTAGCCAAGGCATTTTCTTATTCCAGACAGATCCTTGTTGAAGAATCATTGAAGGGGTGGAAGGAGATAGAATACGAAGTCGTACGCGATTGCTACGATAACTGCATTACGGTTTGCAACATGGAGAATTTCGATCCCCTGGGCATTCATACCGGTGAAAGCATCGTCGTAGCGCCTTCGCAAACCCTTTCCAATTTTGAATATTACAAGCTTCGCGAGTTGTCAATCCAGGTGATCCGCCACCTTGGGGTTATCGGCGAATGCAATATCCAGTATGCCCTTGACCCTGAGTCGGAAGACTATCGGGTTATCGAGGTGAATGCCAGGCTGTCAAGGTCTTCAGCGCTTGCTTCCAAGGCAACGGGCTATCCGCTGGCATTTGTTGCTGCCAAGCTGGCATTAGGGTATGGATTGCATGAACTGAAGAATTCTGTGACCCGCACTACGACGGCTTGCTTTGAGCCGGCCCTGGATTATATCGTCTGCAAGATCCCGCGGTGGGACCTTGGCAAGTTTGTCGGCGTTTCAAAAGAGTTGGGATCAAGCATGAAAAGCGTGGGCGAGATCATGGCCATAGGACGGACATTTGAGGAGGCCATTCAAAAGGGGTTGCGTATGATAGGGCAGGGGATGCATGGCCTGATCGGCAATAAGGAACTGCATGCCAAAGACCTGGAGAATGAGCTCTCCCATCCTACGGATGTCAGGATATTTCTCATTGCCCAGGCTTTTGCAGAAGGCTATTCAATTGAACGAATCTGGGAACTGACACGGATCGATAAATGGTTCCTGTACCGTTTGAAAAATATATTCGATACCGGGCACAGCCTTGAAAGGTACCACGACATCAGGGAAGTTCCCGATGAATTGATCCTGGATGCCAAGCGGGCAGGCTTTTCCGATTTCCAACTGGCGCGGCTGGTATTCAAATCAGAAATCAAGAATCCTGAGCCGGATATGCTGAAGATCAGGAAATACCGCAAAGAAAGGAAGATCATTCCCTATGTAAAACAGATTGATACGCTGGCCGCAGAATACCCGGCACAGACCAACTACCTCTACCTTACCTATAGCGGCAGTGAACATGATATTGATTTTCAGGATGACCGGGGCTCGGTGATCGTTCTTGGCAGCGGCGCATACCGTATCGGGAGCTCCGTTGAGTTTGACTGGTGCAGCGTCAATACCCTGAATGCGGTAAAGGAAGCGGGTTACCGGTCGATCATGATCAATTATAATCCCGAGACCGTCAGTACGGATTATGACATCTGCGACCGGCTCTATTTTGATGAGCTTTCGTTTGAGCGGGTGATGGATATCATCGACCTTGAAAACCCCAAAGGGATCATCCTCTCTATGGGTGGTCAGATCCCAAATAACCTTGCCATGCGGCTTCACAAGCAAAACGTGCCGGTGCTGGGAACTTCCCCGGTTTCAGTCGACAGGGCCGAAGACCGTCATAAATTTTCTTCCATGCTCGACCGCCTGGAAATAGACCAGCCCCGTTGGAAGGAGCTTTCAACCCTGGAGGATATTTTTACTTTCACAGAGCAAGTAAGCTTTCCTGTGCTGATCCGTCCCTCTTATGTCCTTTCAGGCGCTGCCATGAATGTGGTCTCGAACAAAAGCGAACTGGAACATTTCCTTACGCTGGCAACCAATGTTTCCAAGGACCACCCGGTAGTCGTTTCAGAATTTATCCAGGAAGCCAAGGAGATCGAGATCGATGCCGTAGCGAAAGAAGGAGAAATCGTTGCTTATGCCATCTCCGAGCATATTGAGTTTGCCGGCGTTCATTCGGGCGATGCAACGATCGTTTTTCCTCCGCAGAAGATCTATGTCGAAACGATCCGACGTATCAAGCGCATCAGCCGCGACATCGCAAGGTCTTTACAGATATCCGGGCCCTACAACATACAGTTTCTTGCCAAAGACAATGATATCAAAGTTATTGAATGTAACCTCAGAGCTTCACGCAGTTTCCCGTTCGTTTCCAAGGTTCTGAAAATAAATTTCATTGATATTGCAACCCGGGTCATGCTTGGTATCCCGTTTGACAAGCCCGACAAATCCTTCTTCGATATTGATTATATCGGAGTGAAGGCTCCCCAGTTTTCTTTCTCCAGGCTACAAAAAGCCGATCCGATGCTGGGAGTCGACATGGCCTCGACCGGCGAGGTGGGTTGCATCGGCGACACAGTTTATGAGGCAGTACTAAAATCCATGCTTTCTGTGGGATACCGTATTCCCGAAAAGAACATCCTGATCTCATCAGGCCCTGTAAAATCCAAGACCATCCTGCTGGAAGGATGCAAGATGCTGGCCGAAAAGGAATATCACATTTTCGCAACAAAGGGAACGGCAGAGTTTCTGCTGGAAAACGGCATTGACACGACCATTCTTCACTGGCCCGATGAAGATGCCACTCCCAATGTGATGGATTACCTTAAGAACCACCGGATCGACCTCGTGATCAATATCCCGAAGAACCTGTCAAAGGATGAACTTTACAACGACTACACCATCCGCCGCGCAGCCATTGACTATAATGTTCCGCTGATCACCAATGCCAACCTGGCGAATGTCTTTGTGATGGCTTTCTGCAAGCTAAAGCCGGAAGAATTGGAGATCAAGGCGTGGCAAGAGTACTAAAGTGGTGAATAGTGAGTGGTGAGAGGTGAGAAGTGAGAGGTGAGAAGTGAGAAGTGAGAAGTGAGAAGTGAGAAGTGAGAGGTGAGAAGTGAGAGGTGAGAGGTGAGAAGTGAGAGGTGAGAAGTGAGAAGTGAGAAGTGAGAAGTGAGAAGTGAGAAGTGAGAGGTGAGAAGTGAGAAGTGAGAAGTGAGAAGTGAGAAGTGAGAAGTGAGAAGTGAGAGGTGAGAAGTGAGAGGTGAGAGGTGAGAAGTGAGAGGTGAGAAGTGAGAAGTGAGAAGTGAGAGGTGAGAAGTGAGAGGTGAGAAGTGAGAGGTGAGAAGTGAGAAGTGAGAAGTGAGAAGTGAGAAGTGAGAGGTGAATGAAGGTGAGTGGTGAGGAGTGAGTGGCAATAAAGAAAATGCCCGAACTATGATGCAACGATAGTGGTTTCAGGGTTTTTGTAAGGTAATTTTCCCGGAAGGTTATTTATATTTTGGATTCTTCTTAGCTTTGTAAATATCAATTTATATGCTATGGAAAAACTAACCTTTTTGGGAATCGGCCCTAAAATCGCGAGGATAATAATCCCTTTTGTCATAATCTCAATTGTTTTGTCGATTCTGTATCCCGGAATATTTAAATTCGGGAAGGAAATGCAGGAACCCTTTCTGATCGCCGGAATTGTATTGCTGGTAATCGGAGTAGCCTGGTATATTGCAACCCTCACCCTCATGATACCGGCAATAAAAAACAACCAGCTTGTTACCAGAGGAGTTTATCGTTTCTGCAGGAACCCATTGTATTTTGCATTACTGATTTTGTTATTACCCGGACTGGGATTGGTTCTTAATTCATGGATCATTCCCATAGCAAGCATTTTAGGTTGTCTTGCTTTCAAAAAATTTATTCATGAAGAGGAAGAGATGCTTGAACGGATTTTTGGAAACGATTACAAAAACTATAAAACTAAAACGCCATTATTCTTTCCAGACCCATTTATAAAAAAATGAAAAGAATTACTCTTGTTTTATTTAAACCCGGCTTTTTACTTCTTATCCTGCTAGTATTTTTTTCATCCTGCAAGAAAAAAGATTCCGTTACATTTCCCCAAACACTTTATTTAACGGGAATTTCAAAGACATCTGAAGTAAGGATGTTCAATAATCATGCTGAAATAAAGGATACTTCAGTAATAAACCCATTCATGGCAGGTTGCAAGTATTTTAACATGGAAGGTAATACCGCTAATTTCTTTGATTATGTCACTTTTGAATCATCGGATACTGCTGTTTTTTCAAATTCAAATGTTAAGTATTCGGTTGTAAAAACAGGCGATTTGTTCATGTTTTATTCAAAAGATTATGATCTTTATTTCGATCCTTCAAAAAGGGTAGATTTTCTTCTAGATACCATGGATCTTTACAAATCAAATAAAATAATGGTTCCTAATGGTACTAATATGGCTACTTATAGAAGAAAAGATGTCAGAGTTCTACAAGGTAACTATCAAAAACTTGATTTATCATTTTATACATATAAAATAGAATTTTCGGGAGTATGGAGTTCCGGAATTATAACGAATGAATATTTTGAAGGGGCAAAGTCGGCATTTACACTTTATGATACCGTTGCAGTGCAATCATATGTTTATCACCTGGTATCAAAATAAAAAGGTCTGAATCAGGTTTTGATGAATTAAATATGCTTAACCATTTATTTACTGATTTATGATCAATTTGCAGGTTTTTTCGGTTGTGCCTGTTTTGAGGGTTAGATAGTAAAGTCCTGAAGGAAGATCTGGAAGATCAATTCGTATCATGGAAGCTCCGGAAACCTGTTTTTCAACTACTTTTACGCCATGCTGACCGGTAATTGTGCATTGCATTTTCCCTGAAGGCGGATGATTGAGACTGATGTAAACAAAATGATCGGCAGGGTTGGGATAAATCATTAATCTTTCAGTTTGCGGCGGGAGAGGATTGATACCGGATGGAAGGTCGTTTCCCACCAATGCGAGGAAAGCATTGCCATTGGCAGAGACAAGTGTAGTTGAATCAAATACCATTTTATCATTCCAGATCCTTCCTCCTGCCAGAATGCTATTTTTATCATAGACCGCAATGCCCAAAAGGTCAGTCGAGTAAGTGTCTGAAACCAGGTTCTTGCACCATACAACATCACCACCGGTTGAATATTTAGCAAGGAAACTGTTGTTTGTAACGCCTGTAATTGTAGTTCCGTCGTGAAAGATGAGAGTGTCAGTGTACTGGCCTCCCACGTAACAGCTTCCTTCTTCGTCGACTCCGATCTGATAAGCAGGCCATGGCATATATTGCGATACCAGCGCATGAGCCCATTGAACCGTTCCGGCGGGTGAATATTTTGCAACGAATAAATTATAACTATAATTACTGTTAAGGACTATTGAGCCGAATGTCATTTGCTTGCTAAAAAATGAACCAGAAACATAAATGTTTCCCGAACTATCCACAGTGACACTATGTCCCCGTTGAATTCCCGTCCCTCCGCCTTGCTGCACCCATAATTCATTTCCGTTGGCATCGTACTTTGCAGTGAAAACATCATAGCTTCCAAGACTTGTCAGGGATGATGTGCCGAAATTTACAGTGCCCGAAAAGGCTCCTGTCAATATGATATTATTCTGGTAATCAACTGCAACATTTCGTGCATAATCATTACCTGTACTGCCAATACGTTTTGCAAAGAGGGGGGTTCCGTCAGACGAAAATTTTGCAAAGAAAACATCCATTCCATACTCACCATCAGACACCAATGTTGTCGATCCGATCACCAGTGTGTCCATGAACCCACTGGAAACTACAACATTACCCAGATTATCTACTGCAATACCTCCTTGTCCATAGACACCGTTCTTGCAATTCAATGATTCTGCCCATTGCAGGGATCCCGACTCATTAAATTTAGCAACATAATAGCATTGACCATAAGTACTTAAATTTGGATTGATGAGAACTGTCTGACCAATAGTCACAGTGTCCACGAAAATAACCAAATACATAGCTATTGTCGTTTTGATCTGTTGTCATGGAAATCGGCTCTGTATAACTTGGGTTGGCTGATATGACGTTCACCCAGTCGAGTCGTCTGTCACCGAAGAACCTTGCCAGAAAGGCTCCCCGGCCATAAATCTTTGTTCCATTATAATTTATGTTTCCGTTAAGTTCACCATGGATGTAGCTAAATCCTTTATGATCCACTGCAATATTATACCATGCTGAGCTGTAGCCACAGTCGGATGTTGTTTTATTGCTCCATGAAATGTTTCCGTTGAGATCTATTTTATTCAGGCACAAGTCGTTGAGGTTTGCGATTGAGACCTGTTCTATCATGTTTGAGGGATCGATCACCGACATGTTTGTAGTATACGCCTGGTTTAGTGCGTACTGGATTGTACCATTGCTGTCTATTTTTGCAAAGAAAGGTTCCAGGCCATTTAATTGATGAAGGTCCTATCATACCCATAAAAGTGGTATACGCGAATATGAAAGGATTACCGGAATTGTCAAGCTTAACATAAGACGAATAACCCGGCGGATCATCATCAACGAAACTATCGGCCCATAAAGTAGTTCCCGAAGAATTGAATTTTGCCAGGTAATAAGGCTCATCGTCATTATATAGATTGATGGCTTGGGAATGGAAATATATGCTATCGGTAAAAATCCCGGAGGCATAAATATTATCGCTATTATCTATAGTTACCGAATGGCCATAAGAATAACCCAATGTGCTTGTAAAATTTACCGCCCATTGAGGAATTCCTGTAAGGTTTGTTTTAACGAGGAGTGCAGAAGGATAGTGGTTTGATGACAATCCAAACGACCCGATTGTCACAGGCCCGTTTATGTACCCTGACAATGCGAGATAAGAATCTTTGTAACAGATGCATGTAAAGATCGTTCTGTTTGCTGATAAAAATGTACTCAATGTCCCGGCCGGTGTGCATTTCAGTATTACGCTGCTGAACCGGTATGTTGTGGAGGTCGACACGACTATATAAGCATTATTATTATCATCGAGCGTAAGATCGCCGGACGACTGGGAATATGTATCTCCGTAACTTTCTGCCCAAACAGGGTTACCCGTATTATCGAACTTCGCAATAAACGCGTCCGTGCCTCCTGCAGAAACAAGAGTTGCCGTACCGATAGTAACTGTTCCCGAAAAGGCTCCACATACAATGATATTCCCTGAATTATCCAGCCTGATCCTCGATCCCTGGATCTTTTCGTATTCATTTGCAGGAATCGTTTTGATCCATGTCAGGTTACCTGAGCCATCGAACTTTGCATAGAAGAGATCCCACAAACCGGTGCTGTTGATTGTAGTTGATCCGTAAGTGACCGATCCGTTAAAATAGCCGGTGACAAAGAGGTTATTATCAGCATCTCTGACAATGTCGGCACCTGTAATGCCACCAGAGCCTCCAAATGTCATAGCCCAGTTCCAATCGGGAGCCGTAGTTCCGGGAGCATCAGGATTTTTGGTTCCCGGCTGAGCAATCATAGTTGTGGTTGTAAATAGTACAGCCATCAGTAAAAAAATGCGTGTAAATGTTTTCATGTGTAAATATGATTATTGGTGAAGAAACAGAAGACAGGTGTTTGGGTCATATCAGGAATTCTGAATTTCAAAAATAATCAAAATAATGGAGAACACAAGTTTTACGTAACAAAAATCAGTCGACAGTCAGCAGTCAGCAGTCAGCAGTCAGCAGGAGGAAGGGGAGAAGTGGTGATGTGGTGAACTGGTGACGTGGTGACGTGGTGACAGAATAATTACGAATTACGAAAGACGAATTAAATTATTCAATTACGAATTAGGAATAAAAATCGTGACGCGGAAATAGTGAGAAGTGAGAAGTGAGAGGTGAAGGGTGAAAAAAAAAGAAGCAATCCCACCGTAGAAGCAATAATCAGATAGCTTGCTCCGGAGGAGCAATATTTTCGTAGCTATAAAGGGGGGGTCAAGTTTTACCCGCTCCAGCGGAGCGGTATGTTCATAGGATAGAGGTTCCCATCAACAAATGACCGCGCCGTAGGTGCGGTATAATCATTAATTTTTTGGCCACCCGAATTACCTTTTCGAATAAAACCAATAAAGGAAAAACTTTATGCCAAATACATTTAGCCAAATAGATATGCATTTAATTTTTGCTGTCAGAAACCGGGAATCAATTATTCTTCCGGAATTCCGTGAACAATTATTCAAATATATTACCGGGATAATTACCGGAAAAAAGCAAAAATTGCTTGCAATTAATGGGGGTTCGGATCATATCCATATTTTCTTTGGGATGCAGCCCACGCTATATATTCCCGAATTTGTAAAAGTGATAAAAGCCGAGTCAACAAATTTTATTAATGAAAATAAGTTGTTAAGGAGTAATTTTCAATGGCAGAATGGTTATGGAATTTTTGCTTATAGCAAATCAGACAGAAGCCGGGTTATTAATTACATTCTCAATCAGGAAAATCATCATAGGAAAAGATCTTTCAGAGATGAATATTTGGATATGTTGAAAAAGATGGAGATTGATTTTGATACAAGATATTTGTTTGATTTTTTTCAATAGATACCGTTATGAACATACCGCTCCGATGGAGCGGGTTGTTTCTGGTTGGGATCATGATGCTACGAACATACCGCTCCCATGGAGCGGAAAAAAACCAAATGTTCGTTTATCGCTACGGATATACCGCTCCGATGGAGCGGAAAAACCAAATGTTCGTTTATCGCTACGGATATACCACTCCGATGGAGCGGCTCGTTTCTGATTGGGATCATGATGCTACGAACATAACGCTCCGATGGAGCGGGTTGTTTTTGGTTGGGTCTATTGTTGCTACGAACATACCGCTCCGCTGGAGCGGGGGAAAGACAAGTGCAAAGTGCCAAGTGCAAAGTGTGAAGAATGAAGGGTTTTGAATAATCGAATAGCGATCAACAAGTTTTGAACAGAAATTAAGAATGGTGAGAGGTGAGAAGTGAGAAGTGAGAAGTGAGAGGTGAGAAGTGAGAAGTGAGAAGTGAGAGGTGAGAAGTGAGAGGTGAATAGTGAGAGGTGAGTAGTGAATAGTGAATAGTGAATAGTGAAAAGTGTTAAGTGTTAAGTGCAAAAAGGCACCTCTTCCCCCGGGTGTTTAACAAGGCACCTCATCCCACGGCCCCTTCTCCTGAAGGAGAAGGGGTGAAAATCAAACAATCACAACGTTATTGAGGGTTGATTTACAGAACATAGATGATATTATTGGGATCTTTTTCCAAGTTCATATGGGACCGTCCTGTAAGGACGAGATATTTGTAGAATCCAGAATCAAAAGGTAAAATTTCTTCGTGTTCCTTTGTGACACAAACGGATTAGGAGACTACTCCCGAATAGGGTCGACCGGGATGTTCAATTCAGGTGGTTTTTTCGATGCCTGAAGTTCGGAGAGCTTTTTCCTGCCATAGCTGAGACGGATTATCAGGATAAACAGTACCGGTATTATGAATATTCCCATTGCCGTGGCAGCTAACATGCCTCCAAGGACCGACCATCCGATAGTCTGACGGGCAACGGCGCCGGCGCCGGTGGCAAATACCAGAGGAGATACCCCAAAGATGAATGCAAACGAGGTCATCAGGATAGGACGCAGTCTCAGGCGGACAGCCTCTATCGTGGCTTCGACAATTTCAATACCACGGTCGACACGCTCTTTGGCAAATTCGACGATAAGGATAGAGTTTTTTGCCGCAAGTCCGATCAGGGTGATAAGACCTATCTGGGCGTAAACATTATCCGACAGTTTTGGGATACAGGTCAGTGCCAGTATGGCGCCGAAAGCTGCAAGAGGAACTCCGAGGAGGATAGTGAAAGGGACAGTCCAGCTTTCATATAAGGCGGAAAGGAACAGGAAGACAAATAGAATAGACAGGATGAATACATACATTGAAGCGTTACCTGCTTTTGTTTCTTCGCGGCTCAGGCCGGAGAATTCAAAGCCATAGCCGGCGGGAAGCACCTGTTGTGCGGTTTCCTGTAATGCATTGAGGGCCTGACCGGAACTGTACCCGGGTTTTGCATCGCCCACAAATTCAGCCTGGCGGTAAAGATTATAATGAGAAATCATAGAAGCACTTTCGCTGACCTTATACCTCATGACAGAGCTTAACGGCACCATAGTGCCCTGCTGGTTACGGACATAATATTTATCCATATCGACAATATCGTTCCTGAAG
This sequence comes from uncultured Bacteroidales bacterium, assembly GCA_963785325.1. Taxonomy (GTDB): domain Bacteria; phylum Bacteroidota; class Bacteroidia; order Bacteroidales; family FEN-979; genus FEN-979. The sequence continues at coordinate 17,257 of CAWAVC010000021.1, read as the reverse complement.
AGGGTATCTGCCTGGGCAATTACACGGAAATTCCTGTTGTAAATTGTGAAGTCATTAATATAGGTACTGCCGAGATAAATCTGAATGGCATTAAAAACTTCAGAAAGACTGACGCCCATCTTTTTGCATTTATCACGGTCGACGGTGAGCTGATAATTGGGAGTACGTGCATTGAAAAAAGTAATGGCCTGGGCAATTTCAGGACGTTTGTTGGCAGCGGCCATGAATGTGTAAACATTACGCTCGAAAGTCTTTATATCATCATTACTTTCGCGCTGCTGCAGTTCAAAAGTAAATCCGGCCGTAGCGCCAAGCCCCGGAATGGCAGGAGGAGGAATGATCAGAATATTAGCATTTCTGATGGCTTTGAATCTTGCCTGCATCTGGGCTATCAGAGCATAAATCTGCTGAGACTTGCTTTTACGTTCATCCCAGGGCCTTAACTGACAGAAGATCGTGCCACTGTTGGTTTTGAGAGAACCGGTAACTACATTCAGCCCGGCTATAGCAGAGTAATGATTTACGCCCTTAATCTGACTCAATACATCCATCATTTTCTTCAGCACATCCACCGTACGGGAGGTAGAAGAAGCTTCAGGCAGTTCGAAAGTGATATACAGACGGCCTTCATCTTCTACCGGGATAAAACCGGTGGGTTTTTTGACGAGCATGATATAGCTCCAAAGATCACTAAGACCAGCAGGATGACAATATAACGGGAATGCTGTATTGCCAGTTTGACATTATTGGTATATCCCTCCGTTCTCTTTGCGAACCATTTATTAAAATAGAAGAAAAGGAAGTTAAGCCCTTTTGAAGATTTAGTAATATTGTGGGGCTTCAGGAACAGGGAACATAAAGCAGGAGTGAGGGACAGGGCTACAAATGCCGAGATGAGCACCGAGATGGCTATGGTGATGGCAAACTGTTGATAGAGCTTGCCCACGATGCCGGGCAAGAAGCCGGCCGGGACGAATACGGCTGCAAGAACAAGTGCAATGGCAACAACAGGTCCCGAGATATCTTCCATGGCTCTGTGGGCAGCTTCTTTCGGCGGGAGGTGCTGCTCTTCCATATAACGCCGCACCGCCTCAACCACTATAATCGCATCATCCACAACGATACCGATGGCAAGAATAAATCCGAAGAGCGTAAGCTTATTAATAGTAAAACCAAGGGGTATGAAGAAAACGAAGGTGGCTATTATTGAGACAGGGATTGCAAGAACGGGAATAATAGTAGAACGCCAGTCCTGCAAGAAGATAAATACTACCAATACCACGAGCGCCAATGCCTGAAGCAGGGTTTTGATAACTTCGTCTATTGACACCTTTACGATTGAAACCGATTCAAAGGGCACATTGTAAGCCACATCGGTGGGAAAAGATTTGCTCAGCTTATCCAAGGCCTTGTAAACGCCATCGGCAACATCAAGTGCATTACTGCCGGGAGTCTGATATATCATCATGTATGAGGCAGGCATCTTGTCAACAAACGACACCCCTGAATAGTTGAATTTACCTAAGTTCGACCCGTGCAACATCCTTTAAATAAACTATAGAACCATCGGCAGGATTTGATCTGACAACAATCTTGTTGAAATCATCCACAGTACTCAGTCTTCCATTTACAATTACGGTATATTCGAAAGGCTGGTTAGCCGGTTGCGGAGATGTGCCGATGGAGCCTGCAGCAACCTGCATATTCTGTTCCTGGACAGCATTAAGAATGTCAGTAGCTGTCAATCCGAGGCTTGCCATTTTATCGGGCTTAAGCCAGATACGCATGCTGAAATCATCGGCTCTTACGTAAATATCTCCAACGCCCTTGACCCTTAATATAGCATCCCTGATAAATATATTCGTATAATTATCAAGAAACCGGATGTTATGTGTGCCTTTAGGAGAGAAGATAGCAATGTTCATAAGCCCGGTCGGATTACGCTTGCGAACCGTGACTCCCAATCTTTTCACTTCGTCAGGCAGAATGGGAGTTGCAATATTTACCCTGTTCTGTACGTCGGTAGTTGCAACATCAACATTGGTACCTATATCGAAAAAAACATTTATTGAAGAACTGCCATCATTCGTGCTGGTGCTCTGCATGTAATTCATGCCGGGAACACCATTGACCTGCAGTTCTATGGGGGTGGTGACAGTTTGTTCAACGGTCGTGGCATCGGCCCCTATGTACTGACTCGATACCCTTACAACAGGCGGAGAGATATCGGGATACTGACTAACCGGCAAGTTCAGTATAGCCAGTGTTCCTACTATAACCAGGACCAGGGAAATTACTATTGCGGTTATCGGACGTTTTATAAAGGTATCAGCAATCATTTCAATTTACGATTGGACGATTTTAGATTTCAGATTGAATTGTATAATTTACGATTGACGAATGCATATTTATTTTTAAGATTGCTATGAAAAACTTATTTCACCGCAAAGGCGCAAAGACGCAAAGTTTCGCTAAGAAGTACATGGTTGAAATAGAATTTTTTGCATCTTGCATTTTACGATTGGACGATTTAAGATAATTTACGATTAGACGATTTTAGATTTCAGATTGAATTGTATAATTTACGAATTTGACGAATGCATTTTGCATTTGGGTTTAGTGCAGGTATTATTTGCAGTTGGCTTCTGGGGCAGGGCTGTTGTAATTTCCGAGCCGTCGTGGAGTTTCTGTATGCCGTCGACGACGATTGATTCTCCTATTGCGAGTCCTTTCAAAACGATGAAACTTGAATTGACCCTTCGGCCAAGTGTGACTTTTATCTGTTTAACATTTTTATTTTCCACCTTAAAGACAAAATATTCACCCAATTGCTCCATAACCGCTATAGACGGGATGAGCATCTGCTGACCTGTATTAACATTCAACACAAGAACCTTGCAGCTCATGCCCGGTTTAAGTATGTTTTCATGGTTGGGAACAGTGATCCTGACCCTTATCGAACCTGTCTGCGGGTCGACGGCCCTGTCAATCACGCTTATCTTTCCGGGATACGGATATATTGAATTATCGGGCAGCCTGACCCTGAAAGTCGTATCATTGTTTGAAATTACCGAATCCTCCAGTTCCTGGAAACGCCTGAGCTCGGTTTCACTTATTTCGAAATCGACTCCCATGACGTCATCTGAAGATACCGTATTAAGAAGCGTTGATCCCGGAGTTATAAGGGCTCCCAGTTTGACCATTGAAAAACCGATGGTGCCATCAAAAGGTGCACAGATCAAAGAATATTCGTAATCGGTTTTAGCCTTTATCAGTTCTGAATTTGCAGCATCCACTTGTTTTTTGGCAGTTTTAAGATCGGTCATTGCATTGTCGTAAAGCTGTTTTGCAACGGCATCCTGTTTTGAGAGATCGGTGTAACGGGTGGCATCGCGCTGAACTTTTTCAAGATTATCTTCGGCAATCTTGACATTCGACTGAGCTTCCTCGTATGCTGCCTCGTACTTGCGGCGGTCGATTTCATAGAGTTTCTCTCCTGCCTTAACCTTTTTCCCTTCATCAAAATATATTCCCGTGATATATCCGCTTACCTGTCCGCGCAACTCGACTTCTTTCAATGCCACTATGTTTGCAGGATATGAATTGTAGAATATTGCTTTTGCCAGACTGACATTAGCGACTGTCACGGGTACGGCAGGCGCATCCGTCTTTTTATTTGCTGAATTTGCACTGCAGGATAACAAGCCTGCAACCAAGGCAAAATATTATCAGTATGTGGAATATTTTAAACATAGGGTTAAAAATGTTTATTATCAATTGATCTTTATGTCTCCCAAGGCCTTTTCCAGGTCCATCTTGCTGGTAAGAACCTGGAAAAGTATATTTAAATAATTAAGTTCTGCCGTTCGCAGATCTGTTTCTGAAACTATGACTTCGAGGTATGCCTTGATTCCTTTATCATATTGAAACTTCACGGTATTAAAGATATCCTTTGCAACCGTGATATTTCTTTTTGCGATCTTTAATTCGTTCAGGTTGCTTACATACCCGGCGAGCGCTTCCGTATATTCACTGCTGATCTCGCTTTTCAGGTATTCAATACCAAGCTGGATCCGCTTATACTGAATCTTTGCCTTACTCAGGTTCTGCAGCCTGTTCATTCCCTGAAACAGTGGAATTGTCAGTTTCAGGCCGATCACCTGAGTCGGATAGTTTGTATTATAAACATCGGCTAACCGGTCATTCTGAAACAGTGGGTCATAATCATAATAGGCAGACAACGTCGGAAGGAATGACCACCGGTAATAGCTGATCTCAGTATTCTGGAGGTTCAACGAGGTTTGCATCTGCCGGTATTCAATACGTTTGCCGTAATCTAGATTTTTTGCGGTATCAAATAATATTTCACTTTCATATTTAGATGAATCATAGGATACCGTGAATTGCTTTCCGGGAACTACGCCCATCAATTGTTTCAGAACAGAATATTTAGCTTTCAGCGCTTCTGACGCCGATCTTCTTTCGGCCTGGGCATTGCTGAGAGCTATTTCAGTACGCTGGTAGTCTATTTTGTCGGTCAGTCCATTCTGGTAAAGACTGTAGGCATCCTGGTAATTACGCTGCAGGCGGACGATATCTTCATCCAGAACGTTTAGCTGCTGATCTGTCAACAACACATCGAAAAAAGCCTTGGTGACATCCACCCAGGTGTTGATCTTTGAATTTTCCGTGTTCTCTGAAGCCTGGGATTTGAGTTGCCTGGCCGACCTGGCAGCAAAGAGTAAATTATTGCTATACAGCGTCTGACTGGCAGACAATATGCCAGCGGAAACATAATTTGATGTAGAAGGATAAGCGAGAGGAGCAGAAGGATTTAACACGTTTGGATAATAGGAAGTCGGAGCCTGAAGATAATCCTGCAGATTGGCATCAAATTCTACCTGAGGATACCAGCCCGACAGAGCTATTCTTATGTTCCTTCTTGTAATATCTTCATCAAGCAAGGATTGTTTGATCAAGGCCTGGTTTGCCAGGGCATAGGATATACATTGTGATAAGGTAACTCTGGAAGGAAGGGTATCATGCGCGGTTTGCCCGGACAAAAAAGTTGATATTGCAAGAAATAAAACGCCCAACAGGAATATCCTGCATCCTTTGGATCCGAATTCTTTTGTCAGCATGTCGTCTGATTATTCAAAACAGGGTGCAAAGGTAATATTTAAAAAATTACGCAAATACAGGGTTTCAAATATTTTCGACGAACAGGCACGGAATATCGACAGATAGAACGTGGTGACGTGGTGAACTGGTGAATTGGTGAACTGGTGAAGTGGTGAAGTGGTGAATTGGTGACGTGGTGAACTGGTGAATTGGTGACGTGGTGAACTAGTGAACTAGTGACATTGTGAACTGATGATGTTGTGATGTGATAAGTAGTGCATTTTTTGCACTTTACAGTTTGCATTCTGCACTTGATCATGCCCCGAAAGGGCGTAATATGAATAACCCCCGGTGAAACCAGGCGAGCAGTCGGGGGTGGGGTTCTTCGCGTGACGTGATTTGTTATGAGAAGAAAAATGGAAAAATAGGAAGATTAATCTTTATCTTTGCTATAATTCATTGATAAATGAAATAAAAATGGGAAATTCAAAGTCATTAACCTATAAAATTCTTCTTCATAAGGAACCGGAAGGTGAATACACGGTAACAGTACCTGCATTGCCAGGTTGCATAACTTATGGTGAAAATATTGATCATGCAATTGAAATGGCAAAAGAAGCTATCGGACTTTACATCTCCGAACTAAAAGAAAAAGGTCTGGAAATTCCCGATGACAGCACTACAATCGAGTATTCTATCAACCTGATAGATGCATGAATTATTCCTCCAGATATCTGATTGACATTCTTGAAAAAAACGGTTATTCTTATCGCCGTTCAAACGGAAGTCATCAACTATTTTATAATCCCGGAAAGAACAAAACAGTGATCGTTCCTGTTCACGGGAAAAAGGATCTTCCCAAAGGCACATTTTATGCAATACTTAAACAAGCCGGTCTGGAGAAACCAGATTCATGATAAAAATCGTGACATATTAACCTGGTGAACTGGTGAACTGGTGAATTGGTGAACTGGTGAATTGGTGAACTGGTGACGTGAATTAGTTCGCAATTGGCAGTAACTGTGAAGAGAGGTTTAATTTTTTTCCGCTCCAGCGGAGCGGTATGTTCGTAGCTGTGAAACGGGATTTGTTTTTTACCCGCTCCAGCGGAGCGGCATGTTCGTAGCTATGAAACGGGATTTGATTTTTTCCGCTCCAGCGGAGCGGTATGTCAAAAGCGGATTTGCCTTCCCGGAACAATAAATGAATTACCCCAGCCTCTAAATCGCAGGGTAATTCATGATAAAAAACTCACCACGTCACCACGTCACCAATTCACCAGTTCATCAGTTCACCAGTTCACCACGTTATTTGTAGGATGGCGTGATGCCCATATTGTAGAACATGAAGGCCCATTTGTCGGTTTCGGATTTGATGGTTTGGGTGAGGGAGGAGCCGGAGGCGCCATGGCCCTGGTTGATCTCTATGCGAATGAGGATGGGGTTGGGGCCTTTTTGTTTTTCCTGCATAGTGGCGGCAAACTTGAAGGAGTGGGCCGGGACTACACGGTCGTCATGATCGGCCGTCATGATGAGGGTCGCAGGGTAATCGACGCTATCTTTTATGTTATGCAGCGGCGAATATTTATAGAGGTACCTGAAATATTTAGCGCTGTCGGCGGAGCCGTATTCCACGGTCCATCCCCAGCCGACGGTGAACTTCTGGAACCGGAGCATATCCATCACGCCGACTTCCGGGATGCATACTTTAAACAGGTCGGGACGCTGGGTCTCCACTGCCCCGATGAGCAGGCCGCCGTTTGAGCCACCGTTGATGGCAAGCTTGTCCCTGCAGGTATATTTCTTGTCGATGAGGTATTCTGCGGCAGCGATGAAATCGTCAAAACAGTTTTGCTTGTTCAGCAGATTTCCTGCCTTATGCCATTTCTCGCCATATTCTCCGCCTCCCCGGATGTTGGCCAGGGCAAATATTCCATCGTTTTCATATAATATGATCTTTGAGTTGCTGAAGTAAGGCGTAGAGCTGACATCAAATCCGCCATAGGCGTACAACAGGGTAGGGTGCGACCCATCGAGCTTAAGGCCTTTTTTGTGGAACCAGGAACATGGGGATCTTCGTACCATCCTTACCGGGATAGAATACCTGCTCGGTAACAAAATCGTCGATGTCGACCTTGATCTCTGCTTTTTTAAAGATCTCCGACTTCCCTGTTGCCAGGTCATAGCGGAAAATTGAAGGTGGATAGGTGAAGGAGGAAAAGTCGTAGAAGGAATAGGTGTCGTCTTTAAAGCCGCCGATTCCCGAAGCCGATCCGATCGAGGGAAGCATCACTTCATGATCAAGTTTGCCATCTGTGCCGTATTGGTACATCTTTGTCGAAGCATCTTTCAGGTAGCTCACAAAGAGTTTACCACCTAATGTACCGGCCGATTCCAGTCTTTCCGGCTTTTCCGGGACAATATCTTTCCAGTTCTGTTTCTCCGGATGCTGGGGGTCAACCATAATTACCCGGTAATTGCCGGCACCGTCATTAGTGTTCACCAAAAACTTGTCGCCAACATTATCTATGATGCTATAATTGAATTCAAATCCCGGGAAAAGAAGCCTGAAATCTTTTTGCCCGTTTGTCAGGTTCCTGAACCAGATCTCGACACCATCCGTTCCTTTTGATTTAGAAATAAACAGAAAATGTTCATCTTCAGTAACTCCTGCACTAAGATACATCAAGGGGTTTGCCTTGTCCTCATAAACCAGTTGATCCATCTCCTGCTTGTCGCCGAGCTTATGGTAATAAATCTTCTGATATTCATTTTTCTGCGAGAGTTCCATCCCCTTCGGGGGCTTGTTGTAACGGCTGTAATAGAATCCGTTGCCTTTCCAGGCCACACTGCCGAATTTTATCCATTCCAGTTTATCTTCCAATTGTTTTTGCGTTGCAATTTCCATTACATAGATGATCTGCCAGTCGCTGCCGCCCTGGTTTATATGGTATGCAACATATTTCTTGTCATTCGAGAATGCGTCAAAGCCCACAGAGACCGAACCGTCTTTCGACAGCTTGTTGGGATCGAGGAATACCTTGTCTTCGCCGTTCAGTCCTTTGCGGAAATAATAAACCGATTGATTCTGCAGTCCGTCATTCTTTGAGAAGAAGATATAATCGCCCGCCTTTGCACCTGCGAAATATTTAGGATAATTCAATATTTCCTTATACCGTTTCATGATCTTATCCCTGAACGGGATCTTTGAAAGGTAAGCCTCGGTGAAATCCTGTTCGGTCCTTACCCAGGCCTTTGTCTGGGCGGAGGTATCGTTCTCGAGCCAGCGGTAAGGATCGCTGACCTTAGTACCAAAATAGTTATCCACCTGCGAGACCTTTTTGGTAGCAGGGTAGTCCATACGCTTTGTTGTGGTTTGGTTGCAGCTCATCATAGTAAGCAGTGAAAAAATAATCAATAGGTTACGGGTTGTTGTCATAGGGGTTGGGATTTTGATGGGCAAATATAAGAAAATATCTGGGTACTGGAGAATGGATTAAAAGGAAGCGAAAATGTGACATGAACTTCAGGCAAGGGAATGAAAAAAGTACCATTTTCAGAAATATTCTCTAAATTTGCATTCTTAACGGGGCGTGGCGCAGTTGGCTAGCGTACTTGCATGGGGTGCAAGGGGTCGGAAGTTCGAGTCTTCTCGCCCCGACTAATAAAGAGAAAGGTTTCAGAGTTTCTGAGACCTTTTCTTTTTTTTCATTTGCATACAATTTGCATACAACTTGCCCTTAACTGTCTCAGTTAATCTGGGAAAGTTTAGATAATCTATTCCTATATTTATTTTCAAGTTTTCATTTGCTTTTGATAATTTAATATATTTGGGATGTCTATATGTTTACTTTTAATGTTCATTTGAAGTAATTTTTAATGATTATTATAGGTCAAGACGAGTCTATTAAGATATAACTGTAATCGTGAACTTTGAGGTAATCTGGTATTATTAAGCGGATAAGCCCAATACCAGCCTAATCTAAAGTGAATTTTGTTACAGCAATTGTGGTTACATAATTGTTTGCAGCAATTTTAAAGACAACTAAAATATTTCAAAATGGTAAAATTTATCGAAACTCCCCCTATAAATATTATAGGTGAAATTCTACATCCTCGTGATTCTAATCCTAATGATATTCATTTTTATTTGGATTACGAATATCTAGCGCTTAAAAATATCTCTGTGATTATGAAGGGGGTAAATGAATTATATGAACTAGTTTACATAATTCTGAATGAAAAGAATGTGCCCGAAGAAGATCAATTGATTTTAAAATATGCTGCGACTGGAAATTCTTTTGAATGGCTTGGCCAAATCTTAGGCCAATTTGGGTCTAAAAAAACAAAAACTGCCATTCTTATTACAGCAGCTCTTATCTACACTCCTATCGGAGTTGAAAAGTATAATAGGGATGTTGCTAAAAGACATAAGATTGAGGCGGAAATAGAAAAAACCAATGCAGAGACAAAAAAAATTGAGGCCGAGACATATAGTATTGATTTAGAGAACTTGTATAAGAAGAACAAACTTAACCAAGACTCTATCACTAAATTAAACTCTGAGAAAAATCGAAAACGAATTATGCGTAAGAGGAGCTCAGTTAAACACGCGATTGAGCATCCTGCAATTAAAGTTTGTATCATTAATAATATCAGCATTAAAAAAGGAGAATAAAAACAATGCCCAACGGCCTGCAACCGCAACAAAGTTGTTGCATTATTGTTTTTCAAAGGTTTTGCCATTTCTGAGGCTGCAAACAGGATGGAACCGGCAAACAATAAATCCAATAAATTAACAATATGGCAAATTTGAAAATTTCTTTTTTAGATGTTGGGCATGGCGATTTTATTTATTGTGAAACACCACTTGGTGATAATATGCTTATAGATTGTGGTTCTGGAAATGTGGTTCCATCAATTTTTTTAAGTAAGATATCAATAATTAATGAATTACAAATAACTCATCCACATACCGACCATTTTGATGATATAATCGACATTTCCAAAAAAAATATCAAATCATTCAGGTGTCCCAAAACGTCGACTTATAAAGATGAGATAATTGGGTGGAGAAATAATGATAAAGTAAAAATTGGCAAATTAAAGGAGTTAGAAAAGTACATACCTCCGGACAATAACGCAATCAAAACAGATACTAAGTTCATGCACCTAGTATGGAATTCCCCTATTACTAATCAAAGCGACCCAAACACTTCAAGCTTAGTAACCTTGTTGGACTACAATGGTTTTAAGGTTCTATTCGGAGGTGATTTACCAAAAGAAGGTTGGTTAGAATTGTTGAAGAACTCTAATTTTAAAATGGCAATTAATGGAACAGATATATTTAAAACGCCACATCATGGAAGGGATAATGGATATTGTAAGGAATTATTTGATGTAATTTCACCAAAGCTTTGCATTATCTCTGATAAACCTTTATATCAGGATAATACAAATACAGAAGTAACAGATAAATATAGGGAGGCAGTTAAGAGAAATGGAGGGGAATAGAGTTCTTTAATTTATCAGATAGAAAAAGTGTTGGAATTCGATACGTTCTGACAACAAGAAATGATGATTCAATATTTATGAAAATTAGTGGCAAAAATAATTTCTTCATTCGCACTAAAACAACATGGTTAAATGACTAGAAAGATAGCATGGGTTGATCTTGATGGAACCTTAGCTCATTACACGGAATGGCAAGGAGAATCACATTTTGGTAATGTAATTTCTGGAAGTGCTTGAAAGCTTTGAAGACTTTACGGGATGAAGGATGGTTACTAATAATTTATACTACTAGAGCAAATAAAGATTTAGTTAAAGGATTTTTGGAGTCAAATAATATTCCATATGATCATATAAATGATAACCCTGATCAACCAATGAATGCCATAAATGTAAAACCATATGCCGACGTCTATATCGATGACAGAGCAATCCAATTCAACGGCGATTGGGATAAAACCATTAAGGAAGCGTTGAAATTTCAGTCTTGGGAGAAAAGAAAAGATGAACTGGTCGATAGCACTGTGTTTGCAACCGATTTCCTTATACAAGATTTTAATCAAAGTTATCAACAGTTGCGACATTATGATTCCTTAAGTTGGGACATTACAAAATTTAGTTTTATTGAACTTCTTTTAGAAATAGCTGAGTTTGGACGATTTATTTATATTCTAAGAATCCAACAAATTCAGCTTCTCTTATTTCAAATAATTATATGCTAATAATTCCTTCAATTCTAGGCATATGCTATGTCTTCTCTCGGCTTTTGGCATCATTTTTAATTTCAAGAAATAGATTATATTTTTCAAAGGTTGCAAGGTATCTGAATGAACATAGGCAGTTCTCTTTAAAAAGTAAACCATTGGGATTTGAAAATAAAAACAAGATTTTATTCTAATAGTACACTTTCCTCCTGCATTTGATATCTGGAGCACTCAGCTAGTTTCTTTATATGCAATTCAATTTGTTAGTTCAATAATGTTTGGTTTAATATCTTTTTGTGTATTAATCAACAAGCTTGAAAAAGAATGATATTAATTGTTTTATCAATCACTTTAGCCATTGTTTCATTTGTTGTAAATCTTTACTTTTTGATTAAGTATTTGAAAAAGCAAGACGCATCATTTTGATAATCGCCTCCGAATAATACAGGCTAATAGTAATTGGTTTTTTTACGACAAGGTTAACCAAGAACCAACCATGCCTGGTCTGGGAACATTAGCGGTAACCAAATTATATTAATCATAGAACCCAGCAATGATCTTTATAATGGACGTTATTAACTATTCATTTTAAAAAAGGAACATGATGCACTACAATGATTATAACAGAGAAGAAAGAGCCATCTGCGCTCATTTATTTAGACTTTTACTTGTGACGTATTCTGGACTAAAACCTGCCACTCATTCCGGAGTAAAGTCGGCCACCTATTCCGGACTAAACCCGGCCAGTGATTCCGGAGTAAAGTAGGCCAGTCATTCCGGACCAAACCCGGCCAGTAAAATTGGTTAGAATTGGGGGTTTGACCGACTGACATTCCGGCACAAAGTAGGCCACTTAATTCAAAGGCAATATGGGTTCGTATAAAGGAAAAAACTTTTATACGATGTCAAATAAACCCATAACCATGTTGCAAATTCGACGTATTTTACAACAAAGATTAAATGGCAAATCCAACCGCGAGATTGCCAAAGAGCTTCACCTGTCGCGTGATACGGTGAACGAATATGTTAAGCAACTTACGTTGCCAGATAAAACAATTGATGAACTTTTGAAACTCAATGACCATGAGCTTTCATCGCTGGTTTACAAAGAACATGCCTCACAGCTAACAGATTGGCGCTATGCTGATTTACAACAGCGCATTCCCTCTTTCTGTGAGGAACTTAAAAAGCCTCATGCCACGAGGATGATTCTGTGGGAGGAGTATCGTAAAATGGTACCGGAAGGTTACGGCTATGCGCAGTTTTGTGAGCACCTGAGCCGTCATCTTCAAATTCGAAACGCAGTCATGCTCTTTGATCATGAGCCTGCCGCAAGTATGATGTTTGACTTTGCCGGGGATAAAATTGCATGTGTAGATGAGCAGACAGGAGAGATCACCTGGTGCCCGGTATTGGTTTGTGTACTTCCCTTTTCAAGCTTTACCTATGTTGAAGCCATGCTTACAGCAAATCGTTCACGGCTGCTTAAAGCATTGAACAATGCTTTACTGTATTTTGGCGGTGTTCCCCTGTCTGCCAAGACAGATAACATGAAACAGGTCGTCAAAAAGGCTAACCGGTATGAACCTTCTTTCGAGGATCTTGCCCAACAATGGTCTGCACATTATGGAACGACTCTGATGGCTTCACGGGTACGAAAACCCCGGGATAAAGCATCGGCAGAAAGCCATGTGAATGCTGTCTATAACAGGATTTATGCACCTTTACGCAATACCCTCTTTCATTTTGTTGAGCAAATAAATCAAGCTTTGTGGAACGAGATGGAAAGATTTAATGATCGTAACTTTCAACGCCGCGATTATAGTCGTCGCAGTCATTTTTTACTGCATGAAAAAGAGTTATTGCTTCCCTTACCTGCAGAGCCTTTTATCCCTAAAATTAAAGTTGAAGCAAAAGTTCAGAGGAACTACCATGTCACTCTGGGAGAAGACATGCATCATTACAGTGTACTGTACCTGCACATAGGTAAGATGGTAGAGATCATTTATGACACAGATAATGTTGAGGTCTATCTTGACTGCGTTCGCATCGCTTGTCACAAGCGTAATTATAAAAGAAACGGACACACCACATTAGCGGAACACATGCCGCCGGATCATAAACATTATGCCCGGATAAAAGGATATACGCGGGATTATTTTATTGAAAGAGCCACACAGGTAGGCTCCAGTACTGTCAGCGTTGTCAGCCGTATCCTTGAACAGAAAATATTCGTTGAGCAGACTTATAACTCTTGTCTCGGAGTTTTCCGCCTGGGTGAAAGATACGGTAATGTCCGACTTGAAGCAGCATGCAATCGTGCCCTGACAGGGTATAAAGTAACCTATATCATGATTAAAAACATCCTTGAAAAGAACCTGGACGAGGCCCCCACAAGGGAAGATCTTTTTGTCAGCTTACCTGCTCATGAAAACATCAGGGGAGCTGATGCATATCAATAAATCTTTTTATTCACTTAAAATCATGTCTTATGATCAACACAGACCAAACTATCGAACAGCTTAAACAATTAAAATTGTTTGGGATGGCCCAGGCTTATGGTACAACCATAACACTTCCTTCCCACCAACTCCCCACGGCTCATGAACTCATGGCCTTACTGGCAGAGGCCGAGCAACTCAGCCGTACCCAGCTGCGCACACAAATGTATCTAAAGCTTAGCGGTCTCCGATACGATGCAGTAATAGAGCAAATCAAGTGCTCCCCCGAGCGTAACCTCGCACGCGATCAAATCCTTGCCTTGGCAGATTGTACTTTTATCCAGAGAGCGGAAAATATCTTAATAACTGGTTCGACTGGTTGCGGGAAAAGTTACCTCGCCTGCGCCTTCGGCAGGCAGGCGATCACCCTGGGATACAAATCCCTCTATCTTGGAATGAACCGGTTTACAGAAAAACTTTCACTTTCAAAACTGGAAGGCTCCTATATTAAACTGCTAAATCAAATCGAGAAGATGCCTCTTATAATCATAGATGATTTTGGTCTCATTCCCCTGGAAAATCAGGCACGGACTGCTTTGCTTCAAGTCCTGGAGGATAGATATGGCAAACGCTCTACAATAATCACTTCCCAACTTCCGGTAAACAAATGGCATCAATATATAAACGAACCAACACTTGCCGATGCAATAATGGACAGATTGTCAGGGTCAGCTCATCGATTTGAATTAAAAGGAGAATCTTTAAGAAAAAAGAAAATAGAAAAAAAATAGTATTTTTATCATCCCATTTGTCCTTTGAAAGAGTGGCCGACTTTACTCCAGAATGAGTGGCCTACTTTACCCCGGAATCACTGGCCGACTTTGTCCAGAATAATCAATATCCGGGAAAAAATTATATTCCTGCATGTTCCCGGGTGCAAGAGTTCCATCAAAATCATAAATTATTGCCATTTTTGTTTTAGTCGTTCTCATATAGAATGTGCTAATAATAAACAATTTGTACAAAAATAGCACTTTTATAATAAAAGCAAGAATTTCTCTTTAGCGTAATGTGTTGATTTTAAACAAAATTCCATTAGCACAGACAACAGAACGTATTTTTATAAGGAAGATAATACCTAAACAAAAGTTCCATGATACTTAACTACTTTCACTCTTCCAACAACTCCCTATACCCATTGGTAGGCGTATATTTATCCATATATCTCGAAAGTGTTTCAATTCTGGTATGACCAGTGATTCCCATGATGATGTTCAGGGGAATGCCCTTGGTAATAGACCGGGTGATAAAAGTGCGTCGAGCTGTATGTGACTCCAGACATTCCCATTTTTGTTTCCGGATTTCCAGCCGCTGATTTCCACGTTGTTCAACCAAAACTACTTCACTATCAAAAATCCCGGATTCCTGCCCCATTTTCTTCAATAACCGGTTATAAGTCTGTGTCGTATAAATCTGAAGATTGTAATTGTACCGTTCCAATATTTCACGGGATAACCGGGTCAACGGGATTATCTGTTGTATATCGGTCTTTTCACTTTTCTTAACGATGTTATTGTTAATAATGTGGTGTTCCCGTATTGAAACAAGATCGGAGTACCTTAGTGATGTCATGCAGCCGAACAAAAAAAGATCTTTCACACGTTGATACTTCCCCGGCTCCCACGCTTTTAGTTTTATGAATTCTTCTTCTGTCAATGTGACGATTGTTGGATCATAGGTTTTGATCTTCACTCGTGAGTAATCGAAATTCAATTTCATGTACTTTCGCTCTATACAGTAGTTCAAGAAGATCTTGAAGGATTTCAATCGTTTCTTGACTGAGTTATTGTTCATCCCTCGTTTATTAATCAGGTATGTTTTGAATCGGTTCACCATATCTTCGGTCACATCCATCAATCGGAGTTGATTTCTGGTGACTTTTTCAAAACCGGTTAGTGACACTCGAAGATTGATGTAATCAGTCAAAGATTGGGGTTTCAGATTACCATTCTTTACTTCGGTAGTTTTGAAGGTGAAAAATTCTTTGTAGAAATCCATTAAAGATGAGTTATTTGAGTGAGATTCGTCTTTCATCTTAGCTTTAAAATACTCTCTTGACGGATTTGTGCCATTCTCCAATCGATACTGATAGATAATATCCCTTTGTTTCTTGACCAATGACTGAATGATCTTTTGGTTCTCCGGAGTATTCTGTTGCTTGGGGTCAATTCCGGTCGGATATCGAAATACTAGTCCCTTATTACTGTAATAAATAAAAATCTTGCCTTTCAAGGTAATCACTTCTTTGTCTTTCATTATCAGCGTGTTAACATTTTGAGACAAAGTTGGGGCTGCGCTTTTGGCAAAAAAAATTAGATCAAGGAAAAGATCAAAAAAAATGAAAGAACTACTTGAAATAGGGAAGTTTGTCAGATATCTTAGAAAGTTAAAACATTGATTAGTAATTTCTTATGAACGGATAAAATTATTTATTCAGGGTCAAACATTAATCAAGTTTTCCAGCTGAGATAATTATTAATTTTACAGGAGTAAAGCTGATATCAATGGATGAAACTTATTCAAAAAGCAGCGGAATTGACGCCCATCGAAGAATACGATGGAGTCTTATACAAACGTGATGATCTTTTTCGCCCTTTCCCGGATGAAGAACTTAACGGTGGTAAGGTACGCCAGGCTATAAATCTGATCTACCAAAATCTTGACTTGATCAGAATCGGAATACCATCAATAAGGTTGCAACAACATGTGGAGTAGATTCACCACAAGGCATGATAGTTAGTCGTGTGGCTAAGGCCTACAATCTTCGGTTGTTTCGTTGGATATGGCAACATAAGTCCAAAAGACCTTAGCGGAAAACACATTTATCCAACATATCCGCACAGAATAACGGCTCAGGTCGAGTCCATTATTAACCAAGGGTTCGATAATGCGATTTCCAGTCGGTTGAAAAAATTACAAGAAGCTGGAACCGGAAATAATTTCTTCATTATCAAGTTTGGGATTGAGGTCGAGAAGAATCCAATCGTTGTTGACTGTATCGCGGATCAGGTCAAAAATCTACCTGACAACCTTGATAATTTAGTTATCCCGACTGGGAGTGGGATCACTGCTGGTAGTATTCTTAGCGGGATCAAGAAATACGGGAAAAAGATCAAGAATGTCTATGTTGTTCACGTTTCAGGTGAAGATAGAAATAAGAAGATTACTGAAATTGCAGGGTTAGTGCCTTACATTTACGTCAAAGGAACAGGCTTTCCGTACCATCGGAAAGTTGTGAGAACCGTCACTGATGGCTTTGTGTTGGATGAGATATATGAAGCAAAAGTCTACGATTGGATGCTTCACAATCTTGACATTACGAAGGGAAAAAACACTTATTCTGGGTCGTGGGGAATGCGAATTATTATCGTTATGTAGAAAGAAAATTCGAATTCAGAAATAAATATTAAGGATGATTATT
>CAWAVC010000020.1:0-30767 GCA_963785325.1 uncultured Bacteroidales bacterium | reverse complement strand
AGCGATATGTTCATAGCACAATAGACCCAACCAATAACGGGCCGCTCCATGGGAGCGGTATGTTCGTAGCATCATGATCCCCCAAACAGAAAAACACCCCGCCCCATCGGAGCGGTATATCCGTAGCGATAAACGAGCATTTAATTTTTTCCGCTCCATCGGAGCGGTATGTTCGTAGCATCGTGATCCTCCAACCAGAAAAACCCGCTCCATCGGAGCGGTATGTTCGTAGCACAATCAACCGCGCTCCATCGGACGCATAAACTAATCCCCCGCTCCATCGGAGCGGTATGTCTATAGAATTAACCGTCCATCTGATTTTCCCCCGCTCCATGGGAGCGGTATATTCGTAGCATTATGATCCCAATCAGAAACGAGCCGCTCCATCGGAGCGGTATATCCGTAACAATAAACGAGCATTTAATTTTTTCCGCTCCATCGGAGCGGTATGTTCGTAGCATCATGATCCCAATCAGAAACGAGCCGCTCCATCGGAGCGGTATGTTCGTAGCATCATGATCCCAACCAAAAACAACCCGCTCCATCGGAGCGGTATGTTCATAGAATTAACCGTCCATCTGATTTTCCCCCGCTCCATCGGAGCGGTATGTTCGTAGCATCATGATCCCAACCAGAAACAACCCGCTCCATCAGAGCGGTATGTTCGTAGTAACAATAGGCCCAACCAGAAACAACCCGCTCCATCGGAGCGGTATGTTTATAGAATTAACCGTCCATCTGATTTTCCCCCGCTCCATGGGAGCGGTATGTTCGTAGCATCATGATCCCAACCAGAAACAACCCGCTCCATCGGAGCGGTATATCCGTAGCGATAAACGAGCATTTAATTTTTTCCGCTCCATCGGAGCGGTATGTTCGTAGCATCGTGATTCCAACCAGAAACAACCCGCTCCATCGGAGCGGTATATCCGTAGCGATAAACGAGCATTTAATTTTTTCCGCTCCATCGGAGCGGTATGTTCGTAGCATCATGATCCCAACCAAAAACAACCCGCTCCATCGGAGCGGTATGTTCATAGAATTAACCGTCCATCTGATTTTCCCGCTCCATCGGAGCGGTATGTTCGTAGCATCATGATCCCAATCAGAAACGAGCCGCTCCATCGGAGCGGTATGTTCGTAGCATCATGATCCCAACCAGAAACAACCCGCCCCATCAGAGCGGTATGTTCATAACGGTATCTATTGAAAAAAATCAAACAAATATCTTGTATCAAAATCAATCTCCATCTTCTTTAACATATCCAGATATTCATCTCTGAAAGATCTTTTCCTATGATGATTTTCCTGATCGAGAATGTAATTAATAACCCGGCTTCTGTCTGATTTGCTATGAGCAAAAATTCCATAACCATTCTGCCATTGAAAATTACTCCTTAACAACTTATTTTCATTAATAAAATTTGTTGACTCGGCTTTTATCACTTTTACAAATTCGGGAATATATAACGTAGGCTGCATCCCAAAGAAAATATGGATATGATCCGAACCCCCATTAATTGCAAGCAATTTTTGCTTTTTTCCGGTAATTATCCCGGTAATATATTTGAATAATTGTTCACGGAATTCAGGAAGAATAATTGATTCCCGGTTTCTGACAGCAAAAATTAAATGCATATCTATTTGGCTGAATGTATTTGGCATAAGGTTTTTCCTTTATCGGTTTTATTCGAAAAGGTAATCCGGGTGGCCAAAAAATTAATGATTATACCGCACCTACGGCGCGGTCATTTGTTGGTGAGAACCTCTATCCTATGAACATCCCGCTCCGCTGGAGCGGAATTATATTCTCTTGCCATCTTGCCAATTGATCTTAGAAAATGATCGGCACAATAGCATAAATGTCCCGTAGGGACAGAATATCTTTAGCAAAGGATCAGACTATTATCCTCTTTGTCCCGTAGGGACATGATATTTATTAAAATCATGAAAAACCCAAAACCTCTTACCACCTTGTGCTCGCCAAACGTGACCATCGTATTAGCCTGATAATAATTCATTTAAAATGGTTAATTTATTTCGGCCCTATGTGGTCAATCTAACCGGTTTGTCCACTTATGGAACAATTTTACCTCTTCCATCTTTATCAACAACCACATGAATAACAGTGCCGTCATAAATATTCTTTTCATCTTCAAATTCTCCTGTTGACTTTAAATATTTTGATGGAACAGTCCATGCATCGTCATCAGTATCTAAAAAATAGAGTACGAAAACCTCCTCATTATCATTTATTTCAGGCTGGCTGATAATAACTCCAACTTTATGATTAACCTCCTGGTATTCTTTATCATCAGTGTCAATAATGACTTTTTCTAAATATTCCAAGCCCATAATCTTTCTTCTTTAAGTTTGTAAATTTAATTAATTCTGGTCATTCAATCGATCATGATTTGTCTGGATTAAATCATTTTTTATGATGCTAAGTCGAATTCACCTCTCACCATTCTTAATTTCATTCTGATGTTCGTAATTCGTAATTCGTAATTCGTAATTATTCTGTCACCACCTCACCAGTTCACCACGTCACCACATATTTTCGCGTCACACCTCACGATTTTCAAAAACTGCCGACTGCCAACTGTGGACTGCCGACTTTTTCTCGTCACGCGTCACAATTTCTTTGTCACTTTGTCACTCTGTCACTTTAATAAAAATCCTACTTTTGCACCCGTTAAAACTATATCACTGCCATGTACGAAATTAAAACTCATCCGATCATTGAAATCCATCCTGCCGAAAAAACAACCTTTCTTTATGAAGGAAAACAAATCACAGGAGAAAAAGGATTTACCATTGCCGCTGCCCTTCACCAGGCCGGGTTCCCGGTTCACAGCCATAGCCTTAAAAACCGCGAAAGAAGCCTTGAATGTGGAATAGGAAAATGCGGCGCCTGTGAGATGCTGGTCGATGGCCAGATCAAGAGGATCTGTATCACCAGGGTCGACCAGGTTAAAGAGGTCAAAGAGATACCGCATGATTATACCCCTTACAGGACAAGCTATATCAGAAAAGAACCGGTCAGCGTTTACAAGACCTCAGTCGCTATTATCGGCGCCGGACCTGCAGGATTGGCTGCACGCGAAGAACTGAACAAACATGCCATCCCCAATATCGTGATTGATAACAACGATAAAATCGGCGGTCAGTTCATCATGCAAACCCATCAGTTCTTCTTTTTTGAGAGTGAACAGAAATTCGGAGGTATGCGTGGTTTCGACATTGCCAAAACCCTTGCCGGCGAAAATACCGATGGGATCTTCTTGAATTCAACCGTTTGGGATATCCTGGAAGGAGGGAGGATCGCCGTAAAAAATGTTGTTACTGAAGAGATTTATTTTGTCGATGCTGAATACCTGATTGTCGCCACCGGTGCAGTGCCTTTCATGCCGACCTTTGAAAATGATGATCTCCCCGGCGTTTACACTGCTGCTGTGGTACAGAAAATGATGAACATCGAACTGACCCTGCTCGGGAAAAATATCCTTACGGTTGGCGCCGGCAATATCGGGTACCTCACATCCTACCAGTTGATGCAGGCTGGGGCACACGTGAAGGCCATCATTGAAGCCCAGCCTTTCGAAGGTGGCTTTCCGGTACAGGCTAACCGCGTTCGCCGGCTTGGAATCCCTGTCCTTACATCTCACACCCTCTTGAAAGCTATTCCGAATGAAACCCACACAGGAATTACCGGAGCTGTAATTGCAGAATGTAAGGATTTTAAACCCATCCCAGGCACAGAAAAGCTGTTCGAAGGGATAGACGCCATTAATATATGTACGGGCTTGGTTTCCGACGACCAGTTGCTGATCATGGGCAATGATATTTTTGGAAGAAAATGTTTCGGCGCAGGGGATGCCATCCGGATTGGGGAAGGTACCAGCGCCGTGGTTCGCGGGAAACAGGTAGCCTTTGAGATCTTACAGGAAATGGGTGAGAGGTTCGATTATAATGACTTTCTGGTTACGTCAAAAGAATACATCGATTCACAACAGAGCCCCGTCTTGATCATCAAAGAGCCTTACCTTCCTTCACCGGCAAGGATGCAGGAAAAAGGCTTTGTACTGATCGACTGTCTGTATGGTTTTGCCTGTAATCCCTGTGCTTTTGCCTGCCCGAATGATGCCATTACAAAATCTTCGACAAGCACGGTCCCTGCCATCGACTTTGAAAAATGCACCGGTTGCATGGATTGTGTTTACCAATGCCCTGGACTCGCCATCTTCGGCTATAACCTGAAAAAAGACTGGCTCTTTCTGCCGATCGAATACGAAGTCACGGAAAAAGCAGCATGCTACCTGGTGGATAATAATGGGAAAAAACTTGGAGAAGGCATCGTCGAGAAAGTCATGAAGAAGCCCAATAAAACCAACATCGCAAGAGTCAGATCGCTGGATGTTCACGGAGAAGAACTTGCAAAGATCAGGGGCTTTGTCGTTAAGGAAAATTATCCTGAACCGCTTGAATTCAAGCCTTACAAGTATGAAAGTACAGTACCTGAATATATTTGTCATTGTGATGATGTGACGCTTGATGAGATCCTGAAAGCCATTGGCGACCGGAAATTCATTTCTGTGGATGAGGTCAAGCATACCACCCGTCTTGGAATGGGAGCTTGCCGGGGAAAACGATGCGTAAAGCGATTGAAACAAAATCTTGCAGGTTCTGGTATTTCGATTGTAGGTGAACCGACTCCCCGCGGACCCCTGGCGAACCAGATTGAAATGGGAGAACTTTATCCCCGTAAGGTTCATGAACGGATAATTACAAATGTAAACGGGAATCCGCCGCAAAAAATCAAAGTTAAGTCTCTCATAGCCGGAGGAGGCATGGGAGGCAGCGCCTTGTTCAGGTACCTGAGCGAAGAAAAAATGGATCCCGTGTTGATCAACTATGGTCGCGGATCTTCCTGGCGTAACATCGCAGGCGGCCGGCCGAATTTTTCTTTGCCTGAATTGTCAGAAATAGCTTCGCGGAATCATGAGATATTCAAACAGCTTCAGCAACTTCGTGATATCAACTATCGTCCCATCAACTATGTCACTTTTGCCCATGACCAGGCAATGTATAATGCGCTGGTCGAATCGATGGCCTGGTCAAATGCTTATATGGTAGCCCCGAAAGATTTTCAGAAGGAGATCTCTCCGCGCCTGAATCCCGCCCTTACTACTTATCTGTCTGCCCTGATCACAAAAGATTGCTGGCAGGCTACCCCTGGACGCGTAATCGACCTGTTAAGAAGGATCGGAATTGATCATGGCGGCAGGGTAGAAGAAGATTGCCAGTTGGTGGATATAAGAATGGAGGGAAACCGCTATTTCATCCTTACCCTTAATCATGAAAAAGCATATGTGGAATATGAAACTGAAGTCTTCATCAATGCTTTGGGATGGGGAGGGGAAAAAGTTGCCCGGATGCTTGGATTTGAAACAGGATTATTCCCGGTAAAACACCAGGCCTTTATCACACGAAGGCTTCCGATGCTCGGGATCGATGGCGCTCCCCTTGGAATGCTCATCGACCGTAGAAAATACAAAGGATTTATCGCGGTTTACGGTCAGCAGCTTGGCGAAACCGGTCAGATTATCGGCTGTGCTTCTCCGGCTTTTGAACCACAGGAAGCTTTTAAAAATGTCAGGATCAACTCGGAAGAATTTACAGAAATTGCAGCCGAGATATTTACCGACTGGATACCCGAACTCTCTTCAGTTGGCTTCCAGGCTGTATGGGCAGGATACTATGTTGAGCCGAGAATGATCATCGATCCTGAATTGGGAATGTTCCTCGGATTGCGTGGACAAGGCTTCATGCTAAGCCAGTACCTGGCAAAAATGTACGTGGATAAATTACTGGGAAAACCCGTCCCATCCTATTTCGACCGCCTAAAAATGTCCGGCGACGGCATGCTTGAGAAGGCCTTTAAATAAATATTGATATGGTGAACTGGTGACAGAGTGAACTGGTGATGTGGTGAGTAAAAAAATGAATTAGTTATTAAAACTGGATCTATGTGTTTCCTGAAAAATATAATGTTTATCCTGGTTGTTGCTCAAGGATTCTTTACCGCAAAGTCGCTAAAACGCTAAGTTCGCAAAGAAAATATGTTATTGAAAATGAATTTTTGAGCCTGCTCTTTAAGGATTCTTTACCGCAAAGTCGCTAAAACGCTAAGTTCGCGAAGAAAATATGTTATTGAATATGAATTTTTTGTGTTCTGGCTTCTTCGCGGATAAATTTAAAAACTTTTCATTTTACTCACCACATCACCAGTTCACTCTGTCACCAGTTCACCACTTCACTCTGTCACCACTTCACTCTGTCACCACTTCACTCTGTCACCACTTCACTCTGTCACCAGCTCACCACTTCACTCTGTCACCAGTTCACCACTTCACCAGTTCACTCTGTCACCACTTCACTCTGTCACCAGCTCACCACTTCACTCTGTCACCAGTTCACCACTTCACCAGTTCACTCTGTCACCACTTCACTCTGTCACCACTTCACTCTGTCACCAGTTCACCACTTCACTCTGTCACCACTTCACTCTGTCACCAGCTCACCACTTCACTCTGTCACCAGTTCACCACTTCACCAGTTCACCACTTCACCAGTTCACCACTTCACTCTGTCACCACTTCACTCTGTCACCAGCTCACCACTTCACTCTGTCACCAGTTCACCACTTCACCAGTTCACCACTTCACTCTGTCACCACTTCACTCTGTCACCAGCTCACCACTTCACTCTGTCACCAGTTCACCACTTCACCAGTTCACCACTTCACTCTGTCACCACTTCACTCTGTCACCACTTCACTCTGTCACCAGTTCACCACCTCACCACGTCACCCTTCACTACTCACCACTCACCACTCACTATTCACTACTCACTTTCTTATGAACAACGCCTTAATGATATCGCCCGCCATTTTTGGATTTTCTTTTAGCCTCCGGGTTGAATATCCAAACCAGTCCTTCCCGAAAGGTACATATACCCGCATATTATGACCTTTTTCAACAATGCTCTTCCGTAACTCAGGGGTCACTCCATAGAGCATCTGGAATTCATAAACATCCTTTGGCAGGTTGTATTTATCGATCAACTGATAGACTCCTTCTACAAGATGTTGGTCGTGCGTGGCTATGCCCGGGTACATTCTTTTACTGATCATGTACTCAAGAAATCTTCTAGGTAATGATAGTTCACCTCATTGTACCGTTTAAAAGCAATTGCTTCGGGTTCCACATAAATGCCTTTGCACAGCCGGAAATTCAATAGAGCCTCCGGCGAATGCATGTCTTCCATATTTTTAATATCGTAAAGGGTCCGGCGGAGGTATGCCTGCAGTACCAGCCCGACGTGTTTCGGGAATTCCTTTTTCAGCCTCCGGAAGAGATCGATCTCCCGGTCGGTGCAGGGAGAATCTTCCATGTCAACCCGGATAAATGAATTATAAAGCGCTGCCATCGCTACTATTGTCCGGATATTTTGGTAACACAGTTCAGTATCGAGTAAAAGCCCGAAGAATGTAGGTTTCAAAGAATAATTACAATCGATCTTTTCAGCCTGGAACCGGTCGATGATCTGAAGGTAGGCTTCCCGGTTGTCTTCAGCCTGTTTAAGATCAGTGATAAATTCGCCAAGAAGGTCGAGGGTGACTTTGATTCCCTGTGAGTTTAATTCTCTGGATACCCTTATGGCATCTTCGATGGTTTCACCGGCAATGTACTTTTTTGAGAAGATCCAAACCAATCTTTTTGGCATGTATGGAAGCATCCCGGCAATCATTTTGTTCAGCATAACGTTCAAATTTTATTCTAATTTATTCACCCTTTTTCACTCCTCTTCATTTTCACCCTTCTCCATTTCAACCCCCTCTCCATTTTTCACCTCTCTCCATTTTCACCCTTCTCCATTTTCACTCCTCTCCTTTTTCACCCTTCTCCATTTTCACCTCTCTCCATTTTCACTCCTCTCTTTTTTCACTCCTCTCCATTTCACGCCCTCTCTTTTTTTCACTCCTCTCCATTTTCACTCTTCTCCTTTTTCACCCTTCTCCATTTTCACCCCCTCTCCTTCAGGAGAGGGGGTCGGGGTGAGGTGCCTTATATCCCTTTCCAGGAAGTGAGATGCCTTATAACCCTTTCCAGGAAGTGATATGCCTTATAACCCTTTCCCGGAAGTGAGTTATTTTATAACCCCTCCTCGGGGTGTAAAATGCCTTTTGTCCCCAGGCCAGGGATGGAGCTTTTTCCCCGGTCGTGTGTTGTGCTCTTTCCCGGTTCCGTGGGTTGGGTGATTGATTTAATAAACCCCGTAAATTTAAGATAAACCTGCTATTTATCAAACGTATTAGCAAAAGGCTGGGAAATAAAGATTTGTTATTCATAAGATAAATATTTAATTTTGCCCACTTTTTGATGAAAGGGAGGTTTTAATGAATTCCTTATCTCAATTCATTATCCCTGTTACAGGGTTAAAACCGGGATCTCATCAATTTGACTTTGAAATTGATGATTCGTTCTTTGAACATTTTGAATATTCTGAGATACAGAAAGGACGGATCAATCTTCATCTGGTCGTCGAAAAAGAAGATAACCTGCTTGATTTTCATTTTGATTTCAATGGTCACGTGAGGATTCCCTGCGACAGGTGCTACGAACCGTTCGATCTGCCAATCGAAGGGAAGGAACGTCTTATCCTCAAGTTTGGTAACGATTATCACGAGGAAAGCGATGAAATACAGGTGGTTCCAATCGGGGAGAACCATTTTGATATAAGTCCTTTTATCTATGAATATATCCATTTATCAATGCCTGTTCGCAGGGTACATCCCGAAAATGAACAAGGGGAAAATACGTGTGATGCAGAAACAATTCATCGTTTGGAAGACCTTTCATCGTCATCAGGCCCCGATCCAAGATGGGAAGCCCTGGCCGCATTAAAGAAGAATCGAAAATTATAAATTATTACTAATATATTTTGAATTATGCCACATCCGAAACACAAGATCTCCACTACCCGGAGAGATAAGAGAAGAACCCATTATAAAGCGGAAACTCCAACAGTTGGGTTGTGTTCAAATTGCGGATCTCCCGTCCTGTATCACAGAATTTGCCCTGAGTGCGGATATTATCGTGGGAAACAAGCCATTATCAAGGCAACTGCTGAATAATTCCCATTCAGAATGCATTTATTCCTGAAGATTTGATCAAATACCGGAACTTTACAAGTTAATGGCAGACAGATCAATCTTTTTTAGGACCATCATTCAGATCAGTAATTTAATTTCAGACGAATGAGAATAGGATTAGATGTTTTAGGAGGTGATTTTGCACCAAAAGCTGTACTTCATGGGGCGATTCTGGCCCAGAAAGTATTACCGGAATCTGACCGTATTGTTCTGATTGGTGACCAGGAGATCATCCATACATTTCTGGAAGAAGAAAAGATCAATACTGATAAGTTCGATATTGTCGATGCTCCTGATCTCATAGGGATGGATGAGCAGCCGACAAAAGCCTTGCTCAATAAACCCAATTCGAGCATTGCAGTTGGATTCAAGCTGCTTAAGCATAAAGAGATCCAGGCATTTGCAGGCGCAGGAAGCAGCGGTGCCATGATGGTTGGTTCTATTTACAGCGTAAACACGACCCAGGGCATCATCCGTCCCTGTACACCCGCCTACATTCCTAAAGAAAACGGCGGTTACTGCATACTCATCGATGTCGGTACCAACCCTGACAGCAAACCAGATGTGATGTATCAGTTCGGATTACTAGGTTCACTGTTTGCAGAAAATGTTTTCCATGTAAAGAATCCAAGAGTCGGCCTGCTCAATATCGGATCGGAAGAAAAAAAAGGAAGCCTCACTACTCAATCTGCCTTCCAATTGATGAAAGATTCGAAGGATTATAATTTTGTCGGGAATGTGGAAGGAAGAGAATTGTTCAGGGATAATGTGGATGTTATTGTTTGTGACGGATTCGTTGGTAATATTGTTCTAAAGCAAATCGAGGCCATGTATAGGGTGTTTTTGAAAAGAGGAGTGAAAGACCCTTATCTTGACAGGTTTAACTATGAAAGTTACGGAGGAACCCCGATTCTTGGCATTAATTCTACAGTCCTTGTCGGACATGGTATCTCAAACAGCACTGCAATCAGGAATATGATCCTTATGTCGAAAGAAATCCATGATTCAAAACTTGTACAAAAGGTCAAACATGCCCTTGAACAATTTGCCCTGAATAACATCTAATCAGTCAATCATTTCAGCATTTTTTTAATTTTCTATTCATGACGAAAATAAAAGCTGCCATTACAGGGATTCAGGGATATGTTCCATCTTATATTCTTACCAACCAGGAATTGGAGAAGATGGTGGATACCAGTGATGAATGGATACGTACACGTACAGGAATCACGGAACGACACATTTTAAAAGGAGTTGGGCTTGGAACTTCCGATATGGGAGCTGAAGCGGTTAAACGATTACTCGCAAAAACAGGTACCTCACCTGACGAGATTGGTATGCTGATCTGTGCCACAGTAACACCGGATATGATGTTTCCGGCCACTGCAAATATCATCACTGATAAGGCAGGGATCAAGAATGCCTTCAGTTTTGATATGAATGCCGCCTGTTCCGGGCTGCTCTATGCCATCGTTACGGCATCAAAATTTATAGAGACCGGTAGTTATAAAAAGGTGATCGTAGTCGGCGGAGATAAAATGTCGTCAATAACCGATTATACCAGCAGGGAAACCTGTGTACTATTTGGAGATGGAGCAGGTGCACTCCTGCTCGAACCGACAACAGAAGAATTCGGCATCATGGATTCCATATTGATGTCGGATGGATCAGGCATGCCCCACCTGCACATGAAAGCAGGAGGATCGGTGAAGCCCCCTTCACATGAAACCGTGGATGCCCGTGAACATTACATCTACCAGGAAGGACAGGCTGTTTTTAAATTCGCAGTCATTAAAATGGCCGATGTCTCAGTTGAGATCATGGAGAAAAACAACCTGAAAGCAAAAGATATATCCTGGCTGGTACCTCACCAGGCGAACCTGAGGATCATTGATGCAACTGCAAGAAGGATGGGGATTGGGAAAGATAAGGTCATGGTGAACATCCAGCGTTATGGGAATACCACAGGCGCGACGATTCCTCTCTGTCTGTGGGAATGGGAAAACCGGCTTAAGAAAGGTGATAATATCATCCTTGCCGCTTTCGGCGGAGGCTTTACATGGGGGGCAATTTGGGTTAAATGGGCTTATAATTCATAAACAAAATTCCACCGCCATCAAACAGCGGACCTTGGTAAAGTTCAACGATCCCGTATTTCAGATCTTCTAAAAATTTCCTTACTGCTTGACCTTCCGGATAATGCGAAAGGCTTCCCGTGATATAAACATTGTCGTTAAGTAACCCCATTGCTCCTCCGATAAAACCATTCGGAAAACCGGGTAGAAGAATTCCTTCCGTTGAAACAAAGATCCCTTTCAACCCTATTCGTTGCAGATTTTTATGAATGCCCTGATCGGAAGTAATGTAATGATCGTCTTTAAGCAAAAGTAAGTTGCATCGTGTATAAGCTTGTTTTACCGGTACTTTTTTTTGGGTATGGCAGTTCTGCAATATGACCGAATCAGTGAATTCCAGGCGATGGACAAGATAGTGGGCGTTGACTGCAGCGTTGAAGAGAACTGAGGCTGGATATTGAATGATTGATAATGGAGAATGGAGGATGGAGGGTGGATTACCAATTATAAAAGGTATGTTCTGTTGCTTGATTTTATCGATATAATTTTCGGGGAGACTGGGAGAGATGATCAGCTTCTGAGGTGTTTGACAAATGAAGATGTCGGGATGACCTGATATGGCAGGATAAACTATCCTTTTGGTTTCCAGTTCCAGAACAATCCCGGATACTGATAATTTGTCTTTGGCTTCCCGTGGGATTTCTTGTCAACAATGATTAGCATAAAAGGTTTTTTCTTTTATCTCTATATCTGTCCGGAACTTCACCATGAAGAAATGTTTTTCAAGCAATTTACGATTCTTTCCATAGTAACCGATGGCGGGATGTAAATCTGCAGGATTTACTCTGATCTCCAGGGTCTCACCCGGGTTTTCATTAAGAAGGTCACTGAAACGGTCGGTCCAGGCCGAAGTCATCACCAGTTCCCGAAACGAGGGGTGAAACGGTCCAACAATGTAATCTTTCCTGTTCAGCAGACCTTCTGATGGATGAAGACCGATACGGATTATTTTTACATTGGATTCGTCAAAAACACTCACGACATTTTTTGTCACCTCTATGGCATCTTCCAGCCTTAGCGGATTATATTTTCCCTTCCGGAAGAGCTTTTCCAACGGTGTACCTCGGATTACAATGACAGGATAGATCCGGGTCTCATTGGCTCCCAGGTCGACAATCTTTCTTGCAGTAGCTATCGCTTTTCCCTCTGTATCGCTTGGCAGGCCTATCATCATTTGAAGTCCTAATGAAAATCCTGCATCCAGAATCATGTGGGAGGCATTTTCCGTATCCTGCGAGGTATGTCCTCTTCCTGATTTTCTCAATACCTCATCATCCATCGACTGTGCCCCAAGTTCGATCGTCTGAACCGGATATTCCCGTAAAAGATCAAGGATCTCTCCAGAAATAAAATCAGGGCGGGTGGAAAGCCGGATACCCTGTATCCTTCCATTTTCAATAAAAGGAAAAACTGCCTCAAAATAACTCCTCTGTTTCTCGTCCGGAAGCCCCGTAAAAGTGCCTCCAAAGAACCCAACTTCTATATCGGCATTCTTTTCCGGTAAGGTCGCCAGATGCTGATTAATAAGGTTGATGACATCCCCTGCAGAAGGCGCAATTGTTCTCCCGCTGATCCGTTTTTGGTCACAGAAAATGCATTGAAATGGACATGCTTCCATTGGAATAAAGACCGGAATGGTAAAATGACGTTTCTTTTTTGCTTTAATGTTCATTGTTGAACAAAGATAAGGATTCTGCATGTCACAAAGACGAAGTGGTGAGTAGTGAGAAGGCAATCCCTCCACCCTCCCATTAACCCTGAAAGGATTCAATTAAATTCAAAATCAAAGAGTCATAAAAAGAGCCTCTTGTTCATTTCTAACAACATATTGGTTTTTTTTATAATTTTGCACGTTTTTTAAGAAGGAATGGGAAGGAATTAATGAAAACTAAATATCCTGAATATAAAAATCTTGACCTGACAAAGATCGGAGATGAGATCCGGGCTTACTGGGAGAAGCATGGGATTTTTGAGAAGAGTCTCAGGATTACCAAAGACCATGCTCCTTTTATTTTCTATGAAGGCCCACCCTCTGCCAACGGTATCCCCGGAATTCACCATGTAATGGCCCGGGCAATCAAGGATATTTTCTGCCGCTATAAAACAATGAAGGGCTTCTATGTGCATCGTAAAGCAGGATGGGATACTCATGGACTGCCTGTGGAGATTGCTGTTGAGAAAAAGCTCGGGATTACCAAAGAAGATATCGGCAAAAAAATCTCTGTTGAAGACTACAACAAAGAATGCCGCAAGGAAGTGATGAAGTACAAGGATCTCTGGGATAACCTGACCGTTAAAATGGGGTATTGGCTGAACCTGGACGATCCTTATATCACCTTCGACAATAAATACATTGAAAGTGTATGGTACCTTCTTGGCAAGCTCTACGAAAAAGGATTGCTTTACAAGGGTTTTACCATCCAGCCATACTCTCCGGCTGCAGGAACAGGCCTCAGCACCCATGAGCTTAACCAGCCCGGCACTTATCGGATGGTGAAAGATAACACGGTAGTTGCCCAGTTTAAGGTCGTCGGGGATGAAAGATCTGAATTTCTTTTCAATGATCTTTTTGGCGAACTCTATATTCTTGCCTGGACCACTACTCCCTGGACATTACCATCGAATACCGGCCTTGCAATGGGAAAAGACATCGATTACATCCTGGTAAAAACATACAATCCTTACACTTTCCAGAAACAAACCGTAATTCTTGCGAAAGAATTATTGAACCGGTATTTTCCTGAGAAAAATGCAGAACTGGAACTTGAAAAATACAGCGAAGGTCAGAAGAACATTCCTTTCGTGACCGGTCCGCATTACAAGGGTGAGGCTTTTGAAGGGATCCGCTTTGAACAGTTGTTTCCTTATGCACAGCCCGATGACGGAGATCCTTTCAGGGTAGTGCTGGGTGATTTTGTGACAACGGAAGATGGTACCGGTATCGTTCACATCGCGCCAAGTTTTGGCGCCGAAGACTTCAGGGTTGGCAAACAATATGGTCTGGGATCGCTCACACTGGTCAATAAACAAGGTAAGTTCACTGAACAAATGGCAGAATTTGCCGGAAAATATGTGAAGACCGAGTATGATGACTATTTTAATCCGGCAACAGACACTTCTGTGGATATCGAACTCATTGTTAAACTGAAGAAAGAAAACAAAGCTTTCAAGACCGAAAAATACGAACACTCTTATCCGCATTGCTGGAGAACCGATAAACCCATCTTATATTATCCGCTGGATTCCTGGTTTATTCGTACAACTGCATATAAAGAACTGATGATCAGCCTGAACAAAACGATCAACTGGAAACCGGAATCCACCGGCACCGGGCGTTTTGGAAACTGGCTCGAAAACCTTGTCGACTGGAACCTATCTCGTTCACGTTTCTGGGGGACTCCTTTGCCGATCTGGAAAACAGAAGATGGATCCAAAGAGATTTGCATTAGCTCGGTTGCTCAACTGAAAGGAGAGATAGAAAAATCGGTAAAAAAAGGATTCATGAAAGGCAATCCACTTGATCACTTTGTGGCAGACGATGTGACCGGCCAAAGCTATAACACTTTCGACCTGCATCGTCCTTTTGTCGATGATATCGTATTGGTTTCTGACGATGGGAGGAAAATGTTTCGCGAGCCTGACCTGATTGACGTATGGTTTGACTCAGGAGCCATGCCTTTTGCCCAGTATCATTATCCGTTTGATAAATCGCAGAAGCTGGAAGATTATTTCCCGGCAGATTTCATTGCAGAGGGAGTTGATCAGACCCGCGGATGGTTTTATACACTGCATGCCATTTCGGTCATGCTGTTTGAAAGTGTTTCTTTCAAGACCTGTGTTTCCAATGGATTGGTGCTCGACCGCGACGGGAATAAAATGTCGAAGCGCCTGGGTAACGCGGTCGATCCATTTGAGACGATCATAAAATATGGTCCCGATGCCACACGCTGGTACCTGATTACCAATTCGCAGCCCTGGGACAACCTGAAATTCGACACCGATGGCATTAACGAAGTGCAACGCAAGTTTTTTGGAACGCTTTATAACACTTATGCTTTCTTTGCACTTTATGCCAACATTGACGGATTTGACTATTCAGAACCGGAAGTGGCACATGACCAACGGCCCGAACTTGATCGCTGGATCCTTTCCGAACTCAATACGCTCATTGGCGCCGTTGATGGTTTCTACGACGATTATGAACCCACAAAGTCAGGAAGGGCGATCTCAGATTTTGTGGATGGTCATCTCAGCAACTGGTATGTAAGGCTATCACGCAGAAGATTCTGGAAAGGAGAATATTCGACAGATAAGATCTCTGCTTATCAGACTTTGTACCATTGCCTGGAAATAATAGCTCAACTGGCTGCTCCGATTGCTCCATTTTTTATGGACAAACTGTTCATCGATCTGAACAGTGCAACCGGCAAAAAAGAAATGGAATCAGTTCATCTTACCCGTTTCCCAGTTCAGGATGCTTCTCTGGTTGACTCAGCCCTCGAAGAACGGATGGAACTCGCGCAGAAGATTTCTTCAATGGCACTTTCCCTGAGAAAGAAAACCAACATCAGGGTCAGGCAGCCTCTCGCGAAGATCATGATCCCCCTGTTAAACGATTCTATGAAAGAACAGGTGGATAAAGTGAAAAACCTGATTCTCTCGGAAGTGAATGTCAAGGACATTGAATATATTGAAGATACTGTCAATATCCTCACAAAAAGAGTTAAACCGAATTTTAAAAAGTTGGGCCCGAAATTTGGCAGGTTAATGAAAGACATCGCAGAACGCCTTGTGAACCTGGGTCAGGTCGAAATTGCCGATTTTGAGAGGCAAGGGGAATATACCTTTTCTTTCGATCACCAGGATATCCGGATCGCGTTGGATGACATTGAGATCATCTCAGATGATATTCCTGGACTTCAGGTGGCTGTGATGGGAAACCTGACCGTTGCACTCGATACTACAATCACTCCTGTTCTCCTTGAAGAAGGTATCGCCAGGGAACTGATCAACAGGATACAAAATCTGAGAAAAGACAAGGATTTCGAAGTGACCGATAAAATCAATATTAAATTACAGGGAAACGATGAGATTAATTTAGCCATTAAAAATAATTTAGTGTACATTTGCTCTGAAACACTGGCTAAATCCTTTGAAATTGTTAACCATATTGATGTTCTTG
Organism: uncultured Bacteroidales bacterium; assembly: GCA_963785325.1. Lineage (GTDB taxonomy): Bacteria > Bacteroidota > Bacteroidia > Bacteroidales > FEN-979 > FEN-979. The sequence goes on along the minus strand of CAWAVC010000020.1, from coordinate 14,233 downwards.
GAAAAGGATGTAATTGAGTTATCGGATACATTATCGGTAGAGATTTTATTACAAAAAGTAAACACGAAATTTTAAAATTAGTCATGATGAAAAAAACAGCAGTATAGAAGATAAAAAAAGAGAAAGGTGCTTCCGAAAAGGTAAAGACCCGCTATTCGGATGAAGAATTGGAGGAATTCAGGCAGATTATCCTCAGAAATTGGAAAAAGCTCATAATGATCTGAAGTTACTCACTGAATCGTATACTACCGGGAATGATCATGACACCAATGACACCTCTCCCACATTTAAGGTTCTTGAAGAAGGTTACCAGGTGTTTTCCAAAGAGGAGAACAGCAAATTTGCAGCCAGGCAATCGAAATTCATCAAGGCTCTGGAAAATGCTTTGATCCGGATTGAGAATAAATCATACGGGATATGTAGTGCTACGGGAAAACTGATCCCGAAAGACCGGCTGCGGATTGTTCCACATGCCACACTGAGCATTGAGGCAAAAAGAAATCAGGCTGTTGTGACGGTTCCTCCTACTCAGACCACCCAGAGTTCGAACTAACCGGATGTTATCCCATTTCAATCTCCATTGACCGTTGAAAAAAGCAGTTATCATTATTCTCATGGTCTTGTTCCTGGATCAGGCATTGAAGTTTTTTGTAAAAACTACGATGTATCTCGGAGAAAGCCATAATATTTTCGGGAACTGGTTTTACATTCACTTTACGGAAAATGAAGGGATGGCCTTCGGGATGAGATTAGGAGGAAGTTTTGGGAAATTGTTTCTCAGCTTGTTCCGTATCATTGCGGTGATCATTATGGGATGGTGGCTTCACAAGATCGTAAAACAGAATGGAAGTTCAACCCTGATTGTTTGTGTTTCGCTGATCATAGCAGGAGCTATGGGGAATATCATCGATAGTATGTTTTATGGATTGATCTTTAACGATCCGTCCGGTGTCTTTGTAAACCAAGTTGCAACACTCTTTCCGAAAGGAGGCGGGTACGCAGGATTCCTGCATGGGCAAGTTGTAGATATGCTCTATTTCCCGATCATTGAGACCCGATCTCCCATCGTGGTTCCCATTTTATGGAGGAGAGGAGTTTGAGTTTTTCAGCCCAATATTTAATATTGCCGACTCTTCCATAACCATCGGAGTATTAATGCTGATCTTTTTCAGCGAAAGTTATTTAAACCACAGGGAAGAATTAAATCCTGCAAAGTATAAAAGTTTAACAGACAACATTGGATCTCCAACTATTTCATTATTTAACGCGTAATCGATCTTCCTACCCGGAGGATAGTGGTGGTTTTGATTTTATTGATGGCACATATTTCCTTGACAGAAGTATGGCATTTTTGTGCGATGCGGGCGAGGGTGTCTCCCGGACTTTATTTTGTAGTAAACAGCTTTTCCGTCATAATCTGAAGGATAGAATATCTCCTTTGTAACCGGCAATATGTCCGAGATCAGTTTATGATTATCAAAATCAATCATCCGCTGCGGATCAAGCGGGATATCCTTATACCTGACTTCAAAATGAAGATGCAGGGGAACGGCTTCGCCCGGTAGATCCTCCGAGTCCTATCATATCACCTGATTTGACAACCTGGTTCGTCACAACCTTTAATTTTGAAAGATGGGCATAATAAGTCTCGAGACCATTGTAATGCCTGAGAATGACAAGATTTCCAAATCCGCCACGGTTATATTTTGCATATCTTACTACCCCGTCAAATGCAGCCCTTACGGTATCCCCTTTTTTAAGAGAAAGATCCATTCCTTTGTGGGTATAAGAGAACCCACGATAGATCCTGCCAGGAATAGGGTGATAATATGACCCTGTGGTTGCAAACAAGTGACAGGATAGTATCTTTTATTGAATCCCGTTTACTCGAGCCCATATATGCAAACACCTGGTCGTTGATCCAGCTGTGTGAAAATAAACCAGTTGAATCTTCTTCCTGTGACATCATTATCGGCTCATTTTCCAGATATTCCCAGGTATGATTCCGATAAAGCATCACAGCTCCGCTATCAGTTTCAACGGTATCAATGATGTTTGGAATATTCCGTTGGGAAAAACCATAAAAGGGTAAAAAAATGATCATGAAAAGAATGGAAAAATACTTCATAATTACCTGTTTCTTCATAAATGATTTTTATTTTTCAATCGCACAAATCTAAGGTAAAATTATAACCTTAAAAATAAAAAATTATTATAAATGGCGGACTTCTTTTATCTTTGCACAAATTTTGAATTACCAAAATGGAATATAAAAAAGTCGCAAAAATTGCACAGATTATCGGTCCGGTTGTGGATGTTGCTTTCAATGAAGACAGTGAATTGCCCGATATCTATGATGCACTTGAAGTGATCAACAATGAAGGAAACGCAGTCGTGCTGGAGTGCGAGTACGACATTGGTGAAAATAAGGTTCGTACCATTGCAATGGATTCGACAGATGGACTTCGCAGGGGTATGGATGTTACGCTGAGAGGTGGTCCGATCTCGATGCCTATTGGTGAACAGATCCGCGGAAGGCTTTTCAATGTCATCGGCAAACCCATTGATGGGCTTGGGAAGGTCTCGGAAGAGCGTACTTATCCGATTCACCGGGACCCTCCCTTATTTGAGAATCTTTCAACTCAGAAAGAGGTTCTTTTCACAGGCATAAAAGTCATCGACCTGATAATACCCTATTCAAAAGGTGGAAAAATAGGTTTATTTGGAGGTGCAGGGGTTGGAAAGACAGTGATCATCATGGAACTGATCAACAACATCGCCAAGAAATATGCCGGGATGTCTGTATTCGGAGGGGTAGGGGAACGAACCCGTGAAGGGAATGACCTGTTGCGTGATATGATAGAATCCGGTGTTATCAGGTATGGAAAAGAATTCATAGAGGATATGGAGAAAGGTGGATGGGATCTTTCGAAGGTGGATCGTAAAGAGCTCCTTCAAAGTCAGGCAACACTCGTATTCGGACAGATGAACGAACCTCCCGGAGCCCGTGCACGCGTTGCATTGTCGGGCCTTACACTAGCAGAATATTTCCGCGACGGGGAAGAAGAATCTACCGGTCACGATATTCTTTTCTTTATCGATAATATTTTCCGGTTTTCCCAGGCGGGTTCTGAAGTATCAGCCCTTCTTGGCCGTATGCCTTCGGCAGTGGGTTATCAACCCACCCTGGCTACAGAAATGGGAATCATGCAGGAACGCATTACTTCAACAAAAAGAGGTTCGATAACCTCGGTTCAGGCTGTTTATGTGCCTGCCGACGACCTTACTGATCCGGCCCCTGCCACAACTTTTGCACACCTTGATGCCACAACGGTGCTCGATCGTAAAATATCCGAGCTTGGAATTTATCCTGCCGTTAACCCACTGGATTCTACATCCAGGATATTATCCGTGGAAATTGTTGGGGAAGAACATTATAAAACTGCCCAGAATGTCAAAAAAATTCTTCAACGATATAAAGAACTTCAGGATATCATTGCGATTCTCGGGATGGATGAATTGTCGGATGAAGACAAACTAATTGTTCACAGGGCACGGCGTGTACAGCGTTTTCTTTCCCAACCTTTCCATGTTGCAACACAATTTACCGGGATTCCCGGCGTTTTTGTGAATATTGAAGATACCATCAAGGGATTTAATATGATCATGAACGGAGAAGTTGACGAATATCCTGAATCTGCCTTTAACCTTGTAGGGACCATCGAAGAAGCAATAGAAAAAGGGAAAAGAATTCTTAGTGAGAACAAATAAGGTTTGTAAACCGAATGAAACTTAACATCATCACTCCGGATAATATACTGTATGCAGGGGATAATATTCACCTGGTTCAATTGCCCGGTGTTGATGGATCATTTGAAATCATGAACAACCATGCCCCTCTTATTTCTGTTCTGGCAAAAGGAAAGATCAAAGTTGAAATAAAGGGAGAAACTCCACTTTTTTTTGATATCAATGGTGGCGTGATAGAGGTTCTGGAAAACCATGTTCAAATATTGGCAGAATAGAAAAATGAAACAACAGGTTTTATTACTTACATCTGTCTTTTTCCTCCTTGCCGGAGTAAGTTGCTATAAAAAAGAAGCCATTCCCGTTGCTAATTTTTCCATACAAAGCAGCAATGATTCAATTGTTCCGGACACCGTGACTTTCCATAATCTTTCCCAGAATGCATCGAGTTATCATTGGGATTTTGGCGACGATCAAACTTCTACTGAAACCAATCCTGTTCACATATATACAATTGCAAATACCTATTCGATTGTCCTGAAAGCCTATTCCAAAAGTGGAGAACAATGGGCTATAAAAAGCAGTAACATCATCATTAAATAAAAAAAGACAGCTTTTAAGCTGTCTTTTTTGTTCATGGATTTCCTTGTGTTCTTAAAAGAAATTTCTTCTGTTATCTTTAATTTTCCCTGCTTTTTTGATAGATTCATAAATCAATCCCATTGAACGGTTTTCAAATCCGGATTCTTGCTGCATCCGCTCACCAGAAAAATCTTGTTTCTCAGGCGGATTACTGATGTTGTCAATAATGACTATGTAAGCCCCGTATTTTCCTTTCAATGGCCCTATCATTTCTCCTGTTTTACAAGTAAATAACTTGCCAGTAACTTCCTTTTCACGCCCGATGTTCGAATTATTATTTCCAGAAAAAGTCAGGTTGGTTGTATCAATCTTTCCCTGAAATTGAATAGCAATCTGATTGAAATTTTTTAATGATTGCATCAACTTACTCAGCTGGTCAGCAAGCATAGCTATCTTTTTTTCGTTGCGGACATTTTGCGTAATTCTGTCTTTAATTTTTTCAAGAGGAATATAACCTTTATCTGTGATTCCCGATAATATAGCTACGACATATTTCCCCGTCAGATCAAAGACGGGAGACACATCCCCAATTTTGGTGTTTTCGGCATATGCCCATCGAACCACCTCACGGGCAGAGGAAAGGCCGCCAGTTAGGTAATTATCCATTTCATGGATGCTTACAGCAGTCTTATCCGGAATGCCCTGTGCCGTCGATGCCTTGGTAAAAGCCTCTTTCGTACGGTTCTGCCCGGCAAAAGCGCTTGCTTTCAAATAAGTGTCCTGGAAGGTCTGGTTGCTGGGTTCAATATTCCTTTGAAGGATAGCCATTTTAGCCTTCTCTATCGGTTTGGTCTTGGAGTCTAATCGGAAGATCGCATACCCGATACTGGTTTCAATGACTTTCATATCCTTAGGTTTCATACTAAGTCCGTTGGTAAAGAAAAGTCCATATATCGGTTGTCCATCGAGGATATCTTTAAGATCTCCTCCGTCATCCTTGGCTGATGGGAAATCGGAATATTTCAGAGCAAACTCACGGAATTTGTCAGGAGATTTTTTGAGGATTATCATAAGACTGTCTGCCCGCGATTTTGCCTGTTCTTTAGTACGCTTCACGTTTTCATCTTTTAGGGCACTTCCGGCAAAAGTGATAAGGATCTGGGAACCTTTCATACTATCGGGACGTTCCTGAATATCGAGAAGTTTCGCCATATACCAGGCATCATTTAATTCAAAAGGAGTATAGAATGTGCCGGGTTTGGATGAAAAGACTGTTGAATCTATTATTCCCGGAAAACTTCCTTTTTTCTTATAAGTACTATCGTATTTTTTGTCGCCATTGGCGTTTATAAAATTGGGCAAATCACTACTCGTAAAAAAATCTTTATAAATCTGGTTCACATCATCAGCAATCTTTTTACGGTCAAACTCGGAGGGTTTCACATCAAAGAGCACATAATTAAGTTCACGGATTGGCTCTTCCTGGAAAAACATTTCTTTATTTTTATCATAAAATGCCTGAAAATCATCTTCAGTCAAAGTAACGCTATTATCGGGAATCGTGGTTAATGGAGGGGATATAGAACGGATTGACAAGGTTTGATAATCCTCCAAATATTTCTTTTTTAAGAATGCTGTTGGAATATAATAACCCTTCAGGATCAGGTCGTTGAATTTGGTCTCGAGCCGGTCATCTTTGATCGCTTTTTCGAAACGGAGCCATTGTTCTTTGTTTTTGGGTTCCATGTTGTCGAGGTTCTTCAGGTAATTCCTTACCAGCATCGGATCATACACATTTGTCTTAGGATCCTTGAAATACTGCAGAATAAAACGATGAGGGTTTCTTCCCTGGACTTGATCAAAAAGTTCATCCGAACTGACAGCAATCCCCAACTCATCATATTCTTCCTGCATGAAAATCTCCTTTATCATTATATTCCAGGTATTCTGACGGATCGAAAAGGTTTCATCATCGGTAATTTTATCGGTACCGTTATTCTCCTTTTGGATTTGAATGTTATCTTCAACCTTGTTTGTAAATTCCGCATAAGGAATAGCTTCCCCATTAACGGATCCGTATCTCGTTGGTGCTCTTCATTCTTTTCTTACCGAAATCGCCAACAACAAAGGCTGCAATAGCAACCCCCACAATGATTACGGCAAGACCTGAATGTTTTCTGATTCTTCCAATTATCGCCATTATAAATGATTTTTTTAAGAGTTTGCAAAACTATGGAATTTTCCTGAAAGTACAAAAGCTTCAACCAAAATCAAATGGAATCTTTTTTTACCATCATCTGCCCATAAACATGAAGAATGGTATAATCGGAAAAAGATTCGTCTGACCGGAGGCCTTTTCCAAAGACAATTTTATCAAGAGTGGTGATTTTAACCGGTTCAGAAGTAAAGATCAGTCTTCGATTTTCATTCCAGGTGAGTTGTTCAGTATTGAGCTGTTGTTTTTTTATTTCATTTCTGACAATCACATTCCCTTTTGCTTCCATAATCCTTGAATATTCTTTCCTTTTTCCATAATTAGCTATGATAGTGGTACTAGTTCGTAGCGCTGAATCGAAAATATTAATTTTAAATCCACGAGGGAACTCCATGTAAGGCTCAGGGGTCGTATAACGGTTCATAAGAATACCGTAAACCTTTGCCTGTATCTTCCCTGAATCACTGAATACTACCTCGATATTCTTTGCTGACATGACCGGTGCTGAATAGGGATGTGTGATCGCGTTGACTGTTTCAAGATCGTTACTACACCCTTCCAACAGTAACAAAAACACAATCAGACAATCAAACATTAACGCAGTGAGGGATGAAAAGATTTTCAAAATTAGAAATACTTACGTTTTACGAACCACCTTTCATAAATTGAAAAACCGATAACAAAATTGAAATAGGTTTCATTGATAAGATTTGATTGGGTTGTCCCACGCGTTCCGAGCTCAGCACTCAGGTTGATGGCGGTTTTCATTCCGCGGAGTGGCAGCCCTAAACCCAGGCTTATTGAATATTCGTTAAGTTGCTTCCCCCTAAGTTGAAGGTATGTGTTGTCGTACATTAACCCCAGGCGGTAGCGGACCCGTTTGAAATAACTTGAATAATTGGTAATATCGGGAACAAACTCAGCCCCGGCACTTATCTGGTAACTGTTTACCAGAGAATCACTCGCTCCGAAAGACTGGTATTTTTGCCAGTTTTGCCATCTGTAATCAGCGCCAATAATCCAACTATCAGGCTTCTCTATAGAAAGGCCAAAGCCGTACATCATAGGTATGGTAATGGTTCCATGAACACCTGGTTCAGATTGAATAGTGTCCTTTGGGTAATCAGTGCCATTGGTCGTGAAATAGGTTGTGGAAAGATAATCAGTCTTTGCATTAATTTTTGTACTGGGTCCGAAAACAGCTCCCGCAGTCAATCTTAAATTTTTCAGTCGTGCTGTATATTGGATTCCGTAATCGAAATATAAGCCACCTATGTCAATATTATTATCCTGTCGGAAATTAATGTAATAAGCTGAATCCGGAAACGTGGAAGAAGATTCCTGTTGCAAGGATCCAAAAAGAAAGGAAGCATTAATGCCTATTGATAAATTTTTCGTGATCTTAAATCCATTTCCCCAAAGAAAACGATTAACCCCTCCCGATCCGGTATAGACCCTGGTAATACTTCCAACCTCTGGTATGTCCTCATTCGTAGATATATTGTATCCCACATTACTATAAGGAAGCAGAGCCAATGTCGTTTTCCACCACCTGGTAACAGGGAAGCCGAAAGTCAGGTAACCGACCGATGCATAAGTACGTGTAGTCGTTTGTGTGTTGGTACTCAACTGTACATAATTAAAAAAGATTCCTCCCTCAAAAACAAAAGAAGTAGAATCAAAAGCTGTATAAGATGCAGGATTGTTAAAATTGACATGAAATGGACTCCTCAAACCGATGCTGGTACCTCCCATTGAAAAATTCCATGCATTAGCATTAGCAGACAGTCGCCAATTCCATAACGTGAATAAGGAGAAGTAATGATTGTCTGGGCAGATAATGAATAATAAAGGAAAAAAGATAAAATAAACAGGCAAAAGCGGTGATTACAGCGTTTTTTTATCATTAAAAGCAAGAATTTGTTGGAGTCCGTATATTACAATATTTGGTAATGCAAAGATGCTAATTTTAAGCCGATTGACAAAATAATTCAAATCGCCACCGCTCAGGATAATTTTAATCCCGGGATAAACTTTTTTATAACTGGAAATCATTCCTTCCATTTCGGCGGTTATCCCGTTAATAACTCCTGAAAGTACAGACTTCTCTGTATCACTTCCTGTCAGAAAATTAATTTCCTTATAGGTTAATAACGGAAGCTGCTTCGTAAAAGTATGCAGGGCACGGAAACGCATTTGCATTCCAGGTGAAATTGAACCGCCGGTATATTCGCCTTTGTCTGTGACAATATCATAGGTAATAGCTGTTCCGGCATTGATGATCAGGACGGGTTGACCGGGAAATCTGTTAAATCCTGCAACAGCAGCCGCCAGCCTGTCCTTTCCATGCGTCTCCGGGGTAACGTAACGATTTTGGATAGGGACAGGGGTAAATTCATCCAGGAGGATAAACCTGAATTGCTTTTCCAGGAATGATTTAAGTGCAATTGGGATCTTGACTACCGTCGACAGGATGCAGGAATCTATATCTTTATTTTGTCCGGCAATCTTATGGATAAATGTACTGCTTATTCGCTTGTGTGTCTCTATCCAAATAAGATTACCTGCATCGAACAATGCGACTTTTTGATTTGTGTTTCCCAGGTCAAGAATTAGTTGCATATCGTAAATTCCCGCAAAGGTATTGCAATTTCAAAATTTCTTTCTATTTTTGCGCTCCCCAAATTAATCGGGCGTCGTAGCTCAGATGGTAGAGCAGAGGACTGAAAATCCTTGTGTCACTGGTTCGATTCCAGTCGATGCCACAAAAATTAAGACCTTGAACATTGATTATCAATATGTTCAGGGTTTTTTGTTTGTCCATTGTGGAAGAATTGTGGAAGTTTTGATACCAAATAGGCCGTTATTACTCATTTTTAGCGTGTCCAGATTATAGGAGTCAAACTTTATTACTCCTTTATATTCATTTGAAAATCTCCTTCTTTTATTATTGACATTTTCATTGTGTTAAGCTCCAACTGTCACTTTCGTGCATTCAGTATTCATTTCTATACATTATAGCTTATTTGAAAGAAAATCAAACCTTCTGTTTCTTTTCGGATACCATATAGAAAATAATCCGAGTAAAAATGAAGAATTTAAGTGAAGTGTTTGAGTTCCTGAAAAACTGTGAGGATGGAACAATTTTAATAGAAATCAAGAATCATTGTCAAAGACTGAATCGTGAACAAGGTGTCAATGCCCCCATCAAGTTCAAACTGGACATAGAAAAAATCAAGACCCTTCAAGGTTTGTCAGAATGGTGTCTCAATGAGGAGTTTAAAAATGAGGTAATCGAGAGAAAACCCACTGTGGATGATATATTGACAGTCGAAGAGACAGCCAAGTACCTCAAAACGACCACCCAGACAATCTATACCTTAATAAATAAAGGGAAATTGAATAAGTGTGAAATATCGACAGTAGACAAGCCGGGTGCCCGTCCTATCATTAGGATTAGAAGAACCGATATCGATTCGTACCTGAATGGTGATTGATGGATAGATGGATAGGGAATCAATGAATTTGTTTTTTGTATACTGGTAATTTTTTTCTGAAAATGCGCATCTCTACCTTCGTAATCAATATTTTAGAGTGGTATGGGTCAGAAAGAAGTCATTCACTTAGCAGGTAAAACTTTTATCTATTATTCCAATAAAGGTAAGGTGTTGAGGATTACTACCGGCATCCAATGGAAAGACCGGGGTCTCCCTCAGAATGAAAAGCTGATAACCAGTCTTGTTAAGAAGTTGCAGGACATCATTTCAAATTACAGACTTGACCATGATGGAATAAGCCCATCAAGAGAATTTGTAAAGGCGATGATGAAAGGTGAGAGTGTCCCAAAAGAATGTCTGATGGATTATTACCGGGAATTTCTGGAGTACAAGACACAGGAAGTAGCTAATGGGAGTCTAAAGCCAAACTCACTGATTGATTATCGAACAGTTCGAACTATCCTGCTGGACTATGAAAAGGTAAATAAAACCAAACTTCAGCTACCTGACCTTTCGGAAGATTTTTCGAATCGATTTCAAGAGTATCTAATTAAGAACAGAAACCTCAATAACAATACAGCTTTTAAACGAATGAAATTATTGAAGGCCTTTTTGAATTATTGTGAAGAGAAACGGTACTTCAGACTGGATTTCAGGTTCTCAAAAGTCAAAATGAAAGAGTATAATCCCACTGTTAGCAGTCTGACGGAGTCGGAATACTGTCAGCTTCGTGCTTGGGATGCTGGTAAATACGAGAAAGTGAAGGCCGTGTTCATCTTTGGCTGCCTCACTTCATTAAAGTTTTCCGACATAAAGGAACTTCGTCAGTATGATATTATAGACAATCAAATCTGCATCAGTTCGGCTAAAACCAATGTCCAACATCTTATTCCATTAACCTCGACCGCCAAGGCAATCTTTGAGAAATACAACTATTCACTGGATTTCTTCACAAACCAAACCTACAATCGACTTTTAAAAAGGATGGCCAAAGATTCTGGTTTCTTCAATACTCCTGTAACTGTCGTGATTCAAAAGGGTAGTCAGAGACTGGAAGTACAAAAACCAAAATGGGAATGCTTCGGTAGTCACTTAGCCCGGCGTGTGAATATTACCAGAAATATCTCTAAAAACCTTCCGCTGCCTGTAGTCATGGACATTGCGGGGTTGAAACGAATGGATACTGTCTTGAAATACATGGACAAATCTGGGGCTATCAGAGATTACTCGAAAATTTTGGAAGAGTAGTCGACAGTTGATATTTGAGACTGATTTTTGGTTTTAGAAGCCTTAAAGAATAGGAAAAGCAAGAGGTCTGACAAAGACAGGAATTGACCTGATTCATTATCGGGATTATGAATTCAAGTAACTTCACATAAACCAAAACATAGAAATATGAGAGCGTTATCTGAATTATTTAAATTCTTATCCCATTGTGATTATCCAACAATACTTGATGAAATCCGGGAACATGGTTGGAAAAACCGCTTGAATTGACCAGTCTCCGCCGATCCAAATTGACCACCCCTGTGCCGATGTAAAAATCGGCTCGCGCCGGAGCAAATTGACCACCCTCTGCCGATTCAAATTGACCACCCCTTAAGAAAGATATTCCTTGCTTTTTGGTAACCATTTATGATTATGTTGATTTGTTATTATTAACAAATCATAAATGTCAAATAAACTAATCGTTATGAGCAAGGTAAGAAACATTATCAACCTGTACACCACAGGTGTAAGCAAACAGTCCATCGGGGAACGGACAGGGCTTCCCCGCAACAGCGTTAAAAAGTATATCAGGTTATTCCTGGCCTCCGGTAAATCCCTGGAGGCACTTGAACAGATGACCGATACTGAGCTTGAGCAGTTCTTCATGGACATGGTTCCGCGCCATTTTATTGAAGATGATCCACGGCACAAATCAGCAGTAGAGTTTTTTCCAGGGATGGAGAAAGCGCTCAAGCACCGCGAAAACACAAAGGAGAAGCAGTGGCAGCAATACATTACGCTGCATCCTGATGGATACCGTGTGTCACAGTTTAAGAGGTATTACCTTCAATGGCTGAAGGTACGCAACCCGGTGATGCATATGGAGCACAAGGCCGGAGAAAAGATGTACGTTGACTATGCCGGGCAAAAGCTGCAGATAATAGATCCGGTAAGTGGAGAGGTAATCCCTGTGGAAGTATTTGTTGCCATCCTCGGCGCCAGCCAGTTAACTTACGTAGAAGCCAGCTTCAGCCAAAACAAAGAAGACTTCATCGGTTCATGTGAGAATGCCTTGCATTACTTTGGTGGTGTTCCCAAGGCTATCGTCACTGATAATTTGAAGTCAGCGGTGATCAAAGGCAACCGTTATGAGCCAACACTCAACGAGGCATTCCGTGACTTTGTAAGCCATTACACTATGGCTGCACTTCCCGCAGCACCTTATAAGCCAAAGTATAAGGCTTTGGTAGAAGGTGCCGTAAAGATCATCTATCGCACGATTTATGGCACTGTGAAGGAAAGAGTCTATTCCAGTCTGGAACTGATCAACCAAGCCATCAGGTTAGCCCTGGAGGAGCATAATAACCGGTTCTTTAAAGACAGACCGTTTAGCCGGCGCCAGTTGTTTGAAGAAACCGAACGTCATACGCTAAGCCCATTGGCTGCAAACAAGTACGAACTGAAACACCGGATTATTGTTACCGTAATGAAGAACAATTACGTCAACCTCTCAGAAGACAGGCATTATTATAGTGTTCCTTACCACTTCATTGGCAAGAAGGTAACACTGTTATATAGCCAAAGTGTCGTTGAGGTGTATCACCGCTATGAACGCATTGCAATACACAACAGGAACCGGCAACCTTATGCATATACAACGGTTGATGAACATCTGGCTTCAAAGCACCGGTACATGAGTGACTGGAACCCGGAAAAGTTTATTGAGCGTGCTGAAGAGGTCGGCCCTGAAACAAAACAATACATCATTGAGTTGCTCAATACGCGCCAGCACTCGGAACAGACCTATCGTTTATGCCAGGGCGTACTTAGCTTTGCTGCACGTGTTGGCAAGGAGCGGCTTAACAATGCCTGCCGGCGTGCGATACAATATGGCGATTACGGGTACCAGACCATCAAGGCAATTCTTGAAAGGGGCCTTGACGGGGACACGGAAGATCAACCTGGCAGTGATCAGCCATTATTACCCCCGCACGATAATATCCGTGGTAAAAATTATTACCGATAAATCTTCACGTTACCGGGGCCTGGTTACAGACTCCGGTAACGTATTTTGTTTTCCTTAAAACCTAAATATTATGAATGAGCAAACCCTTCAAAAAATGAGACAGATGAAGTTCCATGGCATGGTTCGGGCTTTCCGCACAAACATGGAAAATGGCACGATGCAAAAATTAACCACCGATGAGCTGGTATCCATGTTGATTGACTCAGAGTGGGATGATCGCAACAACCGTCGCATAGATAGGCAATTGCGTAATGCCCGGTTCCGTTACAAGGCCAATGTCGAACAGTTGCACTTTGATATCGATCGCAATCTTGACAAAAACCAGTTGATGCGCCTGGCTGAATGTGTTTTTATCCAACGCAAAGAGAACCTGCTTATCACCGGAAGTACCGGTATTGGTAAAAGTTATATTGCATCTGCCATTGGAAACCAGGCCTGCACACTCGGTTACAAAGTACTATATGCAAATACAACCAAACTGTTTTCCAGGTTAAAGATGGCAAAGGCTGATGGTTCGTATATCCGTGAAATCGGTAAAATTGAACGTCAGGATTTTCTGATCCTTGATGACTTTGGTCTGCAGCCCCTGGATGGATACGGCCGTTCTGTGATGATGGAAATCATTGAGGACCGTCATGGAAACCGCTCAACCATTATAACATCGCAGTTGCCGGTAGCTCAATGGTACGAGGTGATCGGTGAACAAACAGTAGCAGACGCTATCCTTGACCGTATTGTCCATGATGCTCACCGGATAGAACTTCTGGGGGAATCTCTACGCAAATCATTAATAAATAAAATCACAGAGAAAGTTGAAACAGAATAAAACTATGTAATTTTGTATAAGGCCAATAAACAAGGGAAATGATCTTTTTTAAGAAAGCAGAAGTGGGGTGGTCAAAAAATATCGGCACGAAGTGGTCAAAATAGATCGGCAGGGGGTGGTCAATTTAGTCG
>CAWAVC010000019.1:0-98199 GCA_963785325.1 uncultured Bacteroidales bacterium | reverse complement strand
AGACAAAGGGTTAATTCAACTTGTGACGCATAGAGGTGACAGTGTTCTTAACCTGCAATTCATCATTGATTATTTTACTCCCAAGGCATCATTGAAACTGCCGGATACTACCAGGAGGTCAGGATGGAACCTTGCAGTTTCTTCTGTTCAGCTTGCCTCAACGCGATTTCGTTTCCAGGATGAGAATAAGCCGCTTGTAAAGCTTGGAATGGATTATTCAAATATTGATGTCCGCGACATTAATCTTTTAATTACTGGCTTTCATCCGGATGGCGATGTTATGAATGCTCGTATTGAAAGGTTATCTGCTAATGAACGCTCGGGTTTCTCAATACATTCAATGAGTGGTGATTTCCAGGTGGGTCCTGCTTTCCTTAAGGCCCATCACCTGAAACTGGTGACCAATCACAGTGACCTCGACCTGACCTTCGATTTCTTTATGATCATTGGGATGCATATAACGATTTCCTGAATAGAATGCACATCCAGGGCAGCTATCAATCCTTCTTACCTTGACCTGCAGGATATCGGGGCTTTTGCGCCTGTACTCTATGTGATGAAAGACCGGTTTAAGATTGAAGGAACGATAAAAGGAACGGTCAGTAATTTCAGTGCTAGGATTTCAGGATCGCTTATGGGAGCAGAACAAGGTTCACTGGAAATATCCATTCATATGGACTTGCCAAATGTGGAAGAAACATTCGTAGACCTCAATATCAGGGATTTTAAGACCAACCAGGAAGATATCCGTTCGCTGAATCTGCCTATAGAAGGGAAGAACCTGGATATTCCTGCTTTTATAGAAGAATGCAGGACGTTCAATCTGAAAGGGAACTTTCAGGTTTCTACAATGATTTTGTGGCCAATGCAGATCTTCATACGGATATAGGCGAATTGAAAACAGATCTTACCCTAAGGAAACAAAAGGGATTAAAAGGGATGGTATATAATGGTGAGGCGGATGTTACCGGTCTTCAACTGGGTCAGCTTTTAAATCGAAGGCTATGTTAGGGCCAATTACGCTAAGGGCTGATCTGAATGGCAGGAGCTTCACATTAAAGGATGCAATAGTTTCAATGAATGTCTGGATTGATTCTGTCAGTCTTAACGGATATACCTATCGTCACATTACTTTGCAGGGCGGACTGGAAGATAAAAAGTTTAAAGGCAGAATGAATGTCGATGATCAAAATCTCCGTCTTGATATTAACGGAATTGTGGATCTGGGCGATACCCTCCCGGCATTCAATTTCGTCTTGCAGCTCAACCATGCCCAGCTATTCGCGATGAATCTTTTGAAAAGGGATTCTTCAGAAGATCTTATATCTCATATCAGGGTTGATTTTACTGGAAACAATATTGATAACATCGAAGGAACCATCCGAATAGACAGCACAAAATACCGGGAAGGAGTTCATACGATCAGGATGGATCATCTTTCACTTCTGACTTCAAGGGATATAAAAAACAACAAATCCTACCATCTTCTTTCTGATTTTGTGGATGCCGATATTTCCGGGAACTTCTACTTCAGGGATATGATCCCTTCACTCTCCGCATTCATTACAAATTACCTTGCTTCCTTTGAACTGAATGATTACTTATCAATCACCATCCTTCCACCAACCAACTGATCAATTATGTATCAAACTGAAGAAAACCGACCCGGTATGGAGGTCTTCTCCTTTCCTGAGAGTCGCTCCCAATACCCTTTTAGAAGGATATTACCATGAAGACGAAGGGATGATTCCCTGAATGGTATTTCACCCGACATCTCCCTGTTTGGAAACCATTTTACAGGTTGGTTTATTAAGGCCACAAGCCGCCAGGAGAACCTTAATATACAGACAGGCTGCAAAATTTTATATTTGAGGGGAGAGAAAAAAGATTCTGCCCTGATTATGATGGATTCGTTACACATGGTCTCTAACCTGCATCACGACAGCATCTTCTATGATATCTTCTGGAGTATGGGAAAAGTAACTAGCGATCTTGGAGGATTTGTCAACTTTAAGAACAGTCCTGACATTCAGGTCAAACTGACGCGGTTCCATACATTTATTGATCATCATTACTGGACAATGGCCACTGATAATGAGGTGATCATCGACAGTTCCTCAGTATCATTTCATGACCTTGCTTTTGAATCGGGAGATCAAAAACTACAGGTTGACGGTAAAATAAGCAATTCACCAAAAGATACTTTACAATTGAATTTCAATAAGGTTGATATTTCCGACGCCGATTATTTACTCGGTAACCCAAATGTCGATATCGACGGCATCCTCAGCGGCAACCTGAACTGATGAATATTCGACATTCGCTTAGACGTTCTATCGGACCTGGATATCGATAACTTCGCATTTAATAAGGAACCCCTGGGCAAAGCAAAGTTCAAAGTTTTCTATGACGATAAGGATGCACGGTTTGACGTAGATTCAAAGATCTATGAAGCAGGAATACCTTGGCCAATATGCCCCTTTCGCTGAAAGGAAGCTATTATCTTGGCAAGCCGGAGGCATCTTTGAATTTTGACCTTTCACTGAAAAACATGAAACTGAAAATGTTCTCGCCTTTTGTTGCCAGTTTTATGTCCAGGCTGAGTGGTTTGTATCAGGTGATGTAAGGTTACAGGTTCTCCGGATATACCCAGAGTGGCCGGAAAACTTGACCTTGTGCACACCGGATTCAAAATCAACTACCTTAATATCCCTTATTCTGTTTGGATGTGGTGACTAGTTGACAGCACTGCCTTCGATTTTAACCATGTTGCAGTTTATGATTCCCTTGGAAATAAGGCTTATGTGACGGAAAGATCTATCATAATTATTTTCATAATCTTGAACTTGACCTATCTATCGATCCTGAAGACTTTTCCGTGTTCAGGAACAATTATGCCCAGAACAACATCTTTTATGGAACAGCCAGGGGAACGGGTAATGTCAGGATCACAGGCCCTCCCGATAATATTTCGATCAACGCTAAAGCCGAAACGGGTGGCGGAACCCAGGTGTACATCCTATCAGTTCTGCTGCCGACATTGGGCAAAATGACTATATTATCTTCTCAAAGCCCAGGAATGATACTATCCGTAATGAGGAACCTTTTCCGGGGACTCCTGCGGGGCTTTCCTTCACTGGCTTTAATGGTTAACCCTTAGGCGGATGTGGGAGTTCTGTTCCCCGACCAGATGGGCAATTATCAAAGTTCAGGCAGAGGAAACCTGACCATGGGGATGACACCTACCGGCGGATTTACACTTACTGGTCCTATGTATCCAGAACGGATCTTTCATTTCCAGATGAAGAACCTAATGCGGTTGAACTTTACGTTGAGGATGGGAGCAGGATCACTGGTCGGGCGACCCGGCCGATGCAAATATAAGTATGACCGCCATATACAGTACCAGGGTGGCTCTTGGAGACATGGCCATGGGCACTTCTATTAATGAATCCGCGACCCAGGATCCCTGTAGAATGCGTTATCCGGCTTTCCGGACAACTCTCGAACCCGTCTATCTCTTTCGGACTTAACCTGCCAAATGTAGATCAGACCGTCAAATCAGATGTTTATAGTAAAATCGATACGTCTAATGCTTTGGAAATGACCCAGCAGATATTCAGTATCCTGGTCTTGAACCAGTTCAAATCCTACAAGGGAAGTTCCGTAGGAAGTGTAGATGTAAGCACTACATCCATGTCGATCATAATGAGCCAATTTACTTCCCTTCTTTCAAAGCTGTCAAAAGATGTTGACATAGGGGTTAATTACCGTCCTACGTCAAGTGTCGCAGGTAAGGAGATCGACGTCGCAGTGTCAACGCAATTATTAAATGACAGACTGCTGATTGATGGCCTCTTTGGGGTGAATTCCATGAGCCCGACGCGACTGTTCAAAACTCCGCCCTTACTGTTCAAAAGGCAAATACTATTATAGGCGATATTAAAATTGAATACTTCCTGACCAAAAACAGAAGATGGACTATCCGGACATTTAACCGTACAAATACGGTAGATATCCTATACAACAATGCACCTTATACCCAGGGAGTCGGACTTTCGTATCAGCGGGATTTTGACCACTGGATCGATTTTTTTAAAAGTGATAAAATAAAAAACCGGTTGAAGGAATTTGACCATGATCCTGACCGGGATTCAATCAAATGGAAACACATCCCACTTCTGAATTCTGGCTTATGAAGATGACAGAAAAAGGGATAATATCGAAATTGTTTTGTCATTTACAGTCTACAAATCATCTGCAGGTTCCGGTAAAACTTTCACTTTGGTGAAGGATACCTCCGGTTGATCTTGGCTGAACCCAATAATTTCAGACATATTCTTGCAATCACGTTCACAAACAAGGCTGCCAATGAGATGAAGGACCGGGTGATGGAGCAGCCTCAGGGAACTTGCAAGTGCACAGGAAGAAAGAAGTAATTCCATAAGCAATAATTTGCTGCCGGCACTGATCAGGGAAACCAAGCTCACGGAGGAGCATATCCAGGGAAATGCAGGTGAGGCATTAAGCTTATCCTTCATGACTATTCAGACTTTAATATCGGTACGATCGACAGCTTTTCCTACAGGATCATCCGGACCTTCGCTCATGACTTTGGACTTCCAGTTAACTTTAATGTTGAGATCGATAGTGATGAATTACTAACCACTGCGGTTGATCTCCTGATCGATAAGGTTGGGGATGATGACGGGCTGACAAATCTTTGGTCAGGTTCATTGAGAACAGTATGGACGATGAGCAGGACTGGAAAATCGAAAGAATCCTTCTGGACTTTGCAAGAATCTTATTGGATGAAGAGGGTAATGAGCAACTTGGAAAATTAAAGGAAATTACGATGAATGATTTTTCAAGGATTGCAGGCGCGCTTAAAAAACGAACTGTCGCCTTTGAACAGAGTATCATTGCTCTTGCAGATAAAGCTTCTATTGATCATTTCTTCGAATCTTCCTGCAACGCGTTTTACCAAGGACGATCAGGATATATCCAGTATTTCGAGAAACTGTCAAAGGTGATATGGATTCCGTTGAGCCAAACTCCTATGTGAATTAAAACCATCGAAGAAGACGAGGTGGACCAGCGGGAGTGCAAGTGTGAGCCGAGAAATCAGCGATTAATAGCATGATGCCTGACCTGACTGTAATTTATGATGAAATTCACCGCAACTATGAGGAAGGGAAAAACCTGTATAATCTTTCGGTTGCAGTGCTGAAAACACTTTATCCGATGGCGGTTTTAAATGAGATAGGGCTGTCTGATCGACGGATTTAAAAAACAAAATAACCTCCTTCATATTTCTGAATTCAACCAGCGTATTTCACGGTTCATCCTGCATGAACCGGTTCCTTTCATTTACGAGAGGCTGGGTGAAAAATTCAACCATATCCTCATCGACGAATTCCAGGATACTTCTGTTCTTCAGTGGCACAATCTTCTTGCCGTTAGTGGGGAATGCGCTTTCTACAGGGTCTTTCAATCTTGTGGTAGGGGATGGGAAGCAAGCCATTTACCGATGGAGGAATGGGGATGTCAGACAGTTTGCCGAACTTCCTGCCATTCCCGGAAGGAGATGAACCGCATCGATTTCACTGATAGAAAATGAAAAGATCTTAAAAGATCATTTTAAAAATAAATCACTTGATACGAATTTCAGGTCAAAAAAGAAATCGTTGAATTCAATAATGCCTTCTTTTCAGAACTTAAAGACACTTTTAACACCATCTAACCAGTTGGTATACGACAGCCTTAACCAAAAGCCGAAACCTGGCGCCGATGGGGGATACATCCGGATAAAATTTGCCGGTCATGAGCTTAAAGGTTCAGAATTCAGGGAGTTCATTGTATTGCGTATCCTTGAAACATCCGTGAACAGGAAGCTGCAGGTTTCCGGAGGCAGGATATCGCCATTCTATGCAGGAGAAATAAAGAAGGAAGCGAGATTGCCCGTTATTTGCTGGGCAATGGTATCGATGTTATCTCGGCTGAATCGCTGATGCTTATGCATTCACCGGAAGTCAACTTCCTGATTGGGTTCATTCGGTTGTTATATGGATCGAACAATGTTATTCTGTTCGCAGAACTCGTTAGTTACCTGTACGGCAAAGGGATACTCCTGGCTTCAGGCCTTCATGAATTGCTTTCGGCGATTCCTGACAAGCCAGGAAAGGATTTTATATTCAGAATTTTGAGGGAGAACGAAGTGATGATTTATCCTGACCGGTTAAGAACACTGCCAGTCTATGACACCATCGAAGAACTGATAAGGGCGTTTTACCCGGAAGCTAAAGCCGATCCATACCTTCAATTCTTCCTGGATACCGTTCAGAAATATTCACGGAAACATTCGACCAGTGCAGTAGATTTTCTTGAATGGTGGGATGAACAAAAGGATTCTTTTTCCATCATTATGCCTGATGGCATGAATGCCATTCGCATTATGAGCATGCATAAGGCCAAGGGACTTCAGTTCCCGGTTGTCATTCTCCCGTTTTTTACGGAAAAGAAGATGATGACCAAAAAATTTCTCTGGGTCGATCTTCCTAAGTCAGAATTCCATGGACTTCCGGCTGCCATGCTTGAATCCGGTGGATCCATAGAGAAAACCGAATTCGGCGAAAGAGCATCTGAGGAGAAAGATAAAACCTTGCTGGATGCTATCAACCTGCTCTATGTAGCGATGACACGCCCTGAAGAAAGGTTATTTGTATTTTCTCCTGCTCCACCAGACAAACCGGGAACTACTGAGACCGTGCCAGCTTTTTTTGCCCACTATCTGAAAGAATCAGGACAATGGTCGGAAGGGAAAGATATCTATGAATTTGGAGAGCCCACTCCATATAAGGCGAAAACGAATGGCAAAACAATTGCAAAAAGATCTTTATCCTCAATGATCAGCAGCGACTGGCGCGAGAAAGTACTTATCCGCGCCAGTGCCCCTGAGACCTGGAATATTGCCGCACCACAGGAAAGTTTTCAGTGGGGGAACCTTGTTCATACCGCTTTGTCAAGGATCAGGAAAGCCGGAGATGAAGAAAATGTTCTCCTGAAAATGAGCGATGAAGGGATGATCGATGGCAAACAAATGGAGCAATTACTAATAAAGATCCGCCAGTTGCTTGCTGATCCATTAATCCATCCCTATTTTCTACCGGACAATATAATCAAGGTTGAGGCTGAAATATTGAGTGATGACGGGCATGTTTACAGACCAGACCGGGTAATTCTTCATGGGGATGAAGCGATAGTACTGGATTTTAAGACCGGTAAACCTAAGAAAGAACAGGAAAAACAGATCGGACTTTATGGAAAATTGCTGAATGATATGGGCTATAAGCATTTGAAGAAATATCTTATATTTATTGAACCGGAAATAAAGGTCGTTGAAGTTTAATTGGATATTAGGTATTGGGTATTAGTTTCTTAAACTTTGCGCTTAACTTTGCGTCTTTGCGTCTTTGCGTCTTCGCGGTAAAAAAGCTTTTCAGAAAGGACCTCAAAATGAAGAATGAAAAATGATAAATGAAGAAATAGCAATCAGGGAGCTATACATTAAATGGGCAGGAATTGAGCCTGAGAGTATAGCCTTTCTTCCTGTATCCGGATCGTATCGAAAGTACTACCGGTTGAAAAATGGACAGCATTCAGTGATTGGCGTTTTCAATGAAGTCAGGGATGAAAATGAAGCATTTTTCTCCTTTTCTAAGGAATTCGTGATGCATGGACTTCCTGTTCCGACAGTACATGCAATTGATCAATCCCGGAAGTTCTATTTGTTAAGTGATCTCGGTGATCTGACTTTATTTAATTATCTTTCAGGCATACGGAAGGATGATACGGATTTTCCTGAAGAAGTGATCCGGATTTATAAAAAGGTCATCGGATTTTTACCGGTTTTCCAGGTGGAAGCAGGCAAAAAGCTGGATTATTCAAAATGTTATCCGCGAAAGGCCTTCGACGGCCAATCGATGATGTGGGATCTGAATTATTTTAAGTACTATTTTCTGAAGTTGGCGAAAGTCCCTTTTGATGAACAGAAGCTGGAAGATGATTTTCATGCTCTCATTCAGTTCCTTCAGCGTGCTGGGGCTGACTATTTTATGTACAGGGATTTTCAATCACGAAACGTCATGCTGCTTCAGGGAGACCCTTGGTTCATCGATTACCAGGGAGGAAGGAAAGGGCCTCTTCAGTATGATATTGCTTCATTATTGTATGACGCAAAGGCATCGATTCCCGAACCGGTAAGAGAGTTTTTACTAAAATATTACCTGGATGTTCTTGAAAACTATATTCCTGTCGACAGGAGTACTTTTAATCAATATTATTATTGCTTTGTCCTGATACGTATCCTTCAGGCATTAGGGGCCTATGGTTTTCGCGGATATTATGAGAACAAACCTCATTTTCTGAAAAGCATTCCCTTTGCGATCACAAATCTTCAGTACTTGCTTGAAAACAAACTGATCCCTTTGCTTTTACCCACACTCAGAGATGTTTTAGAGAAGATTATAGAAAACCCTTCTTTTCGTTCCGGTAAGGCGACCAGCAAACAGCTTACCATTAAAATCTCAAGCTTTTCATATAAAACCAGTATCCCTGATGATAAAAGCGGGAATGGAGGCGGATTTGTATTTGATTGCCGTGCATTGCCCAATCCCGGGAAGTATGAAGAATTTCTTTTATCCACTGGGAATGATCCTGCAGTCAGGGCTTTCCTGGAAAAAGAGCCGGAGGTGGGGGCATTTATAAACCATTCTTTTTCATTGGTTGATCAGAGTATAAGGAAATACATTGAACGGGGATTTACCAGCCTGATGGTGAGCTTCGGATGCACAGGGGGCCACCACCGTTCGGTTTATTGTGCTTCTGAAATGGCTGAACATATCCGTTCAAAGTTTGATGTGACTATTGATCTTCAGCATACTGAGTTGAAAAATAAGATGGAAAAGTCGTGAATACTAAAAAGGAGGTTTCCTGCAAAGGGATGATCCTGGCTGCAGGCCTGGGAACAAGGCTGCGGCCCATCACAAACAGCATCCCGAAGGCGCTTGTAAAGGTGGATGGCCGTACTTTGCTTGAAGGCGCTATCAGGCACCTTGCAGATCATGGAGTAAAGGAGATCATTATTAATGTTCATCATTTTTCAGAGCAGATTATAAATTACCTCAATCAGAATAAAAATTTTGGCTTGAATATTACTATCTCCGACGAAAGCGATCAATTACTCGATACCGGCGGGGGATTGAAAAAAGTCTCAGGTTTCTTTAATGAGGGAGGGGCTTTTTTTGTCAGGAATGTTGATATCATTTCTGATCTTGATCTGACCAGTATGATGGAATATCACCTCAAAACACATTCACTCGCAACAATCGCGGTCAGAAAGAGGGATACATCCCGTTATTTCCTTTTTGATCAGGATTATCGACTATGCGGCTGGACAAACCTGAAAACCGGAGAGAGGATCCTATCATATATACCTATGACAGATCCGGAGATGCTCGCTTTCAGCGGAATCCAGATTCTCGACACTGAAATATTCCACCGGATAACAGAAAGAGGAAAATTTTCACTTACAAGCCTTTATATCCGTTTAGCCCAAGATCAGATTATCAAGGGGTATTTAGATAATAGCAGTGTTTGGAGAGATGCCGGGAAAAAAAAATAACCGTAAAGTCGCGAAGACGCAAAATAAAACGCTAATTCTTAGCCTCCTTACCGTTAGTAGTGAAAAAGAATTTTCGAATGAACTCAAAATTAAAAGTAAATACCCAATACTTAATACCCATCAACCTTTACCTCAACCTGTCCGACGATTTCACCATCGCTTCATCCTTGCGGATTGCCCTGCTGGCAAGTATCAGGAATAACAATGAGATCAGCGGGATGTACATTCCAAATTGGTAAGAACCGGAAATTCCGCTTCCCGTAATATGGTGTTCAAAGTAATTGTTGTAAAGAAAAAACACAAGAGCAATCAGTACAATATTCAACAGGACATTGATGCTGACAAGCCTGAATTGAAGCCTGCGTCTTCTGTAAAAGAAGATAGTAACGAGGGCCAGGATCAGGGAGGCGATAACCAACAATAGTATCGGGAAAGTTTCCCAGAAAAAGAGGATGCTAGGAACATTGTTGGATGTTATTCCCATTGCAAATAATTTATAAGTTCCTTTTAACGGATCAATATAATCTATCATCGGGAAAAAAAATAATAATGTGCAGGCAACTGCGACAATAAATAAATAGAGGCTTTGGATACGTTGGATCATAATTTTATAATTTTGTCGATGGAGAAGCCTCGCTGCTTCAAATTTATGATAAAATCAGTACTGCTAAATTAGAAAAGATTTTTGCATATAAGGAATAGGAAAAAATAATTTATTGACATTAATGTTTTATTTTATATCTTTGTATCGCTTTTGATTCCCGATATCTTTCATTTGACATCATTCAGTCATAATAGAATTCAACCAATCATTGTTTTCAAATCTATTATTCCAAAAATTATTTTTATTTAGTGATTCGTCATCCTTTCAGCCCAATCTTGTTTATTATTATTAAATCTTATTCAAATGTATGATATTTTATCACTCGACAGCAAAGAACTGGACGAGATTAAAGAAATTGCAAAACAACTTAACATCTCCAAACCTGATAAATTCACGAAACAGGAACTCATCTATAAAATCCTGGATCAGCAAGCGTTAAATCCATCCGAGGAACTCCTTGAAAAAGAAAAAAAGACAATAAAAAAGGAATTCCGGCCACGAAGGCAACGAACACCAATGAAACCAAGGCTTGCCGCATCCACCAACCTTCCGGTGGCTCCTTTTGTGAAAGCTATATTTACTGAAAGTCCAGTGAAACAACCGGAAAAAGTTGTTAACGAACAAAAAGAACCACAATTCGAACATCCGGAACCTGTTTTTGAAAAACAAAAAGAAAAACTTCCGGAAGGACAGCATGATCTTCCGTTAAACATACCGGAACCCTTTGAGTTCGAAAATCCGGTAGAACAATCCGTTGAACAGGGCATCCCTGTTTATGAGAAGAACGGTGACTTGGAAATTCTTACAATAGACAAGATCGAACCCCTTCAAACAAATGAAATTACTCCAGTTCAGCAAGGAGAGGAACAAGATCATACTGAAGAGAGAAAGCACAGGGAGTATCATAAAAAATATCCTGAAAAACGTCATGAGGAATACACCTTCGAATTTGAAGGTATCACAGTTACCGAAGGAGTTCTTGAAATCATGACCGATGGATATGGGTTTTTGCGTTCCTCCGATTATAACTACCTGAATTCTCCTGACGATGTTTATGTGTCACAGTCGCAGATTAAGCTGTTTGGCCTTAAAACCGGGGATACGGTGAGGGGCACTATAAGGCCACCAAAAGAAGGTGAAAAATATTTTCCTTTGATAAAAGTCGAACTGATCAATGGTCGCACTCCTGAAGAGGTACGCGACCGTATCCCTTTCGATTTTCTTACACCCTTGTTTCCAATGAAAAAATTCAAGTTGACCGGCCATCCGCAAGATTCTCTGTCAACCCGTGTCATCGATATGTTTGCTCCTATAGGATTCGGACAAAGGGGATTAATCGTCGCCCAGCCGAAAACCGGTAAAACTGTACTGCTAAAAGATATCGCCAATGCCATCGCTTTCAATCATCCTGAAGTTTATATGATTGTCTTGCTTATCGATGAAAGGCCAGAAGAAGTCACTGATATGCAACGCAGCGTGAAAGCGGAAGTTATCTCATCCACGTTTGATGAACCTGCCGAACGTCATGCAAGAATTTCCAATATTGTGCTTGAGAAAGCAAAACGTCTTGTTGAGTGTGGCCATGATGTTGTTATCCTGCTCGACTCCATTACGCGGCTTGCACGTGCTTATAATACTGTTGCACCTGCTTCCGGCAAAGTCCTGTCGGGTGGTGTTGAGGCCAATGCTCTCCAGAAACCCAAACGGTTCTTTGGCGCTGCACGCCAGATCGAGAATGGTGGTTCGCTCACCATAATTGCAACTGCACTTATTGATACCGGATCGAAGATGGATGAAGTCATTTTCGAAGAGTTCAAGGGTACCGGTAACATGGAATTACAACTTGACCGTAAACTCTCGAATAAAAGAATCTATCCGGCTATTGACATTGTAGCTTCAAGTACCAGAAGGGAAGATTTATTACTTGAAAAAGATGTACTTCAAAGAATATGGATCCTTAGAAATCATCTTGCCGACATGAATTCACTCGAGGCCATGGAGTTTCTCCGCGATAAAATGAGGTTCACCAATTCCAACGAGGAGTTTCTTGTTTCTATGAATAGTTAAAAGGTCTTCACATATCACGCCTCGCAGGGTATGATTTCTCTTGCCAGTTTATCCAGATCCAATCCATCGAAGTCTCCTGAACTCATCATTAAAAGGTTTTTCTGGTGCCAGGTTTCCTGAAGCAGACTCTGTTTTAGCTGGCTTGAATCTGTAAAAACTTCCAGCTTTTCATTCGCAAATCCTTCTTTTACCTGTAAAGTTGAAACTGGGGGTAACTTTTTCAATGTAACTGCATGAGGGCTGAAGTATATGATCGCACGATCGGCCGCATCCATGCATCCTTTGTAATGATCCAGAAACTCCTGGCTCAGGCTGCTGAATGTATGCAATTCCATGCAGGCAACAAGTTTCTTCCCAGGGTATTGTTCTTTTACGGCATTGATCGTTGCCATCAGTTTAGATGGCGAATGTGCAAAATCCTTGAAAATAACAGTGTCATCATTTCCTGCAATCCGTTCCAGGCGTTTGGAAGCGCCTTTGAACTTTCGAATCGAAAGATAAAACTGTTCATCGGTGATGCCCAGGATATTACAAACAGCCCTGGATCCATTAAGATTGAGCAGGTTATGCCTGCCAAAGATCTGTAAAGGAAAGTCCTGGTTTTTATAGCGGATTCGTGTGAGCCCTGATTCAACTTTATAATCGGGCATTGAATAGGGTATCTTTCTGATATCCGGACGGGCTGCATGACTAATCTTACACAATTTATCATCCTCATTGCAATAAATCAATGTTCCTCCTGGAGAGATCAAGTCAATGAAGGATTTGAACTGTTCAATATAATTCTCAAAAGTGGGAAAGACATTGATATGGTCCCAGGCAATACCGCTTAGCAATGCAATATCGGGTTTGTACAAATGAAATTTCGGACGGCGATCAATAGGAGAAGTGAGGTATTCATCTCCTTCCAGTATCATAAACCGTGCTTTTTCCGATAATCTCACCATCACATCATAACCTTCAAGCTGGGCGCCCACCATATAGTCGCAGTCCAGCCCGTTATCCTTGACCACATGCAGGATCATCGCTGTGATTGTGGTTTTACCATGGCTTCCTCCAATGACAATGCGTGTTTTTTCTTTCGATTGTTCATAAAGGTACTCGGGGTAAGAAAAGATCCTGAGTCCAAGCAGTTCTGCTTTCCGCAATTCGGGATTATCAGCTTTTGCATGCATGCCAACGATCACTGCATCGAGACCTTCGTGGATATTAGCCTCGTCCCAGCCCTCATGTGAGGGCAGAAGTCTAAAACGGGCCAGTCGACTTTTCGATGGTTCAAATATCTCATCATCCGAACCCGTAACAGTATAACCTTCTTTCTGCAAGGCGATAGCAAGGCTATGCATTGCGCTTCCGCCAATAGCAATGAAATGAATATTCATTTGAGGATTGTTTTGTCCAAAAGTACAATTTTCCCAAACCTTCGGAACGAGTTATTGTATATTTGTACTTTATTTGACCTCATTAAAGATGGATCAGGGAATAGAGAGATATAACTACAGTCTAAAAGGCGCTTCCCCCCAGGAAATAATAGGGTTCTTTGCGAAAGAGTTTAATGGACGAATCGCCTTTGCCACCAGTCTGGGTGCGGAAGACCAGGTCATTACTGAAATGATCGCGGGAATTGACCCGGGAATGAAGATATTTACCCTTGATACCGGGCGTTTATTCCAAGAAACTTATGATCTGCTTGATATTACACGTAAAAAATACGGATTACCCATTGAGATAAGTTTCCCGGATGCTTTGGATGTGGAAGAAATGGTCAACACACATGGGATCAACCTTTTTTATAAGAGCGTGGAGAATAGAAAATTATGCTGTTTCATCCGTAAAACAGAACCATTGTCGTTGGCTTTGCAGGGAATGGAAGCCTGGATTTGCGGATTACGCAGAGATCAATCAGTCACCCGTCAACAGATCAACACTGTTGAATGGGACGACATCCAAAAAAAGATCAAGGTGAACCCTTTGGCCGATTGGGGATTGGAACAGGTATGGGACTACATTCATAAGCGCAAGATTCCTTATAATACTTTGCATGATAAAAACTTTCCCAGTATAGGCTGTCTTCCTTGCACGCGTGCAGTCCTTGAGGGTGAAGTCATCCGTGCAGGACGGTGGTGGTGGGAATCACCTGAAAGCAGGGAATGTGGATTGCACCAGAAATAACAAAGATGCAGAAACCAGATAATTCATGAAAATCGTATTGCCCTTAATGGTGAGATTTTACTGATAACAAAAGAAGGCATAAGCAACATCATCAGGCAAACAATTGCAGTTCCTATATTGAGGAGAAGGATGTTCCATAGATCAAGATTCACTGGAACTACCGAAACAAAGTAAGATTCTTGAGAAAGAGTGATGATCCCATACTTCTGCTGAATGAGGCACAAGGTTGCCCCGACCAGATTACCCCAGAGAAGCCCTTGCCCGATAATATAAGCTGCATTAATCAGGAAGACCCTTCGAATTCCACCATTCGGCATTCCCAACGCTTTCAGGATTCCTATCATGTTGGTCCTCTCCAAGATTAAGATCAGGAGTACAGATATCATCGTTATCCCTGAAACAAGTACCATTAATATCAGGATAATAAGCACATTGATGTCTTGAAGATCAAGCCAGTCAAAGATCTGAGGATATAGGTCGCGTATCGTCTTCGCATCAAGTGTCGTCCCGATTTTGCGATAGACATATTTCCCCATTTTGTCAAGATCTTTGAAATTATCAAGGATTACCTCAAAGCCACCAACTTCATCAGGTTGCCAATTATTCAGCTTCTGGATATGCCTGATGTCACAAATAACATAAACTTTATCAAAATCTTCAAGCCCTGTTTCATAAATACCTGCTATGTGGAATTTTCGTCCTAATGTTGTTGTTCCGGAGATGAAATACATCCTGATATAATCATTAAGTCTGAGTTTTAGTAATGAAGCCAGATCCTTTGATATCATCACGTCGTTGGTCCTGCCCGTATCACTGAGGTGAATAAAATGGCCGGCAATAATCTTGTTCCCAAAAAAAGAAAGATCGTAATCCGGTCCGATCCCTTTGAGTACGACACCCTGGATCTGATCAGAAGTTTTAATGATGCCTGCTTTGGTGGCATAGACCTGTATATGCCTTATTCCTTTGACGGTTTCAAGGGAAGGATAAAAATCCTGGTGCATGGAAATGGGTTTAGTCTCAAGCGAGGAATTCTCATCATAATGGGAGATCTGGATGTGGGCACCAAATCCGATCACTTTTTCACGAACCTCTTTCTGAAAGCCGGTCAGAATAGCAACTGCAACAAACATCACTGTTAACCCCAGCCCGATGCTCAGAATGGCAATCCTGACGATCGGTCGTGAGAAATTGGCCTTGTTCTTCGACAGTATTCTTCGGGCAATAAATAGTTCGGTGTTCAAATAATGATGTTTTCCTGCAAATGTAAGAATAACATACTTGATTTCTTGCTTTTGGCACTTCTCACTAATGGAAAAATGCACTTCTGGAATTTAAACTTGTGATTTGACGGGGAACCATAATAGATTAGGATAATGATTTTTTTAGTGGCAGAAGTTGACTAATTTGCATCGTTAAATAGAGTTATCGTGAAAGATTATTTGTACAACGGACCCAGACTTGCTATAAAACATGATGGGTTAAGGATAAAGAAAAGAAAAATAACCCTCAACTACAAGGATATTTCTTCAGTAAATATCAAGGAAGCCAGGCTGACGAGAGGATGGATGGGATTAATACTGCTTGGTCTTATTTTGAATGTTATCCTTCTGTACCTGCTGTACCTATTCCTGGATCATTTTTATCTTATGTCAGATGTTCATGGAGTTCATTATCATTATGCAAGAAAAAGTCCCGGCATTATAATTGGAATTCTCGTTGTATTACCGGTAATAATTTCTCTAAGGATAAAAAAATATTTCAGGAGACAGGTCATGCTTATTATCAAATGGGATCATGACGAATTTCGGATTAAATTCAATGACTTGAATATTACAACTAGCGAATTGAAAAGATACTTTGAAGGAAAGGGGTTGATAGTGAAAATCGTGACACATGACACGAAAATCGTGAAGGATGAAATGATGAATTATTGAATTTTTGAATTGGTGATTCAAAATAATTGTCAATTGACCAAACATCTGGCACCAGTTACCTAATATCCAATACCAAATACAAAATTGAAAATTGTATTTCGTACTTTTGTTGACATATAATTTATTATTATGCTGAAATATCCGGTTACGGTTTTCTTTATTTTTATTATTACCATATCGGCTGCACAGGTTAAATGCGGGGCGGAAAGAACCAGTCTTTATTATTCCCATCTCAGGCACAAAAACATTGCAGTGGTAGCCAATGCCGCTTCATTGGTGGGGAAGGTCAATGTGGTCGATACCCTTCTGCATAGCGGGTTGAGGGTTGAAAAGATATTTTGTCCCGAGCATGGTTTTCGGGTTTTTTCGGATGCCGGCCAGCCAATTAAAAACTCAATAGATTCAGCCACAAAGCTTCCTGTGATTTCTCTCTATGGTAAGAAAAAGAAGCCTGATCAGACTGACCTAAAAGATATCGACATAGTGGTGTTCGACGTGCAGGATGTTGGGGTGCGTTTTTTTACCTACCTTTCAACACTATCATACATGATGGAGGCCTGTTCTCAGGCAAATATCCCATTAATGGTTTTTGACCGTCCCAACCCGAATGGGTTTTATATAGATGGTCCGGTAATGGATTCTTCCATATACTCATTTATAGGTCTTCATCCCGTTCCTGTTGTTTATGGGATGACTATTGGGGAATATGCAAAAATGGTAAATGAAGAAGGATGGCTGAAAGACCGGATGATTTGTGATTTACAAGTAATTCCACTGGAAAACTATACACATCAGACCCAATATACGTTACCGGTGAGTCCTTCCCCAAACCTGACAGACATGAATGCCGTATATCTCTATCCTTCACTTTGTCTGTTCGAAGGCACGATCATCAGTGTAGGAAGAGGTACTCCATATCCTTTTGAAATATATGGACATCCGGCATTCAAGGGATTCTCTTTTGAGTTTATACCACAGCCCACCAAGGGTTCATCTAATCCAGTATATAGCGGACAACTTTGCCGTGGACTTGATTTGAGGGAATTTTATAAAACTCATCCGCGTTTATTTGGCAGGCTCAATCTTACATGGTTAATAATGGCCTATAAGACACTGGGGAGTGATCCCCATTTCTTTAATGATTCATTCGACCGCCTTGCCGGGACATCTGACCTCAGGAAACAGATTACTGAAGGCGAAAACGAACAGGAGATTCGCCAGGGATGGCAGGAAAGGTTGGAGAAATTTAAGGAAATACGGAAAAAATACTTAATCTATCCGGAATAAGAAATTATTTTCTTCCGGGATAAACTTTTAGCGCTTCTTCGAGGCATTTCATTGCGTTCCTGAGGTCATTTACATTCAGCACATAACTGATTCGTACCTCATCAAGACCACGGCCTTTCGTTGAATAAAATCCAGTGGCAGGAGCAAGCATCACAGTTTGTCCTTCAAAACTGAATTTTTCAAGGAGCCATTGACAGAATTTGTCTGAATTATCGATGGGCAGACGTGCCATGGCATAAAAGGCGCCACCTGGTTCAGGGCAAAAACATCCGGGAATTTTGTTGATGGATTCTACAACAACATTTCTTCTATCATGATATTCTTCCAACACTTTTTTAAAGTAGCTGTCCGGTGTGTTTATGGCTTCTTCTGCTGCTATTTGTCCAAACGTTGGAGGACTTAACCGTGCCTGCGCAAATTTCAGGGCTGTGCAGATGACCTCTTTGTTTTTAGAGATCAGCACTCCGATACGGGCTCCACATGCGCTATATCGTTTGGATATGGAATCAAGAAGGATTACATTCTCTTCAATTCCTTTCAGGTTCATTACAGAATAATGCTGATGGCCATCGTATGTGAACTCACGGTAAACCTCATCAGAGAAAAGGAAAAGATCGTGCTTCAGCACGATTTCACGCAACAATTCCAGCTCTTTTTTTGAGTAAACATATCCAGTCGGGTTGTTCGGGTTACAGATCATTATAGCCTTCGTACGCATCGTAATTGCATCTTCAAAAGCCTTGATGTGCGGAAGTGCAAATCCGTTTTCAATAACTGAATTGATCGGTTTTATCACGACTCCTGAAGTCACTGAAAACCCATTGTAATTGGCATAGAACGGTTCGGAGATGATGATCTCATCGCCAGGATCAAGGCAACTGTTCATGGCGAAAAGGATGGCTTCAGAGCCGCCTGTAGTAACTATCATTTCTTCAGGTGTCACTTCAATTCCAACCTTCTTATAATACTCCACCAGTTTTTTCCGATAGGAGATCATTCCGGCAGAATGGCTGTATTCCAACACCTTCAGATCGATATTACGGATTTTGTTTATAACATTCACCGGGGTCTCAATATCCGGTTGTCCAATGTTGAGATGATAAACTTTCGTTCCTCTTTTTTTTGCTTCATCTGAAAAAGGAACCAGCTTCCTGATTGGGGAAGCTGGTATCATTTTTCCTTTAAGTGAAATAATGGGCATAAACAGTTTTATTTTTGTATTGGTGTCGCGCTTTTGTCGTTTGTTTTTTCCGGTACTTTTTCAGCAGGTTTTGCTATTACGTTGCCTTTGATGGATAGAATCACGCGGGCGGTTTTTGCATTGGAATTGACTGTTATCGTTTTGTTGATCGGTCCAACGTTGTGCGTAGAATAAGTGACTTTTATAACATCGCCTTTGCCAGGAAGAATAGGCTCCTGTGGCCATGTGGGAACCGTGCATCCGCATGAGGATACAGGTTTCTGAAGAATCAGGGGCTCTTTTCCAGTATTTGTGAATTTAAATTCACAGGTAGCGTCGCTGCCTTGGACAACCGTGCCGTAATCGTGAACCGTCTTGTCAAAAGAAATTTCAGGAGCATTAGGATCAGCGGGCTGAGCATCCTGGGCCTGCAGTGTAAAAGCTGCAAGGATCATAAAAACAAATAAATAAATTGCTTTTTGCATATTTTCTTTGTGTTAAGGTTAATGTTTTTTTGCGAATACAAAAATAATAAATAATTAATTATGAGATATCGATTATGAATTATAAATTATGGGCAAAGAAAATTCGTGATTCTGTTTTAATTTTGTTTTCTGAGAAAAGTTCTGAACTTTGTGCCAGTTTGACTCTTGGTAAAAATAATCACGATGCATATAAAGAATGCACAAAGAAAAAATATTCTTTGTATTCTTTATGGTTAAAGAAATTTTTCGAAGCCAAACTATCATTCTTTTCCTTAAAAATTCTCAATTATATGAGAAAAAATTCAATTATCAAATTGCTTTCAGCCTGTTTATTGTTTGCTTCCTGTTCCTATCATGTTTCTTCAACCAATATTTCATCTGTTTCAATCAGGAAAACAGCCGCTGTGAATTCGCCACCCTGCATCATATACCGGACCCGGTCGGATTATTCAATATATATACCTGTGATGCTGTCATCGGATAAAACCAAAGTTGAATCCTATCCCGATATCAGGGATGTTTATTATCAGGGGAAGTTTTCTTTGCCTACCCTTCTGGCTGGTGATTTTCTTCTTGATAACCGTGGTATTGGGCCGCAGGTTGCCTTCCTGTCATATACCTATGAAGAATACAGCAAATTATCATCCACTCCACCGGCGACGGATCTAATGCAAATGTTACTGGATAAGAATCCCCTGATTGAAATGTATCAATGCGGACAAAGAAGCCAATATACCGATATTGAACATGAGTTGAATATACTCATAACGTCTGGAAAGCTTAATACCTGTATGAAATCAAAGTGAGTTTTTAATAATTATTACCTTTGCAAGAAATTTAACCAGAATAAATTGTCAGCCTCTTTTGAGAAGATTAGTGAGTTAAACGGAAAACAGTTGTATTATAGTTTCCTGTCGGGTGCACAGCGAATATTTGAAAATCAGAAGCTGTTGAACAGGATTAATGTTTTTCCGGTGAATGATGCAGATACGGGAACTAACCTGGCATCCACAATGCGATCAATAATGGATGCCATCATTCCTACCAATAACCTGAAAGAAACCGCTGTTGCACTGGCTGATGCTGCTCTGACAGGCGCAAGAGGAAATTCTGGAATTATCTTTGCCCAGTTTCTTTATGGATTCGGTAATGAGATCAAGACCGGGCAGACGATGGATATTAAATCGTTTGCAGAAAGTATGCGTAATGCCGTGACTTATGCGTATGAAGCAATAGCAAATCCCCTTGAAGGAACGATACTTACGGTAATTAAAGACTGGGCAGATTATTTGTATGCTTTAAAGGACATTATTGACGATTTCATAAAATTGCTGGTCGAAGCCTATGAGAGGGCTCAACAGTCTTTGGCAGAGACTACAGCAAAATTACCTGTTCTTGCGCGTTCACATGTGGTGGACGCAGGAGCAAAAGGCTTTGTTGTTTTTCTTGAAGGGATCCTTGATTTTTTTACAAAAGGAGGAGCAAAGATTGTTTCTTCTCCCGAACAGGTAACTGAAAATGGACAAGACAATATCATTACCCATGATGAGATCACTTTCCGATACTGCACAGAGGCTATTATAAGTTCTGAAAATCTTGATAAAAAGAAGATCAGCAGCACCATTAAGGTTTGCGGGGATTCATTGGTAGTGGCCGGCTCCCCTCAGAAGGTGCGGATTCATATGCATACTGATTTCCCTGCAGAACTTTTTTCATATTTACGCCGGTTTGGCAATATTACCTATCAGAAAGTGGATGATATGGTGATGCAGCACGAGATACTGAGCAACCGGAAGAGCAGCATTGCAATTCTTACCGATTCCTGTTGCGATTTGCCAAAAGAGGTTGTTGATCGCTTACAGATCCACATGATACCTCTGAGTATTCATTTCGGTGAGACCTTTTACCTCGATCGTTATACCATTCAGCCCGAACAATTTTATTCATTGTTAGTAAATTCGGAACAAAACCCGACTTCATCACAACCTCCGATCCGTGATTTTCAGAATAAGTATGAGTTCCTTTGTTCTCATTACTCCTCTGTGATCGCAGTGAATATAGCTAACGCATTAAGCGGGACATACAACAGTAGTTTACAGGCTGCCAGGGAAGTTTCGGAAAGGACTGGCAAAAAGATCGACGTGATCGATTCAAACACAGTAACGGGTGGACAAGGTTTGATCATATTACGTCTTGCTGAGGCAATAGAAAAAGGAGCGACACACGAAGAGATCCTTCCTGAAATCAATAAGTGGATAAAAAAAACACAAATCAGAGTGACTGTTACCACTTTGAAATACGTTATCCGCTCAGGACGTGTGAATGCATTTAAAAGTTTTTTAGCCAAGGTTCTCGACCTTAAACCGGTTATTATTCTCAATGAAGAAGGGAAGACTGTTTTATCATCAAAATCATTTACGGAAAAAGCAAGCATGAAAAAGGTAATCAGGGATATCCAGAAGATTGCGCAAAAGAACAAGATCTGGGGATATGCGATAACACATGCAAGCAATACCCGGACTGCTGAATGGTTTGCCATTCAGATGGAACGGATCACAGGTCAAAAACCAAACTTCGTTGCTGCCGCTTCGCCGGCACTCTGTGCAAACACAGGTCCGGGAGTGGCGTGTGTATCGTTTATGCTTGATTGACAATTTCGTAACGAATAACACGTGACGCAGAGATCATGACACATTAAAATTGGTTTGGTCCTCATAATTCATATTTCATAAACCATAATTCATAATTATTATACATGATCAACCAGCAACTTCTAAACCCCCGGAGCATTGTTGTCGTTGGGGGTTCGAATGATTACAAGAAACCAGGCGGTGCTGTATTAAGGAATCTCATCGAGGGCGATTTCAAGGGGGAGCTTTATGTTACCAATCTGAAGGAATCGGAGGTACAGGGAATTAAAAGTTTTAATGATCTTTCTTTTTTACCGGAAGTCGATCTTGCCATCATCGCAATAGCTGCCAAATACATTCCTGAGACTATTGACATTTTAGCTAATAACAACAACACCCGTGCATTCATTATTCTCTCCGCTGGTTTTTCAGAAGAGAATGCAGAGGGAAAGGTTCTTGAGCAGAAAGTTGTGGATAGCATCAACAGGGCAGGTGGCTCACTGATTGGCCCGAATTGCATTGGAGTGTTGACTCCATACTATCATGGGATTTTCACAAAACCCATGCCTAAGCTGGATCCGAAAGGCTGTGATTTTATTTCCGGTTCGGGAGCCACTGCATGTTTTATCATGGAAACAGGGATCCCTAACGGGCTTACGTTTTCCAGTGTTTTTTCAGTCGGTAACAGCGCACAAATGGGGGTAGAAGATGTTTTACAATACCTGGATGAGACTTTTGATCCTGAGAAGAGTTCAAGAGTGAAGCTCATCTATATGGAAAATTTATCCAAGCCGCAATTATTGCTGAAACATGCATCATCCCTTGTGAAGAAAGGATGTAGGATTGCAGCTGTCAAGGCAGGCTCATCAGAAGCAGGCAGCAGGGCAGCTTCTTCGCATACCGGGGCATTGGCCAGCTCGGACGTGGCTGTGGATGCGCTTTTCAGGAAAGCAGGCATTGTAAGATGTTTCGGAAGAGAAGACCTTATCGCGGTGGCTTCTGTTTTCATGCATCCTGCAATGAAGGGGAAAAATATTGCCATTATAACTCATGCAGGAGGACCCGCCGTTATGCTCACCGATGTTCTGTCAAATGGCGGAATTAACGTCCCTCATTTTGAAGGGCCTGATGCAAAAGAATTACTTTCACAACTTTTCGCTGGTTCTTCAGTGGCAAATCCCATCGATTTCCTTGCTACCGGAACTGCCCAGCAGCTTGCAACTATTATTGATTATTGCGAAACAAAATTCGACGCCGTGGATGGAATGGCTGTGATATTTGGAACACCTGGACTAAATGAAGTTTTCGATGCATATTCAGTTCTGGATGATAAAATGAAAACGGCTGTCAAACCCATCTTCCCAATCCTTCCTTCCATTCTTACTGCTGCCCGTGAGATTGACGATTTTATTTCAAAGGGAAGAATATTTTTCAGGGATGAAGTAGTTTTTGGGAATGCACTTGTAAAGACCTGCAACACACATCGACCGTTTGAAGAGAATACAGATGTCCAGAATATAGACCATGACCGGATCAGAAATGTCATTGATCAAGCAAACGATGGATATATTTCACCGGCAGAGATCCGTGAATTACTGGATGCCAGCGGGATCAGAAGAGCCGGTGAAGCAGTTGTGAGTACTCCAGATCAAGCCTTAACGCAGGCAAAATTACTGGGGTTTCCGGTGGTCATGAAGGTTATTGGCCCCATCCATAAATCTGATGTAGGTGGAGTTGTCCTGAATGTGAAAGATGAACAGACAGTCGCTAAAGAATTTAACCGGATGATTCGCATCAAGGATACGACATCTATCCTGATCCAGCCAATGCTTTCGGGTATCGAATTGTTTGTCGGAGCCAAGTATGAGCCTAAATTCGGACATATGATTCTTTGCGGCTTGGGTGGAATCTTCATAGAAGTACTGAAAGATGTGACAGCCGGATTAGCGCCACTCAATATGGAAGAAACTCTCTTTATGATCAGGAGATTGAAGGGTTATAAGATCATTAAAGGTATTCGGGGACAAGAAGGGGTTAAAGAAGAAATGTTTGCAGATGTCATCATCAGGCTATCCGCCATGTTAAAGGAAGTACCTGAAATCATGGAACTCGATTTCAATCCCCTCCTTGGTAAACAAGATTCTGTAACAGTTGTCGATGCAAGGATCCGCCTGAAGAAAAATTAGTGAAGAAGCCCCATCTGATATAAAAATAGAACAGCCAGCGAAGGTTTTAATGCAATAGTAAAAATCACTCCAAAAATGGCTCCCCAGAAATGTGCATCATGGCCAATATTATCCTTTGCCTTTTTGCTCATATAAAATTCATATAAAATATAAAGGATTCCGAAAAGCCAGGCTGGAATTTCAATTGGTATAAAAAAAAATGAGATTAAAGCCTTGGGGAATATAATAATACTGGCAAACATAACGGAAGATACTGCCCCGGAAGCACCGACAGCATTATAAAATACATCATTCTTGTGCTTGCCAAAGGCAGGAATGATCGAAAACAACAATCCTCCAATGTATAAAAGAATGTAATAAAGAATATACTCATTGCCAAAATAAGTCGGGACCTTGATAATACTCTCCAGCAAACGTCCAAAAAAGTAAAAAACTATCATATTTATGATCAGGTGAATCCATCCCGAATGTAAAAAACCATATGAAAAAAAACGATACCATTGGTTGCTGTGCTTTACATCAAAAGCATTGAATTTTAATTGATCAAATAGCTCATCGTTGTTAAAACAAATGATTGAAGCAACGACTGTAAAAAGTATTATTCCATAAGTGACTTCCATATTACAAAAAAGTTCATAAAGTTTGCAAAGTTATAAAGTTTATAAAAAGTCATAAAGTTTGTAAAGGTTGTAAAGTAACAAAAATTTTGGTTCGCATTCTCGCATTCCTGAATTTTTACATCCCAACTTTCATTGTTTGTGGTGGTTTTGTGTAATCAATCTCTGATCCAAGTATGCTGTGAGGGATCAGGAACACAATCACCATCACGATAGAGGCAACTATGGTCCAAAGTTTCTTTTCACGGTTTGTGTATTGAACAATGAGTGCGATAATCCAAAAAAGGAAGGCCACCACTGATTTATTGTCAGTCAGGTCATGACCTGAAGGCCATCCATCCCAATAAACGCTGAAGGAAAATTTCTGAACAATTGGTCCAAGGATCAGACCCCCGATTAAGAGGGTTATAATCGTGATCCAGCTATAAAGCCAGACGTGTTTTTCCCATTTGTTATTGCCTCAAGCCCAGTTATTGTCGAAAACAGCATCGCCAGAAAAATGATCAGAATATGGGGAAAAAGGATGATCATCGGTACATGGCCTTTGTATCGGAGAATGGCTGCCTCTTCGTTCAATAATACCTGTTTGTTCCCTTTTATAAGCGTAATATAATACATCACTTTCCCGGAAATCCTGATGGGGCAGTCTGGCTAAGAGTGTGTCTCCTTTACGGACCATCGGTGCTGTTGTCCAGCAATCATAGCTTTTAAACTTCCTGAATTGAATTTTCCCTTTAATGGAAGTGTCAGGTATTTTCAGAATAACCCTTGCATCATCCTGTCCATCATATGACCGGATCAAATCAGACTTTGATTAATTTTTGCCCAATCTCTTTCTTCACCTTCATCGGATACGTGGTCCCGTCCTGCGCTGATATCCTGCAATCGCCACCGTGAAAATAATCGCAAAGATCCAGATTAGCCAGCTTTAAGCGTCTTTTCATATAAAGGTTGTTTTTTTATCCTTAACCTTTTGCTATTTCGCTACTTCCTATTTTACAAGCGACAAAGATAATTATTTCTTCATATTTGCAGTTTCCAATATGTCGTACATTGCTTGATGGATTCTTTGTCCGGATATTCATTTCAATGATCTTTTCATTTGATGCAGTGGGATAAACTCTGTTGGACAAAAATACATAGCTAAGGCGGTTTTGCGGATCTGCCCAAATATAAGTTCCTGTAAAGCCTGAATGACCAAAACTTTTCGGTGAAGCACTTTTGCAGGAAGGGCCATCGGACATATATTTCAACGCGGGTTTATCAAATCCCAGCGCCCTTCTGTTTCCCTTTCCCGGAAACTGGACGCGAGTGAATTCATTTATTGTAGAGGGAAGAAAATATTGTTTTCCTCCGTATTCCCCGTTATTTAAAAATAACTGGAGGATAATAGCCATATCGGATGCATTTGAGAATAGTCCTGCATGTCCTGAAATCCCTCCAAGCATAGCGGCACCTGGATCATGAACATCTCCCCAGATAAGTTGTTTTCGAAAAACAGTATCCTGTTCCGTCGGCATAATTCTGCTCAGTGGGAAACGCCTGAGCGGAAGGAATCCTGTTGATGACAATCCAAGAGGTCGATAGAAACAAATAGATAGATAATCTTCAAAGAGTTCCCCGGTCAGATTTTCGACAATCCGGCGTAATAAATAGAACCCCAGGTCACTGTACTTGTAATCCCGTGTTGGCCGCAAAGGTGAATCTATGATGGCACGATACACAGAATCTGGGTAATCTTCCCGTATATAAAGGTTTTTTGCAACCCGCAAAGGAAATGCTCCAGATTGCTGGTGCTGGTATATTGCAGGATTGGGTTTGCCCCTGTGAAGAGTTGTAAGATAAAATGGAATCCAGGCCTGCAACCCTGCTTGATGAGTCATTACATCCCGGATAATCAAATTTTCCTTATTCGATCCCGTCAGTTCGGGAAGATAACTTCCCAGTTTTTCATCCAGAGAAATCTTCTTTTCTTCAAAAAGTTTCATGATGGCCAATGTTGTGGCAGCCACTTTTGTTATCGAAGCAAGATCATATATTTTATCTTCAGTCACCATTATGGTGTCTTCATATCGCGGATGACCAAATGATCTATCGTAAAAAATTTTGCCATCAAGGGCAAATACGATCTGGCATCCCGGATATGCTTTTTTATCAATTCCCGACAATGCTATTGAATCGATAATCTTTAGTTTATCAGAATTAATACCTATCTCTTCTGGTAAAATGTATTCCATTCGTGTTACAGAAGTGGAGATTCCTGTTTCAATTGGAAATACGG
Organism: uncultured Bacteroidales bacterium; assembly: GCA_963785325.1. GTDB lineage: Bacteria > Bacteroidota > Bacteroidia > Bacteroidales > FEN-979 > FEN-979. The sequence continues at coordinate 71,071 of CAWAVC010000019.1, read as the reverse complement.
GAGATACATTTACCGGCAGATGGCCCCTGGCCTCAATTGCACCAAAGATAAGTTCGGCCGAAAGTGACTGTGATTCCTGGCAATCCTGGAAAGATACAACTATAGCTTCAAGGTTGCCTGGATTTGTCAGAAGGGATAATGTACAAGGACTTCCAAAGATATCAAGAATGACTTTCTTGGTCACACTTAAGGCATCGATCAACTTTAAGGAACAATCCTCTATTCCATATTGTTTGGATATTAATTGCTGGTCGCAGTGAAGTCCGATGATGATAAGATCATTGTCTTTTAGTGAGAGGATCAATGAATCTTTTTTGGATTCGGTAAAGGAAGCCGGTATGGAAATTGTCTTAATAGGAGAATAACATGAGATCATTTTTTGAAAGGGTTGCAAAGTTGTATCTCCAATAAATAGTACCGCGATCTTTCTGTGGTCAAGGAATGTGATCGGTATAATTTGATTCTCATTTTTAATAAGGGTTATCAAATTTCTAAAAAACATTCTAGACTGAACTTCTGAATTCGCTGTGTTATTTGGAACGACGCCTCCTGCCATTATTTGAGAACTTTCAAATAAAGCCAGAAAGTAAACAACCTGCAGGATGCGATTTTTTTTCATTTTCAGTTATCGTTCAGCAGACTGCAAAAGAAATAAAAATGAAGATTGGTTCGTTAAATCTTATCCATATTTATGAACATTAAGTAAAGGCTCTGTTGAATTATAATAATTTTGAACCTCTATTACTTGTATGCTTTCAGAGATTACCTGTAGTCCAAAAATCAACTTAATAATTCCTTGAATGCCTTCAACTACTGATATACTGAGAATTTCCACGCAAGTCCGGCGCGATATCATCCGGATGACGCATGGAGCTGCTTCCGGTCATCCGGGAGGATCACTTGGGTGTGCAGACTTTCTTACGGCTCTTTATTTCGGAATAATTAAGCCGGATCCCAAAAACTTTACAATGGATGGAATAGGGGAAGACCTGTTTTTCCTGTCCTGCGGACATCTTTCGCCACTGTGGTACAGCGTGCTTGGACGTTATGGCTATTTCGATTATCATGAGTTGGGAACCTTTCGTATGTTGAATACGCGGTTACAGGGACATCCATCAGTGCAGGAGAAATTGCCGGGAATAAGGATGGCTTCCGGTTCTCTGGGACAAGGACTCTCTGTTTCAATAGGGGCAGCATTGTCCAAAAAATTAAACCAGGATCCACATTATATTTATTGCTTGATGGGCGACGGGGAATTAGAGGAAGGTCAGAACTGGGAAGCGGCTATGTTTGCTGCATCACATAAGGTGGATAATCTTATCGCAGTTGTTGATAATAACGGGAAACAGATTGACGGGCCAGTAGAGAAAGTGATTGATATGGGTGATCTTAAGGCGAAGTTTGAAGCTTTCGGCTGGGTTGTGATCCAAATGAATGGAAACAACATCGCTGATATCCGAGAAAAAATGTTACTAGCCAGGGGGGCAAGTGGAAAAGAAAAACCAGTCATGGTTCTGATGAAGACACAAATGGGGTTTGGTGTGGACTTTATGCTGAACAATCACGAATGGCATGGAGTTGCGCCTAACGATGAGCAAACGGAGAGAGCACTGGCACAATTAGAAGAAACGTTAGGCGATTATTAAGATCATTTACGATTGGACGATTTACGATTTTCGATTGAATTTTTTGATTTACGATTTACGATTAAGATATTCGCGTTACGCGTCACGAATAACTGACAAGGTGTTGAAAAGAATAGTGTTTACCATCATACTTCTCGTGGCTTTCCTTTCGGGGGGATTTGGCCAGGGGCAGGTGGAAAATAAAAAGACGAAGCCACTGACTAGGATTCTATTCCTTTTTGATGCTTCACAAAGTATGTATGGAAGATGGCAAAGCGATACAAAATTCACCATCGCATCACGGCTCTTTATAAACATTCTCGACAGCCTTAAATATGTTAACAATCTTGAAGTCGCTTTACGGGTATATGGTCATCAGAAACAATTTCCGCCTCAGGATTGCAGTGATACCAAACTTGAAGTTCCTTTTGCACCTGATAATTTCGCCAGGATCAAACATGTCATAAACACTATCGTTCCGAAGGGAACCACTCCGATCGCGTTTTCCCTTGAGCAAGCGGCAAACGATTTTCCTCCCTGCGATAATTGCCGCAACATCATCATTCTTATCACTGATGGAATGGAGGAATGCAATGGCGACCCTTGCTTGGTTTCTCATGACCTGCAGAAAAGGGGGATAATCCTGAAACCCTTTATTATCGGCATCGGTAAAAATTTCGCCGAATCCTTCGATTGCGTGGGTAGCTATTTTGATGCAACTGATGAAAAAGCTTTTACTCGTGCGTTGAATATAGTTATTTCCCGTGCATTAAATCCCACCACTGCACAGGTCAATCTGCTCGATGAATACGGAAAGCCCACAGAAACCAATGTCAATATGACTTTTTACGATAATATCTCAGGAAAAATAGAGAACAATTTTGTTCATTCTTTTAATAGCAAAGGACTTCCCGATACTCTCGAGATTGACCCTATGCTGACCTATGATATTGTGGTCAATACTATTCCGCCGGTACATAAAGATGCAGTAAAGCTCACACCCGGTAAACATAATATCATCGCCATTGATGCCCCACAGGGGTACCTGGCGTTCAAAACCAGCGGAAATATGACAATTAAATACCTGCCGGTACTGATTAGAAAGAAAGATGACAAGGAAACATTGAACGTTCAACAGTTTGACCAGGTAGAAAAATATATTACCGGCAGTTATGACGTGGAAGTGCTGTGCCTGCCCAGGATACTGGTAAAGAATGTTGTAATTGCACAAAGTCATACCACGACCATTGAGATCCCGGTTCCGGGCACAGCCGTGATCCAGCGTACAACCAATGGATATGGAAGCGTTTACATGGAGGATCATGGTCAGTTGACCTGGCTTTACAACCTGAAAGACAATCCTCAGCAGCAGGAAACTCTTTTTTTGCAACCAGGGAAGTACAGAGTGGTATTCCGGTCAAAATTTTCAAACCGTTCGGAGTTTACGACGGAAAAGTCGTTTATGGTGGAGACAGGACAAACAGTAACTGTTAAATTATGAATTATGCAGTTTGTGTCATGTGTCATACATCACGAATTATAAGTATAAAAATTATTGAGGATGAGAGAATTTATTAATACGGGAGCAAAAGATACCCGCTCCGGGTTCGGGGAAGCCTTATTGGAACTTGGAAAACAGAATAAGGACGTAGTAGCGCTTTGTGCTGACCTTAAGGGTTCATTGAAGATGGATGCTTTTGCAAAACAGTTTCCTGACCGGTTTTTCGAGGTTGGCATTGCCGAAGCTAATATGATGTGCATTGCAGCCGGGATGACGATAGGAGGGAAGATCCCGTTTACGGGTACCTTTGCCAACTTTTCAACGGGCAGAGTTTATGACCAGATCAGGCAATCCATTGCATATTCTATGAAGAATGTGAAGATTTGTGCCTCTCATGCCGGCATTACCCTAGGAGAAGATGGCGCCACACACCAGATCCTGGAAGATATTGGTCTTATGAAAATGCTTCCGGGAATGACTGTTATCAATACCTGCGATTTCAACCAGACAAAAGCAGCCACGCTGGCCATCGCCAAATATGTTAGCCCTGTTTACCTTCGTTTTGGCAGACCGAAGGTTCCAAACTTTACTTCTCCTGATCAGAAATTTGAATTAGGAAAAGCCATCCTTTTAAACGAAGGATCGGATGTCTCTATTTTTGCGACCGGGCACTTGGTATGGAAAGCATTGGAGGCATGTAAGATACTGGAAACAGATGGAATCCATGCTGAGATCATCAACATTCATACTATTAAACCGTTGGATACGGAAGCTATTCTGGCATCCGTATCAAAAACACGTTGTATAGTCACTGCAGAAGAACATATGATGAATGGTGGATTGGGCGATAGTATCGCTCAGTTGCTCGTCCGGGAAAATCCATTGCCGCTGGAAATGGTTGCCGTGAATGATCAATTCGGACAGAGTGGGAAACCGGAAGAACTCATGAAAAAATATGGACTTGAAGCAGCAGATATCGTAAAAGCTGTGAAGAAAGTTATCTCACGGAAAAAATACGATATTCTTCTCATGCCGGTATTTACGTTTTTCTGTGCTCTATAAGATTTTTGATAACAGCAGTGATGACAGGGAGAAGAGATATGATGATAATCCCCAATATTACGAGCGTAAAATGGGTCTTAACATAATTAATATTCCCGAAAAAAAATCCTCCGAAAGCAAACAAATTGACCCAAAGGATATTCCCGATAATGCTGAACGAAATGAATCGCAGATACTTCATGGTACCCACGCCTGCGACGAAAGGTGCAAAAGTGCGGATGATCGGCATGAAACGGGCAATGATCAGAGCCTTTCCTCCATGTTTCTCATAGAATGCATGGGTCTTGTTCAAATATTCCTTTTTGATCAGCTTATAATTCTTTTCATAAACTTTTAACCCCAGGAACCGTCCGATGAAATAATTGCTATTATCCCCGGAGAAAGCAGCAGGGATCAGCAGTAAAACTATAATTGCAATATTCAGGGGATGGGATTCCTTTGCGGCAAATGCACCGGCAGCAAAGATTAACGAATCTCCTGGAAGAAAGGGAGTAACCACGAGTCCTGTTTCGCAGAAGATGATTACAAAAAGGATAAGATAGGTCCAATTCTGATAATCATAGATCCATACTTCGAGGAAATTATCAATGTGGAGGACGAAATTTATCAATTCATGTATGAGGTGCATCGTTCTGATCGGTTTTCTGAAAAACGAGCAAAGATAAAATTTTTATTGATTACCCCAGCCCTAGTCTCTTCCCAAGAGGGAAGGGAGAGAGACTCCACTCCACGAACCTTAATGGCGCTTCCCGGATGAATTATTGTAATGTTTCAGTGAAGTGTTCCGTTCAATTAAACTGAAACCGTACTTAAGGAAAAATGGAGTGAAGATTGTCGTGAGAAGGGCCATAAGAACCAGGATAGAGAATACAGAAATATCAATAAAACCACGTTGCAGGGCAATATTGGCGATCACAAGTTCCATGATTCCGCGCGCATTCAATCCTAGTCCGATCGTAAAAGAAGTGGACCGGTCAAGGCATGCAAACCGTCCGCCGAGATAACCGCCAAAGATTTTGCTGAGAAATGAAACGGCAAAGACCATAAACAAAAGCGGCAGATTGCCTAAGGATGTTACATCGATCGCTATTCCAAGTGTAGCGAAAAAAACCGGGGACAAGAAACCCATTGTGATCCCTGAAGTTGACTCTTTTACCTTATTAAAATCACCTTTTGCAAAAATCGTCCGTGGTAATAGAATCGCCCCGAAAAAGGCTCCAATTATGAGATGTAACCCCATGGCTTCTGCAATACTTGAAAATAACAGCACAAAAACAATCACCAGTGCAAACAGTGATTCCTTCCCCCTTAAATAATGCAGAAACTGATTGACTTTCGGATTAACGATACCTATTTTTGATTTCACCAGTTTGAACAGACGGTAGGCAATAATTAGAAAAATGATAAAGACTAAAATCTTCACGATGCTTATTGCTGACAAATAAACAATATCTTTTAACTTTTTTGATTCGTCGTTGAAATCCAGGATGACCCCCAGTACCAGTAAAGAAACAATATCATTGAAAATAGCTGTTGACATGATTTTCCGGCCAACCTCAGTATTTAGTTTACCCATGTCCATGAGGATCCTTATACTTACTGGTAATGCAGTAATTGCTATACAAAGTCCGAGAATAATCGAAAAGGTGTTGTTGAAATGAAAAGCGTATCCGGTTAAGGTACCGCTAATAAAAGGGATAATGAACCCCAGCAAAGCAATCCAGATATTTTTTCCACGAATAGAATTACGGATCTCCTCTACTTCAATCTCCAAACCGGCCATCACGATAAGCAGAAATACGCCTAAATCAGCAATCACCCTGAGTTCAACAGTGTTATGAATGACATCTAACAGAGACGGTCCAAGGATAACACCTGCTAAAACTTCACCGATCAAGGAAGGCTGTCCGAACCGCTCTGCGACTTCACCCAATATTTTGGCGACAACCAGGACGATCAGCAAACTAAAGATTAAGGGTAGTTGAAAGTTAATCAAATGAAACATAAGGAGGAAGACTACAGGAGATTTTGTGCAAAATTAATTCATTTTCTATAAATAACTTTGAAAACCCTTATTTTTGTACGGACATAAAAAACTATCGGAGAATGCCTTCGAGCCATCCTTACCAATTGAATGAAATTGTTGAACTGATTATTGAAACTAATCCGGCAAAACTTCTGGATATTGGAATTGGTTATGGCAAGTACGGATTTCTTGCTAGGGAGTATCTCGAACTCTGGAAACAAGGGTCGGCTTATGATTCGCACAAAAGGCAAATCGATGGGATCGAAGCCTTTGAAGCATATATTACCCCGGTTCATCGGCTCATCTATGATCACATTTTTTCAGGTGACGCAAAAGATGTTTTACTTTCAATAACAAACCGTTACGACCTTATCCTGATGATCGATGTCCTTGAACACTTCACTCATGAAGATGGGGTGAAAGTTTTGGAAGAATGCCGGAGATGCGGAAAAAATATCCTTATCTCGGTTCCAAGGGTCATGTCGGTACAGGAGGATGTCTATGGAAATCCTTATGAGTCTCATCGATACAATTGGAAACGGAAAGACTTTTCGGGCATCCCGGATAAATTCTTTATCTACAACCCAAAATCCACAATTTGTTATATAGGGGAGGACAGCCGGCATATCAGCCATATCCTGAAAAGACGAAAACTAAGAAAGAGGATTATCCGTATTCTTGAATTGACCGGCCTTAAAAGGCCATTGAAAATTATCCTAGGTAAATAGGTTAAACTATAATAAGTCACAAAGTCACAAAGAGCCCCACCCCCGGCCCCTCCCCCAAGATAATGGCGCTAACATAACTTATTATTTGTATTTTCTATAAGCACCTTTTTTTGTTCTTCTTGGGTATTGTCTGCCTTGTTTTCTTTTAATAACATGCTTAAGGATTTCTTTTCCCAGTTTTACCATATCTACCTGGAGACCATCTGGTGTAAACTCTACCTTTTCTGTCAATAAGAATGTCCTTATTGTTCTCAAAGAATTCTTGAATGATATCTCTTTCGGGGGAAAAAGCAGTCTTTTCGGTTGACTGCATTATTATCTTTTTTATCAGGTTATAGGCAATGAATGCCGAAATAAGCTCCTTTTTGACAATATCATCCGTTTTTCCTCTAAGTACATTGACATCCATTATTGTTTTTATTTCACGTATTGTTATTTCAATGTCCCATCGTGTAAAATATTTTAGGATTATTTCACTTGCAGGAATATTCTTATCCATCCATGTAGTGTATATAACCAGTGTAGTAGCACCATCAGGAGAAAGAAAAGACAATCTTCTAAGTAACAATTTCGCCGGTAAAATTTCACTCTTGGGTAACCATTTCGGATGCTCTCTCTTTTGCACTTCAACTATTTCATCCCCTTTAGCGAGCACTTTTAAAACAGTATAATTTTTCACTCTTTTGCCCGGAACAATCAGATCAAAGCCTTGTTTCCTGGCCAATGCAAATATTGCATAACAGTTATACAAATCATCAGCCAGCAAAAAACAATCCTTTGGAATACTTTTTATTAATTGGTAAATCAAGAACAACTCTGAGGAATGTCTGTCTGATAAAGTATAATCATGAATAAATCCACTGCCTTGTTCTATTATGGCCTGTATCAGGCCCTGAGGATAGCTATCTTTATGTTCTTCATCATTGTGGTTGACATTGTAAATCTTTCGAAGTTCCTCCGTGTCTTGCATTTGAACATAAGTGCCATCTGTTATGAAAGTTCTCTTTCCGTGCCATAATGCCGTTGAACTGTCATTCTCTTTTGTTTTATTAAATATTTCCTGAAATAATTCGAATTTTATCCGCTTCCGTGCTTTTGAATATCCTGCAGTATTGACTGATATTTCAGAAATTTTACTTTTGGGTACTTTTACCTTGTACTTTTTCTTTGGACCTCTACGAACTTCAACGTTTCTCAAATCCTCCATTTTCTCCCGCTCAATTGCTGCTCCCGCTTCATTAATTATTCGCACGGATTGGTTTTGATGAATCTTGCTAAAAATGTTTACTGAATTTTGGAGTGTCTTATCTGTTTGGGTGGAAGAGTATACCATAGTCAAGATCGTGTTTTCGCAACTATATACTCTATCCCTGGTACCTGAAGTATCAAACTGTTCTATTACTTCAAATGGAAAAACACTGTACATCCCTTGAAAATAGTCTGCTCTAAAGAACTTTCTTAATTGGTTGCTCCGTTCTAATGATTGGTTTGGTGTCATAATCTTTGGTTTTAATTATTTGCCAAAGATAATAATAATTATATTATGTTAGCGCCATTATCCCCCAAGAGGGAGGCGAGAAGAGGATTGTGTATGAGTTCACCGATGAAATGGTGATTTTTTTATATGAATTTCCTTTCCCTTTGTCCACAAGTCCGTACACTCAACTTTTCACTTATTCACTTTTCACTCTGTGACTTTGTGACTTTTAGCGTTTTAGCGGTGAAAAAGCCAACCCTGAGCCGGCTAATAATTGAAAAGTCTCAACGCCTTTTCCTTGAGTTCTTGCAATTTCCTCTAAATTTGCCGGAATAAGTTAATAAGATGATGCTCCTGAACTATATGATCCAGGTTGGCCCTGTCCAAACCACTCCTGTTGAACTCATTGCCGTATTCTTCGGCCTGCTCTCCGTTTGGTCAATGAAAAAAGAGAGCATCCTTGCTTTTCCCTTTGGTATTATCAATGTCCTGATTTATGTGTATATCTGCTTCATAACTAAATTATATGCCTATGCAAGTATCAATTTTTTCTATTTTGTGATGAGCGTCTATGGCTGGTATAATTGGCTCAGGACGGGTGATAATGAAGAAAAGATAAAGATCACGGAATGTTCGAAAAAGGAAAGGATCTGGAATGGCATTGCCATCGTGGGTTTCTTTGTTATTTTATGGATCCTTCTTAAAAAGTATACTGATAGCGTTGTCCCCGCATGGGATGCCATCACAACGGCCATTTACATCATTGGCATGTGGCTTCTTGCTTTTAAAAAACTCGAGAACTGGATATTATGGATCGCAGGCGATCTTATTTCCATATTCCTTTTTGCTTATGAAAAACTCTTTTTCAGCAGCTTCCAGTTCCTGGTCTTTACGATTATAGCTGTGCTGGGCTATCTTGAGTGGAAATCAAAATTAGTAGCGCATGAGAAATAAAGTACAGCTTATTTCGAAAGTCTCTTTTACAGCTAAGACGCCAAGACGCAAAGAAATATTTTTTAGTTGTGTACTTCTTAGCGACCTTAGCGCCTTTGCGGTAAATAAAAGTTTTGCAGAAGGATAAAAAACTTAAAAGACCAGAACCTAAAAACCCAATATCCAATACCTAATGCTCTTTTAATGACAAACATTATTAAGATCGCGATAACAGGGCCTGAGTCGACAGGCAAATCAAGGCTTGCATTGGAACTGGCTGAGCATTATAAAACGGTCTATGTTCCCGAATTTGCAAGAGAATATATTGATCATCTTAACCGGCCTTACACTCAGGAAGATATTCTGAAAATAGCCAAAGGCCAGATCAGTGAAGAAGAACGGTGGATTAAACGGGCTGACCACATGCTTTTTTGCGATACCGAGCTGATCGTCACCAAGATATGGAGTGAAGTAAAGTATGGCAATTGCGATCCATGGATCCTGCAAAAGATAGAAGAAAATAAGTATGATCTTTTTCTGTTATGTAATATAGATCTTCCTTGGGAGGCGGATCCCCAGCGTGAGCATCCTCACATGAGGGAGAAATTGTTCACTCTTTATCACAATGAACTGACCAAACGTGGTTTTCTGTTCAAAGTCGTTTCAGGGTCGGGCCAGGAAAGATTAATGAATACGATTGGCTTTATTGATAAGGAACTCATTAATTTCTAATTTTTAATTCTTTTTCAATCGAAGATCCAGGCCATTGAATAAACGCTTAAATATCCTTTTCCTGCCTCGTTGGTATCCCCACCGTTATGATCCTATGCCAGGATTGTTCATTAAGCGGCAGGCCGAAGCGATTTCTTCCCACTGTAGTGTTGCGGTTTTATATGTCCATGCTGATGAACATGCAGTTAACCGGTATGAAATCGATTTCGCCGAAGAAAATGGAGTACACGTAGTACGGGTATACTACAAAGAACCGAACACACACCTGTTATCAGGACTTTTAAAGATATTCAGGTTTCTTCATGCACACAGCCTAGGGTTTAAAATTTTAAAATCTTTTAAGCCAGATCTGATTCACGTTCATGTACTTACCCGTGAAGGAATCATCGCCCTGAGGGAAAAAATTCTGAATGGAGTACCTTATGTGATTACTGAACATTGGTCCCGGTATTTACCTGCCAGAAACGCTTATCGTGGAGGATTACGGAAAATGATCACCCGGCAAGTAGTTAAATCATCTTCTGCTATGATTGCAGTTTCAGAAACCCTTAAAACAGAAATGCTGAGATTTGGCCTTTCGAATCCGAACTTCTTTGTGATACCCAACCCTGTTGAAACAAGCCTGTTCGTGACAGGAGTACGACCTGCCGCGAACAGTATCAAAAGGTTCATCCACATATCCTGTTTTGAGGATAGGCCCAAAAATATATCAGGACTTCTTAATGCTGTTAAAAGTCTTTCAGGGAAAAGATCTGATTTTGAATGTCATCTTATTGGAGATGGACCGGAATTTAATTTGTGGAAAAACAGGGCGGCCGAGCTTGGATTATTAGGGAAGACGGTTTATTTTACAGGACTCAAAGAACAAAAGGAGCTTGTAAATGAGATCCAGGCTGCTGATTTTATGGTATTATCGAGCAACTATGAAACCTTCGGAACCGTAGTTATTGAATGCCTTTCCTGCGGTATCCCGGTTGTGGCCACAAGCGTTGGTATTGTTCCTGAAGTGATCAGCGAAACCAATGGGATCATTGTCCCAGCAGGGGATAATGATGCACTGGAAACTGCAATAAACGCCATGCTTGATAAGTTTGAAACCTATGACCCGCAGGTAATTAGAAGTACGGTTCTTAACAGGTTCAATAGCGAAACCATCGCGAAACAATTATTAGATATTTATAAAAAGTCGCAAAGTAACAGAGTCACAAAGTAAAAGTAACAAAGTCACTAATTCACCAGTTCACCACGTCACAAGTTATGCTAAAGAACATTCTCAGTACAGTCTCCACCCGCATCCTTGTTGCGTTATTGACGCTGGTAATGGTGATTGTAAATGCTCATTACTTGGGCGCTGAGAAAGTTGGCACCATTAATCTGATCATACTGGCAGTTGCTATTTTACAGCTTGTAAGCAACCTTGTTGGAGGCGGAGCGCTTGTTTACTTCGTACCCCGGGTACAATTGATGACAATCTTTTTCCCATCCTGCGGCTGGGCAATTATTACATCAGCATTGGGAACTTTTCTTCTGAACATTTTACACCTGATCCCCTCCGGGTACGCATGGCATGTTTTTTTTCTGGCACTGCTATTGTCACTGTTCACTGTTAATTTTATGGTGCTGATGGGAGAGGAAAGGATAAGTACATATAATATGATCAGCTTACTTCAGGTTGTGATCCTTTTTGCAGTCCTGATGTTTTTCTTTTTCGGATTGAAAAAAAAGGAAGTCATGGCCTATCTTTACGCGTTGTATATCTCCTATATTTTCGCATTTCTGACAAGCTTTATTTTAATCCTTTCTTCTTTTACAAAAAAGATAATCTCAGGACCCGGCAAAATCTTCCGCGAATTGGTTCGGCTTGGGTCGGTGATGCAAACAGGTAACATTCTTCAATTTTTCAATTACCGCCTTAGTTACTATTTCGTTGAGTTTTTTCTAAACAGGGCTGCCGTGGGAATCTATTCAGTAGGTGTCCAGCTTTCCGAAAGCATCTGGCTCATTGCCAAGAGCATACACTTGGTTCAATATACCCGAATCTCAAATGAGAAAGATGAAAAATATGCAGCAAAACTCACGCTGAATCTTGTAAAGATCTCATTTATCCTGACCCTCCTTTCCCTGGTCGGAATCATTGTTCTTCTCAATGTGTTCTTCTCAATGATCTTTAAACCTGAATTTCGCCAGGTACCTGTGATCATGTATACACTGGCAACAGGTATCCTGACATTTTCCATATCCATCAACCTGAGCCCCTATTTTTCCGGGATGGGTAAACCTATTCACAATACTATCAGTGCAGCTATCGGACTGTTTTTTACAGTTATTTTTTGTATTGTGCTGATCCCCCGTTTTGGACTTATCGGAGCAGGGTTGGCAGCGACTTTCTCATATATTGCAGCGACCATTTATCAGTTTATTGTTTTTATAAGAAAGACAAAGATTGGACTGTCCGACTTCCTTCTTAGGAGAGGGGATATCATGATAGTGGTTAATGGGATTAAAAAAATGATGATTGATAATAATTTAAACACGAAGATCCCCAAGGTTACACAAAGAAACAGAGAGGTCACACGGAAGAACACAGAGTTATAAAGTTACAAAGTCACCACGTCACTAGTTCACCAACTCACCAGTTCACCAGTTTCTTCACTTGTGAATAATTAATTCATAACTCTTCATCTTACCATCTTCACCTGAGTTTTCTTTCTTCTATCTTTGCACCGTTTAAAATTTTCTTATGAATACGCCGGAAGTATATAATGAAGCCAGTGTCCGTTCACTCGATTGGAAAGAGCACATCCGTCTCCGGCCAGGGATGTATATCGGCAAATTGGGCGATGGCTCTTCCCCCGATGATGGAATCTATGTTCTGATCAAAGAGATCATTGACAACTCTATTGATGAGTTTGTGATGGGATTCGGTAAAACTATCGAAGTCACCATCAAGGATCAGCAGGTATGTATACGTGATTATGGCCGGGGCATGCCGCTTGGAAAGATCGTTGACTGTGTTTCCAAGATCAATACCGGCGCAAAATACGATTCCAGTGTTTTTAAAAAAGCAGTAGGGCTGAACGGGGTTGGTGCGAAGGCTGTCAACGGGCTTTCTTCTTATTTTAAGGTACAGGGAGTACGCGAAGGGATTTCAAAGATCATTGAGTTCTCGCAGGGGTGAACTGGTTAATGAGGAAAAAGAGAAAACATCCGAGCTAAGAACCGGTACTATCGTTACGTTTGTTCCTGATGAGGATATTTTCGGTAAATATCATTTTATACCTGAATATGTCCAGAAGATGCTTTGGAATTATGTCTTCCTGAATACGGGGCTTACCATCATCTTTAACGGTGAACGTTTCCATTCGCAGAACGGCCTTCTTGACCTGCTGACAAGTTATATCGATACACCGGTGCTTTATCCTGTTATTCATATTCATGATGGAGATTTTGAATTTGCTTTTACTCATTGCGAGATGTATGGCGAGGAATATTATTCTTTTGTAAACGGCCAGCATACTACGCAGGGAGGTACTCACCAGGCAGTTTTCAGAGAAGCCATTGTGAAGACCATCCGCGATTTTTATAAAAAGGATTTTGAAACAGGAGATATCCGCGCATCCATGGTTGCAGCGCTTAGTATCAAGGTACAGGAGCCGGTATTTGAGTCACAAACCAAGACTAAACTTGGTTCACAGAACATTGAGCCCGATGGACAATCCATCCGAAACTATGTTATGGACATTGTGAAGAAACACCTTGACGACTATCTTCATATGAACCCGGAAACAGCAGAGGCTTTGCTTCGCAAAATCATACAATCGGAGAAGGAGCGAAAGGAATGGGCGAATATTAAGAAGATTGCCCGTGAAAGTGTCAAAAAGGTTAGCCTGCATAATAAAAAACTCAGGGATTGCCGCCTGCATTATAACAATCATGACGAACGCCGTTATGAATCAACGCTCTTCATCACAGAAGGTGATTCTGCCAGCGGATCGATTACCAAATCCAGGGATGTAAATACCCAGGCGGTTTTCAGCCTGAGAGGGAAACCTCTGAATTGCTATGGATTGAGCAAGAGAGTAGTGTATGAGAATGAAGAGTTTAACCTTCTGCACTCAGCATTAAATATTGAAGAAGGATTGGAAAATCTGAGGTACAATTATGTAGTGATCGCGACAGATGCCGATGTTGACGGAATGCACATCCGATTACTCCTGACGACTTTCTTTCTGCAGTTTTACCCGGACCTGATCAGAAACGGACATCTTTATATTCTTCAAACACCTTTGTTCAGGGTACGAAATAAGCAGAAAACCATTTATTGTTATTCTGAAGAAGAAAGGAAAGATGCCATCGACAAGCTGGGCCCAAATCCCGAGATAACTCGTTTTAAAGGGCTTGGTGAGATCTCTCCGGATGAATTCAGATATTTTATCGGAGCGACCATGAGACTGGATCCGGTGATCCTTTCCAAAGACTCGCCTGTAAATGATCTATTATTGTTTTACATGGGTAAGAACACCCCAAATCGACAGGATTTTATCATTGATAATCTAAAAATTGAAGAGGATCTCATCGAAGAAGTTCACGTAAACTGATCAGCCATCTTTTCTTGTCAGCGGCCAGATGTGACCCATCACTTTTAAGTTAGCTTCCCGGCGACGGATGATGTCTTTGAGTTCGATAAGCATGTTCTCATTTATTTCCTTAGCCATTGGGAGTACCCACTTTTTTGTTTCTTCGATGTATTTATGAACAAACTGCTTGTCAAAGATGTCGGAATGAAGATCGGTAAGATTTGAGATCCGGTCGGCACACTTCAGTATTTTAGCTTTTTTCGATCCGATAATCAGAACCCGTTCGAGGTATTGGTCTTTAGTTTCTTCCATTTTCCGTGTGACTTCCATCACCAGTTTATAAACTTCCGGACCATCGGAATCAAGGTTAATGATTTCATTTGGTGTAACAGATTTTGAATCCTCAAAGACATCGTGTATAATTGATGCCTTAAGAAGTATCGGGTCAACATAATGGTAGTCAAGCAGGATAGCAAAAGTGCTAATAGCATGCCTGAATTGGTTGCCTCCTACAAATCGGTATTTCCCGCGAAGTGCGGTACTTTTTTGAATATAAGGAGCAAGAACCATCTTCTCCAATTCAACTTTTTCAGAATTCTCCATATAATGATAAAAATGAAGTTCCAAGAAATTTAATGATGTCACCTGCGATCAATGCTTCCTGGCCAAGTTCTTTAGCGGCAATATCACCTGCAAGTCCATGAACATAGACGCCGAGCAGGCATGTTTCCAGTGATGAATACCCCTGTGCTTTCAGACCTGCCAGGATCCCGGTCAGAACATCTCCACTTCCTCCAGTCGCCATTCCCGGGTTACCGGTAGTGTTGAAATAACAATTGCCTTCGGGAGTTGTAATGGCTGTATGAGCGCCTTTTAATACAACATATACGCTATGTTTTATTGAAAAAAACCTTTGAAGTTTGTTTCGTTCAAAATCATTGGATGATTTTCCGGCTAACCGTTCGAATTCTTTCGGATGAG
Source organism: uncultured Bacteroidales bacterium (assembly GCA_963785325.1). Lineage (GTDB taxonomy): Bacteria > Bacteroidota > Bacteroidia > Bacteroidales > FEN-979 > FEN-979. The sequence continues at coordinate 55,429 of CAWAVC010000019.1, read as the reverse complement.
GAGTGAATATGCTTCCTTTTGGTATGAATGGGATCCAGGTTTTATTTTCCCCAAGGATATTGATAGCATCTGCATCTATTATGAGCGGGATAGTTGAATTTTGTATCATGAGTTTCAGCGTTCGCTGTGTTGCATCAGCCTGACCGATTCCGGGGCCAATAGCGACGGAAGAATATACGGAAAGATCAGAGATACCTGAGAATACATCTTCATCTATATCAAGAGAAAGCATAGCTTCCGGCGCAGCCGTTTGAAGGATCGCATTCCCGCTTTGCGGAATATGTACTGTGACCAATCCCGGTCCTGATCGTAAACAGGCTTTTGCTGCCAGCACCGCTGCACCCATTTTCCCCTTACTCCCGCATACAAGGTAAGCATGTCCGAATGTGCCTTTATGCGAAAACTTGTTCCGTTTTTTGAGGATCTTCTTACAATCGGAATGTGTAATATAATGATATTGAGTATCTGTATGCTCGATAAAGTCCTGCATGATCCCTATATCCAGAAGATGCCAATTGCCAACAAACCGGTCATTCTCAGGGAAGAAGAATGCAAGCTTGGGAGGAGAAAAAGTAAGCGTGTGGTCGGCATGTATAATTGCAGGGTTAGAAGATGTTGCAACCGATTCATCGCAAAACAATCCCGAAGGAACATCAATAGAGATTGTTATGGAATGTTGACTGTTAATCGACCGGATCACATCGGCTAAAAAACCGTTAACTAGCCTGCTCAGTCCGCTTCCGTACAAAGCATCTATCACGATTTCTTCTGTAGGGTGAAAGTCGGGAAGAGACCCTTTTTCTGTAATAATCCTGCAGGTTAAAGATGTCATCTCTGTCAACCTTTCATAATTGATTCTGCAGTCATTAGATAGTTTTTCGGGATTTCCGAAGAGGAATACTTCTGTGGAGTAACCTTTTAAAGCCATTAACCTTGCAACAGCCAGACCATCGCCGCCGTTATTCCCTGTTCCGCAAATAACCTTTATTTTTTTATGGTTGGGGATATTCGTGATCAGCCAGTAAAAACATGCATTGGCTGCACGTTCCATCAGGTCGATGCTGGTGATGGGCTCGTTCTGTATCGTAAAAATATCCGCCTCACGGATCTTATCGATTGAAAGTATTTTCATATTTAATCAACCATGCCCCATATGGGGAGAAGAGTAAAAAATCCGATGATCATTAGAAGGGCAACAATAAAGACGAGTATCGAGATTATTAGGCCGATAATAGCACAAACCCTTCCTGCTTTCACATTGTTAAGAGAACTGAGTGTGAAATTATTTGGTTGTGTATAAAACAGAAAAAGCTCTTTTCTTGCCAATGATAGGGTGACAATACTTAATACAATACCTACAACTGAAAGAATGTGCCACCAACAAAATACCAGCGACAGAATTCCGAGAACAAGGATAGTATTAGAATTGGGAAGATTCACCTGAAGTGGTGAATGGTAGAAATTACCTCCTGAGGGCTGATTTGATTGTTCTTCCATGATCCATTTTTTAATAAGTTCAACCTGTAAAGATAACAATAAATTCTAGCGAAATTTTATTTTGATGTGATCGTAGAAAAGATCTTTATAGAAAGGTTAAGATCTAAATAAAAATGAATTAACCAAGATCCCCATAAAAATAAGGTTCTTCGCAAAGATGCGTACCTGGCTATTTCAACAGATTGATTATAAGCATTATAAATATGGTTCTAAAAATCGCTTTGAAATGATTTTTTTTTGTAATTGTGAAATGAGAATAACCCATAACACACAAGGCTTTCCGAGGTTATTTCCCATTTCACAATTTTAACAACAAAATATGTTATTTTATTCATTTTAAATTGATTAACTCAGGTACGCATTATTGCGATGACCCAAAAATAAAAAGGATGAAATTTGAATTGACCCAAGAATTATATTCAACTGCAGGGAAAGGAATCTTTATAAAACTGAAGATGATTAACAGGGCTTTCAGGGTTTTTGAATGAGTGGGGATGCGCGTCAGGTCTGCATCCAATGAAAGATAGAATTGACGATAGGGTTCATGATGGGGTATAGCCTTGTGATTCACCGAATCGGTGTTAGTAACAGCTCCTGTCATTTTTTCTGCACCATATCCGAATGAAATATTGATCCACTTGGGGAACCTGGTCGTTTTAGGAAGGAAAGACGTAATATTCCCTGATAACCAATATGTTTCCCATTATAATCCTTGATCATTATCATTAAAGAAATGAAAAGAGGAGTACGGATAATTTTTATACTAGGCAAAATATAATCCGCCCAGACTTCCAAAACACAGTGCCCCTTCGGCGGATAATGTGGCGGCCAGTCTTCCGGTATGCAGGATGGTATCTTTTTTTTGCGCTTTGAGTGAATCGGGTTTATTTTCGGGATGAGGAAATGAGGAACCGGTCAGGATGAACAGCAGGCCAATAACGATAGATTTGGACCTGGTCATTTTTAATTGATGTTTAACCGTTTCAGTGCGGCTTGATAGCGTTCCGCATTTCTGTTATGCTCTGCCAGCGTGACAGCGAAATTATGATATCCCGAAAGATCATCCTTTGCGCAAAAATACATAAATGCGTGGCGTTCATAGTTGAGCACGGCATCAATGGAAGAGACCGATGGGAGACAGATCGGGCCGGGGGGCAGGCCAAGATGCTTATAGGTGTTATAAGGAGAGTCAATCTCTTTATGCTTGTTCAATACCCGCTTGATTGAATAATCATTCCATGCAAAGATAAGGGTCGGATCGGCTTGTAACGGCCAGCCTTTGCGTAACCTGTTCATGTATACTCCTGCAATGACAGGCTTTTCTGAGTTTTTTGCAGTTTCTTTTTCAAGAATTGAACCAAGGATTATGACGCTGTTGATGTCAAGTCTTTCATGGTTCATTTTCGTAAGGCGTTCATCGTTCCAGAATTTCTGGCGTTCCCTGTACATCCGCCGGATGAACTGGTCGGCCGATGTGTTCCATAAAAGTTCATAGGTGTTTGGAACGAATAGGGTGAAGACAGTGACCGGAACTGCACCGAATTCTCTGAGGTAAGCGGAGTCGTGCATAAGATTCAAAAAAGAAATAGAATCTCCTTCAATTTGTGCAGCGATCTTTCCTGCAAGTTCTTCAGGATTCCTGACATTCTGCAGAATAACCCTTACCGGTTCCTGTTTACCCGACCGCAGCAGATTGACCAGCTCATTGTTATTCATCCCATCAAGTATCTTATATCTTCCCGGCCTGACCTTATTGTTGTATTTTTTTTTCTGGGCCACAAGCTCAAAAGAGTGCATATTACGGATGTAATGTTGATCAGAAAGCAGCTTTTTCAAGGTATTGAAATCCGTTCCTGTATGAATATAAAGATATGCAGAGGGCTGATCACCTGTTGTTACATTGGGGTGAAAGAAATTCTGATAATAATGAAATACCCATCCACAGAAGACGATAATAACCAGAAAAAACAGGATGATCAAAAATCCGCGGGAATTCGAATTTTTTCGGATTATAGGATTCTTACTGGCTTTTTGCATCATTTCAGTTCTAGTGAATTAAAATGAACAGGAATGAATCATCGTTGTCGGATCAATTGGAACATCAATTCATCTATCCAACGATCATCCATATATCTCCATTCTTTTTTCAATCCGCATTGGATAAATCCTGATTTTTCAAACAAACGGATACTGGGTGTGTTGTTGGCTGTTATATTGCAATATAGCATGTGAAGATTCAAAACATCAAAACAATATCTGATAAGAACACGAAGGGCTTCTGTTGCATATCCCCTTTCCTGCTCCGCTGGTACAACGAAGATCCCAATTCCTGCATGTTTGTGATGAGGTTCAAAATCAAACAGATCGATGACTCCAATGGTTTTCTTTTCATTTTGTGGCAGGATAAGATCGATCATCAACCGTAATTGCTTTTCTGCATAAAGATCATGCTGCGAGCTCAGGATGTATTGCTCAAGCTGATGGCGTGAATAGGGGATCAATGTGTTCCCCACCCGCCAGATGTCAGGGTCATTCTCGATCCCGTAAATAAAATCAAGATCCATTGGCTCAATCGCCCTCAATCTGATATCGTTTCCATAAAGCACTTTTCCTGTCATTTGCCTTAACTTCTTCAACATTGTTCAGTTTTGAGTTACCTCAAACACTCATTTTGAAATTTTATAGCGAAGATGCAAAAACACAAAGACGCAAAAGATTCAATTCTATTTCACAATTTTTAGCGAACTTATCATTTTCGCGCCTTGGTAGTAAAAAACTATTCAGATAAGGCTCATTCTTCATTGGAGAACGACTTCACCATTATAAACAAACATTGCCGGTCCTTCCAGCCAGATATCCGTAAAAGAATTTTCCTCCTTTTTAAAGGATACACTTAGTGCTCCTCCACGTGTATGAACTTCCAAAAGGGAGCTCTGCGCCGGGTTCTTAATTGCATAAGCTAAAGCCACAGCCGTTACTCCAGTGCCGCAGGAAAGCGTTTCATCCTCAACACCACGTTCATAGCTGCGCACAAAGATAAGATCATTACTTACTTCGACGAAATCAACGTTCGTTCCTTCTTCCCTGAAGCGTGAATTAAACCTAATCTTCTTTGCTTCTGTAATAATATCAAGGGTTTCAACGTTATCTACAAAGATTACATAATGAGGCGAGCCTGTATTCAGGAACAGATGGTCCGCTTCGATTTCATTCACCATCACATCTTTCATCTTCAGGCTGACGATGATGCGATCTTTCGTTTGAATTATCTTCCCAAAGTGATCTCCGTCGACGGCCTTGAAATGTGTTTCAGATCCGGCGAGACCAAGTGACCAGGCAAAAATAATCATACACCTCCCACCATTCCCGCACATAGTACTTTCCCTGCCATCTGAATTGTAATAGGTCATATAGAAATCAACTCCCGGCTTTTCTGTCAGAAGCATCAGTCCATCGGCCCCAATACCAAAGTGGCGGTCGCATAAACCGGCAATTTCTTCCTGTTTCGGTTTCCATTTTAGATCACGGTTATCAATGATGATAAAATCATTACCGGTGCCATGATATTTTGAAAAAGGGATTTTCATTGTACAAAGGTACAAGATAATTTTTTATAGAGTCACCAATTCACCAGGTCACCACGTCACCACTTCGCCAGTTATTTCATGAAGTCTTTTAATGTTTCAGTAAAAGGTTAAATCCCCGCAATTTATTGCGGCTACTTCAGTTTCTATAAAAGTTTTAAATTTACGGTATGGAAGATTTTCGAAAGAGTTCTCATACTGTAAGTTGGCTAAGTGTTCATATAGTGTTTGTGACCAAGTATCGTTATCATGTGTTAAAAGGGGATGTTCAGATACGATGTCGCGATTTACTGGTGCAAATCTGTAATAGTGAGAATGTGAAAATACTAAAAGGGGTGGTGAGTAAGGATCATGTTCACATTCATATCGAATATCCGCCATCACTGAGTATAAGTAATTTAGTAAAGCGATTAAAGGGTAGAACATCGATAATGCTACAGCAAGAATTTCCGGAATTGGGGAAGCGATATTGGGGAAGGCATTTCTGGGCAATTGGATTCGGAGCATGGAGTACAGGTAATATAACAGATGAAATGGTACAAGAGTACTTGGAACATCATAAGGATAAGCCGAATACTCAGGGCGGGAATTGGATAATGGAATGATGTTAAAAAATTTCATTTTTTACCTTTTAATCAAACCTCTGGATTTTCAATCCAGAGTGGTTTAGTTTTGCAAAAAAAACTGATGAATGGGTATCCGCGTCTGTACAGCCTATTGAAGGAGCTTGGCATTTCATTCGACTATTATGAGCATCCACCAGTGGCAACCATCGGAGAGGCTCGTAAATACTGGAAAGATATCGAGGCTTCTCATTGTAAGAACCTCTTCTTTGAATTCACAAAGGGGATCGTCATTACCTGGTCATCATGGAACATTCCCATGACCTTCAGATCCATGATCTAGAAAAACGTTTGAATCAAGGCAAATTATCTTTTGCTTCCGATCAGCGGATGATGAAGTACCTGGGAGTTACACCAGGGTCTGTTACACCATTTGGGCTCATCAATGATAAGGAGAAACATGTTCATGTCTTCATTGATGAAAACCTGAAGAAAGCGTCGAGGATCAGCTTCCATCCCTGTATTAACACAGCCTCTATTGTGATTGCTTTCTCAGACTTTGAAAAATTCATGAAATATACCGGGAATGGATTTGAGTATATTAAGTTGTATGAATAAGTACATAAAGTTCATAAAGTTTGTAAAGTTTATAAAGTTCACCTCATTACTACGTCACCAGTTCACCAGTTCACCAGTTCACCAGTTCACCAGTTCGCCTTGCTAGTTCAACAATTCACCAGTTAACGTTCGCCGACGTAATTCCGCTGTCTGCCGAATATCGTTTTCTCAGGACATGGGATGAGGATACATTTGTTGCAGAATTAATTTTAACTTTGAAAATCATAAAACCATGGAAACTTCAGTTGAACAAATCATCAAACGTCACAAAATGAAAAAGTACGCCTTCGGTTTCTTTGTGATACTGGCAGGTCTACTTCTTCTGGCATTTAACTTTGACATACTTCCCTACGCCTGGAAACATGTAATCTTTTCATGGCAGATGTTACTGATTGTCATTGGTGCAATCAGCATCTTTGGAAATGACAGCCGGATGCCTGGGATGATCCTGATCCTGATCGGCGGCTTCTTCCTGGTCCCTGAGATTTTTGTCATGCACATTTCTTTCACTCGACTTTTCTGGCCATTGATACTGATCATCATTGGCCTGATGATCCTGTCCAAACGTGGTATGAATGAAAGGTGGAGACACAAGGTTGGCCATGTGTTTGGACAGGCTGACTCACCTCTACCTGAGGAAGGATTTATCAATGAGGCAAATATTTTCAGCGGATCAAAGCACAGGGTTACCAACCAGGTGTTCAAAGGAGGAAAAATAAGTAATATCTTTGGAGGAACCGAGATTGACCTGACACAGGCTACTCTTGCAGAAGGGAGAACAGAACTAACTATTGAGTGTATTTTTGGAGGTGTAACACTTATTGTTCCTGCTGACTGGAAGGTAGTCCTCAATATCAATGCAATTTTGGGAGGCTTTTCCGATAAACGTCTGGTCATAAAAGAAACCGCCGACCCAAATAAGGTCCTGATAATAAGAGGATCAGCAATATTCGGAGGCGGCGAAATAAAATCTTATTAAGACATAACCAAATATAATGAAGCACCCGATTCTTCAGAACATTAAGACTGCTTCAATCTATTTTGGAATATGGATCCTTATTGCAGGGATCCATTTTTTCTTGCTTAGCTTTTATTATAATATTCCACTGCAAAATTCCATTGCAGATGCCCTGGTCTTCAATTCTATTTACAGCATTCTTGGATTGATCCTCTGGTTTGCAATCCGTTATGCGCAACCCAAGGATCCATCATTTTCGACCCTAATAATTTACCAGGTGACTTTTCTGGTGGTTTTTCTTTTGATCTGGACAGGAAGTTCATATTCGCTGCTAAAACTAATATTCCCGACAAATTATCAATATCAGGATTTTCTGGATAATTCTATTCCCTGGAGGTTGGTAAGCGGCACTTTCTATTACCTCCTTTTGGTGCTGGTTTACTACCTTGTGATATACTATTCTAATTTGCAGGAAAAGATAAAAGCAGAAGGCCGCCTGAATGAGATGATCCGCGAATCGGAACTGAACCTTTTGAAGTCGCAGATCAATCCTCATTTTTTGTTCAACAGCCTGAACTCGATCAGTTCACTAACCATCACCAATCCCGGACAGGCGCGTGAAATGACCATTAAACTTTCGGACTTTTTGCGATATTCGGTGTCGATGGGGAATAACCGGTTTTCTACATTGGGAAAGGAAATAGAACATATTAGGAAGTACTTGGATATCGAGAAAGTTCGTTTCGGAATGAAACTTCAATATAATTTTGCCATTAGTGAAATATGCATGGATTGCGAAATTCCCGTTATGATCCTGCAACCGCTTTATGAAAATGCAGTGAAGCATGGGGTTTATGAAAGTTCAGGGGAGGTGACGATACAAACCACGGCGCGTATTGTGAATGGTTTCCTTGAGATCAATATTATCAATGACTTTGAACCTGGGGCCCCATCCAGAAAAGGAACCGGAATAGGATTAACAAACATAAGGGAGCGGTTGAAACTCATATATCAGAATGAACAATTGCTGACAACACAGAAGAAAGATGATAAATTTGAGGTGATGCTTGTTTTACCGCAGAAAGAATGTGGTGAACGGGTGATGTAGTGAACTGGTGAGTTAAAAAGTAGCAAAATAGCAAAATGACAAAATAATTTTCAATTAAAACCCAATACCCAAAACCCAGTACCCAGTACCTAAAACCTCATACCCAACATGAATACCGCGATTATTATCGATGATGAACAACCTGCAAGGGATCTGATAAAACATTATTTGAAAGAATTCCCGGATATCGAATTATTAGGGGAGTATCCGGATGGGTTTTCAGGATTGAAAGCTATACAGGAGCTAAATCCGGATATTGTTTTTCTCGATATTCAGATGCCAAAACTCACAGGGTTTGAATTGCTCGAACTCTTAGAAGACCCACCGCATATCATTTTCTCGACTGCTTACGACCAATATGCTATCAGGGCTTTTGAGATGACTGCAGTGGATTACCTTTTAAAACCTTATTCATCGGAACGCTTTGGGCAAGCCATTAAAAAAGTCAAACAACTTATTCTTTCACAGAAACCGGGGAAACCCCAAGCCAACAGACTGATAGAGACACTTGAAACAAATCCCGAATTTCTTCAGCGTATTGCCGTTAAGACCCGTCATAAAATTGAGGTAATACCGGTTACTGAGATCTTTTACATTGAAGCCGATGATGATTATGTGACCATCCATACCGGGACTGAAAAATTCCTGAAAGAAAAAACCATGAAATACATGGAATTCCACCTCGATCCGTCCCAATTCGTAAGAGTTCACAGGTCTTACATTGTGAATATGAACCAGATTGTGCGGCTGGAACTCTATCAGAAAGAAACCTATAATATTTTGCTAAAAAACGGGACAAGCATAAGAACAAGCAGCAGCGGGTACAAGGCGCTTAAACAGTTATTAAACCTTTAAACAGAAAATCATAACTTGCACCCGTTTTTAATTTACACCACGAAAACGCTAAAACGCAAAGTTCTCTAAAATGTATGTGATTGAAATTTAAACATTTGCGTCTTTGCTTAAAGTTTTAAAATTTGATTTCAGAGCAGGCTCTTGTTTTAAAATTAAAAAATTAAATGAAATATGACTACTAAGAAGATCATTTTCGGGATCATGTTATCCCTTTTATTCGTTTTCAGCAGACCTTTTTCAATATTGGCACAGGATGTCAGAATAAAGGCTGCCGGCCGGAACCTGACAGACCAACAAATGCTTCGGGAACTTTCATCCGCCTTTGATACATTGAAACTTCGTTCAATTCGTCCTGCAGAGGGATATCTTAAATACGATTACCTTATCCCTGCAGGCTTTTATAAGCAGATGTGGGATTGGGACGGTTTTTTTATCGGATGTTACCTTGCCTCGCATAAAAAAGAAGATGCAAAATATCTGAAAGGATGGGTACTGAACTTTGTCAATGGAATGAATAAAGATGGATATGTTGCAGGCTGTATGACAACGAAAGGCCCTCGTCCGATCTTAGGAAAATTCGCCATGAAACCCTTCCTTTCACAGGGTGCCTGGTTTGCATCAGTTTATGGAGGAAATTTTTCATGGGTAGCTCCGGTGTATGAAAAGTTAAAAAAGGTATTGGATTACAGGGAAAAGACCCAATTCGATAAGAAGTATGGTTTGTTTTTCTGGGATATTGCAATCCAGTCAGGAGCAGATAATAATCCCGCACTCACAAATGATACCAATGACCGTTCTGCAATTCTTGCCGCGGACATAAACACCTTCCAGTTAAGGGAGTATATCAGCATGATGAAGATTGCGTGGAAGCTTGGGAAGTCAGCGGATGTGAAAATATATAAAGCCAAATCCGACACACTGAAAGCCAGGATGCTGAAGTACCTTTGGTTTCCTGAAAAACAATCATTCTTTAATATATGGAGAGACAATGGGCAAGTGGTTGAACGGATTACCTATTCTAATTTTGTTCCTTTGTTTCAGGGAATCCTTCCTTTAGAAGATGGACGGGCCATGATAAAGCGTTATCTGCTGGCGTCTGAGCATATGATGTCGGAATTTGGAATTAGGTCACTTTCAGCCTCGGATCCTTTATATAACAATGCATGTATCATCATTCCATATTCCAATTGGCAAGGCCCGCTCTGGATCAATGCGAATTACATGTACACCATTGCACTTGTCAAATATGGATTCAAGGATGAAGCCGGGGTGGTAGCCAAAAAGCTTGCACCAGTACTTCTTAATGACATAAAAGTAAATCATTCCATGCATAAATGTTACCATGCCGACACTAGGGAACCACTAGCTCCAACTGCAGCGCAATCACCAAACGGAATCTTTACCGGGTTCGTAGGATGGAATATGCTTGAACAGAATATGCTTGAAGGGGCATTGACAGGTGACTGGATGATGCTGGACCTGTCCTATTAATTACGATTGAACGATTTACTATTGGATTTTGAATGTTGATTTTTGATATCCTATTTAATTCACCAGTTCACCACTTCACTAACTTATCTTGTGTATTTTCACGAAATTCGTTCCGCCTTCGACATGTGCTGGGATACCTCCCAGTATAAGAATTTTTTCACCCGAACAGGCTTGTTTCATTACTACTAATTCTGTTTCGACGAACTTTATGATATCTTCAAAAAATGTGGAATGTTTAGCAGTAAGAATTGGCCGGATGCCCCAAAGTAAATTCAACATGTGGTAAACAGGCAAATGCGAGGTTAGCGCCAATACAGGAGTTTTCGGTCTTTCTGCTGCGACATAACGGGCACTCCGGCCGCTTGTAGTGAGGACTACAATTGCACATAAGTCGACAACTTTTTCGATTCCATTTACCGCCTGGCTTAATGCAAGAACGTCATTCCGATCAGTGTGGTCGTAAGTTTTAAAATCAATTTTTGCTTCCACATCTTTTGCTATCCGGTTCATCATTTCAACGGCCTTTACCGGGAATTCACCCATGGCTGTTTCTCCGGAAAGCATGATTGCATCTGTGCCGTCAATGATTGCATTGGCCACATCGCTTGCTTCCGCACGGGTAGGGCGCGGTTCATGGATCATGCTTTCAAGCATTTGAGTAGCGGTGATCACAGGCTTTCCTTTCCGGTTGCAGAGCTCAATGATCTGTTTCTGGATCATCGGTACCCTTTCAGGGTTCATCTCGACGCCAAGATCACCGCGGGCAACCATCAAGCCATCTGAAACTTCGAGGATCTCCTCAAGATTATCCACAGCCTGTGGTTTTTCAATCTTTGCAATGACAGGCTTTTTGACTCCTTTTTCTTCAATAAGTTTTTTCAGAAGGACAACATCTGCCGCTGAACGTACAAAACTCAGCGAGATCCAGTCAACACCCTGTTCCAGCCCGAAAATGAGATCATTCTTGTCTTTCTCAGTCAGTGAAGGTAACCGGAGATTGAGTTGCGGGAAATTGACGCCCTTCCGGCTTTCCAGGATACCTCCTTCCTTTACTATGCACTTTACCTGTTCCCCTTCAACATCAGTGACCTCCAATTCAAAGAGACCATCAGCCAACAGCACGGTCATACCTGTTTGCACTTCTTCAGAAAGGCCCGGATAATCGACTGGTATGAAGGCTGGCTGTCCTGAATACAAATGTTCGGGAAAAAGAGAAACAGTATCTCCGGTATTCAGTTTTATCTGTCCGCCTGTCAGTTGTCCTACCCTAATCTCAGGTCCCTGGAGATCTTGCATGATTGTTACGGGGGTATTCAATTCGTCGGAAATTTCACGAAGCCAGGTAATAATGGCTGCATGGTTTTCATGTTTTCCATGTGAAAAATTAAGCCTTGCAACATCCATTCCTGCCTTTATAAGTTCACGGATCTTATCCGGTGAATTGCTTGCAGGGCCTATCGTTGCGACAATTTTTGTTCTTCTAATCGTTTCTTTCACGGCAATTGAATTTGCTGCAAGATAATATTTTTTATCGCTGACTGATTGATTTTTAAAGAAAAGTAGTGAAATGATGAACTTGTGAACTGGTGAAGTGCTGAAATGAATGGAAGATGGAAAATGAATAAAAAAAAGTCCGCTTCCGGCGGACTTTTTTGAAAAGGTTTTAAGAAAAGATTCAGAAAGTATTGATATCGGCTTCAAGAGGTACAACGAACTTTACTGTTTTGATATTCAATTCTTCTTGCAGTGAAGAATCATTAATATCAGGTTCGGCCGGAGTTACGGGTGCAAATTTCTTTAAAAGTTCTGAACTTAATTCAGTTGAATTGTCATCGTTATCAAAGGCTGCTTCTTTAGGGGTTTTAGGTGCTAGGATAGCCATATTAACTTTGTTTTCAGAAAAGATGTCATAAAAAGAACTTACATTAGTTGTTGCCGGCACAAAAGCTGAAAGGGTCGGAGAACTTTTTTACAGGACCGCTGTATGACGGAGATTTTGCCATTACATGCTAGATCTGGAAACTTAATAAGAGGGTGAAGATCAAAATAGCTTGTTTTGCTGCTATGACGGTTGTTGTTTTCATGGGTTTCAATTTTTTTGTTTTTGTTGATAATAAGACGACCCAAGAAATAGAAAGTTACATCAAGGATAAAAGATGTAAAAAATGATAATCATAGTTATAAATAGCACATAAACAGCAAGATGTGGATAAATATTTTGTGTTCTTAAGAAAAAATTAACGTTTTTAAATCGATTAACCTTTCCCAGGTGACGGTGAGCAACCGAAAAAACTCGGTGAATTAGCAGATAATAAATTGAATATTCTTTAACCAGCTTTCAATATCCATCACCCCTCCTCAATTCTCTATCCTCCATTAAGTTCAGAATCTCAATTACATCTCCATACTCAGGCAGAATTGCTGATATTCCATAATGGCTTGAAATGATCTCTGCAAGGGGTTTACGTCCTTTATCTTCGCCGTGTGACAGGACAACCTTTGGTTTTGATCCTGCAACCACATCGAACCAGCGGAGCAAATCAGATTGACCTGCATGTGCACTTAAACCACCCAAAAGGTCAATACTGGGCTTTAACTGCGATTGTTTCTCCGAAGATCCTGACAGTTTTAGCCCCATCAACAAGCTGCCTTCCAAGTGTTCCTTCGGCCTGATACCCAATAATGATGACAGAAGTTTCGGGTATCCAGAGGTTATGCCTGAGATGATGCAGTATCCTTCCGGCATTGCACATTCCTGCCCCGGCAATGATCATTAACGGACTCCAAATCGTAGAGTGCTATGGATTCTTCCGGAGTCGTTGACATATTTACATGGCTCAGGTCGGCTTTTAACTCTCCTGACCTTACCAGTTCCATTGCTTCTTCATCATACAGCTCTGTATGCTTCATATAAATGTTTGTGGCTTCGATGGCCATAGGACTGTCGAGGTAAACCGGGAACACAGGAAAATCGCCACGATGAAAAGCTGCAGCCATGTAATACAACAACTGCTGGGTACGGCCAACAGCGAATGAAGGGATCAATATCTTTCCTTTATCCTTGACAGCCTGGCGGATTATAGTTTCGCCTTCAAGGAGGGTGTCCTTAAGCGACCGATGATCCCTATCGCCGTATGTAGATTCAAGAAAAACCAGGTCGGCATAGGGGAGTGGAGCGGAATCTTTGAGAATTGCCATGCCGATAGGCCCAATGTCGCCGGAAAAGACAACAACTTTTTTCTTTTCTTTTTCAATGACTGTCAGTTCGAAGCTGACAGATCCCAGGATATGTCCTGCTTCGACAGCACCGATTGATATGCCAGGGGCAACTGTAACAGGCTCATTATAGGGAATCGGCGTGAACAGCTTCAGCGCATGATCTACATCTTCGATGGAATATATGGGTTGAAGATGTGATTGTCCTGACCTTGATCGTTTCCGGTTGGCTTTATCTATATCCAGCTTTTTAACTTTAGCCGAATCGTGGAGGATCAGGGCCGACATTTCGATAGATGCCGGAGTAGCAAAAACCGGGTTTTGATACCCTGCTTTTGTCAACAATGGCAACCTGCCAGTATGATCAAGATGGGCATGCGTCAAAATGACGCTATCCAGTTTGCTTATATCAATTGGTGGAAGTCGAAGATTCCGTGTCTCTAACTGTTTTCCACCCTGGAATAAACCAAAATCGACCAGAACCTTGCCCAAGTCAGTCTCGACGTAATAGGCTGAACCGGTAACATCGCCGGCAGCACCAAAGAGGGTTATTTTCATGGGCATAAAGGTAAGAGAAAATGATGAACTGGTTAATTGGTGAATTGACTAATCGTAAATTGTAAATCTTTTTTATCTTTGACGCTTTAATAAAAAAATCACATAACAGCTTACCTCATGACAAAATTCATCACTATTACCATCGTAAAAGAAAGCGAAGAAGATTTGAAAATGGATACACCCGTAACCATAAATACACATTATATCATCAAGATAATGAAAACGACCGAAGATGAACAGTGGAAATTCATCCATTGCCCTGGCAACTGGAGAATTCCTCTTTGTTTTGGAAACAGTGGAAGATTTAATCAGGATGGTTCAGTAAAGGATAAAAAAGCAAAAGAGAAGTTTCGCCAATGTGGGATGTAAGGGATTCGAACCCATGACCCCCGCCCTGTCAAGGCGATGCTCTAAACCAACTGAGCTAACATCCCATTGAAATTCTGCGCGAAAATACAAAATTTTATTATTATTGTCGGCTCTCGTTTTTTAGATACTGGGTTCTGTGTATTAGGTTCTGACTATTTTGCCTTGAATTCTATTTTACCAATTCACCACTTTCTCTGAATACTCCAATGATCTCTCCATAAAATACCCTGTGAAAATCATCCTCTGGATAATACTTATCAATAATAGCTTTATCAAGGGTTTCCGGGTTGAGATCACTTTTGTGAATTATCAGGCATTCAAAATGAATAAATGATTCCTGTAAGAATGGAGTTGCTATCCTGATTCCATGTTCAAAACTAAACCCGCATTTCGTTATTTTGTCGACATTTCTTCCTGATACTGATCCGCACAGAGCTAATTGACGTGCAAATTTATCCGGCAGTAGATTGACTGTGAATTCACCGATGGAGTCTATCAATGAAAATGTAAACCTCGATGGTCTTACCATCACAGTGAAGATCAATCTTCCCCAAATATAGCCGATGGTTCCCCACCCTATTGTCATCAGGTTGGGCGGATTGCCGGCCATGAGAATGGCACCTGGCCCTTTCAGCTTTTCAATGGTCTCAGTAAAAACGGTACTAATCTCCACCAATTTTTGCATATAATCAGTTTTTTGTTGCAGATATTTGGTACTATGTAGCCATCAGCCATCAGCCAATAAACATTAAACGATAGACATTAACAATTGACCAATACCCAATGCTTAATATCTAATCTCTTTTAGGGGTTAGTTCCCCGCCGCTTGCGGCGTAATTAATATCTTTGTATGTATGAGCGAAAGCGAGTACATACATAAATCGCATAATGTCAGTGTATTGTTGTATCACTTTGTGTGTCCAGCAAAATATCGGAGAGTTGTTTTTAGCAAGAAAGTTGATCAAACGTTGAAAGAGAGTTGTTTGGAGATCGAGAAGAGATATGAGGTTCATTTTCTGGAGATAGGTACTGACAAGGATCATGTTCATTTTCTGGTTCAATCTGTTCCGAAGATGAGTGTAACTCAGATCATCACGATTTTGAAAAGTATCACGGCTAAAGAGATTTTTAAGAAGCACCCAGAAGTGAAGAAACAACTTTGGGGAGGAGAATTTTGGACAGATGGATATTTTGTTAACACGGTCAGCAAATTTGGTGACGAAACGACCATCACGAATTATGTTCGTGATCAGGGACGTGAGAAAGAGTATACTATTTTGCATAGCAGTAAACAGTTAGAGTTGTTCTAAGATACCCCGCTGCTTGCGGCGGGGTAGTTCATTGCCAAAATTATTAAATTCCGTTGGATTATTTTTATCTTTGGAACCACGAATAATGGAATCTTTTCCTTTTAAATAACAAACAAATAATGAGATCCTCATGAAAAAATTAATTTCCCTCTTTTTGCTTATTATTGCCATTTCTTCATTTTCACAGACAGGGGCCAAAAAGATAACCCTCGATGACGTATTTAAAAACAGGAGATTTTCTTCCAAGGGAGTCTCCGGACTGAATTCCATGAAGGATGGCGAGCATTATTGCCAACTCAAAAAAGATAGTCTTAACGTGTACGAATATGCGACCGGAAGATTGACGAGTACGTTGGTTACCTCAAAAAACCTTATTCCGCCCGGTGATACATCCCCGATTGCTATGGGAAGTTACTCTTTCAGCATGGATGAAAACAAGATCCTTTTTTCTACGGATGAGGAAGCTATCTATCGTCATTCCTCAAAGGCCAATTATTATTATTATGATCTCACGACAGGGAAACTGACATTTCTTTCAAAGGCCGGTAAGCAGCGACTGGCAACTTTTTCTCCGGATGGAACAAAAATAGCCTTTGTTCGAGACAACAATATAATTATGGTTGATCTCTCAACTGGGAAAGAACAGCAGGTTACAATTGATGGGAAGATCAATGAGATCATCAATGGCGCCAGCGATTGGGTTTATGAGGAAGAGTTCGGGTTTTCAAAGGCATTTTTCTGGTCGCCTGATAGTAAAAAGATTGCTTATTACAGGTTTGACGAATCCAATGTCAAAGAATATCAGTTGACCTATTACGGGGATTTATATCCGGAACAATACAAATACAAATACCCAAAGGCCGGCGAAGATAATTCAAAGATCAGCATTTTTGTCTGGAATGTGGATTCGGGAAAATCAACCCGCGTGGATATCGGTCAGGAAGAGGATATCTACATCCCACGAATAAAATGGACTGAAGACCCCAATATTCTTGCCTTCTACAGGATGAACAGGCACCAGAATAAACTGGAACTCCTGCTTTCGAATGCGGTTTTAGGAAAATCTCATGTCATTTATACCGAAGAGAATAAGACATATATCGAAATCAATGATCACTGGCATTTTCTGAAAAATAATTCCGGTTTTATTTTAACCAGCGAGAAAGAGGGGTTCAGGCATATTTACATTTACACCATTGAGGGACAGCTTATCAGGCAGCTGACTTCCGGAAAGTGGGAGGTGACTGATATTGCAGGTATTGACGAGCAGAACAATAAGTTGTATTATGTCTCCACAGAAGTTTCTCCCCTCGAACGGAATGTATACAGCATCGGTCTTAATGGGAAAAATAAGACTTGCCTTAGTACGAAAAAAGGATATAATGTTCCGGAATTCAGCAACAAATGTATCTATTTTATTAACCGTTGGTCTGATATCAATACCCCTCCTGTCAGTACGGTCAATAAGTCTGACGGAACTGAGATCAGGACTCTTCAGGACAATGCAAAACTGAAGGAGACCCTAATGAATTATGGATTTAGTAAAGCTGAATTTTTTACATTCCAAACACAGAACGGGATTGAATTGAACGGGTGGATGCTAAAACCTGCCGATTTTGACCCTTTAAAAAAGTATCCTGTTTTATTCGCTATTTATGGCGGGCCCGGATCACAGACTGTAACGAATTTGTGGGGAATGGTATCAGCCTGGGATCAGTTTCTTGCACAGAACGGGATCATTCTGGTTTCCGTGGATAACAGGGGTACAGGAGCCCGCGGGGAAGAATTTAAAAAGTGCACCTACCTTGAACTTGGGAAGTATGAAACACTCGACCAGATAGAAGCAGCAAAATTCCTGGGATCCCTTTCTTATGTCGATAAAGGCCGGATCGGAATGTGGGGTTGGAGCTTTGGCGGCTATATGACACTTTCATGTTTGACTATAGGTGCTGATTATTTTAAAATGGGTGTTGCAGTTGCTCCCGTAACTAACTGGAAATATTACGATAATATATATACTGAACGGTTTATGCAAACGCCAAAAGAAAATTCCCAGGGTTACGAGTCCAATTCACCAATAAACCATGCAAGTGAATTGAAAGGAAAACTTTTGCTCATCCACGGGATGGCCGATGACAATGTCCATACACAGAATTCGATTGATTTTATCACGGCGTTAGTAGCTGCCAATAAACAATTTGATATGCAGTTTTACCCCAATAGTAACCATGGGATCTATACTGGGAAAAACACCACAATTCATTTATATGCCAAGATAACGGAGTTTATTCTTAAGAATTTGTGAGAATCATTAAAATTTCTTGATTTATTAAAAATCTTTTTAACTTTGCACCCCGATTTACAGGATAATCATTCATCATTTTAAAAGAAAGAGAGTCGCATACACATGATCATTGTACCCGTAAAAGAAGGTGAAAGCATCGACAGGGCTTTAAAAAAACTAAAAAGAAAATTTGAAAAAACCGGTGTGGTTAAGGAACTGCGCGAACGCCAGAAATTTACCAAACCATCGGTTGTAAGACGTGAAGGCGTAAATAAAGCCATCTACGTTCAGAAGCTTCAGCAAACAGAAGAAGGTATGTGAAGTGAGCCGGTCTACCGGTTTTCATATCCTGCTGAATTCCCTTATCGGGAATGTATTTAGCTGAAAACAAAAAATTTTTCAAAAGAATTTTCGTAAGGGCGAAATATTTCGTATATTTATCCTTTAGTTGGAGACCGGCAAGATCTCTTCTTATTTTTTGATGGATGATGGAGAAGGGTAAGTTTATCGATTACATACAATACCAAAAAAGATACTCTCCACATACTGTGTCAGCCTACCGTAACGACCTTAACCAGTTTTATTTTTTTCTCAAAATTCAATATAATATTGATGATATCCGTGAGGTGACCAATCCCATGATCCGTTCATGGTTGGCAGCGCTGATGGAAGAAAAGACATCACCCCGTTCTGTAAACCGGAAACTATCAACCCTTAAATCATTCTATAAGTTCCTGATAAAAGAGTGCATCCTGACAGTTAATCCGATGAGGATGATTATCTCATTGAAGACCTCCAAAGCATTACCGTCGTTTGTAGAAAAGAAGAAGATGGAGATGTTGTTTGATAAAACAGACTTCGGGACTGGATTCCCAGCTTTACGCGACAGAATGATCCTGGAAATATTATACGCAACCGGCATGCGGTTATCAGAATTGATAAACCTGAAGGAAACGGATATTGATTTTCACCAATCAGAGTTGAAGGTTCTGGGAAAAAGAAATAAAGAACGGTTAATTCCGTTCTCAAATAAATTTGCTGATCTTTTGAAGACTTATTTAAAAGAGAAAAGGACATGGTTGGAGACCGCTGAATTAAAAAGAGGATTTGCCAATAAGGAGAATTGTTGGTTTATTGTGATCAATAATGGTAAAAAGTCTTACCCGCGTTTTATTTACAATACAGTTACTAAGTATCTTTCGCAGGTTACGACACTTCAAAAGATTTCTCCCCATGTGTTAAGGCACACATTTGCAACCCATTTACTAAACAACGGAGCTGAACTTAATGCCGTTAAGGAACTTCTTGGGCACGCCAGCCTTTCGGCTACCCAGGTATATACCCACAATACTATTGAGAAATTGAAGACAATTTATAAACAGGCCCATCCAAAGGCATAAAAAAGGAGGTTTGAATGAATATCAAAATCAATTCTGTACATTTTAAAGCTGACGGTAAACTTGAAACCTTCATTAAAGAAAAGTTACAGAAGATGGTTAGCATCTATGAAGGGATCATCGGCAGTGAGGTCATTCTAAAACTTGAGAATACAGAGAGCCGGGATAATAAGATGGTGGAGATCAAATTAATTGTTCGCGGTTATGATCTTTTCGCCAAGAAGCAAGCCAAATCATTTGAGGAAGCAACCGATCAGGCAACAGAAGCATTGAAAAAGCAGTTGATCAAACACAAGGAAAAAATCCGAGGTATATAACCAGACAGAATTCTGCATTATATTTCAATACACAAAAATATAATGGGGGCAACTTTCAAAGTTGCCCTTTTTGTTTCCTCTATTTTGTCCGATTATCCGTTATCTGACTTACTTTGACGAATAGATTTCTAATTGTCAAAATGTTCGATAAAAAAATCATTTTATCGTATTACTTTTTACCCCTAATCCGATAAATTGTCAAAATCATTAAATTTTTCAAATTCTAAGTTCAACAATACCAAATCAGAACAGATTTATAAAAAACAATAGACTTTTCCTTATGGTATGATTCCATTTAAGAAATTGGTTCGCATTTTTGTTGTTGAAGCTGATCCACCTGGCTCTCCATCACTAGAACCTAATCCGTCAGATCAAAAAGGGTATCGCGTTTGAGATAATCCAATTAAAGCTCCAATTGCTAATGGTGCAAGCATCTTGCTCAATTTGGGATTAGCTTATTGATATTATATGATTTATAGAATGGAAAAAGCAAATTTTCAAACGGGTTTAAGAATTTAAATCATGATTTTCAGTGAACTACGAAAAGGGAAAAAGTGAACAGAAAAATTTTCGGCATGCTATTTGTAGATTATAATGCATTCCTTTCATGAAATCTGAAAAAAAGTCTTTGATTTTATTTTAAATCTTTCTACTTTTGCAGTCCTTTTTGTAAAAGGGCTGCTTATTTTATAATGGTTATACAGCAAGTGGAAGATAATCAATAATTTGTGATTTTTATTTTGTTTCTGAAGCGCTGATGTTTTTCTACCCAGGGGGAGATTTTAAAAAAAAACAACGAAAAAAATTAAATGCATCAGTTTGGAGCAAACAATTGCCGATGTAGCTCAGCTGGTAGAGCAGCTGATTTGTAATCAGCTTGTCGGCGGTTCGATCCCGTCCATCGGCTCAGGAAGAGGGAAATCCCAAATTCCATTATACGTTCATTGATTTATAAAACGCTCACACATAAACTCACACCAAGGTGCACACCTACCAGGGGGAGATACCAGAGTGGTCAAATGGGGCAGACTGTAAATCTGTTGGCGAAGCCTTCGGAGGTTCGAATCCTCCTCTCCCCACAGTCACACACATCCACTTCGCGGAAGTAGCTCATTTGGTAGAGCGGAAGCCTTCCAAGCTTCAGGTGGCGGGTTCGAGCCCCGTCTTCCGCTCATATAAGAGCCACACTCGTTTCGCACACACTCACTTCGCCGATGTAGCTCAGTGGTAGAGCACTTCCTTGGTAAGGAAGGGGTCATGAGTTCAAGTCTCATCATTGGCTCAACCAGTATTAACAAAAAAGTAAACTGTAATTAAACTTAATTTTATATGGCAAAAGAAAAATTCAATCGTTCCAAACCGCACGTAAACGTTGGAACTATTGGTCACATCGACCACGGGAAAACCACTTTAACGGCTGCAATAACGCTTATTCTGCAGGATAAGGGGTTAGCAACCTATAAGTCTTTCGATCAAATTGACAATGCTCCTGAAGAAAAA
The DNA here is from genome assembly GCA_963785325.1 of uncultured Bacteroidales bacterium. Taxonomy (GTDB): domain Bacteria; phylum Bacteroidota; class Bacteroidia; order Bacteroidales; family FEN-979; genus FEN-979. The sequence continues at coordinate 33,804 of CAWAVC010000019.1, read as the reverse complement.
GCAAGAGGTATAACGATCAATACAGCACACATCGAATATGAAACCGAAAAAAGGCATTATGCCCATGTTGACTGTCCCGGACATGCAGACTATATTAAGAATATGGTTACAGGTGCAGCCCAGATGGATGGTGCAATTGTGGTTGTTGCTGCAACGGATGGCCCGATGCCGCAAACCCGTGAACACATTCTGCTTGCCCGCCAGGTTGGTGTTCCCAGAATCGTCGTTTTTATGAATAAATGCGATATGGTCGATGATCCTGAATTACTCGATCTCGTTGAGATTGAGATGAGAGAACTCTTAACTTTCTATGGTTTTGACGGAAGTGCAACGCCGATCATCCGTGGTTCTGCATTGGGGGCGCTGAACAAAGAACCGAAGTGGGTTGAAAAAGTTCTGGAATTGATGGATGCAGTTGATTCCTTCATTCCACTTCCTACTCGTGACATTGATAAACCTTTCCTCATGCCCGTTGAAGATGTATTCTCAATCACTGGTCGTGGTACTGTCGCCACCGGAAGAATTGAAACTGGTGTTATTAATACCGGTGATCCTGTCGACATTATCGGGATGGGTGCAGAAAAGTTGAAGTCTGTCGTTACGGGAGTAGAAATGTTCAGGAAGATCCTTGAACGCGGAGAAGCAGGCGACAATGCAGGTTTATTGCTCCGTGGCATTGATAAAGATGAGATCCGTCGCGGTATGGTTGTCGCAAAACCGGGATCTATCACTCCACACAAACATTTTAAGGCCAGTGTATATATCCTGAAGACTCAAGAAGGCGGCCGTCATACTCCTTTCCACAACAAGTACCGTCCGCAGTTCTATTTCCGTACTACAGATGTTACCGGAGAGATCATTCTTCCTGAAGGAGTGGAAATGTGCATGCCGGGAGATAACCTTACAATCGAAGTTCAATTAATTTCCGAAATCGCTATGAACCTGGGTTTGCATTTTGCTATCCGTGAAGGTGGACGTACAGTTGGCGCCGGACAGGTAACAGAAATTCTGGATTAAGATAAATAGCGAAGAAGAAAAGCAGTGAAATTACGGTAATCGTCAACAAAGAAAGAATACTAAATACAGTCATGCGATCGTCATTCTAAAGTGATCATATAAAATTAAAGTTTAATTGTACACGGGTGTAGCTCAACTGGTAGAGTGGCGGTCTCCAAAACCGTAGGCTGTGGGTTCGATTCCTACCACCCGTGCAAAATATCAGAAAAATGGCAAATTCAAAAGTTACTGCATATTTCAGGGAAAGTTATGATGAACTTATGCATAAAGTTTCCTGGCCTACCTGGAGTGAACTGCAAAGTAGTGCAATTGTCGTATCCATTGCTTCCCTGATCATCGCTTTGGTGGTGTTCCTGATGGATGAGACTTTTAGAAGCATATTAGGTCAATTTTATAAGCTGTTCTAATGTATCCGGGTAATTTTTCTGATATTCTATCGGATCGCTATAATGAATCAATTTTCATGAAATGAGTGAGCAGGTTAAAAAGTGGTACGTCATCAGGGCCATCAGCGGGAATGAGAAAAAAGTCAAACAGTACCTGGAAAATGAAATATCAATTCAGAAACTGCAGGATTACATTTCTCAGGTATTAATCCCTACTGAAAAGGTCTATATGATTCGTAATGGGAAGAAAGTCAGCAAGGAACGGAATTATTTTCCGGGTTATGTGCTGATTGAAGCCGCTCTGGTTGGTGAGGTCGCTCATGTCATCAAGAATGTTCCCGGGGTATTGGGTTTTCTTGGTGCCAAAGGAGAACCCCATCCTTTAAGACCTGCTGAAGTAAAACGAATTCTCGGAAAATTTGATGAACTGGCCGAGCAGGGCGAAGAAATGAACATTCCGTTTATAGTTGGTGAAACAGTTACAGTCATCGACGGCCCCTTTAACAGTTTCAGCGGAGTGATTGAAGAGATTAACGAGGAGAAAAAAAAGCTGAAGGTTATGGTCAAGATATTTGGCAGAAAGACTCCACTGGAGTTAAGCTTCATGCAAGTCCAGAAAGAGTAAGCGATTCCGGTATCGGAATATTGAATTAAAACATTTAATTAACTACACAATGGCAAAAGAAGTTAGTGGAATTATCAAGTTGCAGATCAAGGGAGGCGGTGCCAATCCTTCACCACCTGTGGGCCCAGCCTTGGGTGCAAAAGGGGTGAACATAATGGAGTTTTGCAAGCAATTTAATGCACGTACACAGGAAAAAACAGGGAAAGTGATTCCCGTTATCATCACTGTATACAAGGATAAATCGTTTGATTTTATCCTCAAGACCCCTCCTGTTGCCGTTCAATTGCTTGAAGCTACAAAATTGCAAAAAGGATCCCCTGAACCAAACCGGAATAAAATAGGTGCAGTTACCTGGGAACAGATCCAGAAGATAGCTGAAGACAAGATGATTGATCTTAATGCATTCACGATAGAATCAGCCATGAAAATGGTTGCAGGAACCGCGCGCAGTATGGGTATTACGGTTAGCGGAGATGCTCCGTTTGCCAGCTGATTTCCAATGGGTTTCTTAAGCTGTTAGTACAAATCTTATAAAACGAGTGAAATGACCAAGTTGACAAAAAAACAGAAAGAGGCTTATACAAAATTTGATAAAAATGCTGTTTATTCCTTGTCAGATGCTGCAGGAATCGTGAAGGAGATCACAAACACAAAGTTTGATTCTTCCATCGATGTCGATGTTCGTCTCGGGGTTGATCCACGTAAGGCGAACCAGATGGTAAGAGGAATCGTAACATTGCCTCATGGTACCGGTAAAACGGTGCGTGTTCTTGTCCTCTGTACGCCCGATAAAGAAGATGAAGCCAAACAGGCTGGCGCTGACTTTTATGGGCTTGATGAATATGTTGAAAAAATCAAAAGCGGGTGGACAGATGTTGATGTGATCATCACAATGCCAAGTGTTATGGCAAAGGTTGGTGCTTTGGGCAAAATATTGGGACCCAGGGGTCTAATGCCCAACCCAAAAACCGGAACTGTAACCATGGAAATTGGTAAAGCAGTAAAGGAAGTAAAAGCGGGAAAAATCGATTTTAGAGTGGATAAGTTTGGTATTATTCATGCTTCGGTGGCGAAAGCATCATTTGACAAGGATAAGATTGTTGAAAATGCAAGAGAACTGCTGCAAGCAATTATCAAACTTAAGCCATCCTCGGCAAAAGGCACTTATATTAAGAGTATTTATTTGTCGAGTTCAATGAGCCCCGGCATTCAGGTGGAACCAAAATCAGTTACTGCTTGATTTTTATAAACATTTGAGAGAGCTTATTTATGAAAAAAGAAGAAAAAACACAATTTATTGATGCTCTTGCCGAGAAGTTAACCAAATCGAATAACTTCTATCTTGCAGATATATCTGACCTGAATGTAGAAATTACATCGCGCCTCAGGAGGACCTGTTTTAAACGAAACATTCAACTGAAGATGGTCAAGAATACGTTGTTGAAGAAGGCAATGGAAAAATCGGGAAAGGATTTTACATCTTTATTCGATATTCTGAAAGGTTCCACATCGATCTTGTTTTCTGAAGTCGCAAACGACCCCGCAAAACTGATCCGTGAATTCCGGAGGACAGCACAAAAACCGATCCTGAAAGCAGCCTATGTTCAGGAATCCATTTATATGGGTGATGACCAGCTGGATCATTTGATCAACATCAAATCCAAAAATGAAATGATAGGTGTTATCATAGAGATGCTGCAATCACCTGTACTAAATGTACTTTCCGGTTTAAAATCGGGAGGCAACAAACTTTCAGGCATCGTAAAAACCTTATCCGAAAAACTCGAATAATAGGTCTTTCGGTTTGGTTGACATACACATGGCCGGGAGGCCAGTGGAATAATAAGTAAATTAACAGAGAATAAATAGTAATCATATTAAAACAGAAGTAAAAATGGCAGATTTAAAAGCTTTTGCAGAACAGTTAGTAAATTTAACGGTAAAGGAAGTTAACGAATTGGCTAAAATCCTAAAAGATGAATATGGTATTGAACCTGCTGCTGCTGCAGTAGCTGTTGCAGCACCCTCAGCCACAACTGAAATCGTTGAAGAAAAAAATACATTTGATGTTGTCCTGAAATCACCTGGACAGGCAAAGCTGGCAGTTGTGAAATTAGTCAAGGAACTGACAAGTTTGGGACTAAAAGAAGCGAAAGAACTCGTTGATGCTGCTCCTAAAGCAGTTAAAGAAGGTGTTAGTAAAGAAGAAGCCCAGGCTTTACAAAAACAATTGCAGGAAGCAGGTGCAGAGGTTGAAATTAAGTAAGGGAATTTTTTTTCCCAGTTCATTAAGATATAGATCTCTTCAGAAAATGAGGAGGTCTATAACTTATTGTTTGAAATTATATTAACGCGGATTACCGCGTTTGTCAAGCGGCTTTCGCGTTTGTGCGTATTAATATCTAACCATTGTTCCGCAACCGGCGGAACGTAAAACATATAGACTTTGGCTTCAAACAAAATCAACAGGATCAGTTTCGCTTCTACAAAGATCCAATACGAGTATCCTGATTTTCTAGATATTCAGCTAAAATCATTCAGGGATTTTTTCCAATTGGAGACCAACCCTGAGAATCGTGTTAATGAAGGTCTTTACAAAGTGTTTGCCGAGAATTTCCCTATATCGGATGCCCGGAACAACTTTGTATTAGAATTTCTTGATTATTTCATTGACCCCCCTCGTTATAGTATAGAAGAATGTATTGAGCGCGGCCTGACATACAGTGTTCCATTAAAAGCCAAATTAAAATTATATTGCACTGATCCAGAACATGAGGATTTTGAGACCATCATCCAGGATGTTTATCTTGGGATGATTCCCTATATGACACCTCGTGGTACATTTTGTATAAATGGGGCTGAAAGAGTGGTCGTATCCCAGTTGCATCGTTCGCCAGGTGTTTTCTTCAGCACAAGTTTTCATGCAAATGGAGTTCAACTTTATTCTGCACGTATAATTCCTTTAAGGGTTCATGGATTGAATTCACTACTGATATAAACAATGTGATGTACGCTTATATTGACAGGAAGAAAAAATTACCTGTCACTACATTGTTAAGGGCTATCGGTTATGAAACAGATAAAGATATTTTGGAAATCTTTGGACTAGCCCAGGAAATAAAGGTCAGTAAAGCAGCACTGAAAAGGTTGCTAGGTTCCAAACTCGCAGCTCGTGTAGTTCGTTCATGGATCGAGGACTTTGTGGATGAAGATACCGGAGAAGTCGTAAGTATAGAGCGTACTGAAGTTCTCATTGAAAGGGAAACGGCTCTCGAAGATGCCCACATCGACCTTATTATCGATGCAGGAATAAAGACGATCCTAATACACAGGGAAGATGCGCAGGCAATTGACTATTCTATCATTTTCAATACTCTTCAGAAAGATACAGCAAATTCTGAAAAAGAAGCTGTTGAATACATTTACCGTCAGCTTAGAAATGCCGAGCCTCCTGATGAAGAAACTGCACGTGGTATCATAGAGAAATTGTTTTTTTCAGATAAACGGTACGACTTGGGTGATGTGGGACGTTACAGGATTAATCGAAAGCTGAACCTGGAAATCCCTATTGAGATAAGGGTATTGACAAAAGAAGACATCATATCAATTATAAAGTACCTTATCGAGTTGGTAAATTCGAAAGCCGATGTTGATGATATCGACCACTTGAGTAACCGTAGGGTAAGAACAGTGGGCGAACAACTTTACAACCAGTTCGGTGTGGGGCTTTCCAGGATGGCGCGTACAATCAGGGAAAGGATGAATGTCAGGGACAATGAGGTTTTTACTCCGATGGATCTGATCAATGCAAAGACATTATCTTCTGTAATCAATACGTTTTTCGGAACAAACCAGCTTTCCCAGTTTATGGATCAAACCAACCCCCTTGCGGAGCTGACTCATAAAAGAAGGATCTCTGCATTAGGCCCGGGTGGTTTATCAAGAGAAAGAGCAGGTTTTGAGGTTCGCGACGTTCACTATACACATTATGGACGACTTTGTACTATTGAAACCCCTGAAGGCCCGAACATCGGCTTAATCTCATCACTTTGTGTGTACGCCAAGATAAATCGGCTTGGTTTTATTGAAACTCCATACCACCGTGTTATTGAAGGAAAGGTAAGGCTCGAGGAAGACCCAATATATCTTACTGCAGAAGAGGAAGAAAAGAAAATAATTGCACAAGCCAGAACACCCATGGAAGCTAACGGCGAGCTTTCCGAATCGAAAGTGAAAGTTCGTTATTTGGCTGATTATCCGATTATTGAAAAGGAAAAAGTCGACCTGATCGACATTGCTCCCAACCAGATCGCTTCAATTGCTGCATCACTGATTCCATTTTTGGAGCATGACGATGCCAATCGAGCTCTTATGGGATCGAACATGATGCGGCAGGCCGTTCCTCTGCTGAATCCAGAGATTGCCATAGTTGGTACAGGAATTGAAAATTCCGTTGCACGCGATTCACGGGTTCTCATTAATGCTGAAGGCGAGGGCATAGTTGAACATGTTGATGCCAAAGAAATAGTAATCCATTATAAAAGGGATGAGAAGGAACGGCTTGTAAGTTTTGATGATGATACCCGGGTCTATCACCTGACAAAGTTTGCGCGCACCAACCAGAATACCTGCATCAATCTAAGGCCTATAGTACGAAAAGGTGATAAAGTAGTAAAAGGCCAGGTTCTATGCGAAGGATATGCAACTAAAGATGGAGAACTTGCCCTTGGAAGAAACCTGATGGTTGCCTTCATGCCTTGGAAAGGATATAACTTTGAAGATGCTATTGTCATCTCAGAAAAAGTTGTTAAGGAAGATATTTTTACTTCCATACATATTGAAGAATTTACACTGGAAGTCAGGGATACCAAACGTGGAGTTGAGGAACTGACAAATGACATCCCCAATGTCAGTGCAGAAGCTACAAAGGAACTGGATGAAAATGGATTGATCCGGATTGGCGCTGAAGTCAATGAAGGCGATATTCTGATAGGGAAGATTACACCGAAAGGTGAAAGTGATCCGACTCCGGAAGAAAAATTGCTCAGAGCAATATTCGGAGATAAGGCCGGTGATGTAAAAGATGCATCCTTGAAAGCGCCTCCTTCAATGAAGGGTGTTGTTATCGATAAAAAACTCTTCTCACGCGTTATTAAGGACAGGAAAGCAAAGGCGAAAGAAAAAGAAGACATTAAGAAGATGGAGGATGATTATCAGAAAGAGGTCAACAAGCTTAAGACTAAACTGATAGATAAACTGATCGTTCTTGTGAACGGAAAAATATCACAGGGCATATACAATACATTCAGAGTTGAGATTATTCCAAAAGGAACAAAAATCTCGCAAAAAAACCTTACAGACATTGATTATTTGTCGGTAAACCCAAATAAATGGACGACTGATAAAGATAAAAACGATCTTGTAAAGATACTTATAAATAATTACATAATTAAATACAAGGAGCTGATGGGCGTGTTCAACCGGAAGAAGTTTGTTTCTGTTGTTGGAGATGATCTCCCAGCTGGTATTGTACAGATGGCAAAGGTTTACATTGCCAAGAAACGTAAGCTGAAAGTCGGTGACAAAATGGCTGGACGCCATGGAAATAAAGGTATTGTTGCCAAGATCGTAAGGGAAGAAGATATGCCCTTCTTGGAAGACGGAACTCCGGTTGATGTGGTGTTAAATCCATTGGGGGTTCCTTCCCGAATGAATCTGGGTCAGATTTACGAAACCATCCTTGGCTGGGCAGGAAAGAAACTGGATAAACGATTCACCACCCCAATCTTTGATGGAGCCAGGCTGGATGAGATCAACAATTATCTTGCAGAGGCAGGACTTCCCCGGAATGGAAAGATTTACCTTTATGATGGTTTGAGCGGGGATAGATTTGACCAACCTACTACGGTAGGTTACATCTACATGATGAAATTGCACCATATGGTGGACGACAAGATGCATGCTCGTTCCATTGGCCCATATTCATTAATCACGCAACAACCATTGGGTGGTAAAGCTCAGTTTGGCGGACAACGTTTCGGTGAAATGGAAGTGTGGGCACTTGAAGCATTTGGTGCGGCCAATGTATTACTGGAAATTCAGACTGTTAAATCAGATGATGTGAATGGACGTGCTAAGGCATATGAAGCCATAGTAAAAGGAGATAATATGCCGAATCCCAGCATTCCTGAATCATTCAATGTTCTGGTTCATGAATTACGTGGATTAGGTTTGAATGTAAGCTTTGACGCTTAACCTTTGAGGAAGGCGTTTAATTATTAAGTCAGTTAATTTTAGATTTTTTCATTCGTCAATCATAAAAATATGGCATATAGAAAAGAGGCTCCCCTGGTCAGTAGCTTTTCAAAGATCACAATAAGCCTGGCTTCACCAGAGAGAATCCTTGAAATGTCTAGTGGTGAGGTTTTGAAACCTGAAACCATTAATTACAGGACTTATAAACCCGAACGGGACGGATTGTTTTGTGAAAGGATCTTTGGGCCGGTAAAAGATTGGGAATGCCACTGTGGAAAATATAAGAGGATACGTTATAAAGGGATTATCTGCGACCGTTGCGGTGTTGAAGTTACAGAAAAAAAAGTGAGAAGGGAACGAACCGGTCATATCCAATTAGTGGTTCCTGTCGCTCATATCTGGTTTTTCCGTTCTTTACCAAATAAGATTGGCTCATTGCTGGGATTACCCACCAAAAAACTAGATTCGATCATCTATTACGAAAAATATGTTGTCATTAATCCGGGAATCAAGAAAGCAGATGGAATCAACTTTCTCGATTTTCTTTCAGAAGAAGAGTATTTTGATATTATTGAAAAACTTCCTCCTGACAATCAATATTTGGATAACTCAGATCCGAATAAATTTGTTGCAGAGATGGGGGCTGAGGCCTTGTATGATCTTCTGGCAAAGCTTGATCTTAATAAAGAATCCTTTGACCTTCGTCACAAAGCAAGTACTGAAACATCTCAACAACGTAAAGCCGAGGCCTTGAAGCGCTTACAGGTTTTTGAGGCATTCAGGGATGCTCAGAAAAGAACGGAAAACAGACCTGAATGGATGATTGTGAAGGTTGTACCTGTCATCCCTCCCGAATTAAGGCCATTAGTTCCTCTGGATGGCGGACGCTTTGCTACTTCCGACCTTAATGACCTTTATCGCAGGGTTATTATACGTAATAACCGTCTGAAAAGACTGATTGAGATCAAAGCTCCGGATGTCATTATGCGTAATGAAAAACGTATGCTACAGGAAGCTGTTGATTCCCTATTCGATAATTCAAGAAAAGCAAGTGCGGTTAAAACAGAATCAAACAGGGCACTGAAATCACTTAGCGACAGCCTGAAAGGGAAACAAGGACGTTTCCGGCAGAACCTTTTAGGTAAACGTGTCGATTATTCGGGCCGTTCCGTCATCGTAGTCGGGCCTGAAATGAAGCTGAATGAATGTGGTTTGCCAAAGGAAATGGCCTCCGAGCTATATAAGCCATTCATTATCAGGAAAATGCTTGAAAGAGGCATTGTGAAAACTGTTAAATCGGCCAAGAAGATTGTTGACAGGAAAGATCCTGTGGTTTGGGATATCCTTGAAAATATTCTGAAAGGTCATCCTGTTATGTTAAACCGTGCTCCCACGTTGCACCGTTTGGGCATACAGGCATTTCAGCCGAAACTTATTGAAGGCAAGGCAATCCAATTGCATCCACTTGTATGTACGGCTTTCAATGCCGACTTTGATGGTGACCAGATGGCTGTTCACGTTCCACTTGGAAATGCAGCTATCCTTGAAACACAACTTTTGATGCTGGCATCACATAACATCCTTAACCCTGCCAATGGTGCACCTATTACAGTTCCATCGCAGGATATGGTACTGGGTTTGTATTATATGACAAAAGCACAAAAATCGGAAGGCGATGATAAAGTCGCAGGGGAGGGGATGATATTCTATTCGTCGGAAGAAGTTATTATCGCTTATAATGAAAGACGTGTCGACCTCCATGCCATCATCAAGGTGAGGATGAAAGTGAAAACAGAAGATGCAGAAATCAGCCGGTTAGAAGAAACCACAGTCGGCCGTGTATTATTTAACCAAGTTGTTCCCGAGGAATACGGTTATATCAACCAAGTACTTACAAAAAAAGCACTTCGTGACATTATTGGTGATATTCTGAAAAAAACAGGGACAGCTAAAACAGCCAAATTCCTGGATGATATCAAAGATCTTGGATTCAGCATGGCTTTCCATGGGGGACTTTCATTTAACCTGGATGATGTGATCATTCCGAAGATCAAAGAAGAGCTTGTCAACAATGCTGTTGCTGAAGTCGATGAGGTAGTGAACAATTACAATATGGGTTTCATTACCAATAACGAAAGGTATAACCAGATCATCGATATTTGGACTCATGCGAATTCGCAATTGACGCAGAACCTCATGACAACCCTTGCGAAAGATAAACAAGGATTTAATCCGGTGTATATGATGCTGGATTCTGGAGCCAGAGGATCTAAAGAGCAGATTCGTCAATTATCCGGGATGCGTGGTCTTATGGCAAAGCCTCAAAAATCTACCGCTTCCGGTGGTGAGATCATAGAAAATCCGATTCTGTCGAACTTTAAGGAGGGATTATCCGTTCTTGAGTACTTTATCTCTACACATGGTGCCCGTAAGGGGCTTGCTGATACCGCTTTAAAAACGGCAGATGCAGGTTATCTGACCCGCCGTCTTGTGGATGTTGCCCAAGATGTGATCATTTCTGAAGAAGACTGTGGAACGTTGAGAGGACTTACCATCACCGCCCTGAAAAAGCAGGAAGAAGTAGTAGAATCATTGTATGATAGGATTCTTGGACGTGTAACGCTTCATGATATCTACCACCCTCAGTGGGGTGAATTGATAGTTCCGGCAGGTTCTGAAATTACCGAAGAAATTGGGCAGGTCATTGAAGATTCTCCGATTGATTCTGTTGAAATCCGTTCGGTACTGACCTGTGAGTCGAAGAAAGGTGTTTGTGCCAAATGTTACGGACGTAATCTGGCTACAGGAAGAATGGTAGAAAAGGGAGAAGCCGTAGGCGTTATCGCTGCACAATCAATTGGTGAACCAGGTACCCAGCTGACCTTGCGTACATTCCACGTCGGTGGTGTTGCCGGTGCGCATATTGCAAGTACATCACGCATTGAAGCCAGGTATGATGGCATACTGGAGATCGATGAACTTCGCGCAGTTGATTCTACAACTAGCAGCGGGGCAAAGATCGATATCGTTATCGGACGTTCTGCTGAAATGCGCATCATAGATAAAAATACGCACATTGCCCTCAGCTCGGCCAATATCCCTTATGGTGCCAACCTCTATTTCAAAAGCGGTGATTCCATAAAGAAAGGGGATATAATCAGCGACTGGGATCCTTATAATGCGGTCATCCTATCTGAAGTTGCCGGTAATGTCAATTTTGAGAGCATTATTGAGAATGTTACATATCGTGTAGAATCGGATGAACAGACCGGATATCACGAAAAAGTAGTTATTGAATCCCGTCAGAAAGCAAAAAACCCATCCATTAATATTATAACTGCTTCAGGAGAAATAAGCCGTACCTATGATATTCCTGTCGGTGCTCATATTGTTATTGAGGATGGAAGCAAAATCAAGGCCGGAGAAGTTCTTGTCAAGATTCCCCGTGCTATTGGGAAAGCAGGCGATATTACAGGAGGTTTGCCAAGAGTAACAGAGTTATTCGAGGCAAGAAATCCGTCTGATCCGGCAATCGTTTCTGAAATTGATGGCGTGGTATCATTTGCCAAGAAACTGAAGCGAGGAAACCGTGAAGTTATCATCACATCAAAAACCGGAGAAGAGAAGCGTTACCTTGTTCCTACAACAAAGCAGATTCTTGCGCAGGAAAACGATTATGTAAAGGCAGGTACACCTCTTTCAGAAGGTGCAATGACCCCCAGCGATATCCTTGCTATTAAGGGCCCGATGACGGTTCAGGAGTACATCGTTAATGAGATTCAGGAAGTTTACCGTCTCCAGGGGGTAAAGATCAACGACAAGCACTTCGAGACCATTGTCAGGCAAATGATGCGTAAGGTTGAAGTGGAAGACCCTGGCGATTCCAAGTTTCTTGAAGGTGAATTGGTTAACAAAATCGATTTCCAGGATGAAAATGATTGGATCTTCGGGAAGAAAGTTGTGAGCGATCCAGGCGATTCCCCAACTCTTAAATCTGGGCAGATCATCAGTGCGAGAAAACTGAGGGATGACAATTCAGTACTGAAACGAAAAGATAAAAAATTGATTGAAGCACGAGATGCCCAACCGGCCACAGCACGTCAGGTGTTACAGGGGATAACAAGGGCTTCTTTGCAGACCAAGAGTTGGATCTCAGCGGCTTCCTTCCAGGAAACGACCAAGGTCCTCACACAGGCAGCCATCAATGCCCGTCAGGATGAACTCCTCGGATTGAAAGAAAATGTAATTGTCGGTCACTTGATCCCAGCCGGCACCGGTTTGAGAGATTACGACAACCTGATTGTAGGAAGCAAAGAGGAATACGAAACACTTATGGCATCAAAAGCTGAAGAATAAAACTAAAACCCATGCAGGAAAATAAAATTAGTCAGAATCAGAATCAGATCAACATTGAGTTACCGGATGATATCGCCGAAGGAATTTATTCCAACCTGGCTATCATCACCCATTCTCCTTCAGAATTCATCGTGGATTTTATTAAAATGATGCCTGGAATACCTAAGGCTAAGGTGAAATCACGTATTATCCTGACTCCGCAACATGCAAAACGACTTTATAAAGCATTGAAAGATAACATTGCCAAATATGAATCGATTCATGGTGAGATCAAAATCACTGAAGGTGAGATCAATTTTAACCTTGGGATGCCTCCAGCACAGGCATAACCAATAAAATATCTTAAATAAGTAGCCCTATAAGGGAATCATAATCAAGCTAGTTTTATTTAGGCTCTTCCATCTTTTTTAATGCCACTTCGTAAGAATCAGCGGAAGTATTTCTTTTTTTTGCAAAATCAATTGCTTTTTTCTCTTGTTTAATGGCTTCGTCCTTTTTCCCCATTTTTAAAAGGAGAGAAGCATATGTGTCAATGTTAAACGGTTCTTCCCTGATTGATACTGATTTCTTTGACCACGAAAGAGCTTTCTCCAAAAACTTCGGATCACTGCTCTGAGATGAAACGATCTGGGCGACATTGTTTAGCATATTATAATCATCGGCATAATATTTATCCATGCCCTCGAATGCCAGATTTAGGAATTCCTGGGTTTTCCCATTCATCTGCGACCGTTGAAGGTCAGCCGTGAAAATGATCTTTTCAGCGCCTTCGAACCCTGATGCTTTTATTTTCTCCTTATTGACCAGATAGACCGAGTCTGCCAGTCTTGAATTAGGATTTTGTAAAGTCCCGCGTAAGACATTCATGAAGATATTAGAGATTTTATTGTTCACTGAATCTTTTGAATAAAACTTTGCATATTCAGACTTGTTTTTCAGGAAAAATTCAAAGACCGGATCATTGATCTCCCCAACAAAACGAAAAATAATGTTCCAGTTCACACGGTTAAATAAGTCGCCTTCTTTTTGGGTCGCAAAATATTTCTTCATCACGGCATTTATTGGGATGTAAGCATCAGCAAGCCTGTAAAGAAAAGTCTGAATGAATTGTGGAGAATTATCCCCTGCCTCATACTTTTTTAAATAAGCAGCAAGACCTTCTTCAGGATTCTGAGCTATCTTAGCCATGTCGATATAATCCTGAACTCTCTGCGCAGCCCCGACCTTTTCATGAACCATATTTTCATCGGTATTGATGAAAATGAGGGACGGATAGGCTCTTACATTGTATTTCTTCCGGAGGCCGAGCCCTTCCCCCTTTTCCATGTCGAAACTAGTACAGATAAAGGTCTTATTATAGTAATCAGCTATGGTATCATTTGTGAACATATTTGTAGCCATCCATTTACAGGGACCACACCAGGATGCATAGGCATCAAGGAAAATTAATTTATTCTCCTGTTTTGCCATGGCCACGATTTCCTTCCAGGGTTTTCTAATAAATTGGATACTCCGGTTTTGTGAAAATCCATCAGAAATTGATGACCCAATGAGTAATATAATGATCAGAATAATTTTTTGCATAGGATTTGGTTTGACATCTGCAATAATACATAAAAAGTAAACGGCTATTGCTCTATCTTTGCATTTTTAAGTAAACGTTGAAACTATGTCAAGACCAGAGATCCGGAAGATCGTGATCATTGGGGCAGGAAGGCTGGCTATAAATCTTTCCATGGCCATCCATAAAAAAGGATATAAGATCATTGAAGTCTGCAACCGGACGGAATCCAAAGGTGAGTTACTTGCCAGGAAACTAAAGGCCAGGTACATTCCGGAACCGGAATTAATAACGACTGATGCTGATTGTTATATCCTGGCAGTCAGTGATGCGGCAATACCCTTGGTACTTGAACATTTAAAAACAGGAAACCGTCTGATCGTTCATACTTCAGGTACGATAAAATTGAATATCCTGCAGAGTGTATCATCAAATTTTGGTGTTATTTATCCTCTTCAAACATTTACAGCCAGCAAATTCGCTCCCTTTCCGGACAGTACCTCTTTGTATAGAGGCCAGTTCTGCCGAAAACCTTCTTCTTCTGAGATTCTTTTGCAGAAACACTATCAGAAAGAGTCTTTACGTTAAATTCAGAACAGCGAAGATCACTGCATCTTTCTGCTGTATTTGCTTGCAATTTTACGAATTTCATGATTGCAATTTCACAGCAACTCCTTAAGGAAAATGAAATTGAACCCGGGATTTTGGAACCCCTCATCCGGCAGACTGCAAAGAATTCAATATCGGGAGATGCCTTTAAATTGCAGACAGGACCGGCAATCCGGGAGGACATGGAGACTATCAGGCTGCATCTTGAATTGCTTTCAACTCATTATGACTATAAGGGAATCTATGATCTGATCACACGGAATATTATTCAACATAAAAAGAAATTATGACGAATTATAAGCCATATCTGAAAAATATCAACACCTTCATTTTTGATTATGACGGGGTTCTTACCGATGGCAGCATAATCACCCTGGATGATGGTGAAGCCTATCGTGCAACAAGTGTAAAAGATGGCTATGCCTTGCAACTGGCTATTAAAAAAGGATATCGCGTGGCGGTGATATCGGGTGCAAAAGCCAATAGCATGCTTAACAGGATGAAAGCACTGCAAATCAAAGATATATTTCTGGGAATTGAAAACAAATTGGAAGTATTCAACAACTATTTGATTGAAAATAACCTTAAGGTAGACCAGGTACTTTTCATGGGTGATGATATTCCTGACTATGAAGTTATGCTGAGGGCCGGTATTTCAACTTGCCCTTCTGATGCTGTTGAAGAGATACGGAAAGTATCAAACTACATTTCAAATTATCCCGGTGGAAAAGGTTGTGCGAGAGACGTGATTGAACAAGTGCTCAAAATCCAGGGAAAATGGATGAATGATGATGGGTATCACTGGTAGAAAAGAAGGAATATGAAAAAATTTCAGGCCATTATTCAAATTATTCGAGTACCGAATCTCCTTCTCATTATCCTGATGCAATATTTACTTCGTTATGGAATATTGAATACTTTTCTTTTTCATGATCATCCGGGGATGATGTCGGGATTATTTGATTTTTCACTTCTTGTGGTTTCAACCATATTGATTACTGCCGGAGGATATTTGATCAACGATTACTTCGATATGCGCATCGATTTTGTGAACAAACCTGAAAGAAACCCTGTAGGAACAATTATCAAAAGCCGGAGCGTGATCATGGCGCACATCATAGTAAACGGTATCGCCATCCTGATAGGATTTTACCTTGCTTTTCGTTTGAGATCGTTAAATTTTGGACTTATATTCCCGTTTATTTCTATGTTGTTATGGTTATACTCAGCACGTTACAAACGCGTGCTTGTTTGGGGAAACCTTGCAGTCGCAGTCCTTACTATTTTGGTAATCTTTATGGTTTGGTACTTTGAGTTTCTTCATCTGCGTCTTAAGCCATTTGATTTTTCACAAGTTATACATGAACTAAATGAAACAAACCGATATTTTTTTGCATTCGGTTTATTTGCTTTTCTGTTTTCATTTTTCAGGGAGATAATTAAAGATATGGAAGACATTCCAGGGGATAAAGAATATAATTGCCGTACATTTCCCATTGTCATAGGGATTAAAAGATCGACTTACTTGGTGACCTTTTTTATAATACTGACAATCATTTTTCTGGCTTTCGGACAATGGACTTTTTTTAATCGGGGATGGATACTGGTCTTCTGGTATTTTCTTATAGTTGTTCAATTTCCGTTGATCTACCTGATATATAAACTTTATCTGGCAAAGACACGGGAAGATTACCATTTTCTAAGCAACCTCTGTAAGATTATCATGTTTGCAGGTATTTTATCTATACAACTAATTGCATCTGCTGTCTGACTTCATGACGATAAACAAGCAATTTCAGGATAAAAATCTCATCCTCGCTTCAGAATCTCCGCGACGGCAATACTTAATGAAAGAATTAGGTCTGGATTTTTAGATTCTGGCTTCAAAAGTGAGAGAAAAGTATCCGGACAACCTGACCCCCGTAGAAATTGCGATGTATCTGGCTGAGCTTAAATCCAATAGTTTCAATTTATCAGCTTTTCCTGATAACACAATCCTGATCACAGCTGATACTATTGTTTCCATCGATGATGAGATACTAGGGAAACCCGGAAATTTTAAGGAGGCTGTTTGTATGTTGCAAATGCTATCGGGACGCAAACACGATGTGATCACAGCGGTTTGCTTGAGATCGGGATTCCGTAAAAAAACTTTCCATGTCCTTTCCTCAGTTTATTTCAAGGAACTGAATATAGATGAAATAAACTATTATATCGAAAACTTTCACCCATTCGATAAAGCAGGCAGCTATGGCGTTCAGGAATGGATCGGGTATATAGGAATTAGTAAAATTGAAGGATCTTTCTTCAATATCATGGGGTTGCCGCTCAAGGAATTGTACGAAGAACTCCTTCTGTTCACAAAATAGAACCTGTGTCAGAGTGAATAGTTACCATCCTTCTCGGAATCACCAATGATAAGGAATAGCTCTGTTTTATCATAATGGTTCTGTCCAAAACACCAAGTTAACGGATTTATTGCTAATTTTGAGCCCAATATTGAATAGGGAAATTACTCTTGGAAAAAGACATTAATAAGGAAAATCCTCTCATTTTTGTGACCAATGATGATGGTATTATGCACCGGGGATCCGGATATTGATAGAGCGGATGAGGGAGATTGGAAAGGTTGTAGTTGTGGCACCAGATAAGCCTCAGTCAGGAACTGCACATGCCATAACGGTCAATACCCCTTTACGATTAAAATTTCTTGCTGATGAGCCTGATTACAAAGAGTACAGTTGTAATGGAACTCCGGCCGATTGTGTGAAGCTGGGATTTAAAATCGTTATGAAAAAAAATCCTGATCTCCTGGTATCAGGTATTAATCACGGATCGAATTCTTCCATCTCTGTTATCTATTCAGGAACTATGGCGGCTGTGTTTGAAGGTGCAATGGCCGGGTTCCCTTCAATAGGTTTTTCCTTCAATAATTATTCTCAGGATGCTGAATTAGGAACTTGTGCGGACATTGTCAGCAAAATTGCAAAAAAAGTACTAGATGAAGGATTACCTGATGGAGTTGGCCTCAATGTTAACATTCCTGATGTTCCTGAAGGAACCTTGAAGGGGATAAGAATCTGCAGGCAAGCCAGAGGTTCCTGGAAGGAAGACTTTGATGAACGTTTGGATCCTGTTGGCCGGAAATATTACTGGCTTAAAGGGATCTTCGTAAAAACGGGCAATGGAAATGATACTGATGAGTATGCATTGGAAAATCGGTTTGTTTCTGTAGTTCCGGTCCAATTTGATTTTACGTCTTACAGGGCCATGACTTTATTGAAATCATGGGAAATCGATGCTTAAGAAAGATTCAATATGGCTGGGAATGGGGATTGGCTTGATTGGCCCTTTAATTCTTTTTGGTATTATATATATGATAAAATTGTTATTGGGAAATTTGGCGTTGGATAAGGCCATGTTCGTAAGTGTTGCGCTGAATATCATTCCAATCCGATATTATTTCATTAGCGCCAGAATGGGTCGTACCGGGCGAGGAGTACTTGCGATGACTATCATCCTGATCATTGCAGTAACTTTAATACATATATGAAGTATTATATCATTGCAGGGGAAGCATCGGGGGATCTTCATGCATCCAATCTGATTAAAGAATTAAAAAGATTGGATGCAGAAGCAACATTTCGTTGCTGGGGTGGCGATCTCATGGCGGAACAAGGCGTCGATCTTATTCGTCATTACCGGGATCTTGCTTTTATGGGGTTTTTTGAAGTTCTGATACATCTTAAAGAGATTACACGAAATATACGTTTCTGTAGAACCGATATACTCGAATTTAAGCCTGATGTTTTAATCCTGGTTGACTATCCCGGGTTTAACCTGAGGATTTCCAGATTTGCCCATAAACATGGAATAAAGGTTTTTTATTACATATCTCCTCAACTTTGGGCCTGGCGTTCTTCACGTGTTAAGAAGATTAAAAAGTTCGTTGACCGGATGTTCGTCATTCTTCCTTTTGAAAAAGATTTTTATGCACATTACGGTTATAAGGTTGATTTTATCGGTCATCCTTTACTCGATGTAATCAGCCAGAATGCGATTTATCCGGATAGGAAGAGCTTCCTTGAAAGAAATCACCTTCCGAATAAACGTTTGGTTGCTCTGTTGCCGGGTAGCCGCCGCCAAGAGATCAAGCTAATGCTGAAAGTCATGCTTAAAACAGTTTCCTTTTTCGGGGATTACCAGTTTGTCATTGCCTGTGCACCTTCTATTAATCCTGACTTTTATTCCCGTATTATTGCTCGGGACCCCAGTCTCTATGGTTACAGGGCAAACCTATAATCTACTTCATCATGCGGAAGCAGCTCTTGTTACATCCGGAACAGCCACACTCGAAGCAGCTTTAATGGACATTCCTCAGGTCGTGTGTTATAAAGGTAATTTTTTTTCTTACCTTATCGCAAGATCAGTGATCAGGGTGAAATATATTTCGCTTGTCAACCTGATCATGGGCAAGGAGATTATTTGTGAACTTATCCAAAAAGATCTTTCTATTATAAATCTCCGGAATGAATTGAAAAAGATCCTGGATCGCAATGAACGACAGGAAATCATTCAAGCCTATGCTGGTTTAAAGGATAGAATGGGTGGTGCGGGAGCATCATTCAGGGCAGCACATCTTATGATACAATACATGAAGAAAAATTAAGTTATTTAATAATTAAACCATAAAATTATATGAAAAGAATGAGAAGAACCTTTCCTTTTTTATTCCTTTTTTTTACCATGTTTGGATATACTTCCATTACCGTTTATTGCAACCAAACAGAGAACAATCGTGTTACACAGGACGGTTTGCACAGTCCGGATGTTTCGGGTCAGGAGCAAACGAAATCTTCAGAATGTATTGTGGAAAAGAATTTGAATTACATGACCCCACAAGATCAAAATTCCAAAAAGAGTACCAACGACAAGAATAACAAGATGTTGGAATGACTTTGCAAAGAAATCGATAGAGCCTCTTGGGCCGGTAAAACAGGATGGTATAGATCCCGACCAAAGAAAAGCCCATGACCTTTATCAAAAAGGATCACAAAAACTCAGAAATGAAGACAAAGAAGGTGCGATAGAAGATTTCACACAATCACTCAACATTTATAGATTGCCTATTGCTTATATGGAAAGAGGGGTTGCAGAATTATTATTGGAGGATTACATAAGTGCTATTAACGATCTGAATGAAGCAATAAAAATGAATCCAGCACTTAATAAAGCGTATTTCAGCAGGGGCGTCTGTCATTTTGAATTAAATCAGTACCAATCGGCAGAAGAAGATATGAAAAAGTTTGTTGAAATGGATAAGACTAATCCAATGGCCTACAATTACTTAGCAGGATGCAAGTATTTGAAGGGTGATATTAAGGATGCCCTCGAAAACTACGAGACTGTTGCCAAATTGGATCCAAAATACCCTGATGTTTACACGAATAGTGGAATGATGAAACATTTCCTGAAAGATTATAAAGGGGCTATAGAGGATTACGACAAGGCATTGGCCATTGATCCGAAAAATGCTACTGCTTATAACAATCGTGGCGGCGCAAAGCTCAGTCAGGGAAATCCGAAAGCTGCTCTCGAGGATTTTAATAAAGCGATCGAACTCAATAAGGATTATGCTGATGCTTATGATAACCGTGGCAAAGCAAAATTAAACCTGGGTGACAATACCGGGGCTTGTGAGGATTGGAAGAAGGCAGTCAATCTTGGACTGGAAACCACTAAACCCCTGATTAATGAATATTGCAGGTAAGGTCACAAAGTGATATAGTGACAAAGTCACAAAGTAACAGAATTATAGATTTACAAAGTCGCAAAATAGAAATATTATCGGTGGGTTAGAAAATTTATAAAAATGACATTTCGGAAAAACGTTCTGATAATATTTTTTTTCACCTTTAATTTTTGTCTGAATAC
Source organism: uncultured Bacteroidales bacterium (assembly GCA_963785325.1). GTDB lineage: Bacteria > Bacteroidota > Bacteroidia > Bacteroidales > FEN-979 > FEN-979. The sequence goes on along the minus strand of CAWAVC010000019.1, from coordinate 13,061 downwards.
ATATTCCCAGGTAACTGTCAGTGAACTTGTGAAAGATGGTATCCTGAAAGCGAAACTGGGAGATTACAAGGCTGCTTTGATTTCCTTCGACAAAGCTATCACGATAGATTCTATGGAAATCGAACCTTATTATAACCGTGGAATTACCCGAAGTGAATTAAAAGATTACAAAGGTGCCATCAAAGATTTCTCAAGGGCGATTTCTCTTAAACCTTCCTATGCGGAGCCATATTTTAACCGGGCAATTGCAAAAGATTTTCTTAAGGATTATTATGGGGCCATTGACGATTACAACAAGGCGATCAATCAGAAAGCTGATTTTGTCGATGCATATATGAACCGGGGATTGGATAAATTTGACCTGGAAGATTACAAGGAGGCTGCAAATGATTTTTCAAGGGCATTGCAATTTCGTCCCAATGACCCGGCTGCCTTATACAATCGGGGGCTGGCCAGGTTTAATATGAATGATTATACGAATTCGATCGCTGATTTCAACGAAGCCATCAAATATGATACAACATCGCCAGAATATTTCAGCAGTCGCGGTGCCGCCAAAGCTGCTGCAGGATATTTTGAGGATGCTATTCTCGACTTTAGCGTTACCATACGACTGTTGCCTACAGATATCAATCCTTACCTGAATCGGGCACTTGCATATCTTTACCTGAAAGATTACCAGGCCGCCTACGACGATTATTCCAAAGTAATTGAGCTTGATCCATACAATGCTGATGCATTCCTGAAACGCGGGGTCACACGCCAATATATGGAAGATATCCCGGATGCATGTGAAGATTGGAAAAAAGCAGAAGAACTGGGTTCAGAAAAAGCACGAACTTATATGGATAAATATTGTTCCCCTTAAATATATTACCTTTTCACTTCTGACCGATTAAGGAATTGGTTTTACCCCTGGGTATAAATGAATTTCTGGCGACAATTTCCCCTGGTACGATTGATCTTGCCTATTTTTCTTGGCATAGCCCAGGGAATTTTCTATGAAACAGAGCTTAAGATTCCACTGAGCCTTGCGGTCATGATGTTCTTTTGTTCCGGTTTTCTGATATTGATGCCGAAAAGCATTTTCCCATATTCTTTTCAATGGATTGCAGGGATCCTTATCTTTCTGTTAACTACAGTGCTCTCTAATAGGATCGTGCTGATTGGAAAAGATACTCTGAAGAATGATTACTTCGGGAATTTCAAACCTGTTCAAAAGTATTGCATTGGTGAAATTATTGAACCAGTGATCCGGAAGGAAAAAAACACAAAGGTCGTCGTACGGATCACTTTTATAAAAGAGAACGGAAGATGGTTCAAGACGATAGGAAATGCAGTGGTTTTTCTTGGGAAGAGTCCTTGCTCAAAGTTCCTCTGCTATGGCGACCGCCTTTTGATGAATACACAATTTACTGAACCTGAAGGATCCCGGAATCCAGGCGGATTTGATAACAAACGGTACTTGCATCTCAGAGGGCTTTATTTGCAAGCTCGTGTGAAGCTGGGTCATTGGGTCATAATCTCCCGTGAGACTCGGAATCCGGTTTTCAGAATGGCCCTTTGTTGGCGTGACAGGATGCTGATGCTTCTCAGGAATAATGGTACCAAAGGAAGGGAATTCGCAGTTGCAGGGGCACTTCTTCTGGGTTATATGGATGAGGTTGATAATGATCTCATACGCGACTACTCTGCGACCGGTGTGATACATATCCTGTCAGTTTCAGGAATGCATGTGGGGATGATCTTTCTGGTTCTTGATAAAATATTAGCATTTATTGATAAACGGAAAAACGGAGGATATGTCAAAGCTTTCCTGGTCATTTGCTTTATTTGGCTTTATGCACTCATCACAGGACTCTCGCCGGCAGTAATGAGGGCTGCAGGAATGCTGAGCCTGCTGGTATTTGGAAAAGCCATGAAACGCCACCCCAATACCCTGAATGTCCTTGCTGCTTCGGCCATTTTGCTTCTGATATGGCAACCCATACTTTTAGCTGATCCCGGTTTCCAGCTTTCTTATCTTGCTGTTGGAGGAATCGTGCTCCTGTATGAAGCGATATACAATCTTTATGTTCCCGAAAACCTGATTCTGGATAAAATATGGGCGATCATTGCTGTTTCAATTGCGGCACAAATTGCAACACTTCCACTTTGCCTTTATTATTTTCATCAGTTTCCGAATTATTTTATGGTCACGAACATAATTGTAATCCCATTATCGAACTTAATAATTTATACCGGTATTCTTGCCCTTGCACTTGGAACTATTCCTTGGTTTTCGTTAATAATAGCCAGGATACTTTCTCTAATGGTATGGTTTCTGAATTCATTTATTCATTGGATGGGGGCGCTTCCTTTTTCGGTATCTAGGGGCATTGTCATCAATATTCCTGAATTTATCGTGTTCTATTTGGTATTAATCTCAGGCGCTGCATTTTTTTCATTAAAAAAGATGAAGTGGTTATTTGTCACACTCTCTCTGATGATCCTGTTGTCAGGGAACTTTTTATGGAAAAAATACAGGCAGGCATCTGTAAGTAAGTTTACGGTTTATGATGTAAGAGGACAAGGTTTATGTGATTTTATTACCGGAGGGAAAAGCATTCTTGTTGGTGGACTTTCAGCGCTGAAAGAGCCTTTTTTTTTGGATACCTTCAGAAAGTACCACTGGAATGAAAAAGTAACCGGATTATTCGAATTTCAGCTTCCATTACCTTTGTGTTATAACAAACCCTTTCATTATGGAGATCTGTTTTTTAAAAAGGGAAATTTCATAGGATTCGGAGGAAAGAGGATCGTAATTATTGATCAAAAAAGTAAGGATAATAGTGAACTGGTATTAGGCGTGGATTATCTCATCATATCAGGGAATCCGAAATCAGACCTGAAAGATATCCTGAAACATTTCAGACCCGGAATTGTGATCCTTGATGCGTCAAATGCCCTTTGGAAAGTCAAGGAATGGATGAAAGAGGCGCATTGGCTTGGTGTGCATTGTTACTCTGTTTCCGTTTCAGGTGCGTTTACAGATGAGTTTTAAAAAGAGAGAGTTGTTAAAAGAAAAAGAGTTTGATTATTAAAAATAATCACTATTTTTGCACCCTCAATTGAGGATCGGTAGTTCAGCTGGTTAGAATGCCGCCCTGTCACGGCGGAGGTCGCGGGTTCGAGTCCCGTCCGGTCCGCACTCGATCATAGATAACCCCTGTATAAATCAGTGATATACGGGGGTTTGTTTTTGCCTGGAGGACGCTCAGGGGGACGGTAGAAACTGTTTTAGTTCATTTTATACCTGACTTTAGAGAATATTTTTGTACCTTTCAATGCTTTTTTAAGTTAAGTGAAATTAAAACATGGATTGAAAATGAAAAACAACAAACAGGAGGCATGGTCGAACCTGGTAGAAAGGTTCCTATTCGCAAAACTGAAAAACAAACAGAAGAACCCACCGATCCCCGAACCGTCCTCAACACCACCCTTGACTAAATAACCAAAGGCACGGGACTACTGACAGACACATAAGGGTCAAAGTGCCCCCGGTTATGATATTAGAAGCCCTCCAGGTCGTCCAGGTTGGGGATTTGATTAATAGGTGGAATAGTCCCTTGACCCCTTCATCGTCTCCCTGGGACATAAAAAGCATTCTTTTACTGGGTTTTTGCGGGTTCTTTCGACCGGAAACGGCCAACGACGGCGCCGGTTTGACTTAAGGTTAGATAGAGGAGGGTCGGGGAGGTTTACCAATAGAGGTAAATAATAGAAAAAATCTATTGAAATTTAATTTTACTAACTTTGGTGTAAGCGGTAACTACAAATGCAGGAAATCGGTAAATAAGGATGTAAGGTTTTTAGCATCGTTAATTTCCGATTATAAAGATACAACATTTTAAAGAACGGTATTTTCAAAGATCGTTTTTCTGTTTTCCAGCCGGAACGATTTACCGGATAATTTGACGATTTCACACTTAAAAAGCAACCTATCAAGTATCGCGGCAGCCAGTACTTCATCATCGAGTACTTTGACCCATTCATCAGGGCTTTTATTGGTGGTGACGATGATGGAAGCGTTTTGATGCAAATGGTCGATAAGATTGAACAGAGAGACAGCTTGTTTGCGTTCAATGGGGAACATCATAATATCATCAATCACCAGTAGATCCGCATGAAGGAGCACATCAAATTCCCGGGCCATGGATTTAACGATGTCTTTCATTTTAAGCAGATGAGTGAGTTGTTCCATGGTTCTAAAGCAAGCCCGGTATCCTTTCTGCAATGCGTTAAAACAAAGGCCAGCTCCTAAAAACGTTTTTCCTACCCCGCTGGGTCCCATCAGGATGATATTAAAATGTTGTTCCAGCCAGATGCATTGTCTGAGGTGAGAGAGCTGAGTTCGGGATATCCCGCTGACATGATTCTCCTGCCATAGGTCCAGATCATGCTGTGCGGGAAGTTTTGCGTGCCGTAAGCGTTTGACCAGGTTTTGTTGGTTACGGTGATCGATTTCGGCTGATAGCAGGTCCATTGTAAAGTCGACATAGCTTATCTGCTTTTGGCCTGCGGTTAATAGCAGGTCACCGATCACGGATCCCAGGCCGGTAAGCTTTAGTTGTCGGGCCAGGTTACTAAGGGTTTCTGTGGTTGTTTCCATACTTAATCAAGGATTTGTTTATACTCTGATATACTGCTGGTATGAGGTTGGATTTTGTACTTGGGGTTTTGTAAACGGGGTTCATCCTTAAGGATCGTTTCTGTGCTATTTTGCTGCTGTTCTCTTAGTGCCAGTAATACCGGCTCAAAGTCAGCTGGTTTCTCAAGATGGTTCTCAAGACAATATTCCAGGGCAAGATCCATGTCCTGTTTTGGATATTTCTTTGCTGCCTGTTCGATGATCTGCATTTGATCTCTGGCATAACGGGGGAACTGAAGATGAACCTTATCGAGGTAGCTATGTGCTTTTTCCTGATCGGTAAAGCGTGAAGCCACCAGATCCATGAGCTTACTCACGCTAAGACTATTATCCCGATAATGAGTTTTATGGCGGACCTGGGTGCCTTTGATATATGATACCGGATGCCGAATAATTTCCTTTCCGGTGGTATCACTTAGGATCAGGATGTCACCGGTTTGTTCAAGCTTTACTTCTGTTTTTGCCCCCTGGTAAGTTCCGATGGGAACGGAATAAGTACTACCCTTATAATGGATCACATTGTCTTTACTTACAGCGTATACCCTTTGAGGGGAGGTATTAAACAAAGCTGTTTGCAAAGCGATCAGGTGGTCCTTTTCAATCATCCATTCCAGTGCCGGGATTTTATGGGTGGTCGAATGTTCTTTGGCATTGGCTGTTCGGCTGAGCCAATCCAGGGCCTGATCGTTCAGGACAAACACTCCATAATACAACCGGCCCCTGAGAAAATTGTACTTGATGTATTTGATCACGTTTTCTATTTTTCCTTTACTCTGGGGATCACTTTTGCGACAGAACCTGACCTTAAATGGCCGGCTCTGGCAGTAAGCCAGGAATGCTTCGGTTAACACGACATCGCCTTTGTTTTCGTTAGCCAACAAGACTTTATCCTGATCATAGACCAGTTCCCGGGGATACCCATCGATGAAATTAAAGGCTACTTCATGGGCTTCGATGGCTGACTGGGCAGTAAAGGGATGATCCGAGAAAAAGACCATCTTGTACCGGGAGCGGGATAAGACCAGGGCCAGGAAATACACTTTCTTGCGGTGACCATCGACATCGGTCATATTAAACTCTCCAAAATCAACCTGGGCCTGCTCTCCATAAGGAAGTTCTTCGACCTGTTGGTATTGCCGGGAAGTAAAGACTTTCACCAGGTTATGCTTCTGCCGGACAAATAAAACGAAGCTGTATACGGTTTTGATGCTTGTCTTGGGGAACAACGGATAGTGTTCCTTAAGCCAGTCATGGACCTGGGCCGAGGAAGCCTCGGGGCATAGTTCCAGTCGTCCCTTGACAAAGTCTTCGTAGAATGCCAACTTTTTTGTTCGGGTCGATAAACCCACCAAAGAATCCTCATACTCCTTTGCGTTCATGGCTAAATACTTTTTTACAGTCCGGATATCCATCCCCAGATAATCGGCAATCTGTGATGGCGTCTTTCCGTTCCATTGTTGTTTTTGTATCTCATAATACATAATCCATCGGTGTTCAATTTTATTATTCATGTCTGACAGGTTTGGTTAAGAGACCAAAAGTCAGACTAAATGTTAGGTTTTTTGCAGCTCAACTTGCCCATGGGCAAGTTGAGCTGCAACCCTTGCTTTTTTTTCTTTTTTCTTTAAAAGGAGAAGTTAACGAAGGAAGGACCTTGCATTCTTATTTACCGATTTCTGACATTCTTATTTACCGAAATCGTGCATTCTTATTTACCGAAATCGTGCATTGTTATTTACCGTTTACATTTGGATTCATAAAGAAAGGAGCAAACAGGAGAAGACCAGATATATTTAAGATTTAGCGTTTAGCTGAATTCTGCTGTTAAAATCGACCAATTTCAACAATGTCGCAGGATAGTAAGCAAATGCCCAAGCACAGCGTGGGCGTTGTTTATTTGCGGCATGGGCTCTTGGTCGAGCCTTAACAGCGGTAGGCGATTGTCTCACGCTGTTTTTATTTGACGATTGAAACATCTCAATAAGATTTATAGGACTTTAACTAAATGAAATCCATAGAATTCTGACAAGACAATGAAAGATTATTACTACATTCTTGGATTACAAATGAATGCTTCATTTGAAGAAATAAGGAAAGCACATAGAAAGCTTTCACAAAAATTTCATCCAGATAAGAACCAAGGAGATAAATATTTTGAAGAAAGGTTTAAGGATATCCAAGAAGCTTTTGAAGTTCTAAACAACCAAGAAAGAAGGAAAATATACGATCAAAAGCTAAACTACAATTCTCATATTGAAAAAAATCTTCATGTAAAAGAAGAAGAACTAAGGAAGAAAGAAGAAGAATTAAGAAAACGTGAAAATGCAATCAAGGAAAGATCAAACAATTTTATAAATAAGGATCAACAATATTCGCAAAAATTGAATTTTGATCCTAAGCAAAGCCAATCCAGTTATAGCAATCCGCAGTATCAGTCATCAGGCCCTTGGGTTAATAAACCTCACAAGACTAATAATTTTCCAAAAGCTGTTCTTGGTTTTTTTGCGGTTTTAGCATTTATCATCATTGCCTCAGTTATAGCAAGACAGAACAAAGAATCTTCGATCACCACTGACAATAATAGACAAGAAACTAATATTAGTGATAATGAATCAAAAAAAGGAAGGGAAGTGCCATTGAGTGAAATAGATAGAAGAGAGGATTCAATACGAAAAGTTTTATTAGGTTATGAGGGTGCTAAACTAAGTCGAAATCAAATAGAAGATAATGTTGTTCCAGCGAGCTCACCGAATAGGAGTGCAAGTGAAAATGACAAAGGTGGATCTGAAAAATATGAAGCCCAAACAACAAGTTTTTCCTCTTATACGGATTCTGATAATCATTTCACCATTCAATACCCTTCTGATTGGATAAGAAACTATAATTTGTACTCAGGATGTGTTTTTATGGCGCAAGACCCAAATATTCCTTATAACATTAATGTAGTTGTCACGAACAATGTCGATGCTACAATTGATGATATGACAATGGACAAAATGAACATGAAAGCAAAACAGTCATCAACAAATATCAGGTATGAATCTGAAAGAAGTATTCTAATAAACGGTCAAATAGGTAAAGAATTCGTTGTAACGGCATCAACCAATGGCAATAATTTAAAAAATCTTGTTTATGGTTTTGTAAAAAATCGAACTCTTTACATCATTACTATTACTGGTCTTGAAGAAAATTTCGAGAAAACCAAAAATAATTCTTCAGTGATGATTAATACATTTAGACTTTTTTAATTCATTTGAGAATTTACGGTCTTACAGTTTAACCCATATTAAAAGGCTAAAATCAAATTAGCATGGAACCAAATGAGCAAAAGAAATTAGAGATGAAACTTCAGGTTATAGACAACCTGAGGGAGTACCTGATGAGAAAGAGAAAGGTAGATTTATATAAGAAGAAGGAATTATCAAAACCTAATCCTCCTGACCAAATATTTTTAAATGAATCTCATTTATAAATAGTTAAGAAGATGAACGAAGAACATACATGGTCAAATAGTAAGTTTTTTCTCCTGTGGACAGAGGACAAAATTATCAACCTGAAGGAAAAGACTCAAAATTTTGTCTATAAATCGTTACTAAAGACGGCAGTCTCATTCTTTAAAAGGGGTTTAGCAAAGGCTTACATTAAAGACTATAGAGGTGCTATTCAGGACTTTACTAAATCAATTGAGTTTCATCCTCGACATGCAGAGGCATATTGTAACCGTGGTTTGGCAAAGCACTTACTTGGTGATAAAGAGGGTGCTTGTTTAGATTGGCATAAAGCCGGTGAACTTGGGTTTTGGTGGGCGTATGATTATATTAGAGATCATTGCAAATAATTGAATAGCATTCACTTATGATATCCTGAAACAAATTTGCTAACTTTGTGGGACTAAAAACCAATTCACTATGTACGTCCCCCCGGAACCAACAAATTTACAGACTATTCAAAACAAGTTACGACACTCTTGGACGATCATTATAAGACTTCTTTCCCTGAAAATCTCGTCCGAGACATATTGAATGAATTTCAAATCAACCTAAGACAGTACATAATTAACAAAGCTAAAGAACAGCCCACTCTAAAAGGATCAGAAAAATATCACTTCAGGTTATCCCTCCACAAAACAATGGGACACAAACCATCCTTTTTGTCTTTCCTGATTATAAACAAATCCCCTGAAATATAATATACCTTATAAATTGACCCACTGACTTCAAACTTCAAAAAGTAAAATAACCCTCATTCCGTTACCGTCCGGTAATCCCCTATGACTTATAAAGGAAGGAAACATACGTACAAAAACCCCTGAAATAATATTTATTATTAAAGTCAGTTCTATCAAGTAAGATATTCAATCCGGGCGATACTCGAAAAAGACCGGGAAACAGGGGTACCCTGAACACGTACATTCAGACAATCCATAGAACAAAGTTTATAAGTTTCCGGATTCTTCAAAGGGTCAAAAGGTCTCCTGTTTTGGTATTATAAGCCCTCCAGGTCGTGCAGGTTGGGGATTTTGTTATTAGGTGGGGTAATAGTCTATTGGAACGCTGAACCGTCCCCTGGGGCTAAAAAAGCATTCTTTTTACTAAATTATTTGAGCATCTTCGACCGGAAACAGCCGGTGCCGGTGCCGATTTGCTTTCAGTTTTGGTGGTGGAGGGTCGGGGAGGTTTACTTGGAGGGGTACAATAATTTGAATTTCACCTTTTTATTTTTAAAAAGTAAACATTTATTTTAAAAAAGTAAACATTGTTATATTGCAGTTTAATATTGTTCAGTTACTTTTGTTTAAAATATAAAAGGAGATGGGGCATAGAAAAAGAATTGATAATAAAAAAGCGGAAGCAGGTGTTGTCGTTGATCCACTGGAATATATTGCAAATTTGAGTACACCACTTGCAAGACACATAGAAAGTGTTGTTAAGAGGTCGGAATTCAAATTATGGATTGATAAACATTATAAAAACAGAGCTCAGTTTGGTGATGAGGATGGGCCCCGGGAGGGTATTGACCAAGATTGTGTTATTTCGTTGGTTAAAGAATCAATTCATCATTTAATATATTATAGTTCTCAAATTATCGGTTTTACGTTCGTTACAAATGAAGATAGTGTCGACAGGGCTATCAGAGTTGTTCTACAAAAAGAAGAAAATGGGGTAAAACTGAATGTGGTGATTGAAACACACCACCATGCAGTTGATGACTATGAAATAACCGTGGTGACAGCTAAAAAAATCAACGGATTTGGCCTTAGTGATGGACAATATGCAATAGAATTGATAGATGGCGGTTCGGAACTAAGAAAACTCATCAAAGGTAATGTTCAAGATATCAGCAATATATGATTGTTATTTACTTTTTATTAAAATTAATATAATATATTTTTGACTTTTGCTTATTATTATCATATCTTTGTATCGGAATTTAAGACAGGATAAAACTCTGGACAGCCATAAAAGGTAGGACGATTATCTGGTCAGTCTTACGAAAAACCCCTTAAATGGGGTTTTTTGTTTAAAGAAGAAGAGGGAATAATTATAACACTTTACAGTTTTTAACCGTTCAGATAAAGGGGTAATTCCTGTAATGCTTTAGAATCAGATTGTAATAATTCATTCCATTTTTGGGTTACTAAGTTACTTATTGTTTCCTGGATAGACTGTTTCCCATATCGGTTAACAAGCTCCCGGAAACGTTGTCTTTTCTTATAATAGTTCTCCCGGTTCGTTTCTTTTAGGTTTGTCCAATACGTTGGAATTTGTCCCAGGGTGAGAATGGTAAGTTCTTTCGGGGTCAAATCGGTTTCCTGTATGGTGTAGTCATAAAACAATAAATCACTTAAATCCCTCTTTAAAATAACACCCAGGGAGGAAATTTTATCCTTGTCTAATAGATCGGCCAATGATTTTATACCTGTTTTTTTCAGGTGTACCATTCTGATTGTCTTATTTTCAAAACGCAGAATGTTTTCCGGTCGGTCATACTGTAATCCTTTATTGTAGAATTTGAGAAAATACCTTTGATGTTCGCACTCTCTGAAATATTTATTCTCATCATATTCCTGGGTAAAGGGTCTTCCCTTATGATTGATGACCGACATTAAAACCATATTGGTCGGGATGGTTGGGGTAACATTGACTCCAAATTCAATATTTTCAATCTTACAGTTAACCGGGTTGAGGTTGAACCGGGTGGAAATATCCCTGATAGTTTCCACCAGGGAGGTAAATGTAAAATCGTTATAGTTCTGATTCGTTCCCGATTGGGTGATGTTCCAATATTTGTGCAAACTTCCTGAAATGTAGAGATATTGGTTATACTTTATATCAATGGTTAAATTGTTAAATTTTGTCTTGTACTCTTTTATGTCTCCTGTCGTTTCATTTGCGCTCTGTATGGAAAAACCGCTTGAATTGACCAGTCTCCGCCGATCCAAATTGACCACCCCTGTGCCGATGTAAAAATCGGCTCGCGCCGGAGCAAATTGACCACCCTCTGCCGATTCAAATTGACCACCCCTTAAGAAAGATATTCCTTGCTTTTTGGTAACCATTTATGATTATGTTGATTTGTTATTATTAACAAATCATAAATGTCAAATAAACTAATCGTTATGAGCAAGGTAAGAAACATTATCAACCTGTACACCACAGGTGTAAGCAAACAGTCCATCGGGGAACGGACAGGGCTTCCCCGCAACAGCGTTAAAAAGTATATCAGGTTATTCCTGGCCTCCGGTAAATCCCTGGAGGCACTTGAACAGATGACCGATACTGAGCTTGAGCAGTTCTTCATGGACATGGTTCCGCGCCATTTTATTGAAGATGATCCACGGCACAAATCAGCAGTAGAGTTTTTTCCAGGGATGGAGAAAGCGCTCAAGCACCGCGAAAACACAAAGGAGAAGCAGTGGCAGCAATACATTACGCTGCATCCTGATGGATACCGTGTGTCACAGTTTAAGAGGTATTACCTTCAATGGCTGAAGGTACGCAACCCGGTGATGCATATGGAGCACAAGGCCGGAGAAAAGATGTACGTTGACTATGCCGGGCAAAAGCTGCAGATAATAAATCCGGTAAGTGGAGAGGTAATCCCTGTGGAAGTATTTGTTGCCATCCTCGGCGCCAGCCAGTTAACTTACGTAGAAGCCAGCTTCAGCCAAAACAAAGAAGACTTCATCGGTTCATGTGAGAATGCCTTGCATTACTTTGGTGGTGTTCCCAAGGCTATCGTCACTGATAATTTGAAGTCAGCGGTGATCAAAGGCAACCGTTATGAGCCAACACTCAACGAGGCATTCCGTGACTTTGTAAGCCATTACACTATGGCTGCACTTCCCGCAGCACCTTATAAGCCAAAGTATAAGGCTTTGGTAGAAGGTGCCGTAAAGATCATCTATCGCACGATTTATGGCACTGTGAAGGAAAGAGTCTATTCCAGTCTGGAACTGATCAACCAAGCCATCAGGTTAGCCCTGGAGGAGCATAATAACCGGTTCTTTAAAGACAGACCGTTTAGCCGGCGCCAGTTGTTTGAAGAAACCGAACGTCATACGCTAAGCCCATTGGCTGCAAACAAGTACGAACTGAAACACCGGATTATTGTTACCGTAATGAAGAACAATTACGTCAACCTCTCAGAAGACAGGCATTATTATAGTGTTCCTTACCACTTCATTGGCAAGAAGGTAACACTGTTATAAGCCAAAGTGTCGTTGAGGTGTATCACCGCTATGAACGCATTGCAATACACAACAGGAACCGGCAACCTTATGCATATACAACGGTTGATGAACATCTGGCTTCAAAGCACCGGTACATGAGTGACTGGAACCCGGAAAAGTTTATTGAGCGTGCTGAAGAGGTCGGCCCTGAAACAAAACAATACATCATTGAGTTGCTCAATACGCGCCAGCACTCGGAACAGACCTATCGTTCATGCCAGGGCGTACTTAGCTTTGCTGCACGTGTTGGCGAGGAGCGGCTTAACAATGCCTGCCGGCGTGCGATACAATATGGCGATTACGGGTACCAGACCATCAAGGCAATTCTTGAAAGGGGCCTTGACGGGGACACGGAAGATCGACCTGGCAGTGATCAGCCATTATTACCCCCGCACGATAATATCCGTGGTAAAAATTATTACCGATAAATCTTCACGTTACCGGGGCCTGGTTACAGACTCCGGTAACGTATTTTGTTTTCCTTAAAACCTAAATATTATGAATGAGCAAACCCTTCAAAAAATGAGACAGATGAAGTTCCATGGCATGGTTCGGGCTTTCCGCACAAACATGGAAAATGGCACGATGCAAAAATTAACCACCGATGAGCTGGTATCCATGTTGATTGACTCAGAGTGG